>NZ_AZGO01000002.1 GCF_001435345.1 Limosilactobacillus pontis DSM 8475 | reverse complement strand
CAAAAGTCTATCACAAATGGCTTTTTTGTTTTTCTAACTTAATTTTACAAACCGGGTCTTTTAATAATTCCTCTTATGTCTCATCGTTGATAATAATTGCAGAGCAATGCGGCCGGGAAAGCCGACCGTCAATGTCAATTACTTTTGCTTACGAACGTACAGGGTGACCTGTTGTCCGGCCTGACGTCCAAAGACCACCGTTTCGGCGATGGAGTTACCGCCGACCCGGTTGTTACCATGGAGTCCACCGGCAACCTCGCCGGCCGCGAACAGGCCCTTGATCACGTCACCGTTACCGTCGAGCACCTGGGTCTTCGGCGTGATGTGGATCCCACCCATCGTGTAGTGAATGGCTGGGGCAATGTGGATGGCGAAGAAGCCTGGCTTGGTGATCCCCCGGTCCATTCCGGTGGTCCGGCCAAATTCGGCATCGTTGTGACCTTCGACAGCCTTGTTCCAGGTGGCAACCGTCTGGGTCAGCGTATCGGGATCCATCTTCAACTTCTTGGCGAGATCCTCGATGGTGTCACCGTGAACCACTAACCCAGTCTTGTCGTAGAACTCGATGGCCTTGGCCCGGTCACGGATGCCCTGGTCAAAGATCAGGTAGGCACTGTGTTCCGGTAAGGCCGTAATGCTGTTGGAAACGATCTTTCGGGTGTTGAGCTCGTTGACAAACTGCTTCCCCTGGGCGTTGACCAGGATGGCACCTTCACCACGGACCGCCTCACCGATCAGGTAGACGTGCGGGTGGTCCTGTTGAACCGTTGGGTGGACCTGAACCAGGTTCATCTGCATCAGCTCGGCACCGACGTTTTCCGCCAGCTTAAGGCCGTCACCGGTAGCACCCGGTTGGTTAGTAGTCTTATAGTCCTTGAGGTCAGGCCGGAACCGTTCGATGTATTCCTTGGAGGCGCCGAAACCACCGGTGGCCAGGATAACCGCCTTAGCACCGATTGTCTTGATCAGGCCGTTGGCATTAACCTTGACCCCATCGATACGCCCCTCATCATCGCGAACCAGGCTAGTCACCTTGGTCTTGTTGAAGACTGGAATATCTTCCTTGGCAACAACGTCTAATAGACTCTTGACCAAAAAGCCACCAATTGGCGCCATGCTGGCCGGGCGGTGAGTCCGCTTCTTGGACATTCCCCCGGTTACCGTGATGTCGTCCAACTTGATGCCGTGGTCGGCCAACCAGTCAATTGCCGGTGCTGTGTGGTAGACAAAGTAGCCCAGCATGTCCTTATCGTTCAGGCGGCCACCGTCCTTGTAGGTTTCGTGATAGAAATCGGCCACGTTGTCAATGACCCCGTGCTGGAGTTGGACGTTGGTCTCGGCGGCGTTCATCCCGGAGGAAGCCCGGTTGGTGTTCCCACCCAGCTCTGCTTCCTTTTCAAAGACGGCCACTTTCAAGCCCAGTTCATGGGCCTGGATAGCTGCGGACAGGCCGGTACCACCGGACCCGATAATGACGGCGTCGTAGCTGTCGGCCAGCTTACTTACGGATAATGGTTGAAACTTTTCTGCCATTATAATGCGCTCCTTTTTCTGTGTTTAATCAGGCAAAGAGGCAGCCGATCCACGCCTGCCCCCGTTAGTGTTTAATTACTTGTCCTTGCGATCAGCGTTGGTCATCTTCAGCATGTCCATCCACTCATCGTATTGCTCCTCTGTGACCTTACCAGACTTCAGAGCAGCTTCCTTCAGCGTACTGCTGGCCTTGTCTGCGGCCTGGGCGATCTTGGCGCTGTCGTGGTAACCGATGTGTGGTGACAGTGCCGTAACCGTCATCAGAGAGTTGTCAACCAGTTCTGCCATCCGCTTCTCATTGACGGTCAGGCCCTTGACACAACGGTCAGTGAAGCCGGTGATCGTCCCGGTCAGCAGGTCGGCGGATTCAAGGAAGGCGTCGATCATAACTGGCTTGTAGACGTTCATTTCGAAGTTACCTTGAGATGAAGCCATCGTAACGACGGTATCGTTACCGAAGACCCGGAGAGCAGCCATCGTCACAGCCTCGGCCTGGGTTGGGTTAACCTTACCAGGCATGATGGATGAACCAGGTTCGTTGGCCGGGATGTTTAATTCGTCGTAACCGGCCCGGGGACCAGAAGCGAGGAAGCGAATGTCCTGAGCAATCTTGAACATGTCAGCGGCCAGGGTCTTCAGGGCACCGTGAACCACGTTTAAGCCGGAATGATTAGCCAGGCCGTAGAACTTGTTGCTCTTAGCGGTCAGGTTCAGGCCGTAAACTTCAGACAGCTTTTCGGCAATCTTTTCTGGCATCCCCTCAGCAGCGTTCAGGCCGGTACCAACAGCGGTACCACCGATGGCTAATTCGTCTAAGGTTGGTTCTAAGGTCTTGATGTAGTCCAGGTCGTGTTCGAGGGCGGCAACGTAACCGGAAACCTCTTGACCAAACGTCAACGGTACGGCGTCTTGCAGGTGGGTCCGGCCAACCTTGACCGTCTTCCAGTACTTATCCTGCTTGATCTTCAGCTCGTCGATCAGGTGTTGAATGGCTGGCTTCAGCTTGTTAACGGCTTCCAGGGCCACTACGTTCATGGCCGTTGGGAAGGTATCGTTGGAGCTTTGCCCCTTGTTAACATCATCGTTTGGCAGAATTTCGATGTCCGGGTTGAGTTGGTGGGCCTTGTGGGCAACAACTTCGTTCGTGTTCATGTTGGTCTGGGTACCGGAACCGGTCTGGTAAACCTTCAGTGGGAAGTCCTTGCGAAGGTCTTCGTCACTCAGGGCCAACAGTTCGTCGATGGCCTTGACGATCAGGTTCCCCTTTTCATCAGAGATGGCCTTGGTTTCCATGTTGGCCTGGGCAGCAGCCTTCTTAATGTTCAGCAGTGCCCGGATGATGGCCAGGGGCATGTATTGACCAGTTGGGAAGTTGTTACGACTACGTTCCGTCTGTGGTCCCCACAGCGTATCAGCGGGAATCTTAACGGGACCCAGGGTGTCTTCTTCAGTGCGGTATTCTGTCATTTTTGACGCCTCCAAATTGTGTAATCAAAAGTTATCATTTGTGAAATGTTACACATCATTACACCATTATCCTACTCCGCCGTCCCCAGCATAGTCAAACCTTAAGCATTCCATAAATTTCACTTATGCCAGCCGGTTCACTAGCCGTAGTTAAGGCGCTTTCAGCCGTTAGTAGGAATTTTTTCACAAGTGGGCAAACAAAAAATTCTCAAGATTTTATTAAATAAGCTTCTTGAGAATTTTTAATTTTAAGATCAGAATCACAAACTTTTTAGACTGCAGCAGAAATTTTGCTCAGTCGGTCATACTTATTAGTACTTGGCCTCCCACTTGGCAGCAGCCACCGCCTGCTTAGCATCGGACATGTCACTCAGGCCCTGGTCAATAGCGGACTGGGCAACCTTTTGGGCAACCCGCTGGGAGAATTCAGCCAGCTTGGATACCGGTGGCAGGACAGCGGCCCCCGTTTGGTCGGGGTCGACCAGGCCGGATAGGGCGTGGGCGGCAGCAGCCAGCATATTATCGTTGAGCTTGCGTGCCTGAACAGCCAGGGCACCAAACCCAACCCCAGGGTAAATCAGGGCGTTGTTGGCCTGACCGATCTGGTAGGTCACACCCTGGTAAGTAATATCATCAACCGGAATCCCAGTTGCCACAAGGGCCCGGCCATCGGTCCACTTCAAGAGATCATCAGCCTTGGCCTCGGCCAGCTTAGTTGGGTTAGACAAGGGGAAGATCACTGGCCGCTTGGTGTGGGCGGCCATCTCTTTAACCACGGCCTCGTCAAAGGTTCCCGGCTGGGTAGAGGTCCCGATCATGACGGTTGGGTGGACCGCCTTGACCACGGCCAACAGGTTAGTCAGCTCGTCGGCGTTGGCGAACTCGCTCCGTTGACGGGTGAACGGCTTCTGCTTGTCGGTCAGGCCCGCAGTATCATCGAAGAGCAGGCCCTGCTTATCGACTAGGTAGAAGTGCTTCTTGGCGTCTTCAGGGGTCAGGCCCTGGCGAATCAGTTCGTCGTAGAGCATCTTGGCAATCCCCATACCGGCGGTCCCGGCACCAAAGGTCAGGAAAGTCTGGTCAACCAGCTTCTCCTTGGAGATATTCATGGCACCGAGTACCCCGGCAAGGGCAATGATCCCGGTTCCCTGGATGTCATCGTTGAAGGTCAGGATCTTGTCTTGGTACTTGTCAAGAATCCGGGCCGCGGTTCCCCGCCCAAAGTCCTCAAAGTGGAGCAGACTCTTCGGGTAGTGCTTCTCGATCTCGGCAACGAAACGGTCAATGAAGTCAAAGTACTCCGGTCCGCTGATCCGGTGGTGACGCTCACCGAGGTAGTTTGGATCGTCCAACAGCTTCTGGTTATCTGTCCCAGCGTCGATAGAAACCGGCAGGACCTGGGCCGGGTTAATCCCAGCAGCAGCCGTGTAGACCATCAGCTTACCGACCGCGATGTCGACCCCGTCAACACCCCAGTCACCGATGCCGAGAATTCCCTGGGCATCGGTAACCACGATCAGGCGGATGTCCCGGTCACCACTGACGTTGGCCAGGCTCTCCCCAATCCGTTCGGGATGCTTGACGGAGAGGTAGACAGCGTCCTGGGGCTTTTGATAACGTTCGTTATAGTCTTCAATTGATTTGGCGATCACTGGATCGTACACGATCGGCATAAACTCGGTGATGTGTTGACCCATCAGGTAGAAGAAGAGGGGCCGGTTGGTGTTGAAGACCTCCATCAGGAAATGCCGCTTCTCAATGTTGCTCGACTTGGTTTCGAAGAGGGCGTAGGTTTCCGCGGCCTGCTCCTCAATCGTCTTGACCCGTGGCGGCAGGGCCCCAACCAGGCCTAACTGTTCTCGTTCTTCCATCGTAAATGCCGTCCCCTTATTCTTGAAGGGGTTGTTTAAGATTGCCATTGCCTTATTCATTAATAATCGCCTTTCTTTTCGTTTAATTGTCTCCATCATAGGGACCGAATCAGTCTATAGTCAAATTCGTGCTATGATATAAATAAACTTGATAAGCACGGCATGGGTTACCAACATGAGAGGATTTACATGAAAATCAAAGATTTAGAATATTTTCAGCAACTGATAAAAGATCAAAATTTTTCTAGGGTGGCTCAGCACTTTGGAGTCAGCCAACCGACGATTACCATGGCCATTCAGCGCTTGGAGCACGAGTTTAACACCAGCTTCTTCGTCCGTGATCATGTTCACCGGGAGCTACGGGTCACCACAACCGGCCAGCAGTTCGCCAACCACGTCGACCTAATCCTAAATGAGCTCCAAGTTGCCCACCAGGAGATTGACCGAGCTAACTCGACCAAGGTGCGCTTCGGCCTACCGCCGATCATCGGTAACTACTACTTCCCACCGTTGACGCCCCGCCTGATGCGCCACCAACTGATGGGGTCCCTGGAGACCTATGAACATGGTTCCAGGGGGTTATTGAAGATGCTCCAGCACGGCGAGCTCGACATGGCCCTGCTCGGCTCCCTAACCCCGCTCAAGGAGGCCCAACTAAAGGCCCAGGAACTGGCCCGCTTCCCCTTCCAGGTGGTCGTTGGCGCCGCCCATCCCCTAGCCGGGCAAGCAACGGCGGACTTCGCCGCCCTAAAGAATGAGCAGTTCATCATTCCCGACACCGAGTTCTTCCACGACCAAGCCTTCAAGCAGATGTGTCGTCGGGCCCACTTCCGCCCCCGGATTCTCTACCGGACCGCCGACATCCACGTCATTAAGGCAATGGTCAGCGAAAACCTCGGCATTACCTTCCTGACCAGCCTCGCCATCGAACCCGGCGACAAGGTCAAGCAGGTCGAGATCCAGGGACCTGACCTGCCGATCTTCCACCTATCCGTAGCAATGCGGGAGACCGAGGAATTAACGCCCCGCAAACAGGAGCTGTGGGACCTCTTGACTAACCATCACAACTGATAAAAGGACCCCGAGCACCGGCATTTGCGCCGCAGCTCGGGGTCCTTTAGACTACTCAGCTATTTTTAGGGTGATCACAAAGGTAAGCATCCCTGCTAGATTAAATTCATCCTTGCCCCCTAGCGAGTAATGACCAAAGTCGATGACTCTTAGTTACACTTAACGGGATTGGGCAATTTCACTGTATTCCCCAATCCCGTTGATATTAATTATTCAATGGTGACCTTTTCCATCACCACGTCGTCCTTCGGCTTATCCATCTGGTCACGCTTGACCTTACTGATCACCTGGACAACATCCATCCCCTTGATGACCTGGCCAAAAACGGTGTGCCGGTGGTCAAGCCACGGCGTCCCACCGAACTCCTTGTAGTGGTCAATGACTGCCTGCGGGTAGCCAACCATCTTCATCTGGTCAATCATGTTGGCCGGGACATGTTCATTGGAAACAATGAAGAACTGGCTACCGTTGGTGTTTGGGCCGGCATTTGCCATCGAGAGGGCCCCGTTGAAGTTGAACAGTTGGTCGGCAAATTCATCTTCAAATGGGTGGTCGTAGGTGCTTTCGCCACCACGGCCGGTCCCAGTTGGGTCACCGCCCTGAATCATAAAGTCCGGAATGACCCGGTGGAAGGTCACCCCATCGTAATAGCCCTGCTTAGCCAGTTCGACGAAGTTCTTGACCGTCTTAGGAGCCAGCTTCTCAAAGAGCTGGACCGTAATCGTTCCCTTGTTAGTCTTAATGATGGCTTTCGGCCCCTGCGCCTTGGCCAAATCTAATTGTGGATAGTCCATGCTTTCCCCTCATTTCAGTATTATGATGTGCTCTAGTATACCATCGACTAATCATCCTGGCTAATCCGCAGGACACAAGCCCCCTCAATATCACCACGTTTAACATACTTCAAGGCCTCATCCGCCTTCTCAAACGGGTACTCGTGCACCTCTGGATGGATATCCAGCCGGTCGGCGAGGGTCAAAAACTCCTCCCCATCGCGACGGGTGTTACTCTCAACGCTAGTAATCGTCTTCTCGTGGAAGAGGTGCTCCTGGTAGTTGAGGGCCGGTACGTCGGTCATGTGGATTCCAGCCAGGGCCAGGGTCCCACCCGGAATTAGGCTGGCCATCGCCGGCAGCACGATGTCGCCGACCGGGGCAAAGATGATTGAGGAGTCCAACGGCACGTCGGAAAGGTCATAGGCACCATGGGCCGAGGCGCAGCCTAACTGGAGGGCAAACCGGCGAGCATCAGCACCGCGGGTAAACACGTGGACCTCGATCCCCTGGGCCATAGCAATCTGGGCCGTGATGTGGGCCGAGCCACCGAAGCCGTACAAACCTAGACGCCCACCTGCTGGCACATTAGCGCGTTCAAAGGCCCGGTAGCCGATGATCCCGGCACAGAGCAGCGGGGCTGCCTCTAGGGAGTTAAACTTCTCCGGAATCCGGTAGGCAAACCCCTCCGGCACGGTCACGTACTCGGCATAACCGCCGTCATGGTCCCAACCAGTGTAGACGGAGTGGGGACAAAGGTTTTCGTGTCCGGACCGGCAGAACTTGCAGACCCCGCAAGCGTGACGGAACCACGGGATTCCAATCCGCTCACCGAGGTTGAAACGCTGGGTATCCGGTCCCGTCGCCACCACCTTACCGACGATCTCGTGCCCCGGCGTGACGTGCTCCTGATGGACGGACAGGTCACCCTCGGTCACGTGAAGGTCGGTATGGCAGACCCCGCAGGTCAAAGCCTTGACCAGGACCTCCCCCCGACCAGGAGTGGGCACCGGCTTCTCTACCATCTTTAGTGGCGCCCGATCGCCATCAATCGGCCCGGGCGTGGTAACGGCCCAGGCCCGCATTGTCTTTGGCAAATCATCAATTTGTGTCTCCATGTCTATCAGCCTCACTTAATTGAACTTACACATTTATTGTAACCCTTTTCGCTAGATTGTGAAGAAAGCAACATTGCCTAACGGTAGTTCTTCTTAAGACGGTCAACGCGCTTTCGCCAGGCCGCCTGCTCGCGGTTGACATTCAGGGGATGGTCAATCCCCGGATCGTCTTTGGCAACGTCGGTCAATCCAGTGGTACCACCGATGTCGTCGATGATCCCATGCCCACTGCCAGCCACCAGCTTGGCGGTACCATTCGTCTTCAACCGGGACTGGTCAGCCACCTCATCAACCTTGATCTTGAAACGCCAGCCGTCACCAAAGTCATATGCGAGGGTCAGTTCAGCCCCCGCCCGATACTCGCCAAGCCAATGGGCCAGTAAGCTTTTGTTGGCACCGAGCCCGCTCTCAAAGATTGGTAGCTGATAGGTGTGGACACCGTCCTGGAGGGTAAAGAGGTGACTACTCTGCGCGCGGAAGCTGGCCAGGACCAGGTAACAGAGGGTATCCAGCCGGGCGTCACCGCCGAGGATAATCTGGCGCCACATAGTTGGCTGGTAGTCAGCCAGGGTCACCGTCAGTTGGTAGCGCTGGCGACGATAGCGATGTGGCCCATTTAAGGCGTCCCGCTGCCCCTGCACCTTACGCAAAAGACGTTGAAAGTAGTAGTTGCGATCCCTGAAGCCGAGGTCCTTGATCCCCTGGCCAATTGCCTGAACGAAGTGATCAAAGTCAGCTGCGGAGAAGAGCCGTTGGTAGCGCATGAAGCGACCCAGTTCACGCAGCGCCACCCCCTTGTCCCGAAGCTGGGTAGCGCTCAACTGGGTCTGGTTCGCCTCCTCATAGTGGATCAAGTAGTTATAAACCAGGGTGAGATCGTCGAAGAGGGTCTTCTCGTAGCCATCACAGAAGCTGAAATAATCGTCCGCAACGTCGAGGTCCCGGTCAATGATCTGATCACTCTTACCCCGGTTTTCCAGAAAACGACGGTAATCATTGAGCAGGTGCTCACCCACAGCAACCGCGTTCATGACGTCGTTCAAAGAGCCGCTCCGGTAGCGGTAGTTACGGTTGTGCTCGTTTAACGTCGGGTGCGCTGGCAGGGCGAAATTTGTCATCACATAATTTTCAAACAGGTCAAACAACGCCAATCCGTCGTCACCATCGGGGTCGGCAAGCACGGTCTGATGAGCCAACTTGAGTGCCAGCATGGCGTTAGACGGTTGGCGGTCCCAATCAATGATTGAATTGGCACCAGTCAGAATATTCTGGTAGGTCTGCAGGTGCATTGCAACCGAATCGGCCTGCTGACTGGTAAAACGAACGTCTTGAAACTGGGCATCACGAACCAGGCGAATCTTGGCATGCGGAATCGGCGCCAATTCCATCAGCTGCAGGAACTCCTGCTTAAAGGCGGTAATAAATGACCGGGAATCGTTGAAACGCTGGGGATGGCGAACAATCACCGGTAGTGCCAACAGGTTGTTCATGACAATCATGAAGTCACCGCAAATACGGACCGACCATGCTTCCGGCGTGGCCAGGCGATGGGCGTTAACCAGCTGGGGATTGACGTGCAGGTGCTGGGCAACTGGTTTTTCAACGGTAATAATCACATTATCAGCTCCTTGTGAATTATTCTCTATTATAATTGTGGCAGAGTAGCCGTGCGAAGGCCAAGCAATATTTACAAATTTAAAGAATTCATTAAAATGAAGGTTAATCAGTAATTCTAAGCAGAAGAGGAAGCGTCAGCATGGACCAACAGCGACTAGACATTTTCGATTTAAAAAAGATCAAGATCAACAAAAGCAAGGCTGAACTCGAGCAGACCGGCAAGCAACGACAGAAGGCAGTCACCAGTGCGGAGCTGAGCACCTTTGTCCCCGTTCACCGGGACCCGGTGGCCGATATCGAACAGACCGAGGCCAAGATGATCCCGGAACTCCTTCCCCTGCGCCACCAGCGAATGCTAGCCGGCCGCTTTGCCTTCTTTCGTGGGACGGCCGAGTTGATGGAGCGCGACCTCAAGCAGCAGTACCAAAGCATGATGCCGGTGGTGATCAGTGGTGATGCCCACGTGAACAACTTCGGCTTCTATGCCTCCCCCGAACGCAAACTACTCTTCGGTCTCAATGACTTTGACGAGGCCCGGATCGGTAACTGGGAGAGTGACGTCAAGCGTCTCCTGGTCAGCATTGAACTGGCCGGGGAGGAGAACGGCTTTAAGAAAGACGACCTCTATGACCTCCTCCAGTTGACCACCAAGACCTACCGCCATGCCATCAAGAGCGCTAACAAGCTCCCATTGTCCGCGGTCTTCTACTACTCCTTTGAGATCCATGACATGATCGAAAACATTCACAAGCTTGATGACGACGACGCCCCAGAACAGATGGAGGCGGTCCTGCAAAACATCATCAAGAAGAGCCAGAATAGCAATTCCGAGGAGATCATCCGCAAGATGGGCACCATCAATAACCGCGGCCAGCTAGTCTTCCGGGACAACCCGCCCCGTGCCAAGCACCTCAGCGACGCGGAATACCAGGCCGTGGCTAACGGTTATGAGAAGTACCGGGAAAATGTTCGCCAAGATATCAAGGTCTACCTAGCCAACTTCCACATCACCGACATCATCCGCTACAGCGTCGGCGTTGGCAGTTTCGGTACCCGTTGCTTCTTGCTCCTGCTGACTGGGATCGACGGCAGTCACCTGGTCCTCCAGGTCAAGGAGGCCATGCCCCTGCGCTATAACCTGCTCCAGCTTCAGGTTCAACAGGCCATCGCCAACGGTCTCCAGGCGGGACGACGAATTGTGACCGCTCAACGTGTCCTCCAGTCCTCCTCCGATCCTTTCCTGGCCAGCACCAGGTTTGGTCAACGCAGCTACTACGTCCGGCAGTTCCGTGACATGAAGGAATCGATCAAGATTGAGAAACTCGATTTCAGCAGCTACCGCCTCTACTGCCAAACCTGCGCCTTCTGCCTGGCGATGGCCCACGCTCAGAGTCCGACTTCGCCGATGCTGCGGGGCTACCTCCGTCACCAGAAGGTCCTCGACCAGGGGCTGGCCGACTGGGCCCTCCACTATGTCGACCAGGTTGACCAGGACTACCAGGCCTTTAAGAAACACGTCCAAAAGTAACCACCAAGCAAAACGGCGGCCGAAGAAATATCCCCAGTCGCCGTTTTTCTATTGCTTATCCTTCTGATCATGATCATCGGTGCCGTAGCGATCCTGCTCGGCGATCCGACTACTCTTGTTTCGATGCTCATGGATGAAGCGGTCCTCGGCCGCAAAAATTCCGAGAAAGTCCATAAAGTTACGGTTACAGGACTTCTTGAACCGGTCCCAACTAAACTTTGCCATGTTGTTGCCCCCACTTATTCATTTAAGTTTAATTCTAGGGGTTAGCGTTGAGCCTGTCAAAAAGTTATCAGTCGTGCAAACGGTTGCACATACCAGTAAAAAGTGTGCTAGAATAGTAGGTGTAGTTTAAAGCGCTTACTTTTTGAGGAGGTTTTTTAACAATGGATATTGCACAGGTTCCGTTTGGACATTTTAAGGGTGAACCAGTCACTAAGTACGTAATGACCAATGATAATGGGGTGCAGGCCGGGATACTTGACTTCGCCGGTCTACTCCAGTCATTCAAGGTCCCAACCAAGGACGGCGGCATGGCCGACATGGTCCTGACCTCAGAAAACCTAGATGAGTTTACCAACAACGGTTTCTGCACCAACCGGCTGATCGGTCGGGTGGCTGGCCGGATCGCCCACGGGGAGTTTAAGATCTTCGGCAAGACCGTCAACCTAGAACAAAATGAAGGGGAGAACACCCTGCACGGTGGGACCAACGGCTTCTATAACCACATCTGGCACGTTGATGACACAAATGTTACTGATGACCATGCTTCAATCACCCTCAGTCTGACCCTGCATGAAAAGGACGACTCCTTCCCGGGTACTATCCACGTCACCACCACCTACACGCTCGATGATGACGATTATCTGACCCTGAAGCTTGGCGCAACCAGTGATTCCGACACCGTCTTCAACCCAACCAACCACACCTACTGGAACATGGCCCACGCGGACGCCAAGACCGTTGACGACCTCATCCTGCAGGTCAACTCCCAGTACCACCTGGCCGTTGACGGTGGGAAGATCCCGACCGGCGAGAAGGTCGCCAACGCTGGCACGCCGTTTGACTTCAGCACGCCGACCCGTCTCGGTGACGCCCTGAAGCAGATGGCTTCCACTAAGGAGAACGGCTTCGACGACATCTGGGTTGTTGAACCGAGTTTGACTAAGCCGGTTGCCACCCTAGAAGATAAGGCTAGCGGACGGAAGATGGAACTTTTCTCCGACCGGAACGGCCTGGTAATGTACACCATGAACTCCGACGACAAGGCCGTCTACAACCACGGTCAGGTCCACCCACACCTGGGGATCGCCATGGAAGCCCAGACCCTGCCGGACGCCCCACACCACCCAGAGTTTGGTGACATCAACCTGCGGCCAAACGAGAAGAAGGAATACACCATCAAGTGGCACGTTGAGTACTAACACGTTAAATACTAAGTAGTATATTTTCATGAAGGGTCATCCGTGCGATGGCTCTTTTTTTACACCTGAAAGCCACCGGATCGTTAGATAGCGATTCGGTGATTTTCATATTAGATTGGTATTAACTAAGTAGTCTTACAGGTTCTTATCCTGAACAATCTTCGTCTGCCGGGTTGCATCCACGGTCAACTTCTGGTTCAGCTTCTGGAACTGCTTTTGCGCATAGTCAGCGTTCTCCTGGTTGCATTACGTCAGGTAGTCAGCAACCTGGTAATGATTCAGCCTGCTTGTCAGACTTTGTTAGGTTCTGGTCGAGGTGCTTTTGAACCTTCTTTTGCACCGGCAGAACATCCTTGTTGATCAGCTTGTTCTTGTATGGGTCGGTCAGTACCCGGGTCATCTTGTAGGTCCAGTAAGCGGAATCGTTATCCGGCTTGTCAGTCCCCTTCCTTTGGTAGTTAGCCGGAGTGTTAGTGACGTTTGTATAGAACGGAACATAGCCGCTCGTGGCTGGTGAGGCCATGGCTAACCATTGGATTCCGGCAATGTCACTTGGCACGTTGTTGCGGATCTGCAGGATGTGCGATTCAACATTCGTTGGCACATTAATTGGCCGGTAGCCGCCAGCCCACTTGCCGTTGCTATCGTATTTGGTACCCGTGAAGTGGGAGCCCAAGACCTTTTGAACCTTGGCAACCGAAATCTTCTTGTCGGGCTTCATAAACATCGTGAAGTGTTTCTGGTCGATGGACTGCTTCTTGCTTGGGGTCAGGATTCGTTGACCGTCCCAAACCCGTGGCCGGTTGTAGGTAGCATCTTCCTTATTGTTGGTCCCGAAGGCCTTGGCCAGGTTAACCTGGTGGCCATCAACGTAACCATTCAGGTCGTGCTTCTTAACAAAGGAGACTAGGTTCTTGGAGGCCATGTAGTTCCCCTTCTTAGTGTTGACGTT
This sequence comes from Limosilactobacillus pontis DSM 8475, assembly GCF_001435345.1. Classification (GTDB taxonomy): domain Bacteria; phylum Bacillota; class Bacilli; order Lactobacillales; family Lactobacillaceae; genus Limosilactobacillus; species Limosilactobacillus pontis. The sequence continues at coordinate 24,829 of NZ_AZGO01000002.1, read as the reverse complement.
GCCGATCATTGTCTGGTTTGGAATGACGGCGTACTTGTTGTTTGGTACCCGAACAGCGGCCCAGTGGTGACCGGAGACAATCTCCATGTACCAGATGGAGCTCTTATCTGAGAAGATCACCCCGTTATTTTCAGCAGAACCCTTCGTTTCGATAATGTGGCCGAGGCGCTGAACCCCTTCTCGGGCGGAGTGAACATATGGCAGAACAACATCCAGCATCGACTGTTCCTCCAGTCCGTTCTTGACGAATGGGTCCGCCTTCTGGGCCTTCTTGTTGGTAGTCCCAGACTCGGTAGCACTCATCGCCACGTTACTGTCGTTGATCCCATCCTCACCAAACTGGTCTTGGCCATCTTCTTGCTGCCAATCCGGCGTACTCGTGTAACGTTGCTGGTCAGCCGGTAGGTCAACCGTAAAGTGGTTGTCCTTGGAGACATACTGTGTTGGCCCGTTGCTGTTAGCAGCGTGGAAAACATAGTGCTTGGCCCAGGCCGTGTCAACATCTTCGTTCCGCGCAATCATCGTGGAACCATCGCTACTGGCCTTCTTACCAACCAGGACCGTGGTGCAGGCGCTGGCCGAGCTGACGGTCCCCATCACCATGCCAAAGGTGGCAAGCCCTACTAAACACTTAAATCGGTTTATCATCATTATTGCCTCCCCAATGGCAACGCTTTCATTTACAATGCTAAAGTACCATCATTTTTGGACAAATTCAACCGAATGGTCAATGATGATATCGGCCCTCGAATACCATATACATCCGGCTCCCCAAGGCCAGGCCGCAACTGTTCCGTTAAGTATATGCCATATAAATTCAGAATTTCACAATGCCGAGTAAAATTATTCAATAAAAAAAGATCCGCAACACATGCAAATCTTTTCATTTGTTAACTATTCAATTTTACAGGACCCGTTTAGTAATCGTTTGCCTGCTGGTAACCGGCACCTGTATGACCGGCATCCCCTTGATCCGCAGCTCAACACTACCAACCCGTTCGCCCTTCTTCACCGGAGCCGTCAGTTTTCCAGTAACCGAGCGGTGGGCCGAATCAACAACAAAGCGCGGCCTAGTAGCCCGCCAGTCATCACCCTTCTTCATCCAGATCCACTGGGCATGAGCCAGCTGTAGATGAACATGATGCTGACCCTTAGCGTGAACCAGTCGCGTCTGACGAACGTTCTTGGGCAGGTCAGTAATCTTCTGCAATTCAACTGGCTGGTAGTTAGCTGCCAGGGCCTCGTAGAATTCCTTCTGCATCTTTGACTGGTTATTCCAGTCCCCCTTAGTGTGCAATGCGACCAGGATGACCCGCCGGCCGGCATAGGTCCCGGTCGTCACAATACACTTGCCGGCCGCGTCGGTATTCCCCGTCTTCAGGCCGTCAATCGTCCAGCCGCTTGGGGCAAAACCATTTTGCGGCAGGAGAGCATTGATGTTAGTCATCAAGTACTGCTGGTCGGCTGAGACATCAAAATTAGCAAACTTCTTCTTGGTGATCTTCAACGTCTCCGGATACTTGTTGATCACATAACGTGAGATCAGGGCCAAGTCCTTAGCCGACATCTTATTCTCCGCGTCGTTGGCCACACCCTTGAGCCGGTGCTTACCCAGACTGTCGTTGGAAAGGCCAATCATGTTATAGATCTTGGCATCATGCACCCCAGCCGCCTGGGCAACCTTTTGCATCTTCTTATTGAAGGCGGCGGTACTGCCAGCACTAGCCAGTGCCAAGGCCTCGGCGCTTCCATCGGCTGAGACCAGCATCATAGATTCGGCCAGCTGCCAGATACTGTACCGCTCCCCGGCATTTAACTGGACATTGGAGAAGTGCCAGTCGTTAGCTACCTTGGCAACGGCAGGAGTGATCTTAACCTTCTGCTTCCAACTCAGCCGGTGGTCACGGACGTCCTGTTCGATCACCGCTAAAGTCAGGATCTTGGTCAGGGACGCAATTGGGTAGACCTTATTGGCATTCTTCTGGTAGAGCACCTGTCCGGTCTGGGCATCGATTGCATAAGCCGCCCGTGCTTTCATATCGTAAAACGCTCCGTCACTGGCCTGGGCCCGGTTTTCTAGGCCGATTAAACTCAGGTTAAAAGACAGGAGCACCAGCAAGTAGCAGATCAACTTATGACCAAATTTCTTCATTTTATTAGTCCCTTCTCAGATTGCTACCCCTTAGGATAGTCCTTAATCATGAATTATCAGTGAACTTTGCTAAATATTCAAGCTAATTCGCAAACTATTGGTTAAAATCACAATTAATATGTTCCCTTTTTCCAATTTCACAAGTATGATTAGTAAGGTACGCACATCAAGAAAGAAAGGAGTTTGCATCATGCAGCGTGCTCAGCATCCCCGCCGTCGGCCACGGCTAATCTTAATCATCATATTAATACTGGTCATTATCCTTGGCCTCCACCATTTCCTGTCACTGGGGTCCCGCCTCAAAGCTAACTGGAACAAGATCGTCTACACCTCCAGTGATAACGTCAGTATCGCGGTTTATTCTCCCAAAACGCATCGTATCTACACCTCAACGAATGCTCCCCACCACAAGTTTCACACGGCCAGCACCGTCAAGGTCGGCATCCTCGCCGGGCTCCTGCTCAAGCAGCAGGCTCCACTGAGCAGCACCCAGACAGACCTGGCCAAGAAGATGATTGAGCAGAGTGACAACAGCGCTACGACCACCCTCTTCAACGAACTGGGGGGGCAATCAGGACTCCAAGAGGTCTTCAACAAATTTGGCATGAAGGACTCAATTGCCCACAAGAGCTGGGGACTGACCACCACCACTCCAAAGGACCAGGTCAAGTTACTCAACAATATCTTCTACCAGTCCAAACTCCTCTCTAGCCAGGACCGGACTACCATCCGTAGCCTGATGAGTAACGTTGAATCAGACCAGGCCTGGGGAATCTCGGCTGTCAGTGACAACTTCGCCATCAAGAACGGCTGGTTGAGCTACGGATCTGACGACTGGATCGTCAACAGCATTGGTTACGTCAAGAACGCCAATGGGACCAGCTATACCATCGCCGTCTACACCGACAAGAACGACAGTATGATGACCGGTCAGCAGACCATTGAACAGTTAGCCCGGACCACCAAGTCAATCATGGAATAAGCGTTATCCCTTTTCTCACCCCAAGCGGTAATGCTATATTTGGGATAAAGGGGTGACAATTTATGAATGTTAAAGATAACTGGGTAAAGCTCGCGGACGGTAACCAAATGCCGCAGGAAGGTTTCGGCCTTTACAAGGTTGACGGCCAGGAAACGATGACCAATGCCATCAAGGATGCCTACTCAACGGGGTATCGGCTCTTTGATACCGCCCAGCTCTATGGCAATGAGGCCGCGGCCGGGACCGCCTTCAAGGACTTGCGAATCCCCCGGGACCAGTTTTTCCTTACTACTAAAGTCGCCGAAGATAACCAGGGATATGACCAGACAATTCAATCAGTCAAGGAATCACTGAAGAGGTTACAGACAGACTATGTTGACCTCCTGCTTATTCACTGGCCGATCGAACAACACTTCTTTGAAACCTGGCGGGCCTTTGAGGACCTGAAACGGGCCGGGATGGCCAAGTCGATCGGGGTTAGCAACTATCAGATGATCCACCTCCAGTACCTGGCCATTAAGGCTCACGAGATGCCGGTAGTCGATCAGGTCGAGTTGCACCCGCTCCTCACCCAAAAACCTTTGCTCCAGTTCAACCATGACCACCAGATTATCACTCAGGCCTGGAGTCCCTTAGGCCGGGGAGCCGTCCTCAGTGAGCCAGTCCTAAAGCAAATCGGTGCTGCCCACGGTAAGTCACCGGCCCAGGTAATCCTACGTTGGCACCTGCAAAATGGGGTCTCCTTCATTCCAAAGGTCGGTCCACGCTGACCGGATCCAGCAAAACGCCGATATCTACGACTTTGAACTATCGGCAGATGAGATGCGCCAGGTTGACGCCCTCAACAACTACCAGCGGACCGGTCGTGAACCAGAACTGACTTATGAATACGACCGTCAGTACTAACACTAAATTAACTGCGCACGATCAAGTACGATCGACGCAGTTTTTATTTTCCTTCGTTACGTCGTTCACATTAATAGGATGAACCTAATCGCAGCAAGCTTACATTATGTTTTCATAAAAGAGCGAACCCACCTCAATGAAAATGATTACAAAACGTTTTGATAAACGTTTGACATTATGATGGAGGCATAGTATATTATTCACGTAGTCAAAATGATAAACGTTTATCATTTTGCCACAAGTAAGAAAGAAAGCGGAATTGAGAATATGAATAACAAGCATTCCATGATTACCAAGCTAGCGTTCCTGTCAGTCTCATTCATGATCACCAGTGCTTACGCGATCCAGGGTTCCCTGCCGCAACTCAAGGCGGCCTTGGGAATCACCCAGACCCAGTCCGAGTACCTGGTAACCACCCCGTCCTTTGCCGTTATGATCTTCGTGGTCCTCTCCCCACTCATCCAGGAGTGGTTCCACATCTCCGATAAGAAGATCATCATGGCTGGGGTCACGATTGTCGGCATCGCTGGGCTAGTCCCACTGTTCGTCAACAACTACATGACGATCCTGGTCTCCCGGCTGGTCCTGGGGGCCGGCTACGGACTCTATAACTCCCAGGCCATCTCGATGATCGCTGTCTGGTACGACGGCACGGAGCGGGCCCAGATGCTGGGCTGGCGGGCCGCCGCCGAGCAGATCGGTCAGGCCGCCACACTGACTATCGCGGGGTTGATCCTGAGCTACGCCGGTTGGCACCAGTCCTTTGCGGTTTACGCCCTAGCCTTCGTCGTTCTGGTCTTCTTCGCACTCCGGGTTCCCGACGATAGTCAGGCCCAGGGCCAGGAAGTCGACGAAGATAACCTAGCAGAGGACCTTGGGGAAGACGAGAACCAGACGATCACCAAGATCAGTCCGGTAGTCTACCTGCTCGTTCTCTTTGCATTCCTGCTGGTCGTGGACTATGTTGGAATGGAGAACCGTTTCCCTGGTCTGGCCGTGGCCATCAACGGTAGCCACTACACCGGTTCCTCAATGTTTCTGTCCTTGATGCTGATCGGCGCCACGCTGGGTGGGATCTGCTATGGTACCATCCAGAAGCACCTGGGCTTTGGGACCGTCTACCTGGGGTTAGGGCTGATGGCCCTGTCCAACTTCCTGTTCGGCTTTGCCGGCCATAACTACTTCCTGATGGTGGCCGGCCTGCTGCTGATTGGGTTCCCACTCCAGCTGGTTTCACCGCTGATCTTCAACCTCCTGCCGGACCTGGCGCCTGCTAACCGGCAGCCGTTGGTTACCTCCCTGTGCCTGATCGGTTTCAACTTTGGGGCCTTCTTCTCCCCAACGATTGCCGAATGGACCAACCACCTGTTGGGTCAGCCACTGTCCGGAATGGGGCTGGCAGCACCATTCCCGATCTACGGGGTGGGGTTGATCATCATCGCCCTGATTATTTTCTTTGCTACTCGTCACACTGCTCACTAGTAATCTAACTTAATTTGGAGGTCTTATTATGCCAATTCAAAACAAAGCAATGTTAATCACCTATTCCGATTCCATGGCTAAGAACATCAAGGAAACCCACGAAGTCCTGAAGGAATACATCGGCGATGCCATCGGCGGTGTCCACCTCCTGCCATTCTTCCCATCTACCGGTGACCGTGGTTTTGCCCCATACCGTTACGACGTGGTTGACTCCGCGTTCGGTGACTGGGATGACGTTGAAGCCCTTGGCAAGGACTACTACCTGATGTTTGACTTCATGATCAACCACATCTCCAAGAAGTCCGTGATGTATCAAGACTTCAAGAAGAACCACGATGATTCCAAGTATAACGACTTCTTCATCCGTTGGGAAAAGTTCTGGGAAGCTGCCGGTAAGGGCCGTCCAACCCAAAAGGACATCGACATGATCTACAAGCGCAAGGACCGGGCCCCAGAACAGGAAATCGAATTCGCCGACGGGACTAAGGAACACCTTTGGAACACCTTTGGCGAGGAACAGATCGACATCAACGTCAAGAGCAAGGTCGCTAACGAATTCTTCAAGCAGACCCTGACCTCCATGGTTAAGCACGGTGCCGACCTGATCCGGCTGGACGCCTTTGCCTACGCTGTTAAGAAGGCCGACACCAACGACTTCTTCGTCGAACCAGAAATCTGGGACCTGTTGGAAGACGTTCGTAAGATTCTGGCACCTTACCAAGCCGAGATCCTGCCGGAAATCCACGAGCACTACACGATGCCACAAAAGATTTCCCAACACGACTACTTCATCTACGACTTCGTGCTGCCAATGACCACCCTCTACACCCTCTACTCTGGTAAGACCAACCGCCTGGCCAACTGGTTGAAGATGAGCCCGATGAAGCAGTTCACCACCCTGGACACCCACGACGGGATCGGGGTTGTTGACGCTAAGAACATCCTGTCTGACGACGAGATCGACTACACCTCCAAGGAACTCTACAAGGTTGGTGCCAACGTCAAGAAGAAGTACTCCAGTTCCGAATACCACAACCTGGACATCTACCAGATCAACACGACCTTCTACTCCGCCCTCGGTGACAACGATAAGGCCTACCTGATGGCCCGGGCATTCCAAATCTTCGCCCCTGGTATCCCAATGGTTTACTACGTTGGTCTGCTGGCCGGCTCAAACGACCTGGAACTCCTCGAAAAGACCAAGGAAGGCCGGAACATCAACCGTCACTACTACAGCAAGGAAGAAGTGGCCAAGGAAGTGCAACGGCCAGTAGTTAAGGACCTGTTGAGTCTGCTTTCCTGGCGGAACAAGTTCGCCGCCTTCGATCTGGATGGCTCCATCGACGTTGAAACGCCAACCGACACGACCATCAAGATCACCCGTAAGGACAAGGACGGTGCCAACGTGGCCGTCCTCGATGCCGACGCCGCTAACAAGACCTTCAAGATCATCGCAAACGGTGAAACGGTCATGGAACAAAAGTAACCCATTAATTCCTTTCCATAAACAACAAGCACACTACAATCTCTCTCAATACAATTCACTTACAATCGCTTGTTAAATACGAAACGCCGGTCAGAACCATCGCGACTCTGACCGGCGTTTTAGCATACCGTAAACTATTTAATTATTCACCATCAACGCAGAGCTTCTTGATCGCCTGGGCGTAGATCTCCATCGCCTTGAACATATCTGGCAACGGCCACTGCTCATTGGCCTGGTGCATGTAGTCCGGCGTAGTTGGCAGCATTCCCCCGAAGGCCACGCAATTGTGCATGGTCCGGGCAAAGGTCGCCCCACCAGAGATCTGTGGTGTGGCCTTGGTATCACCCGTCTGCTCCTTGTAGACGTCCATCAGGGTCTGGATCAGCTTGCTGTCCTTTGGTACGTAGAGCGGGGCAACGTAGTCAAACGGAGCGTACTTGAGGTCGTAGTCGGCAACGTTTTCGTCAAGCTTCTTCAAGAGCTTGTCCCGGTCGACGGTGACCGGAATCCGCAGGTCAATCTGCATCCGGGTCTCCTTCTCGTTAATCTCCAGACTGGAAATGTTGAAGGTCAGGTGACCAGACTCGTCCTCAACGTCACCGAGTACGTTGGTCCCGGTGGCGTCCTCCTTGAAGAGCTTGCCGATGAAGTCCAGTAGTTTGAAGTCAAAGACGTCATCAAGGGCGATCGCCAGACGGAGAACAGCGTTGGTACCCTGGGGCGCCAGCATGGCGTGGACCGACTTCCCCAGGACGGTGATCGAGTGGTCATCGCTGGTGTACTTGAAGCCGTGCTTGTCGAGAGCTGCCTTGACCTTATCTTGCTTAGGCCCGTCATAAACGGCCTTGTCCGGGACGGCGTTGAAGGCGTTCTTCAAGCTGATGTGCAGCTTATCCGTGCCAGGGCCGACCAGGTAGGCCTGCTCCAGCCCCTTCTCAGCGTAAATCAGTGGGAACTCGGCGTCCGGGGAGATCCCGCTGTCGATCTGGGACTCCTTCTTGTTGTACTGGGCGATTCCCCGCCAGAGGATCTCCTCATCGGTCCCATAGATAAAGCGGATCCGCTGGTTAAAGTGATAACCCGCGTTCATCAGGGCCTTGACCGCGTACAAGGCGGCGATCCCGGGACCCTTATCGTCCTGGGCACCTCGCCCGTAGACGGCGTTGTCGATGACGGTGCCCTTGAACGGGTCGTGTGTCCAGTTCTTGAGGTCGCCGGCCGGAACCGTGTCGAGGTGACAGATTACCCCAAAGACCTTGTCACCCGTACCGACCTCGGCGTAACCGTAGTAGCCATCTGGGTCTTCGTAGGTCTTGAAGCCCAGCTCGTCACAGATCTTCATCATTTCGTCCAGGGCGTTGCGGATCTTACAGCCAAACGGTGCCCCGTCCTCAGCCGGCTGATTGTATGACGGTACCGAAATCAGTCGTTCCAGAGCCTTAACAGCTTCTTGTTGTTCCTTCTCATTTACTAATTGTGCCATAAATACTCATCCCTTTTACAATACGGCAGCAACACCTAAGAATACACAGGTAACAATAAATAGGTAGATCATCAACTTGAGCATCCACTTCCACCAAACACTGACGTTGACATGAGCGATGGCCAGGGCCCCCATTACGATCCCGGAGGTTGGCGTGATCAGGTTGACCCAGCCAGAGGCAGCCTGGTAAGCCGTGATAACCAGACTACCGGAGACGTGGGCAAAGTGACCCAGTGGGCCGATGATCCCCATGGTTGCGGCGGCCAGTCCAGAGGTCGATGGAATCAGGAATGACATTGGAATGTAGAAGATGTAGGTCAGGATGATGAAGACACTCTGTGAGAGCCCATGCAGGCCCATTTCACCCCAATGCAGGACGGTCCCGGTAATCATCCCGTTGTTCATGACCACTTGGATCCCACGCGCAACAGCCACGATGATGGCAACGCTCAGGAAGTCGGCCATTCCCTTCATGAAGGCGTCCATGAATTCGCCCTCCTTCATGTGGTAGACCCACATGATCACAACGGACATGAAGAGGAAGAGCATCGTGATTTCGTTAAAGTACCAGGTCCCCAATGGCGCCATATCGTGCCCCAAAAGGTTACCCAGGAATGGAATCCCGGTCAACCACTTGGTAAAGGTATCAAAGAATGTCCAGTGGCTGTTCAGGTTGGTCCACGGGATCAGCCCGAGGATCATGATGACGAAGGTCAATCCGAAGAGCCAGATAACAGCCTTCTGGCGGCCGGTCATCTGGTGGTCATCATCGGTCCGCGCCTTGATGGCAAACCGCTTCTCGTCTTCGGCCCGCTGGTCATAGATCAGTGACTTAGTCGGGTCCTTCTGGATAACGGAAGCGTAGTGGTAGACGTAGATGATGCTGACGGCGGTCGTGATAATCAGCAAAAGCAACCGGGAACCGAGGCCATCACCAGGTGAAATATTCAAAGTTTGTGATGCAACCCCGGTAGCGAATGGGTTGACAGTCGAGGCCAGGCACCCAACCTGGGTCCCGACCAAGGCAATCGCCACGGCAACTAGCGAGTCAAAGCCAACCCCCATCATGACGGGAATCAGCAGTGGGTAGAAGGCAATCGTCTCCTCACCCATTCCGTAGGTGGAACCACCGATGGCAAACAGGATCATCAGGATCGGAATCAGTTGCTTCTCCCGGCCCTTGTAACGCCGGACAATCGAGCTGATCCCTTCATTAAGGGCGTCAGTCTTGTTCACAACCCCCAAGAAGCCCCCGATGACCAGGATGAACAGGGAGACGGAGATCGCCCCCTCCGTCTTCTTGTCCCCGACCATCCCGATGACCGGCGCCATGAAGACATCCCAGATCCCCTGCGGCTTGCTGGAAACCGCCTTGTAGGTTCCAGAGATGATGTTGCCGGCCTTATCAGTAGCGTAGGTCCCGGCTGGAATAATCCAGGTCAGGATGGCAATAATGACAATAATAATGAACAAGATCGTATAAGCAGACGGCATATGGAACCGGTGCTTTTTCTTCGTTTCTTGCAAATTCCTCACCCCAAATCTGCCAAATAAAAAAGTCCAATACGAAAAATCGTAAAATATTTCACATTTTTATTGTAGCTTTATTTGTAAACGGCTTCAATATTAAATAGACAGATTGCCGGATCTAATCCAGTAGGGTCAGATAACAGATGCTATAATAAAATTGTTGATAAACTTTATTTTTTGAGAGGGGATCTTACTATGACCATGAACCCAAACCAAGCACAGGACGTCTGGAAGGACGCCGGTGAACACGTCCAGTTCACCGTACTGGAGTTAAAGCGTGAGGACCAGGCCAAGGAGCAAGCCGCCATCGAGGAATTTGTCGACCGCTACCAGGCCATCGTCCGTTCACTCCGTATCCGTGACAACCGGGGTAACCTGAAGGCCTCCCTGGGCTTTTCTAACGCCGCCTGGGATTACCTTTTCCCTGACGCGCCAAAGCCCAAGGAACTGGAAACCTATAAGACGATCAGCGGGGATAAGTACGCCATGCCCGCCACTGAAGGGGACATCTTCCTCCATATTCGGGCCAACGATGAGGCCGCAGTCTACGAACTGATGGCCCAGTGCATGCTCTTCCTAAAGGATTACACCACCGTTGTCGATGAGACCAAGGGCTTTCGTTACTTCGAGGGCCGGGCGATCATCGGTTTCATTGATGGTACCGAGGCCCCCCAGGTCGAGGACGCCGCTGAATACGCCATCGTCGGTGATGAGGATCCGTTCTTTGAAAACGGCTCCTACGCCTTTGCCCAGAAGTGGCGACACCACATGGACATCTGGAACAAACTAACCACTGAGGACCAGGAGAAGGCAGTCGGCCGCAAGAAGTCCAGCGATCTGGAACTGAAAGACGCTGAGAAGTTCAAAAACGCCCACAACGTTGCCTCCCAAAGCCAAGATCAACGGGGTTGAGCAGAAGATCGTCCGGATGAACGTACCGTACTCCGACCCGGCTGTTGGGATCACCGGGACCTACTTCATCGGCTACGCCCGCCACTGGACGGTCACCAAGAAGATGCTGGAGAACATGATCGAGAAGCACGACTACCTCCTCTCCTTCTCCGACATCCTATCCGGCCAGCTCTTCTTCATCCCGTCCCGGCCACTGCTTGACAAGATTGCCGATGGTGAACTGAGTAAGTAGTTGACACGCCCCGCGGGCTCCTGCTATACTACGGTCAGCAAATTTAACGGAGGGATCAACCATTGAAGTTCTAATTCTACACAAATTAATGCATCGTTTGTTCATCGACACGACAAAGGATGCCCGGGTAGAATTAAATTTCAATCATTGATCAGCAAATTGTGGCAAAGTATGTCTTTTTGCTCACTTTAAAAGGTCTACCCGGGTGGTGGGCCTTTTTTCGTGTCTGTATTCCGAAAGGAACGTGATCTGAAATGGGAAACATCACCATTAAGCAACTCAACTTCGCCTATCCGGGGCAGGAGCCGCTTTTCACTGATTGTCAACTGGCCATTGACGGCAGCTGGAAACTGGGCCTCCTCGGGAGAAACGGCCGAGGGAAGACGACCCTGATGAAGATCCTGATGGGTCAACTCGACTACCAAGGATGGGTAGCGAGCAATCTTCCCTTCGCCTACTTTCCCCAGGCGGTAACCGACCCGACTGCCTTTGCCTGGGACAACCTCAGCGCAGGCACCCCACAGTTGGAAGAGTGGCAAGTCGAACGGGAACTCAACCTGATGGGCGTCGACCCGGTCCTTCTCTGGCAGCCGTTTGCAACCCTCAGCGGCGGGGAACAGACCAAGGTCCTGCTGGCCGCCCTCTTCGCCCAACCCGGGGTCTTTCCCCTCCTGGACGAGCCGACCAACCACCTCGATACGCGGGGCCGGCAAGAGGTCGCCGCTTACCTACGAGCCAAGCACCAGGGCTTCATCATCACCAGCCACGACCAGGCCTTCCTCGACCGGTTGATCGACCACACCCTGGTGATTGAGCGTCACCAGCTGGTCCTGGAACGGGGCAACTATTCCACCTACTTCGCCCAAAAGAAGCGCCGCAACCAGACGGCAATCGCCACTAATGACCGTCTCCACGCCGATATCCAACGCCTCCACGCCGCCAAGCAGCAGCGCCTCCAGTGGCCACAACGCGCCGAGGGCGAAAAGCGCCACAACGCCCACGCTGACAAGGGTTTCATCGGGGCCAAGGCCGCCAAGATGATGAAGAAGTCGCAAACGATGGCCCACCGGCTCGACCAGGTCGCCGCGGCCAAGACCGGCCTCCTCCAGGAAGTCGAGACCGTCGCCCCACTGACCACCAACCAGCAGTCCAGCTACCACCAGACCCTGTTGACCCTCGAGCAGGTCGGGATCACCCTGCCCGGACGCCAAGTCTTCACCGACCTCTCCCTGACGGTCAAGCAGGGCGAGTGTGTCCTGCTGACTGGGGACAACGGCAGCGGGAAGTCCACCCTGATCAAGGCGATCCTCGGCCAACCGGTCGGGCAAGTCAGCGGAACGATCACCCTGGCCCACGGGACAACGGTCAGCCTGGTCCGCCAACACTACACCGACCAGCGCGGCAGCCTCACCGCCTACGCCCACCGCAACCACCTACCGGTCGACCAGCTGCTCAACACCCTAAAGAAACTGGGGATGGAACGGGCCAGCTTCACCACTCCGCTCGACCAGCTGAGCATGGGTCAGCAGAAGAAGGTCGAGCTCGCCCGGTCGCTTCTGACCCCCGCCCAACTCTACATCTGGGACGAACCGCTCAACTACCTGGACACCTACAACCAGGGCCAGTTGATCCAGCTCATCCAGACGGCGCACCCAGCGATGCTGATTATCGAGCACGACCAGCATTTCATTGCCGAGGTGGCAACCAAACGCGTTACAATTTAGGTATTCTATGAAAAGAAGGCAGAAAACATGTGGCAAAGACGCGCATTTGACGACCTATCAACCATGAAACTATTCGAAATCTACAAGCTCCGCGACGAGGTTTTCACCGTCGAGCAGCAGCGAATCCACAACGACATCGACGACAACGACCTCAAGGCGATCCACGTCTATGACGAACTGGACGGCCAGGTTGCCGCCTACTCCCGAGTCTACCTGAAGGCGCCCGGCCTGGTCACCTTCGGCCGGGTGGTCACCGCTCCCAACTTCCGCGGCCGCGGACTGGGTAATGAACTTCTCCCCCAGATCATGGATACCATCCGTGATTATTTCCCGGGAAATAAGATCGAGATCGACGCCCAGGTCCAGGTGGAGGGCTACTACCAAAAATTTGGCTTCCACAGTGAGGGCGAACCCTATATCCACGTATCGACGCCCCACATCAAGATGGTCCATGCGGCCCTATAAAAACTAAAGGATCGACCGGCTGAAACGCTGATCGATCCTTTTTAATTATTTAAGGTTGCCTAGCCACTCCAAAAAAAGCGGGAACCACCGGCTCATGTGGCGGTCGACCCGGTCCCGGTTGACGATCCCGGTATACTTGTTAGCCAGGGCGATCCCGTGGTTGCCGGTCCCAAACTCGTGAAGTTCAAACGGTACCCCGTGCTGGGCCAGGGCCGTCACGTAGGCGTTGATATGATCCAGATAGGGGGTCAGGCCGTCGTTGACCGACCCCCAGACAAAGGTGGCCGGGGTCCGGTCCGTCACCAGTTGGCTGACGTCCTCGGTGGTGACCCCCATCCGTTCGTCAATGGTTGGTTTGATCACCGGGTAGCCCAGGGCGGCAAAACGTGCCTTGGTCCCTGACTGGTTGCTGTAGGCCGCCGCTAACTGGCCACCGGCCGAGAAGCCGAGGATCCCCAGTCGTTCCGGGTCAACCCCCAGCTCGTCCGCATGGGCCACGATGTAGTCAAAGGTCTGCGATATAGCCACCTTGGCTGCCTGGTAGTCACGATACTCCAGAACCGGGTAGCGAACCACAAAGCTCTGAAAGGCGTGGGTGGCAAGAGTCAGGGCCACCCGCTCGGAATCCCGCTCCTTGATCTGCTGGTAGCTGCCGCCCGGCACGATCACGACTGCCGGCAGGACCACGTCACTGGCACTATGGTAGATGTCCAGGGACGAATGGGCCTGGGCGAGTTTGACATTCCTAATCTGCATATTAATATCCCCCTCATAAAACTATTTCTCCCTATTCTACCCCGGGGCCGACGAAAATGCCCAATGGAAAGGGGTTACATGATGATTTACCCTTGCTTCTATGGGCAGCTCTGGTACAGTTAAACAGGCATTGTCATTTTTTGAGGAGGTTATTTGAAAAACAATGTCAATTATGAAGACTAAGTCATTTTGGCTAGCAGCCATCATGACGTTAATTTGCTCCGTATAGCCGGGGTATTACTGACCAAGCTCCCCTACGTCAACCTGATCGGAGCCCTGGTTCTCGCCCTATTATTGGGGATCGCCATGCAGCTAGCACCGGCACATATGCGGGCAGAAGCCAAACCGGGGGTCGGTTTCATTTCCAACAAGTTCCTGCGCCTGGGAATTATCCTGCTCGGTTTTCGGTTAAACTTGGAAACTCTGGCCGAGGCCGGGGTTAAGACCATCCTGGTGGCCGCCGTAGCCGTTACCGGAACGATCTGTTTGACCTACTGCCTCAGTCGCAAGTTCGGGGCCAGTGACGAACTGGCAATCCTCAGTGCCTGCGGGTGTGGGGTCTGTGGCGCTGCCGCCGTCATGGGGGTTTCACCACAGCTGGAAACAACCGACGAGGAACGCAAGCGTGAGGACGAGGTGCTCGCCGTCGCGGTGGTCTGCGTGATGGGGACTGTCTTTACCCTGATCGAAATCGGGATCAAGCCCCTTCTCCACCTGACCGATCCACAGTTTGGGATCGTCGCCGGGGGATCCCTTCACGAAATCGCTCACGCGGTGGCAGCCGGGGGGCCTTCGGTGAGGAGAGCCTGGACAACGCCCTGATCATGAAGCTGTCCCGGGTTCTCCTGCTGGACCGGTGGCCCTGATCGTCGGCTACTGGTACCAACACCGTCTGGTCAAAGAGAGTGAGGAAGACCACACGGCAGCCCCAAAGAAGCTGCCAATCCCGTGGTTCCTCGGTGGTTTCATCCTGACCAGTATTCTGGGGACCTTCCTGCCGTTCTCCGCAGCGGCCCTGGATGTCCTGGTTCAGGCCGCCTACATCTTCCTGGGGATGGCGATGGCTGCCCTGGGCCTGTCCGTCAACTTCAAGGTAATCTTCAAGCGTGGTGGCGCGGTCTTCGGTGCCGCGGTCATCAGCTCCACCTGCCTGCTGGTCTTCATGATCATCATGAGCAAGCTGTTCTTCTAAATTAGTGCTAAAACGGCAAGGCCGTGGTCATTCGATCGCGATCTTGCCGTTTTCATGTTTTAAATTTTCTCCAATGGAACCTTCTTGGTCGGGGCCGGATACTCGCGGTCGATCATCGCCAGCTCCTGGTCCGTCAGCTTGAGGTCCATCGCCGCAATGTTGGCCTTGACGTGGTCAACCGTGGCTGCCTTGGGCAGGGTCACCAGGTTGTTGTTCCGGGTGATCCAGGCTAGCATGACCGGGTAGGGCTCGGTATCATGGGCCGCCGCGATATCCCGCAGGACCTTGGTCGGGTGGAGGTAGTTCCAGCCCACCGCGTGGAAGGGCGAGTAACCCAAAAAGCCCACCTGGTGTTTTGCTTGCCAGGGCAGGAGGTCATACTCGACTCCCCGGCTAGTCAGGTTGTAGAGGTCCTCGTTGGCAAAGCACTGGTCACCGTGGGGCACCTTGAGGAGGTCCTCCATATCCTTGACGTCGAAGTTGGAAACGCCCCAGTGGCGGATCAGGCCCTCCTGCTTGAGCTGCTCCAGGCCGGCCACCGCCTGCGTAAGGTCCGCGTTAGCCCGCCAGTGAAGGAGGTAGAGGTCCAGGTAGTCAACGCCCAGACGTTTCAGGCTCCCCTCCAGACTCCGCCGCTCCTGGTCCGGGGTGGCGTGGCTAGGCAGGACCTTAGAGATCAAGAAGACCTGCTGGCGGTCAATGTCGGTCATCCCCCACTTGATCAGCTCCTCGCTGCCCGGGTAGCTCTCGGCGGTGTCGACCACGTTGATGCCGTGCTCCAGGCCATAATGGATCGCCTCAGCCTCCTTGAAGGGACGCCGGCCGAGGTCCGCCCCGCCGATGCCGATTTGACTCAGGCGTTCACCATTCATTGTTACGTACTTCATTTTAATTACCTTCTTTGCCGAAAATGTCGTGCAACAATCAATTTGGTCGTCGTCCAGGGACCACCCCACCAGCCGTTGAAGCCGGTGTTGACCACCCGGATGTCGTTGAAGCCCAGGCTAGCCAGCATTCGCTTGTACTCCTCAACATGGCCGAAGTCAACGATTGCCATCGTCCCGTCAGCCTTGAGGACCCGGGCCGCCTCCTGGACCGACCGGTTCCGTTTCAGGGCCGGATTGATGTTGTGGAAGGCCAGGTCGACCAGGACCTTGTCAAAGCTGCGGTCCGGAAAGGTCATGTTAAAGACGTCGGTGTCCACCAACCGCACCCGGTCCGCGACCCCGGCCGCATTGACCCGGGCCTGAACAGCATGCTGGTCCTGGCGCCAGTTCCCGGTCCCGGTTACCTTGGCGGGTGCCTGAAGGTTCTTGGCCAAAAGAAGGAGGTCATTCAGGCGACCGGCGCTGAGGTCTAAGACCTGGTCATGGTCGCCAAACTCCATCCGATCCACTAGGTGCTGCCAGATCTTTAGGTGCCCGGTCGTCAGGGTGTGGACCAGGATCCCCGCCCAGGCGATCAGGAGGACCAGCCAGATCAAGTTCCAGTAGAGGTGGCTGACCAAGGTCCCGATCAAACCGAACACAACAACAAAACAAACCACCGCTAAGATGGTAACAATGTTAATTTCCCTTAATTTCATTTTGCTTTCCCCTAATTAACAATATCGTTAAGTTTCTGAATGTCCGTGAGCTTACCAACCACCGTGATCTTGTCGTGGAGCTGGATCACGTCGTTGGCCTGCGGCATCTGGTTGACCTGGTCGTCGGCACCAACGATGATAATCACATTGACGTTGTACTTATTCCGGAAATCAAGCTCATCCAAAGTTCTTCCCACAAACTTGGGATTATCAATGATGATCTCAGCCAGGGTTGTCTCCTTACTCAGGGTGACGTAATCAACGACGCTGGGATTGAGCTGCTGGAAGATTAACCGCTTGGCCAGGTCGTGCTCCGGCCGAACAACCCGGTCGGCACCGACTCGCTCCAGGACCCGGGCATGGTTGGCATTCTCGGCCCGGCAGGTTACATCCGCGGCACCAAGGTCCTTGGCAATCAGGGTTGCCATGATGCTGACCTCGATGTTCTTGCCGATCGAGATGTAGACGTGGTCAAAACTGCCGATGTCGAGTTCACGCAGGGTGTCCTCGTCCTGGGCATCCGCGGCCACCGCCCGCATAACCGAGTTGGCCAACTCGTTAATGACGTCCTCGTTGATATCAATCGCCAGGACCTCCTGACCGGCCCGGACGAGGGACTCACAGATGGAGGCCCCGAACTGGCCGATCCCGATCACGGCGTAGCTTTCTTTTTTAGCCAATTAAAACACTCTCCTCTGGATAATGGTAGCTCTTGCGCTTCGGCTGGGCATTGAAGATCGAAAACATGACCGTGTAGATGCCGACCCGGCCGATAAACATCAGAATCATAATGATGACCTGACCGATGAAATTTAGCTGGGCAGTGATCCCCAGTGAGATCCCGGTCGTTCCAAACGCCGCCACCGCCTCGAAGGTCACGTAGGCTAGCGAGTCATGCTTGGGCAGGGCCTGGGTCTCGACTAACAGGAGGATCGCCGCCAGCAGGATCACCAGGGCCACGAATAAGAGGGTCAGGGCCCGGTAGATATTCTCCTGGGTGAAGCGGCGGTGGGCAAATTCAGTATCCTTCTGTCCCCGCAGCGTGGCGATACTCTGGATAGCCAGCAGACCAACCGTGGTCGTCTTAACCCCACCGGCCGTCGATCCCGGCGTCCCCCC
Organism: Limosilactobacillus pontis DSM 8475; assembly: GCF_001435345.1. Taxonomy (GTDB): domain Bacteria; phylum Bacillota; class Bacilli; order Lactobacillales; family Lactobacillaceae; genus Limosilactobacillus; species Limosilactobacillus pontis. The sequence goes on along the minus strand of NZ_AZGO01000002.1, from coordinate 6,823 downwards.
GATGAACATTAGGATAATCGTGAAGCTCAACCCAGCCGCGCTCAGTTTCGTGTACGGGAAGGTGATCAGCCCGGCTGTCCGGGGCGTTACTGCCATGAAGATCGTGTTCAGCAGGCGCTGGGGACTCGACAAGGTGCTGCTCAGCTGGGCCAGGTTGTGCTCGGTAATCAGGTAGACCAAAAACGATAAAATGAACAACACGGATCCGGTCCGCAACGCCAATTGGGTGTGCAGGGATAGGTGGTGGTAACGGTGGTAGCCCAGAATGTCCTTCCAGACCAGGAAACCAAAGGACCCCGCCACGATCAGGACCATCAGCACACAGAGCATGTAGGGGTCGTTGACGTAGTTCTCCATGCTGTTGCCAAAGAGATCAAAGCCGGCATTGCAGAAGGCCGAGATCGCGTGAAAGATACTATACCAGATTCCTCGCAATAAACCGTAGCGCGGGTAGAAGTCAAAGAAGAGGAAGACGGCGCCGACCAGCTGGATCAGAATCGACAGCCGGATGATCAGGTAGACCACACTCAGTTGTGAGAGGTGGTCGAGGTTGAGCGCCTCCTGGGTCAGCAGGCGGGTCGACATCCGCATCCGCCGCCGAATCATCAGTGACATCATGACGGCAAAGGTCATGAAGCCCAGGCCACCGACCTCCATCAAAACGGCAATCACCACCTGACCAAAGGGTGTCCAGTGGCCGGCGGTGCTGACCAGGGTCAACCCCGTCACACAGGTCGCGCTGGTTGACGTGAAGAAGGCCGTCATAAAGCTGGTGTGGAGGCCCGGCCGTGTCGCAAACGGCAGCAATAGCATGGCGGTCCCCAGCATGATCACCAGCAGGAAGCCAAATGTTAAAATTTTGGGGAACGAATATCGTCGTCCATTGATTTCTATCATAATTTCACCCGCACTTCTTTATCATTGTCAATTATAAGCGTTTTGGCCGCCAATTACTCCCCTTCTTATCAAGAAATTGACACTAGGAAGCGTTTACCATACAATTAAGTTGTTAGTTGTTGTGGCTCAACAGAAAGGGGTAATTCCTGATGTATCATTCTAACGGAAACTACGAAGCCTTTGCCCGGCCGCGCAAGCCAGCGGGGGCCGATAAGAAGCACGCCTACATTGTCGGGGCCGGGTTGGCTGGCCTGTCCGCCGCGGTCTTTCTGATCCGTGACGCTCAGGTACCGGGCAAGCAGATCCACATCTTCGAGGAGCTACCGATCGCCGGTGGTTCTCTGGATGGTCAGGATCGGCCAGACGTCGGCTTTGTGACCCGGGGTGGCCGGGAGATGGAAAACCACTTCGAGTGTATGTGGGACATGTACCGGTCCATCCCATCCCTGGAGATTCCGGGGGCATCATACTTGGACGAGTACTACTGGCTCGACAAGAACGACCCGAACAGTTCCAACTGCCGACTGACTTACAACCGCGGTAACGAGGTCCCATCCGATGGTAAGTACCTCCTCTCCAAGAAGGCCATCAAGGAGCTAACCAAGCTAGTGCTGACCCCTGAGGACCAACTCGGCGACCAGACGATTGGGGACTACTTCTCCGACGAATTCTTTGAAAGCAACTTCTGGACTTACTGGGCCACCATGTTTGCCTTCGAGAAGTGGCACTCCCTGGCCGAGATGCGGCGCTACATGATGCGGTTCATCCACCACATCGACGGCCTGCCGGACTTCACCGCCCTGAAGTTCAACAAGTATAACCAGTACGAGTCGATGACCAAGCCACTACTGGCCTACCTCAAGGGCCACGGCGTCCACTTCGACTATGACACCCAGGTGGAAAACGTCCTGGTTGACACCAAGGATGGCGAGAAGCACGCCAAGAAGATCGTCATGACCCAGGGGGGTGACCACAAGGAGATCGACCTGACCGACGATGACCTGGTCTTTGTCACCAACGGTTCGATCACCGAGAGCTCCAATTACGGCAGTCACCACGAAGCTGCCAAGCCAACCCGGGCCCTGGGCGGTAGCTGGAAGCTCTGGGAAAACATCGCTAAACAGTCACCGGCCTTCGGACATCCCGACGTCTTCTGCAAGAACCTGCCGGAGCGGTCCTGGTTCATCTCAGCCACGGCGACCGTCAAAACCCCCAGGTCGAACCCTACATTGAGCGGCTGACCAAGCGGGACCTCCACGACGGCAAGGTCAACACCGGTGGGATCATCACCGTCACCGACTCCAACTGGATGCTCTCCTGGGCGATCCACCGCCAGCCCCACTTCAAGAAGCAGAAGCCAAACGAGACGAGTGTCTGGATCTATGGCCTCTACTCCGATACCAAGGGGAACTACATCAAGAAGCGGATCGTCGACTGTACCGGTGAGGAGATCACCAAGGAGTGGCTCTACCACCTCGGGGTCCCAACGGCCCTGATTGACAAGCTGGCCGACGAGTCCTCGATCAATACCGTACCGGTTTACATGCCGTTTGTCACCTCCTACTTCATGCCCCGGGTCAAGGGCGACCGGCCAGCTGTCGTGCCAATCGGATCCGCCAACCTGGCCTTCATCGGTAACTTTGCCGAGTCCCCGACCCGTGACACCGTCTTCACTACCGAGTATTCGGTCCGGACCGCGATGGAAGCCGTCTACACCCTGATGAACGTTGACCGGGGTGTGCCGGAGGTCTTCAATTCGATCTACGACATCCGGACCCTGATGCGGGCGATGTACTACATGAACGACAAGAAGCCGCTGAAGGACATGGATCTGCCAATTCCAAAGCTGGTCGAAAAGCCCCTGCTCAAGAAGCTGGAGAACAACTGGATCGGCGAGCTGATGAAACAACAACACCTGCTTTAAAAGCAAAAAAGATAACCTGCGCTTACCACAACACAGGTTATCTTTTTATTTAGTGCGCTTTTAGCATGAACCACGCTCGGTAGTTGACGTTAATTGGATATAAAAGAGATGTGCGGTTCATCCTAATACTAAAGACGCTATTATTCTTAAAATAAGAGCAAATCATTCATTTGCAAGAGACATTATAAGCGTTTAGTATTGTGAAGTAAAGCACATAATTCGATTTTTTCTTTACATTTTTGTTACATCAGCACGGGTGGTTTACAGTTGTGATGCATATTTTCAATTGTGAATCGTTGGTCATCGGTAATTTTATAAATTGAATCAGCAGTTCTGCCCATAAAGAAAGCGGATTAGGTAAAAATCAACCTTTTTATTATTATGCAACCCACTGTGGTCCGCTTTAGCCCCCGTCACCCGGACCTCCCGGTAGGATCGGGCCCGAATGGCCACTAGGTAGCGCATCGCCCGCGAGGAATTGTTGGCGACCCGGCCATCGGAGTTGCTGCCATCCTGGAGGTCACCGTAGAGGTTGAGAACCCGGATGTGGCGTGGAAAACTCCCGTGTAACGGGAGAAGTTTTCGGTACTCCTTGACCTGGCGGGTCACCGGCAGGCCATCCGGCGCCAGCTGCATCGTGTTCGGGCGGTCGCGCTTGCCCAGGGCACCATTGAAGGCCCCACCGAGTGAAACCAGCCGCGCCACCCGGGGCAGTTGTGGATCGTTGGCGTTATCCATGATATAGCATAGGATCAGGAGCGGACCGCTGGAGTGGCCGACGAAGTTCACCCGACTAAAGTGGTACTGCCGCTGGAGGGCAACTACGACGTTTTTAATCCAGGCTGCTGAAATGTGGTTATCGCGCTCGTGGCTGTTCTGCAGGTTGACCTCGATAATCGGGTTGTGGGGATGAGCCGGCAAGTAGTGATTGAAGGTTACTTGGCCATCGTTGGTAACCGTTGCCAGGACAACATTGTCCGGCGTGGTGATCCCGGCGTCAATCAGGCTCCGCACCATCTTGATCTCGGAATGGTAGCTGCTTGGCATCCCGTGAACGAAAATTGTCGGGGTGGCCGTGCTGAGCTTGGCGGGGCTCTTTAACGCCGCCCAATTCTGCTGGACCGTTCCAGCAACCGTTGCCCCGGCCATCAGTAGGCAGCACAGAGCCAACTTGATCCCCCTAGTCACGGTGGCCACCGGCCTTCCGCCACTCCGGTAAGTTCACCTTCACCAGGGTCGGCGCCTCACCAAACACGCAGAGAGCCGCCTGACCAACCGACAACGCACCGGCATCCTGGAGGGTCAGCCCGGCACTGGGGAGGCTGGCTATCTCTGCCTGGTCAAGGAGACGGTGAACCAGCAGGTCACTGAATTGAGAGCGCAGACGGGCGGGGAGGTCAAGCGGGGATTGGGTCGTCAGGATCATCTTCAGGTCTAGCTTCCGGCCTTCCCGCACCAGCTGGAAGATGCCATTGTCCGCCAGGTCACGCTCGTCCTTGGGCAGGTAACGGTGGGCTTCATCAATGATTACGTTAACTGGGAAGCCGGCGTTGTCGTGGAGGCGGAGACGAAGGATTTCCTTAAGCAACAGCGAAATAATCAGGCGCTGACTCTCCTCATAGTCTTTTAGCAGCGACAGGTCGACCACCAATGTCCGGTGGCTACTCCGGTGGTGGAGGAACATCTTGAGGATGAAGTTAAGCTCACTCTTCATCGTTCCGGCGTGGTGGTCGATGTCGAAGAGGGCCCGGAAGGTGGGACTGGCCAGCTGGTCATGGATTGCCGTCAACAGTGGCCAGTAGTGGTTGATGGTGGCCCGGTCGTACTGCTGGCCCAGGCAGGTGTAATCGGCCCGGTCATCAGCGAACGGGACCACGAACTCCTCAATCAGCTGGGCGAAGAGATCCTGGACCGGGAAGTCGCTGGCCCACGCCCCCAGCTGGTTTTCGTCGGCCTGATAGTCGGCCAGGGAACGTCCCAAGCGCCGGTAAATACCCGGGGCATCCTGAATGTTGTGCTGGATCTGAAGGTCGGTGACCGCCTGCCGCAGCTTGGCTTGCAGGCCAGGATCGACCTGGAGCTGGAGGGTGGTCAATAGCTGGTCAACCGTCAGCTTCCCTGCCTCGAGGTAGCAGTTGTCGCCTAGCCGGTAGGTGATCGCGTTGGGTAGCTTGGTGTACTCACCAGTCGGGTCAAGGATGATCGCCGTCTGGTTCAGCTGCTGGAGCTGGCCCAATAACGAGAGGGTGGTCGTCGTCTTGCCGCTGCCCGTCTGCCCCACGATCAACAGGTGGTGGCTAAACAGGGTCGCGGTTAGCCGGTCCACTGCCTCTCGGTCCGTGATCGTCAAAAAATCCAGTGCTTCCTGCATGGTGATTCCCCCCTTTTCTTGTATTATCAACCGAATCTGCTGAATTTTCCAGTAAACAAAATGAGCAAGGTGTTCCCCTGCCCAATTACTCACTATTGAATTAACCAGCCCAGTGGCCAAGAAAACCAGTCGAAGATCCGGTCCACCCGCTGGCCGTTGATCTGACGCTTGGTGGCCAGGACCCGGAAGGTGACGTGCTCCTCCGGGAAGCGCTTGGTCGTCGGGTAGAAACCGTTGCGTCGGTAAAAGGCCACCCGCCGTAGCCGCTGCTGATTATTGGCGGCGCGGTCATCTGGCTCCTCAACGTCGAGGAGGAGGGAATCATCCCGGTAGTGGCGACGCAGCTGGTGGATGATCCGGCTGCCGTAGCCTTGTGACCGTACCTGGTCAGCCACCGCCAGGAAGAGGATGTAGTGGCAACCCTGGCTGTGGATCACGTAAGCAAAGCCCACAAACTGATCCTCGTCGTAGAAGGCCATGAAGTCGGCCCGCTTGAAGCGGCTCTTCAGCATTAGCCAGCTCCAGGGTTCCTGCTCGTACTTCGGGAAGGCCCGGAAGTAGAGCTGCTTTACACGTCGATAGTTATCTTGGCCCGGTCTGACGGGCTGTATGTCTAAGTCCAAGTAAAAATCACTCCTTGTGGAAGAACATTCTACCAGATCCGCCCGCCAAAGGCTAATTCTCATCGCTAAGCTTAAACTAAAAATAAAAGGCCCCGGCCGTTCACCGGGGTCTTTGTAATTATTAAAAATTTAGGCACGGGACTTGTAGCTACCATCCGTGGTGTTGATGATCAGCTTGTCGCCGTCCTTGATGAAGGCTGGGACGTTAACTACCAGACCGGTGTTCATCGTGGCTGGCTTACCACCGCCATCGATCGTGGCACCCTTGATCATTGGTTCCGTGTGGGCAACGGTCAGTTCAACCGTGGTTGGGAGGTCAACACCGATGATGTCGCCATTGACGAAGTTCAGGGTAACCTTCATGTTTTCAACCAGGTAGTTCTTGTCGTCACCGAGCAGGTCATGATTCAGCGTGTATTGGTCGTAGCTTTCCAGGTCCATGAATACCGCGTCGTCACCCTCGTCGTAGAGGTATTGGGCAGAACGCTTGTCAACGTTAACCTGTTCAACCTTTTCGGAAGGACGCATCGTGGTGTGAACGATGGAGCCAGAACGCAGGTCTTGGATGTCCATCTGCATCAGGGTGTTACCCTTACCTGGCTTGTGGTGGTTGATTTGCAGAACCTTCAGCAGCTTGCCATCACGTTCAAAGACCATACCCTTTTTCAAATCAATTGTTTGAATCATGTCAAAACTCTCCTTTGTATCTTATCTCGGTGCCATCCCAAACCGGAATTTTAAGCGGTCAGGCGATCAACCGCTACGGCCGCACCAAGCCTGATTAAATCTGCTGCCGTTTTACAGCATTCATAGTTATTGTATCACATCCTGCCCTAAAGCGTGATGTTCCGTGACAAAACGCCGCTCACCCGATTAGCTTTTTCTTAACTTACCTAAGTTTCCCCTAAGCTTTGCCTACTCGCCACCGCCTGTTCTCGTTTTTTCATATGGTGAATTGTCAAACTAAGTGCAACGGTTTGTCAAAAAATACTTCATATGGGGTTTCAT
>NZ_AZGO01000012.1 GCF_001435345.1 Limosilactobacillus pontis DSM 8475 | reverse complement strand
TCTTCTTACTTAATCTGCGTCACTAAATTCGTTCAAGTTATTTCTTGCAATCTGCCATCTCTATTAACTAGCTGAAAATTAAGTGTGAAGTACTATTTCAAGCTTTTCTAAATAGCCTTCAAGTAAATAATAATATATGAAGCTATTTAAAAAGATCATATTATTAGTGCTATGAAACTAACAAAAGGTACTACGTAATTTGAGTTTACGTAGTACCTTAGGCCATATTATCTACTACAATTTTTGGTAGACAACTTGGAATAAACTACCTTTTCTACCAAATTTGACCCTCTACAAATGCCGTTATCTTAGGCTTCCCTCTTCATATTATCCTATAACATCACTCGTATTCGATTGTCGAAGGCGGCTTGCTCGTGACGTCGTAAAGGATCCGGTTGACGTGGTCGACCTCATTGACGATCCGCACCGAGATCTTCTGCAGGACGTCCCACGGAATCTTAGCGAAGTCAGCGGTCATCCCGTCAATCGAGGTCACGGCCCGGATGGCAACCGCGTAGTCGTAGGTCCGGCCGTCACCCATCACCCCAACGGAGCGGATACCTGGCAGGACGGTGAAGTATTGCCAGATCTTCTCGTCGAGGCCGGCCTTCTTGATCTCGTCACGCAGGATAGCGTCGGACTCCCGGACGATCTCCAGCTTTTCCGGTGTGATCTCACCAATCACTCGAATTCCCAGGCCAGGGCCAGGGAACGGCTGCCGCCAGACCAGTTCGTGCGGAATGCCGAGCTTCTCACCCAGCTCCCGGGTCTCATCCTTGAAGAGCTTGCGCAGCGGTTCAATCAGCTTGAAGCCGAGCTTCTTCGGCAATCCCCCAACATTGTGGTGGGACTTGATCGTCTGGGCCGTGTCAGTCCCAGACTCGATCACATCCGTGTAGAGGGTCCCTTGGGCCAGGAAGTCAGCATTCGGGATCTTCTTGGCTTCCTCGTTGAAGACCTCGATGAATTCCTTACCGATGATCTTCCGCTTCTTCTCAGGATCAGTAACCCCCTTGAGCTTGCCCAGGAAGCGTTCAGACGCGTCGACCTTGACGATGTTTACCCCGAGGTCGCGGTTCAGGGCGTTCATAACCTGATCGGCCTCGTTCTTCCGCAACAGACCGTGGTCCACGAAGATGCAGGTCAGCTGGTCGCCAATCGCTTTGTGGATCAGCACGGCGGTAACGCTGGAGTCGACCCCACCGGACAGACCGAGGATGACCTGCTTATCGCCAACCTCTTGGCGGATGTGGTCAATCTGCAGGTCGATGAAGTCGTCCATCGTCCAGTTGTCCTTGGCACCACAAACGTCAAAGGCAAAACGCCGCAGGATGTCAAGCCCGTACTCGGAATTGCGGACCTCGGCGTGGAACTGGATCCCGTAGAACTTCCGCTTGTCATCGGCGATGGAAGAGATCGGGCAGTTCTTGCTGGTGGCCGTTACCTTGAAGCCGTCGGGCGCCTTGGTGACCAAGTCACCGTGGCTCATCCACACGTACTGTTTCTTTGGCAGGCCCTTGAAGAGGACCGCATCGTCGTCGAGCACCGTGATATCGGCGCGGCCGTACTCGGAATTTTCGGCCTTCTCGACCTTACCACCCAGGTCATAGGACATCAGCTGCATCCCGTAGCAGATTCCCAGGATCGGAATACCTAACTTGAAGATTGCTGGATCAACCTTGAATGCGTCTGGATCATACACACTGTTCGGGCCGCCGGAGAAGATGATCCCCTTGAGGTTCTTGATCTTCTTAATCTCGTCAGTCGTGATCTTGTGCGACAGCAGCTCAGAGTATACCCCGAAATCCCGCAGCCGCCGGGTAATCAGCTGGTTGTACTGACTCCCGAAGTCAAGCACGATGATCTTATCAAATGCATCTAAATTGACGTTTGCCACAATGCCACTTCCTTTGATTGAAATTCTTTTCTTAGAGGCTAGTTTACAGGCAAGAAGCCGGACGGTCAACCGCATATGACGATTAATTGTTACGCTTTTTGCCGCCATCTTTATTATATGCGGGAGCCGGGGGAAAGTTCAGCCATAAATGGCGAAAATTTTACCAGAGAATGGCAAAACGGACCGGCAGGGCGCCGATCCGTTGCGAAGGAATGTGTGTAAATTGATGGATGGACGGACCTAGTCCTCGAGGGCGGCGGTCAGGAGTTCGAGCTCCGTGATGACCGCCTGCTCATCAAGTTGGTTGAGGTCCTCGTTAACCCTTGTGATCATTTGCCAGCCCCCTTCCGCTTCAGATCCAGGAAGTGCTTTACGACATTGTCGACGGTAAAGCCGTACCGGTCGGCGATCGTCTGACCATCCCCACTCTGGCCAAACTGATCGACACCGATCACGTCACCGTCGAGGCCCACATACTGACCCCACATAGCGGGTGAGGCCATCTCGACGGCGAGGCGGGTCCGGATTCGGCCCGGCAGAATCTGCTCCCGGTAGGCCGCGGACTGCTGGTTGAAACGCTCCATGCTGACCATCGACACGACCCGGACGTGAATATTATGCTGCTTGGCCAGGCGGTCACGGGCGGCCAGGGCCAGGGAGAGTTCCGACCCGCTGGCCATGATAATCCCTTGCGGCTTATGGGTGTCGGCAGCCACGTAGGCTCCACGTTCGCAGACGGCCCCGACCGTCTCGTTTAGGACGGGGAGATCCTGGCGGGAGGCGATGATCACGCTCGGCCGGTCGGTGGTCTTGGCGATCGTCTGCCAGACGGCTACCAGCTCGTTGGCGTCAGCCGGCCGGAAGACCTGAACGTTAGGAATCGTCCGCAGCATTGCCAATTGTTCCACCGGCTCGTGGGTCGGGCCATCCTCCCCAACCATCAGGGAGTCGTGGGTCAGAATGAAGATGGACGGCAACTGTTGCAGAGCCGCCAAGCGGATGGCCGCCTTCAGGTAGTCGCTGAAGACCATGAAGGTGGAACAGTAGGCCCGGTTGCCACCGTGAAGGTTAATCCCGTTGATGGCCGCGGCCATGGCGAATTCCCGGACCCCAAAGTAGATGTTACGACCACCATAGTTGGCGGGCTTGAAGGCATCATAGTCCTTCAACAGGGTCTTATTGGACGAGAAGAGGTCAGCTGAACCACCCCAGAGCTGGGGATTGCGTTTGGCCAGGTCTTGCATGGCCATGGAGTTGGCGACCCGGGTTGAGACCTTCTCCCCCGGCCGGTAATGGTTGGCCAGGTCCCGGATATCCAAGCGTTGGGCCACCAGCTGCTTGGCCTTAGCCGGAAACGCCCGCCGATAGTCGGCAAAGAGGGCCTGCCACTCGTTGTAGCGCTCCTTCTTCCCCATCACGTACTGGGCGAACTGCTGGTAGACGCTATCCGGATATTCAAACGGTGGGTACTCCCACTGGTAGTTCTCCCGGGTGACGGCCAGGTTGTCCGCACCCAGCGGGTTCCCGTGTACCTTGTTAGTCCCCTCATTCGGCGAATTGTAGCCGATGATTGTCTTCACCTCGATCAGCGACGGCTGCGGTGACTTTTGGGCCCGGCTGATGGCACGGGCAATGGCATTCATGTCGGCACCGTCCTCAACCAACTGGTAGTCCCAGTGGGCAGCCTTGAAACGCTCGCCAGCATTCTCGTTATTACTGAGGTTCAGCGGACCATCCAGGGAAACATCGTTGGAGTCGTAGAGGACGATCAAGCGGCCCAACCGGTTCTTCCCGGCCAGGGACATGGCCTCATCGGCGACCCCCTCCATCAGGTCCCCGTCACCGACGATCGAATAGGTGTAGTGGTCAATGATCGAATATCCTGGCTTGTTGTACTGGAGGGCCAGGTGGCGTTCGGCCATCGCCATTCCCACGGCCATCGCAAAGCCCTGACCGAGGGGACCGGTCGAGGCGTCAACGCCCGGTGTCAACCGGTATTCGGGGTGGCCCGGGGTCCGGGAGCCCAGCTGGCGGAAGTTCTTGATGTCCTCCAGTGACAGGTCAAAGCCGTTGAAGTGTAAGAGACTGTACAGGAGGGCAGAACAGTGGCCCCCGGACAGGACGAAGCGGTCCCGGTTTAGCCATTGCGGGTCGTTCGGGTTGAAACAGAGAAACTTCTCCCAGAGGGTGTAGGCCAGCGGGGCCATCCCCATTGGCGAACCCGGGTGCCCACCGTGGGCTCGTTCAATCATGTCCATACTCATAAACCGCAGGGCGTCAACCGCCTGCTGGTCCTGGTCAGTAAATTGGGGCGCTGGTGCCCACATCACAGAAGTGTTTCGACTGGTAATCATTTTCTAACCTCATTTTCTATGTTTTGCTTGCCAAACGGGTTCTGCACCACCCCGTCGACGTTGATATCATTCATTACGGTCGCCCGTTCTGCATCCAGGACGGGGCCGGCGTAGACAATCGTGACCCGGCGTGCCAGTTCACGGTCGTACAGGCTGGCGAGGATGTCCCGAATCTGCCGGTGGGCCACCCGGATTCGCTGGGCATCATCGGGTAGCCAGCAGACCTGGGACCACTGTGGCCAATAGGCAACGGTCACGTGCCCGAGGTCAGCCGAGTTCACCCCGTGAAGGGCACCCGCCAGCTGAGTAATGATTGTCGCAGCAAAGTCCAGCGGGGCCAGACGCTGCTCGCCCTCGTCCAGGCAAACCAGCAGGGGCCGTTGAGCAGCAAGGGCTCGCTTTACGTTTCGATTTGCTAGGCGACCACCCTCGCTGCGACATTCGATCCAGGCATAATCGGCGATCGCCGTGGTCCCTCGCACCGTGTCAATCCGCAGTGGAAGGGGACGAAACGCCTGTAGTGCCGGCATTGTACTCTTCAACATCCTAATCACCATTTCCTTCCTACTTCTGCAGGCGTTCAAACTCCGCCCAATCCCTTTCAAAGGCAGCCAGCCCCTTGTCGGTCAGTGGGTGTTCCCAGAGCTTGACCAGGATCTTGGCGGGGACCGTTGCGATGTCGCAACCGGCCAGGGCCACCTGCTCGACATGCTGGTAGTTGCGGATCGAGGCCGCAATGATCTCGGTCTGGTAGCCGTAGTTATCGAAGATCTGGCGAAGCTTCTCTACCAGCTCGATCCCACTGGCCCCGATATCGTCTAGCCGGCCAAGGAAGGGGCTGACGTAGGTGGCACCCGCCTTAGCCGCCAGCATCCCCTGCATGGCAGAGAAAACCAGGGTGACGTTGGTCTTGATTCCTTCTTTAGATAAGACCTTGACCGCCTTCAGTCCTTCGGCGGTCATCGGAATCTTCACCACGATGTTGTCCGCCCACTTACTCAGGGCCCGCGCCTGGTCAAACATCTCCGGCGCCCGGTCCGCAGTAACCTCCGCGCTAACCGGGCCGTCAACGATCGCGCAGATCTGCTTCTCGACGCTCTCCCAGTCCTTGCCTTCACGGGCAACCAGGGTCGGGTTGGTGGTTACCCCGTCGATGATTCCGAGTTCGTTTACCTTCTTGATGTCTTCAACGTTGGCTGTATCGGCAAAAATTTTCATGGTTATTATCTCCTCAATCATTCATTTTTCCGCTCGCTAAAGCATGTCTAATCTCTTAAGTGGTCTCATTAAGACTGTCAAGGAGATTCTGGCGATTATTTTTTGTGCAACCGTTCGCCCTTCCGCCACGCTGGAAAATATTTTTAGTAAAATTTCTCGATTTTACTAATTTATTTGGCGATTATTGTCACCAGCATTTGGAATTCGTTCCCAATTTGTAAGCTAGTCCAATCACTGTTAGAATTAATTTAACTACTAATTTTTAACGGAGATATCAAAGATGTTCACACGATCATTTCAACTAGACCAATTTATAAAATATTCGAATGAAAGCTGGATTAAGGTCATCACTGGCGTGCGCCGCAGCGGCAAATCAATTTTACTAAGACAGGTAAAAGATAGCTTACGGCGAAACGGTGTCAGCATGGACCAGCTCCACGTCGTCCGCTTCAACCAACTCCATCGCCAGCTCCTGATCGACTGGCCCTCACTGGCTGCCTCAATAGAAAAAAGCTCGCCGCTAAAAAGGAAAACTACCTCTTCCTCGACGAACTTGACCAGGTTGACGCTGTGGTTCCCCTCCTGCAGGATCTACTGAGCCGGGGCAACGTCAACCTCTTTGTGACTGCTGCTACCCGTTCCCTAATTGGCCGGTTATCCCCACTGCGAGCCCAGTTGGTGGTCATCCCGGTCCTGCCGCTGGGCTTTAGTGAGTTTTGCCGGTATCAGGGGCACCCCGCTGACCACCAGGCCCTCTACCGGTACCTCAATACCGGTGGCTTTCCCTTTGCTCAGGGGGTTCATGACGCCCACTCGCTGGGTAACTACCTGGACGAGGTCTTCAATACCATCCTGGTCGGCGGTTTCACCAAGCATGGCACCCTCTGCAACCCCTTTTTGACTAAGCAGTTAGCGATCTTTCTGGCCACCCAGCTGGGCGAAGCAGTCAACGCCTCCAAGGCCGTCAGCGGACTCCGGGCAGCGGGTGTTTCAGTCTCCAATAAGACCCTGGCCACCTACCTGACCTTTCTCCAGGACACCTTCCTCTTCTACCCCTGCTACGAACTTGACCTGGCCCGCAATCGGACCAAACCGACCAACGTCAAATACTACCCGGTCGATCCCAGCCTACGTAACTACCTGACCAATCAAAAAGGAGCGCTCTCCCAAGCAAACTTGGAGGCGCTCATCTTCATCGAACTCGTCCGCCGCGGCTACCTGGTCCACTCCAGCAAACGGTTCACCTTCGTTGCCGACCGCGGTCAGCAACGTTCCTATATTCAGTTTCGGTATTCTCTTCGCAGCCAACACGACTACGACCAAGTTCTGGCAGCCTTTCGGACCCTACCAGCTAGTGCTCACAAACAACTAATCGTCATGCAGGCCGGTGACATGGTCGTCACCGCCCCCGACCTGCCGCTGATCCGTCTCACCGACTGGCTAGTCACGCCGCAGGTAAATCCGGTCGACCACGTGGCCCACGGTCTTGTGGAGGATGACGTTGGCCCGGCTCTTGGTGGGGAGGATAAACTCCTCTAGATTCGGTAGGTCGACCCGCTGCCAGACATCGCGGGCCATCTTGAAGGCCGCCTCACGATCGCCTTGGGAGTAAGGGTAGTAGTAGTTGGATGGGTCGGTGAAGGCCGTGTCCAACAATAGCCCAAACCGCTGCAGGTACCACTGCTCGATCAGGTCGGCATCGGCGTCAACGTACAAGGACAGGTCGAAGTAGTCGCTGACGTAGAGACGCTGGTTGGTCGATAGCTGGAGGGTGTTGATCCCCTCGACAATCAGGATATCGGGCTGTTCAATCAGCTGGGGCTTATCCAACTGAACATCGTAGACCTGGTGGGAATAGGTCGGCGCCTTGAGCTCGGGTTCGCCTGCCTTGACGTCGTTTAAGAACTTCAGCAGCTTCTCCATGTCGTAGGACTCGGGGAAACCCTTGCGATCCATGATTCCCCGTCGTTTCAGTTCGGCGTTAGGGCAGAGGAACCCATCGGTGGTCATCAGCTCCACCCGCTTATCCGGCAGGAGCTTATTAAGCAGGATGCTGAGCAGACGGGCAATCGTGCTCTTGCCGACCGCTACCGAACCAGCAATCCCAATAATATAGGGTACCCGGTGGACCGACTGGCGCAGGAAGTTAGCCTTTTGCATCTGCCATTCTAGGAAGTTCTGGTAGCGCAGCTGGATCAGCTTGATCAGGGGGAGGTAGACGTCTTGCACGTCCTGGATCGAGACCCGGTCGTTCAGCGACTTGATGTCCTCCAGGTTATCCTGACTCAAGCGCACCGTATTGGTCGGGAAGAAGCTGTGCCAGGTCTGCCGATCAAATTGTTCATAATTCATCCATTCATCCATTATTCGTTTTTCCTTAGTCTATTTTCAAGTAAGCGTTTACTAGTATGGTACCACAAGGGAGGCGGCTTGGTTCAGCAAATTGCCTTGTAGGTTCCTTCACGAGTCAACATTGCTAGTCTACTGGAATGGGAATCGAAAAGCAACCATATAGAAAACGGCCTAGCACCCACACTTGCTAAGCCGTTTTTATATTATTGCGTTACAGTAGCGGGTTTGCTGCCACCAATCCGTACCTTATTAAGCAACAGGGATGAGGTGACGACCGAGACCGAACTGAAGGCCATTGCCAGGGCCGCAAACTCGGGGCTGAGCTGGAGGCCAAGCCCGACGAAGACGCCGGCTGCAATCGGCACCCCGATCAGGTTGTAGATCAGGGCCCAGAACAGGTTGAGTTTGATCCGGTTGAAGGTCTTCTTACTGATATTGAGGGCCTTGACTACCCCACGGAGGTCATTTTGTACCAGGACAATGCTCCCGGACTCGATCGCAATGTCGGTACCTGAGCCCATGGCGATCCCGACGCTGGCCGCCGTCAGGGCTGGAGCATCGTTGATCCCATCACCGACAAATGCTACCTTACCGTCCTGCTCTAAGGCTTGGACATGTTCCGCCTTCTCGTTAGGCAGGACGTTGGCAATGACCCGGTCAATCCCGACCTCCTTGGCGATTGCCGTAGCAACCCGGTCATTATCCCCAGTCAGCATGACCGTCTGCAATCCTCGTGCCTTCAAGGCCGCAATCGCCGCGGCGGATGTCGGCTTCGGGGCATCCTGGATGGCAATCAGACCGATTACCTTCTTGGCCAAGCCAATCAGGATCACCGTCTTGGCCTCGTCCTGGAGGTCAGCCATCCGCTGGCGGAAATCGTCGGTAATCTGG
The DNA here is from genome assembly GCF_001435345.1 of Limosilactobacillus pontis DSM 8475. Lineage (GTDB taxonomy): Bacteria > Bacillota > Bacilli > Lactobacillales > Lactobacillaceae > Limosilactobacillus > Limosilactobacillus pontis. Next base: position 46,730 of record NZ_AZGO01000012.1, on the reverse strand, counting down.
TAGTCAGCCAAGAGCTTGTCGTTGCCGACAAATGCCTGCTGGTCGTTGAGGGTAGCTTGAACACCCTTCCCCTCAACCGCCGTAAAGTTAGTGACAGTCTGTGGGGTAATTTGCTTGTCCGCAGCAGCCTTCATGACCGCCTTGGCCAGCGGGTGCTCAGAGTTATCCTCGAGGCTGGCCGCCACGGTAAGGACTTCGGCCGGGTCACCGACAATATCCGTGACCGTTGGCTTGCCAACCGTGATCGTCCCGGTCTTGTCGAAGACCACCGTCTTGATGTCGTTAATCTCCTCTAAGGCCTGACCGTCCTTGATCAGAACCCCCATCTTGGCGGCGCGACCGGTTCCGACCATCAATGCGGTCGGGGTTGCCAGGCCGAGGGCACATGGGCAGGCGATCACGATGACTGCCACCGCAAACAGCATGGCCTGAACCAGGGTGGCACCCAGGAAGCTGTACCAAACCACAAAGGTGATGATCGCAATGATCAGAACCGCTGGTACGAAGATTCCTGAGATCTTATCGGTTAGGTTCTGGATCGGCGCGTGGCTGGTCTGGGCCTTTTTTACCATCTCGACGATCTGAGCCAGCATGGTGTCCTGACCAACCTTGGTGGCGCGGAACTGAATTGCCCCGTCGCCGTTGATGGTCGAGCCGACCACCGTGTCACCGACCTTTTTGGTCACCGGCATTGACTCCCCGGTGATCATTGACTCGTCCAGGCTGGTCTGCCCACTGGTGATCACCCCATCGACCGACACCTTCTGCCCCGGCTTGACCTGGATGATGTCGCCAACCTGAACCTGGTCAAGTGGGACCTGAACAAAGTGACCATCGCGCAAGACCATGGCGTTCTTCACCTGGAGGTCCAACAGCTTCTTGAGGGCGTTGGAGGCGTTGTTGTGCATCCGTTCCTCCATCGTGTCACCGAGCAGGACGAAGACGGCAATAAAGGCCGCACTCTCAAAGTAGACTGGCCGACCGGTGACCATCGCAAAGAGACTGTAAAAGTAGGCGATTGTGGTCCCAATCGCGACCAGGGTGTTCATGTTGGCGTTATGGTGCTTAAAGGCCGCCCAAGCACTGGTCCAGTAAGGCAGGGCCGCCACCAGCATGATCAGGGTCGTAGTGACCAGGGCCACCCAGTTGTAGCCCGGCATCATCCAGTGAAACGGCATCGCCAGCATCTGGATAAGCATCGGGATCACCAGGACGAAGGAGATCCAGAAGCGCTGGCTGCTCGTCAGCTTTCTCATTTGACAACCACCTTTCCGCGGAACATGTCCATCCCACAGGCGTAATCGTATTCACCGGCCTGCTGTGGATTAATCGTAACCGTCACATCTTCATTCAGGGGAAGATCCTGCTTAAAGCCAAGGTCATTAGACTGGACGGCCGCCAAACAGGCAGATGGGTTGGTGCGATTAAATACCAGCCTGGTTGACTGGCCCTTTGGTACCGTCACAGTCTGTGGTTCATAGCCATTATTAACATTAATTTTCACCGTATTTTCCATCGTTTACCTCCATCACCAATTCAAACTACTTAACGATTACCTTGCCGTGGAACATGTCCATCCCGCAGGCGAAGTTGTATTCGCCAGCCTGGTCAGTGGGGATGTCTACCGTGGTGACCGACTGCTTGGTCAGGTCCTTGTCGACACCAAGCTTATCGAAGACGACGTGGGAAAGGCAGGCCGTGGAGTCCTTCATGTCAAAGTGGACTTTCCCCGGCATCCCCTTCTTCAGGACAACCGTCGATGGTGAGTAGCCACCCTTGACGACCACTGTGGCCGCCTGGCTACCACCATCAACCTTGGCGTCACCCGCGGTCTCGGTATGCTTACCGAAGAACCACCACGGTATTGCGCCGATCAATACCAAACCAATAATCAAAGCTAAAGTCCGTTCCATGTATGTTCACCTCGTCAAAATTTTTGTTTACGTTTGTAATTCAATTATTAGCCTACCGTTTATGTTTACGTTTGTCAACAAAAATGCAATAAGAAAACGGCAATCACGCAAACATGCGTAATCACCGCCCTATTTAGCTACGGCTTCGGGAAAGTCAGCTTTGGATAATCCTTAAGTTCCGGTGCGTTGGTCGTGTACTCATCAAAAGTACTCTGGTTGTCATTCTCAGTCTTGAGGCTAGTCTTCTGCTTCTTCTGTTGCTTCTTCAGGTTCTGCAGGCTCTTCTTGAGATTGTAGGTATAGTCCTTCTTGTTAACCTTCTTGAAGCCCGGCAACTTGTAGAAGCGGAGCAGGTCGCCGTTCACAACCCGGTCGGACAATCCGAGGTCGGTTGTGACGTACTTCTGGATCTTGCTGAACTCGGCCTTCTGCTTTGACGTCGCCTTAGTGATCTGTTTCCCATTCTTAGTGTAGAAGTAATCGCCGTTGTACTTGGTGTACTTCGGTGTTACCCAGTCACCGTTACGGAACGGCACAATCTGGTTACGCTCTGGTGACAAGAGGTCTTGGCCAAACTGAATGTAGTTCTTGGAACTGATCCCCAGCAGGTCCTCCAGGGTCGGTAGGACGTCAATCTCACCGCCATAGGTGTGGTCGATGCCCCCCTTGAGGCCCGGCATGTTGATCATGAATGGTACCTTCTGGAACATGGCCAGGTCGTAGTTGGTCAGCTTCTTCTTGTGCAGGATCTGGGCAACTGCTGGCTGGTGGTTGTTGGAGATCCCGTAGTGGTCCCCGTACAGAACTAAGACACTGTTCTGGCGCAGGCCGGACTTATCCAGGTAGTCGAGGAACTCACCGAGGGCCTCATCCAGGTAGCGGGCCGTCTGAACATACGGGTCTACCGTATCGTCCCCGGTCTTCCACGGCTCAATGTCCTTGTTCTGCTTATCCAGGATATATGGATAGTGGTTCGTGACCGTGATGATCTTGGCGTAGAACGGCTGCGGCAGTTGCTCAATGTAGTGGGCCGTCTCCTTCATGAAGATCTTGTCCTTCATCCCGTAACCGGCGTCGTAGTCCTTGGTCTTCGGGAAGTACTCCTTACTAAAGAAGTACTGGTAGCCAAAGGACTTGTAGGCGTTGTCCCGGTTCCAGAAGCTCGGTACGTCCCCGTGGAAGGAGGCCGTCGTGTAGCCAAGCTTCTGGTGAAGGAGAGCCGGTGCGGACTGGAAGGTGTTAGTCGTCCCATCGGTGACCATTGCAGACCCCTCCGGCAGCCCGAAGAGGGAATTCTCCAGCATCGTCTCGGCATCGGCCGTCTTCCCCTGGCCGACCTGGTGGAAGAAGTTATCAAAGGCCAGGGTATCGTTGGCGTGGTAGAGCCGGTTGAGGTTTGGCATGACCTCCTGGCCGTCCTGCTTATAGTCGATCATGAACTGCTGGAGACTCTCCAGGTGGATGACGAAGATGTTCTTCCCCTTGGCGACCCCCTCATACTGAATGTTTGGTCCGGCGTAGTTATGATGAATGAAATTCAGGACCGGCTTGAGCTCGTTCTGGTTGGCCTGGGCCTTAATAACACTGTTGTGGGTGGTCTTCACCCCGTCATAGATCGTGTAGGCCTGCAGTCCCAGGTACTTAACAATGTAGTTGTTATCAAAGGTCCGGGTCAAGAGTTGTGACCGGTCCTTCTCCGCCATCCCCAGGTTGGCGCCGAACAGCACCAGGCCGAGCATCGTGACCGTCATGGCATAGCGAATCTTGAAGTAGCGCATGTCAACTCGGATAACGTGGAAGAGCAGGATTAAGGCGAGGATGATCACGTCGGCATAGACGAGGAAATCCTCGGGCCGCATGATTCCCATCAGGCTCTTCCCCAGGTTGTTGGAAGCCGCCCCCGACCCCTTGATCACGTTGAAGGTGATGAAGTCAGAAAATTCACGATAGTATAAGATGTTTGCAAAGAGCCAGGTTGATAGCAGGGCGTTGATGATGATCATCAGCCAATACGACAGCCGACCCCGGAAGTACAGCGCAATCCCGAGAAAGATCAGGGCCCCCGGAATTGTATTAAACGCGAGCAGGAAGTGTTGCATGCTTCCCTTAACACCAAGGTTGAACTCATTTTGATATGCCCAGTAGCTCTTGATACAGAACAAGAGCACCACGAGCAGGAAGAAGCCAAGTTTGGTGTTCAAGCCGCGTTGGAGCTTCTGAAACGCTGTTTTCATGTTTGTTCCTCCAGTAAAAAAGATCAATACTTACGATAATACACTATTAATGACGATGGCAATCATAATCGGTTCATTTTTCAAAAAAGTTTAGAATTTGCCCCGGTGCCCGTACTGGCCGTGTTAAGATATGACCATTCAAGAGAGGAGAATGATTATGTCAATTACGAAACACCGGGCGAACCTGATGCTGCTGATGGTCGCGATCCTGTGGGGGAGCAGCTATATTTTCGCCAAGCTGACCATTGAGGCCGGGATGCATTCGGGCCTGATCAACGCTTGCCGGGGAACGATGTGCGTGGTCGCTGGCTACCTGATTTTCTACAAGAAGATCAACCGGATGAACTGGACGGACGTCAAGCTGGGCCTCTTGATGGGGATCATCAACTTCCTCGGCTACTACCTGCAGACCGACGCCCTCCGCTACACGACCCCGGCCAAGAACGCCTTTCTCACCACGCTCTACATCGCCGTGGCCCCACTGATGTTGTGGCTCTTCTGGTACGAGAAGCCCCAGCGCAAGGCCTACTTTGCGATTGTCCTGGCCATCATCGGTATGGCGATCCTCACCAACGTCGTTCACAGTGGCCTCCGCTTTCAGTACGGCGACCTGTTAACCCTGATTTCGACCGTCTTCTGGGCCCTCCAATTGATCAACTTTGGTAAATTTGCGCCCCGGGTCTCCAGTCCCTGGGTCGTCATCTTCATGATTGGCCTCTGCCAGGGCGTCTGCGGCTGGATCACGACCCTGCTCTTTGAACGCGACACCCTGGGTCAGGTCCATTGGGCGCAGGCCCTGATCCCGCTGGCGATCCTGGCCATTGGGGTCACCTTCCTCGCTCAGGGGATGCAGATCACCGCCCAGGCCTACACGGACGCCACCTCGGCTGGGCTGATCCTGATGCTGGAATCGTTCTTTGCCAGCGTCATGTCGGTCATCCTCGGCTACGATCCGTTGACTCACCGGCTCCTGGTCGGTGGGCTAATCCTCCTGCTGGCCAACGCCATCATGCAGGTCGACCTCCGTCGGCTACCAATCTTTAGCAAACACCACCAAGTCTAGGATAGCAAAAACGTTCAGCGCCAATAATGACGCTGAACGTTTTTGCATTTATTCGTGCTTAATAAGCTGGTACTCGTCCTCAGGTACCCCGGCTAGTAGCGATGTTGGCTGACCGGTTACCGTCAGGGTCAGGGCGTGCATGGCCCGCGAACAGATCGTGTAAAGGAGCTGCCGCTCGTCATCGCCATGATACTGCTGGTCGTTGGCGTTCCAGACAATGACCGCGTCGAACTCCAGTCCCTTGGCTAAGAAGGATGGCACGATAATGGGGCCCTTGACCAGCCGTTGGTTCTCGGTTCGGATCAGGGTTGTCTTGACGTTGCGCCGCTCCAGCTCCTGGTAGAGATCCTCGCAATCCGCCAGGGTCTTGCCGATAATGGCCACCGCGTCGTGCTCCTGCTGATCCTTCTGCAGGGTATCAACCACGGCGTCCGCACTCCCAGCCGTATCCGGACTGACAATCACTTGCGGCAGGGCGCCGTTACGGTTGAAGGCCTCGATGGCTTCCCCGTCGACGAGCAGGTGCTTAGTGAAGTCGGTGATCTGCTTGGTCGACCGGTAGGACTTGGTCAGCTGAACCACCTTGGTCTTCTCTGGATCAAACATCGTCCCCAGCTGTTTCAGGAGGGAGTGGCTGTTGGCGTGGGTGAAGATCGCCTGGTTGAGGTCGCCCAGCAGGGTGTACTTGGCCTTCGGGAAACGGTACTTCAGGTAGGCGAGCTGGTAGGCGTCATAGTCCTGGACCTCATCGACGAAGACGTAACGGATGTCGCGGTCACCCTTGCGGCCAGTGACCAGATCGTAGAGGTAGAGGTAGATCGTAATGTTGCTGGCACTGATCGCCCCTTTCTTCAGGTCGTCCTTGACCCCGTCGACGTAGGACCGCCACTGGTCGGCCGTTAAGTCATATTCCGCCAGGTCAACTAGCTTCGGGGTAACCCGGAGGAGGTGGAGAAACTGGCCGTTAATGTTGATCCACTGGTTATGGTTGATGGCCCGCTTGATCGGTTCGAGGGCCTTCATGACAATCTTTCGTGCCAGGAAACGGTACTCCTTATCGTCACTCTCAAATTCCCGCGGTTCATTAGCGAAGAGGTTGTCGATCTCCTCCTTACTCAAGTCCTGGATACGCTGCTCAACCCACTTGCTCCGCATCTCGCTGGACACGCGGTGGTTGAGGTACTTGATCAGGGCCTCCTTGGTCCCGTCCAGCCGGTTGCCCAGGTTGTAGTTGTTGTTGAAGGAGTAGTAGATCTCCTTGATCTTCTCCTTACTGATGAAGACCTTGTTGTTGAACATGATGTTGCGGAAGCGCATGTTGGCGTGACCCAGGTGCTGGGCGTAACGGCCGGTCAACTTGAAGTACTGAAGACTGGTGACCAGACGCTGGATCCGCTGAGCCGTGGCCGTCTGCCCGGCCGCAAAACGCTGCGCCAGAGTCTGGACGTGGAGGCGGGGTACCCGGCGGTTGACGAACTGGAAGTAGGTCATCTGGACCATGTTGTGTTCGCCCAGCTCCGGCAGCACCTGGTCGATGTAGTCGTTGAAGAGCTGATTGGGTGAAAAGAGGACCACCTGTGAGGAGGTCAGGTTCCCCCGGTAGCGGTAGAGCAGCCAGGCGACCCGTTGTAGGACCGCCGCCGTCTTCCCGGAACCCGCGGCCCCCTGGACAAAGAGCAGGTCATCCTTAGTGTCCCGGATGATCTCGTTCTGGGTCCGCTGAATCGTCGTCACAATGCTCTTCATCTTGGTGCTGGAGTGATTACCCAGGGCTTCGAGCAGCATCTGGTCCCCGACCTGTTCATCGGTGTCGAAGATGGTCACGATCGTCCCGTCCTTGATCTGAAACTGGCGCTTCAAGGTCAGGTCGACCTCCTGCTTGCCCACCGGGGTGTCGTAACTGACCTTGCCCAGCTTACCCTCGTAGTAAACGGAAGAAATCGGCGCCCGCCAGTCGTACACCAGAAAGTGGTCGGGTTGGTCACTAAACGAGGCCAGACCGATGTAGATTGACTCTGGCTTGGCCGCCCCCTTCTCCTGGAAGTCGATCCGGGCGAAGTAGGGCTTCTTCTCCAAGCGCTGGAGGGTGGCCAGGTGGTCGGCGGCGTGCTGCCAGCTGTTCTGTCGTTCATCAAGCATCTGCTGCTGGGCGCGGAAGGACATCGCCGTGTCCATCATCCCCGAGTAGGTGGTCGTGTTGAGGTGGATGTCGTCGATCTGCTTGTTGATCCCCTTGATATCGTGCTTGGCGGTACTGATCTTCTGTGCCGCCTTGTCCTCGGCCTTTTTGATCTCCTCCACCACGTGGTCTAAGTGATCCTGCTCATACTTTCTTACTGCATCTTCAACCACTGCTATCTTCCTTTCTACCAGTGCGGCGGTGAGAAAAGATTGCTTACTCGCCAGCCACCATTTTTTCGTATATGGGAAATGCACTTCCCAGACTCATTAAAATCGTCCTACTATTATATCATCATCCCCGCATCGACCGTTAACGTTTCGCCAACGGTTAAAGGATTACTTAATTTTCAACCAAAGTGCTAGGCAATCACGCGGCAAACAGCCTAAAATAAGTATAGGATTATGCATTCAAAAGGAGGGGTTCCATGGCCCATATTTTCTATATTCTGACCCACATCGCAGAAACACTGATTCCAATGTTTCAATGGCTGGGGCCGTGGAGCTACGTCATCCTCTTCACTCTGGTCTTCATGGAGACCGGACTAGTGGTCTTCCCCTGGCTGCCGGGCGGATCACTAGTTTTTTTGACTAGTTCGTTTATCGCCGTCAAACCGGTCCTGAAGATGGAGATTGTGATCCCCGTCTTCTTCTTTGCCGCCTTCATCGGTGACTCGGTCAACTACTACATTGGCCACCGCCTCTCCCACTGGCACTGGTTAAAACACCAGCTGGAGGGTCCCCGGATGGTAGAGGCCGGCCGGTTTCTCGACAAGTACGGCTTCTGGGCGGTCGCCTTTGGTCGCTTTGTCCCCTTCATTCGGTCCTTCATCCCGCTGATCTCCGGGATCATGGGTTACAGTTTCCACCGTTTTACCATCGGCAACATGGTCGGCGTCGCATCCTGGGTCGCCCTGGGCTGCGGTTGCGGTTACTTCTTCGGGACGATCCCCTTTGTCCGCAAGCACTTCTCCCTATTCATCCTGCTCTTCGTCCTGGCCGCTCTGGCGATTGCCGGACTGACCTTTATCATCAAGCTGATCCGCCAGAAAATCATCCGGAAAAACCGGATGCTGTAACGGACGCGTTTGCTACTATTTATAAGTCATTTCATGTTAGAATAGGAACAGGAGTTTATTCAATTTAAAAGGAGTTTTGTGTATCATGGCAATTCAAGTTTACTTTGTTCGTCACGGCCAGACCTACCTGAACCGTTACAACCGGATGCAGGGTTGGTCCGACGCCCCACTCACCGAAAAGGGAAAGGTCGATGCCAAACGGGCCGGCAAGTTGCTCTCCAAGGTGCACTTTGACTACCTCTTCAGTAGTGACCTGCCACGGACCCTGGCCACTGCCCGCCTGCTCCTTGCTGCGGACGAAAACACTGACATCACGGAGCCCATCCCCGAGCCAGCCTTCCGCGAAGAGTTCTTCGGCTCATTTGAAGGCCAAAACGGGGCTGAGTTTGCCGACTTTCTGGGCGGTGCCGAGGGCTACCACAGCTTTGCGGCAATGGTCGGCGGCTGGGGTCCTGACAAGCTAAAGGACAAGATTGCCGCGGCCGACCAGTATGGGGATGCCGAGGACCATGTCCAGTTCTGGGACCGGATCAACAAGGGCTTTGACCGCCTGCGGGCCCTCCCTGATGGTTCAACCGTCATCGTGGTTTCCCACGGGGCTACGATCCGTTCCATCGCTGCACACTACTCCACTGAATTGGATCCTGGCGAGTCACCACGTAACGGCAGCATCACCAAGCTGACCCTCGACGGCGACTCCACCCACGTTGATTTTTACAATATGCTTGAAATACCCGAATAATTAATCCACAAAGGGGGAAAATACTCTTAAATGGATACCAACATACAATCTGACGAATTAGTAATCATCACCGGCCTAGACACGGGCCAAGAAGATTATGACTACTCCATGGTCGAGCTCGCTGAATTGGCCCAGGCCAACCACATGGACGTTGTTCAACGGGTCGACCAGGTCATCGACCGGCCAAACCCGGCCACCTATTTTGGTAAGGGCAAGGTCCAGGAGATCGGTGACGTAGCGGCCGCTAACCACGCCACCACGATCATCACCAATGATGAACTGACTCCGAGTCAGCTCCGCAACCTCGAAGAAGAGACCAGCTGCCGAATCTTGGACCGGACCGCCCTGATCCTTGAGATCTTCGCTACTCGGGCCCAGACTAAGGAGGCCAAGCTCCAGGTTCAGATTGCCGAGCTCCAGTACCGCCTGCCCCGCCTGCAGACCAGCGCAAGCCAGCGCCTCGACCAGCAGACCGGTGGCGGGAGCGGCTTTACCAACCGGGGAGCCGGTGAAACTAAGCTGGAAATGGATCGGCGGACAATCCAGTACCAAATCACCCACCTCCGTCACGAGCTAGCTGCCATCGCCAAGTCCGAGAAGACTAAGCGCAAGCAACGGGCCAAGAGTGAGATTCCGACGGCCGCCCTGGTCGGCTACACCAATTCCGGTAAGTCCACCATCATGAATGGCCTGGTCAAGCGCTACGGCAGGGTTGAGGACAAGACCGTCTTCGAAAAGGACATGCTCTTTGCCACCCTGGATACCAGCGTGCGACGGATGGCCCTACCCGGCCAGAAGGAATTCCTGCTCAGTGACACGGTCGGTTTCGTCAGCAAGCTACCGACCCAGCTGGTGGAATCATTCAAGTCCACCCTGGCCGAGGCTGCTAATGCCGACCTCCTCATCCAGGTGATCGACTACTCCGATCCGCACTACGAGGAAATGATGGCAACGACCAGGAAGACCCTCAAGCAGATCGGCATCCACGATATTCCAATGGTCAACGTCTTTAACAAGGCCGACAAGACCGAGATCGAGTTCCCAGTCCTGGAGGGTGACGACCAGATCGTCATCTCGGCCAAGCAAGGCGCTTCCCTGGAGCTGCTGGTGGACGTCATCCGCAAGCACCTCTTTAAGGACTATGTGCAGGCCAAGCTCCTGGTACCATTTGCCGACGGGCAGGTTGTCTCCTACCTCAACGAACACTCCAACATTTTGGACACCGAGTACCAGAACGACGGTACCCTGCTGACGGTCGAGGCCGCCCCTCAAGACTACCAGCGCTTCGCTAAGTACGAGGTTAAATCTTAATTACGCTAAAAAGCCTTCACAAGCCAGTAACTACTGGCCTGCGAAGGCTTCGTTTTTTAAAGGTGAACCTCATTTTTGGTCCGCTGACCGGTGACCACCCGGACGACATCGTTCAGACTGATCTCAACCATGTTTCTGATCGAGGTCGTGGTGAAGAAGGCCACGTGCGGTGTGATCAGGACGTTCGGCATCGCGTGAAGGCGCTGGTAGTCGGCCGGCAACTGGTCAACTGCCACCTCCTGGTTGAAGAAACCAGTCTCGTCGGCCAGAGTGTCGAGGCCGGCCCCAGCGATCTCGTGATTCTCCAATGCGGTGATCAGGTCGGCCGTGTTGATCAGGCCACCCCGGGCCATGTTGATGACGATGGCATTCTTCTTCATCGCCGCAAACTGCGGTGCCGCCAGCATGTTCTTGGTGCTCGGCAACAGCGGCGTGTGCAGGGAGATGATGTCGGCGGTCTTGATGATCGTGTCGAGGTCGGTGTACTCAACAAACGGGGCGTACTCGACGTTCTTGTTCGGGTCGTAGGCGAGGACCCGGGCGCCGAGGGCCTTGTAGAGCTGGGCGGTGGCCCCACCGATGTTGCCCAGGCCAATGATCCCAACCGTCTGCGTATAGATCTCACTACTGATCAGGTCGGGGTTCCAGCGGAAGTCACCCTGGTCCATCCGGCTGGTGAACTCACCGATGTGGCGCAGGAGGTACATTGCGTGGGTCAGGCCCATCTCGGCGATCGCCCGCGGTGAGTAAACCGCCACGTTGGTCACCACGATCCCGTTGGCCCGGCACGCCGCCAGGTCGATCATGTCGTAACCCGCCGTCCGGGTCGCAATCTGCTTGATTCCCATTGCGGCCAGCTCCTGGTATACCGCCGAGTCACCAAGCGGCTTGGTCTGCTGGATCGAGATCCCGTCACAGCCCTTTGCCAGGTCAATGGTCTGCGCATTTAGTTGGTCGCTGACCATCTCAACCTCGTTTCCGGTCTCCTTCATCCAGTCCTGAACGTACTCGCGCTCGGCCTTACCGGTGCCATACATGATAATCTTCATAAATACTCATTCCTTTTCTGAAAGCTCTTTCATTATTAGAATACCATCAAATTAACCAGACGTCACCTGGTCCTGTGCTCATTAATTACGTGTTAAAACACAAAAAGTGTCCGTCACCGAAACGGCAACGGACACCTTATTAGGTTACTTATTCTTCTGGTCGGATTGAATTCCGCCATCGTTTTCCATCTTATCGAGGAACTTCTGGTCCTTGTCCAAGCGTGGGAAGAGGTTGAATGCGTGGGAACGAATCCCAATCATCGACGCCCACAGCAGGAGGAAGAAGACCACGGCGATCCCGAGCAGGACAGCGTTGCAGAACATTGCGTAGTGCTGGCCCAGTCCGCTACTGATCGACTGCCGCAAGCCCTGAATGGAGTAGGTCATCGGCAGGAACCAGTGGATCACGTTATAGAACTTCATGGTAACCTCCATCGGGAAGGTCCCACCGGAACCACCGAGCTGGAGCATCAGCAGAACCATGGCCAGGAAACGACCAGGGTTGTCGAAGGTCATCGACAGGAACATCACGATCGCCATCGAAGCCAGCCCGAAGCAGATCGTCGTCAGGAAGAATGACGGAACATGGTCGATGTGCAGACCACAGGCCATCATGATTCCATCCTCGACGATTGCCATCGCAGCGGCTACCGTGCTGCCGATCACAACCTTGCTCCCCCACCAAGCGGTTGCGGACTTGCCTGGCGCCGCAATCCGCCGAATTGGGTAAACGAAGTTGAAGACCAGCATACCGACGTAGAGGGCAACCGACAGTACGTACGGTGCCAGGGCGTGACCATAGTTCGGTACGTAACTGTAGTTCTTGTGCTGGAGCTGGGTAGGTTCCGCGAACATCTTAGCTGTCCGTGCGGTTGGCTTGATACCGTTGATGGTCTTGGCACCACGGCCCAGGGAGGAGGCCAGACGACCGGCACCGGCGTTCAATTGCGCAATCCCGAAAATTAATGCTGGCGAGTTGTCCTGGAGCTGTTGAGTCCCGGCCGCTAATTGGTTAACCCCAGCCACCAGGGTTGGAATCTGGTTATTGAACTGACCAAGGGCACCGGCTAACTGCATGGCACCGGAGTTCAGCTGGCCGCTGTTGGCGGTAAGCTGACTGATCCCGCTGCCCAGTTGGCCGACCCCAGCCGTGTACTGGTTGATACCACTAGCCAGTTGGTTGGCACCGGACTGCAGAGCACCGGTGTTGGCAGCGAGCAGGCCCGCACCAGCAGCGGCGGTGCGGACACCGGCCGTGTACTGGTTGATGCCGGCCTGAGCGGCTTGAGCACCAGATTGGAACTTGTTGGCACCAGCGTTCAGCTGGTTAGCACCAGCAGTGGCCTGGCTGTTGAGCTGGTTGGCGCCAGCAGTCAGTTGGTTGGCACCGGCCGTCGCCTGGTTGCTGAGTTGGTTAGCACCAGCAGCCAGTTGGGCGGTCCCGTTCTGGAGGGCCTTGATCTGGTTTGGCAGACCGGCGATTGTGCCCTTGTAGCCATCGAGCTGGTTAAGCAGCTGGTTAGCCTGGCCCATCACCGTCGTGGCCTGGTCAAGGGTGCCGGACATGTTGCTCAGGTTACCCAATTGTGATTGGAGATCCTTAAGGCTGCTGTTGAGGCTGTTCATCTGGTTAAGGGCCCCAGACATCCCCTGGATTGTCGCGGCATTCGACTTTGCCATCCCAGCGATTTCCTGCAGCTGGCCCTTGATCTTATCGTCACTCATACTCCCAGCAAGGGCGGCTGCCGTCGCCGCAATCTTGGCATCGTTACCCGCAACGCCACTCAGCTTACCCAGTTCACCCTGGGCACTGCTGATGGCACCGCCGGCATTCTGAAGCTTACCGGCAGCGGCAGAGGCGGCAGTCAGTGAGGACTTGGCTTGGCCGAGAGCCGTGCTCAGTTGGGCGATGCTGTTCTTCATCTGGTCGGCCTGGTTCAGGGCACCCATGATCCCCGCGGTGTTGATCCCACTGAGGGAGCTGGTGACCTGGCTGTTGAGCTGGTTGGCACCATCAGCTAACTTGCTAGAGCCACCAGCAACCCCACTGGCCAGGGTGTTGGTCCCATTGGCCAGCTTGTTGGCACCACCGGCAACACCGGTGGCCAGGGTGTTAGCACCACCGGCCAGGCTACCGGCACCGTCGGCCAGCTGGGCACCACCGTTCTGCAGAGCGGTACTCTTGCTGTCTAAGAGACCAAGACCAGAGTTCAGTTGGTTGATCCCACTGGTAAACTGACCGACCCCTGAACGGAGCTGACCGGCACCGCTGTTGAGGGCGGCCGAGTTGGCAACCAGCTGGCTGACCCCGGCGCCGAGCATACCGACCCCACCGGTGTACTGCTGGATCCCGTTAGCCAGGGTCTGACTACCACTGGCCAGCTGAGCAGCACCCGCAGTCAGTGGGGCGACCTTGACACGCATCTCCTGGACACCATTGTTGACCTGGCTGACCCCGGCAACGTACTGGTTAACCCCATTGTTCAGGGTCACAATTCCGGTATCGAGCTGCTTGGCACCACTGGCGGCCTTGCTCATGCCCTTGCCAACCACGTGGAGTTCCTTGAACATGGCCGAGGCGTAGGCGTTGGTAACCGAGGCCCGAATCTTGGTGTTCAGCTTCTGCATCCCCATCTGGGAGATAACCTCACCGATCATGTTCAATGAGTCGTTGGTCTCGTACTTAAGCTTCATTGGTTTCGGGTGCTTATCCATCACCGTTGCAGCGTTCTTGGAGAAGTCCTTCGGGATGGTAACAACCGTGTAATACTTTCGGTCCTTTAACCCTTCCTGGGCCTTCTTGGCCGAGACAAACTCCCACTTCAGGGCGTGGTTGGTCTTCAGATTCCTGATCGTCTGATCTCCAACGTCCATCTTACGGCCCTGGTATACGACCGGGTCATCCTTGTTAACAACTGCGACTGGCAGGTCCTGCGTGTTCCCATACGGATCCCATACCGACTTCAGGAAGAAGATACTGTATAGGAAGGGAATAATGCAGATGACCAGGGTCGAAACCAGCAGGATTTTATTATGGTAGATATTCTTAAATTCCTGCTTGATCATTTCCCACATTTTTCTCTTTCACCTCTAATTTACTAAATCCTACATTTTCTTATCGTCGGAGAGACTGTGGACTGTCTCCCGAACGAAGCTGATGACTTCCGCTACCGGCACGTTGTAGTTCTTACTCTGCCACCAGTGGAAGCCCCCAAGGATCGCGCCACTCAGCGTGTAGGCCAACAGCTCCGGATTATCCGACTTCTGTAGTGCCTGAATAACCGGGTCGCTGCTCTCCTGTTCGCGCCGTTCCAGAAACATCTGGGTCAGAATCTGCAGTAGCTCCGAGTACAGGGAGCTGTGAGTGTCACTGGCGGCCAGATGACGAACCACGTCACGGTGCTGATCAATATACATAACAACCTGCTTAACAATATCATCCTCAGAATTACCGTTATCGACGATCCGCACCACCTGGGCTTTCAGGGTCTGCTCAAGCAAGTCGTACTTGTCGTTGAAGTAACGATAAAAGCTACTCCGGTGCAAGAGCGCCTCCTTGCAGATCTGGTCAACCGTCAGGTGATCAAATGAGTTGGTTTCCAGCAGGACCATCAGGGCATTCTGAAAGTCCCGAACTGTCCGTGTAACGCGCATCATCTATTCCTCCCTCCTGTTGTCTTTTTAACATGAATACTATATAACGTTCTGATATCAAACAACAGAGTTTTTTAAGAATATTTGTTGCTAAAAGCGACAGTAGTTCCGAAATGTGTTAAAAATCGGGTCCACCTCCCAGAATTGGTTATTGGCCCCTTTCAGTCGCAAAGCGCTTAATTTTCCTATATTTAGATTAGAATTAGTCAAATTGTCCTGGATATTCCGGTGAATATGCTACAATCGCAAGTGAAAGCAAATATGCAGGAGGCGTTTGATCATGAAGATTGCAACGGAAAAATTCGGTGAATACCGTAACCAAGATGTCATCAAGTACACCCTGACTAACGATAACAACGTCAGCATCAGTGTCCTCAACTTCGCGGGGATCTGGCAGGCCTACATGGTTCCCAACACGCGGGGCGGACGCGTCAACCTCCTCCTCGCTGCTGATACCTTCGACCCCTACGTCGAGCACGGTAGCCTCTACGCCAGCCGGATCGTGGGGCGGACTGCGGGCCGGATCGCCGGTGGCCAGTTCGACATCGACGGTCAGTCCTACAGCGTACCAACCAACGAGGGCGATAACCTCCTCCACGGTGGCGCCAACGGGCTCGCCCAGCAGTTCTACCAGGTCGAAACCAAGCAGGATAGTGATCAGGTCCAGGCCATTCTGACGACCAGCATCACCCCGGCTACCGACCACTTCCCGGGCAAGGAGGACGTCAAGGTCACCTACACCCTGGCCAACGACAATAGCGTCACGATCGACTTCGACGGCCAGACTGATTCGAAGACCCTCTTCAACCCGACCAGCCACACCTACTGGAACCTGTCCGGCGAGGCCAAGACGATCCAGGGCCACGTGCTGACCCTCAACTCCACCTACCACCTCCAGCTGGACGAGGAGAAGCTACCGACCGGGAAGAAGATCTTAAATAAAAACACCCCGTTTGATTTCAGATACCCGACCGTCCTCGGCACCGCCCTTCAGCACCTTCAGGAAGAAAACAATCCGGAGGGGGGCTTTGACGACGCCTTCGTGGTCCTGCCAAGCAACCGCCTGGCCCACGAACCGGTGGCCGTACTGATGGACGCCGCCACCGGTCGCAAGATCAAGATGTACTCCGACCGCAACGGGCTGGTGGTTTACACCGCTAACGGCCTGCAGGTGCCGGACTACAACCGGCCAGCGGGCAGCTGGTTTGCGATCGCTCTGGAGGGACAGACCCTACCGGACGCCCCGCACCACCCACAATTTGGTGACATTGCTCTGCGGCCCGGCCACCCCGAACACTTCCAGTTACGTTACGAGTACTTTGCCTAGTGAAATGGTATAATTAAGATAGTTAATCGTACCGTTTCGATTGGAGGTCTTAATATGGAAAAGAAGCTTACCAAATCAAAGAACAAGGTCTTCCTCGGGGTCTGTGGCGGTCTCGCCAACTACTTCCACGTTGATCCCACCATCGTGCGGCTGATCGCCCTGGTTCTCCTGGTCATGACCGGGTTCTTCCCGCTTGGCCTGATCTACCTGGTGGCCGGCCTGATCATGCCCGATGCCAAGAGCAAGGGCGGCAAGCACGTTGTCGAGGGCGAATTCAAGGAACATAAGTAATCACAACGCAAAAAGCACTGCCTGGGGAGGAATCTTCCAGGGCAGTGCTTTTATTATGCTTTCAATTAATGGTTATTCACCATCGTGGACTTCGTTCGGGTGCTGCTTTTCCCAACGGTGTTCCGTCCAGAAGTAGAGGGTGATCAGGGTGAAGCAGATTGCCGGCACGATGAATGAGAACTGCATCGAACCACTCAGGTCGGATACCCGTCCCTGAACAGCTGGGATGATGGCCCCACCGATCAGTGCCATCACGATGAAGGCCCCACCAGTTTCGGTGTACTTCTTCTCGTGAATCTGGTCCAAGGTGTGGGCGTAAATCGTCGGCCATTCCGGACCGAAGAAGAAGCTGGTAACGATGGCGGCGATGACGGCCGTCAGGTTCGGAATCGTGAAGGTGACGATCAAAGAAATTGTCCCCAGCAGGGAGAACCAGGTCAGCACCTTGGTGATTGAGTAACGGTTCAGGAACCAGTTGGCAACCAGCTTACCGAAGAACCAGGCGATGTAACTGTAGATCATGAAGGTTGAGGCTGCAGAATCGGAGATGTGTGAGTCCAGGCGTAATGCCAGCCGGATGGTGAAGGACCAAACCGTGGTCTGCATCCCGGCGTAAATGAACTGACATAAGACCCCCTTCATGTACCGCTTGTTGTGGAAGAGATAGTGGAAGGTCTCGCCGAGCTTTGGCTGCGCCTCGGCTGATTCACTGGACATTGCCTTGGCCCGTGGCATCTTGGTGATTGCCAGGACGATGAAGATGATGATCAAGACGATCAGGATATACTTGTATGGCCGCAGAGTCAGTTGCAAGAGGTGTTGGTTGTAGACCTCGGCCTCGGCCTTGGACATCTTGGCAACCTTGTCGGCAATGTTACCACCCTCACCGAAGATCAGGTACTTACCGAGGACGATCCCCATGATGTCCCCCAGCGGGATCAGGACGTTGGCAACGTTGAGCCGCTTGTTGGCCGTCGCCTGGGGGCCGAACATCGTGGCGTAGGTGTCACAACTGGTTTCCAGGAAACTCAGACCGATCGCAATGGCGAAGATGGCGGCCAAAAACATGCTGTAGGTGGCCACGTGTGAGGCCGGGAAGAACATCCCACAACCAATGATGTAGAATAACAAACCAGTTAAAATTGCCAGCTTGTAGGATGTCTTCTTGATCAGGATCGAGGCCGGGATAGCCATCAGGAAGTAACCACCGTAGAAGGCACTCTGGACGAAGGCCGTGGCCGTATCGTTCAGGGTGAAGACCGTCTTGAACTGGGTGATCAGGATATCATTTAGACTGGCGGCGGCTCCCCACAGTGGGAAGATCAAACACAAGATAACGAATTGGAACATTGGCGTCCGGCTGAGGTAACCGTTCGGTAGCTGCTCCCAACTTTGGTGTTTTACTTTATCCATGAGCGACCTCCTAGAACGTTACGCCGGATTCCAAGATGATGTTGGAGTATGGCGTCATTTCCCCAGTCCGGATGAAGGCGTGGGTCTTGGCCAGGTCCTTCTTCAGCTGACTGTGGGGTACGAAGGCCACTTCAACGTCGGGCAGGAGCTCCTTGATGGCAGCGAGCTGGTCAGGGTTTTGGCCCTTGATCTCATCGGCCAGGTAGATCTTTTGTACCTTCATCTCCTTTAAGACGTTCTTCAAAACGTCGATGAAGCTCGGCAGTTCCTTGTCGAGGGCCAGGTCAATTTTCTTGGTCCCAAACGGCACCGGCATCCCCGCGTCACCGATGGACAGCCAGTCCATGTGGCCCATGTTGGCAACGACAGCGGAAATCTCTGAGTTGATAATTCCGGTCTTCTTCATTGCAAATCAATCCTCCAAATGCATTAATTTTCAGTGTAACGTTTTAGTAAACCGCTTTACCAAAACAACGATTTGTATATTATCACATCACGAAAACGATTACAAAGGCTTTCATAGGATTGTGATGGTATTTACGAATTGATTTATAAAACAAAAGCAGCTGATCCGGGATTTGCCTTCCAATCAGCTGCTGATTATTTTTAGTATTATTCTTTTGGTCGTTCGCGATAGGCCACCTGGGCATTCAAGCCGTAATCGGCGGTCGTCATGATGGTCGAGCCCCGCCGGCCGGGGATCTTGTTTGGTCCCCCGACGACGGCTAGGTTGGCCAGGTAGATTTGGTAGCGGTGGTGGGCCGTTGCCGCGTCGGTCAAGCCGATCTTAACAATATGACCGACTGCCCGCCGTTCCATCTGGTTCATCCCGATGTAGATCTCCAGGCGGTGCCGGAGTTGGTCGTGGACCAGCTCAAAGTACGGTGGAACCGACCGGGCGTTTAGGGCCGGCACCGGCCGATTGGTCTGAGCGTACTGCTCAACAATCTCCCGGTCACTAAGGCCGCTGTAGTCGTTGACGAAGATGCCCTCTTTTAAAAGCCGGTCGACAATCACTTGCAGATTACGCTGTTCGTGGTCATCAATCGCCACCACGGCGGGGATGGTGTCGGCACCATTGAAGACCCCATTTGAATTGTTGGCCAATTCCTGGGCGAGTTGCTGCTGGGCCGCAATGGATGGGTTAGGGTTACCACTAGCGGTATCAAACTTCTGCCCGGTCACCTTGGCAAAACGCGGAGACAGGAAGTCAAACTGTGAGGTCCTCCCCAAAAAGTAGAAAACAAAGTTGAGGTAGAGGAAGTAGGTGATCGCCAGCATTGCCAGACAATAGAGGAAAGCCCGCATCCAGACGTGGTTTGCGAATAGCCGGAAGGTAACGTAGACCAGGTAGATATCACCCGCGGCCGCGATGCCGATGTAGATCCGGCTCTTCAGCTTCGTGTCGAGGTTGAAGTAACTCAGCGATGAATTAATCATATCAAGAAAACTAAACATATTAATTCACCCCCTTACTGGTTGTTGCCCTGCGTGGTCGTGGTACCACCGGTGTTACCATTCCCCTGGCTAGTGTTGCCGCCACCATTACTCTGTGTTGTACCAGTATTGCCAGTCGAGTGGCTAGTGTTGCCGCCACCATTACTCTGTGTTGTACCAGTATTGCCAGTCGAGTGGTTATCGTTATTCGTCTGATCGTTCCTCTGATTGGCATTACCAGCTGACCTGGTTGAGTTATCATTGGCTTGGTTATTATCATTTCCCCGGTCATCGTTGTTGCTCGTCTTTGTGGCCTGATTGTTATCGTTGTTGCTTTGAGCAGAACTGCTGCTAGCATCATCATCGTCGTCGCGACTGGAGCTCCGGGAAATCTTCTGATCATCGTCCATGGTCGAATCGTCCGACCGCCGCGAGGAGACCCTGGTGACCTTAGCCCCTTCGTTGGTATGGGTAGTCTTGTTTACAACCACATTGGTGGCCCCCAGTGCCAAAACTAGTGATACCAAGGCAAAGGGGGTTACTAAAGGTGGGATTTTTCCTGCCATATTACTTTCGCTCCTTTTCGCATAATATCATACACTCTTTTCGTTCAAAAAGTGTTAAGGAAAGATGAAGATTATTTGTCACCCGCTTGGGCAGCGCGACACTGGGCACAGATCCCGTGCAGTTCAAAGCTGTGACCGGTGATCTTGATTCCTGGCAGCTGACGCTCAAAGAAAGCATCGTCGATCGGCATCATCTTGATCTCCTGAACCCGACCACAGCGGTCACAGATAAAGTGGTGGTGGTGAACCGGGTCGCAGCGGTACTTAACCTGCATCTGGTCATTATGCTGCCGCAGCTCGACGATTCCCAGTTCTTCAAACTCCTTGAAGTTACGATAGATCGTGTTATGGCTGAGGCCCGGATAGTCACGCCGCAGGTACTGGTCAACCTTGGTAATGTCAACATAGCGCGTCGGATCGGCAGCTACCGCGGCAATCATCATCTTCCGCTGCTTGGTCCATCGCAAGTGGTGTTTTTTCAGGACCGCTTGGGCCCGTTCAACCAATTTATCCACAATCACTCCCCCAATCTAGTCGTTCAATTCTAGCATTTCTGATCCTGGGCCGCCAGGACTTTGCCGACCAAGTGGTCCAGTTCCTGCCGGGTCGCTGACCAGTCATCGTTAGTGATCACGTGGGCGATTCCGTCCAGGGCTGCTGGCAGGTGCAGGTCACGCTGATACTCCTTACTGTGCAGGCGGGAATTAATGGCCGTCTGCTGGTCTCCCCGCTGGGTCATCCGCTTGGCAAGAACTGTCAGCTGGGAAACGGTCAGGAAGATAATTACCGCATCATCACCCAGCTGCTGGTGGTAGGTCAGTGCCCCGGCCGTATCAAGAACGATCACGTCGTCATGTCCCGCCTGCCAGCCCTCCTGCAGGCCTTCGTAGGACGAACCGTACTGGGCGCCATCGTAGGTCACCTGTTCAAGGAGGTGGAGGCGGCTTATCGAGGTGTCATCTTCGAAATGATAATCAACCCCATCCCGCTCGCCCGGCCGCGGTGCCCGGGTCGTGTGGGTGATCACCCGGTGCATGCCGTAGTGTTCCCGGAGGTAGTTGGCCACCGTCGTCTTGCCAGACCCAGCTGCCCCACAGATAATGAATACGTGCTTTGCCATCATTACTTCGTCAAGTGGTCGTTGACCTGGTCAAGCAATTGCTTGAGGTTGTCGTAGGTCAGCCGTTCCCGGGCGTCCTGGTAGGTAAACCAGCCGCAGTTCTTGGTCTCTTCACCCTGGAGGCGGATATTTTCGTGCTCGGTCAGGTTGGCGGTATAGAGGGTCATCTGCTTACGGTTGCCGTTGGGCAGGTCGTACTCGGTGTAAACATGGAAGCTGGTGTCGATCGGCAAGACCAGCTGGGTTTCCTCGCGAATCTCCCGTTCAGCGGTCTCCTTCAGGCTCTCGTTGCCCTCGACATGGCCCTTGGGGAAGCCCCAGAAGTGCCTCTTGTTCTGACTCTCCAGCAGCAGGTATTCGATCCCACAATCCGTCCGCCGGTAAACCACTGCACCACTCGTTACTTCAATTGCCATCGTTTCCTCGCTCCTTAAGCAATATTCTTAAGATTATTAAGTTAATCTTAATTTTCTCATTGACTTTTAATGCACTAACTAGTTATTATTAATAGTTAAATAGTACATTTAAGTACCTTGACTCATTATAACAAAGAAAGGTGGTTTAGCGATGGACTTAAACATTCTCCGCAAAGAAAGTCTCGACCGTTACTTGGGGGCGGACAAGAAGTTTGTTAAGACGATGACCGCTAAAGACTTAATGGCGATCGGCATCGGTGCGGTGATTGGGACCGGGATCTTCATCCTCCCCGGTACGATCGCCGCGGAATCGGCCGGTCCGGGGGTGACCCTGTCATTCTTCCTCTCCGCCATCATCTGTGCCCTCGCTGCAATGTGCTACGCCGAGTTCTCCTCTGCCCTCCCCGTTGCCGGGAGTGCCTATTCATATGGAAACATCGTCTTCGGTGAGTTCTTCGGCTGGCTGCTCGGCTGGGCCCTGGTCCTGGAATACATGCTGGCAGTGGCCACCGTTTCAACCGGGTGGGCCGCCTACTTCAACTCGCTGATCGGGTCGTTCGGCCTACACCTGCCAACCGCACTCAGTGGTCCCTTCGACCCGGCCCACGGCACCTACGTCAACATCGTGGCGGTGGTGATCGTCCTGCTGATTGCGTTGATGCTGGCCCACGGGATGCAGTCATCAATGCGGATCAATGACTTCGCCGTGGTATTGAAGTTGGCAATCATCCTGATCTTCATCGGGGTTGGGCTCTTCTTCATCAAGCCTAGCAACTACCACCCCTTCATGCCCTTCCATCTTAAGGGGGTCATCCACGGGGCCACGCTCGGTTTCTTCGCCTACTTAGGTTTCGACGTGGTCTCCAGTTCCGCCGCCGAGGTCATGAACCCGAAGAAGAACATGCCGATCGGGATCATCGGCACCCTGGTCGTCGCTACGATCCTCTACATGGGGGTGGCTGCCGTCCTAACCGGGATGGTCAAGTACACCAAGCTAAACGTCGCCAACCCGGTCGCCTACGCCCTGCAGCTGGTTAACCACGGCTGGCTAGCCGACCTGCTCTCCATCGGGGCCCTAGTCGGGATGCTCACCATGATGATCTCCATGATCTACTCCAGCTCCCGGCTGGTTTATGCCATCGGCCGTGATGGGCTCCTGCCGTCCAAGCTGGCCCAGTTCGATGAAAAACACCATTCACCACAGATCGCCCTCTGGGTGGTTTCAATCATCGTCGCCGTCATGGGGGGCTTGGTCCCACTGGATGAATTGACCAGCCTGGTTAACATCGGGACCCTGTTTGCCTTCACCCTGGTATCGTTCGGGATCATCCCCCTGCGCCACCGGAAGGACATCGGTAACCGGGGCGGCTTCAAGGTGCCGCTCTACCCTGTCCTGCCGATTCTCTCCGGTTTGGCCTGCCTGGGAATGATGACCCAGCTGTCCAAGATCACCTACATTGGGGCCGGGATCTGGTTTGCCATCGGCATCATCATCTACTTCGCCTATGGCTACCGGCACAGTAAGCTGAATAAGGAACGTTAACGAAAAAGATCGACCGTTGCTGGTCGATCTTTTTTACTATTCTTCAATTTTAACCCGTTGATTGATCTGGTCGGCCATCGGTAGGTCGGGGCTGTTCTTCATCCGGCTCTTCAATCCCCACCGGTAGAAGAAGTAGCTGGCAATGATGATCACCACGAAGTCCCAGGGATAGTGAATAAAGTTCTGCCCCCGGAACCCGGCGCTACCAATATAGGACATCACCGAGATGAAGACCAGGCAGCAGATCATCCAGCCACTACTACGTAACTGCTGGCGAATGGTCGTCTTACCGTTCTTATAGTCGAAGTAGATGTACATCGGCAGGCCCAGCAGGATCACCAGGATAACCTCCACCGTCGTCGGCCACATCGCCCAGTAGATCGCTAGGCTGGCGAGGATAAAGGAGAGCGGAGCCACCACCCGAATTGACTTGGACTTCACCGGCCGCTTGTAGTCGGGCCGGAGCTTACGCATCGAGATCACGGTCACCGGCCCGGTCAGGTAGGCGATCAAAGTCGAGGTCGAGATGACCGCGGCCAGGACGGACCAATCGCGGAAAATCGTTACCAGCAGGCCCCCAATGACCAGGTTCGCCAGGTAGGCCAGGCGCGGGTTGCCGTAGATACCATCTGTCTTGCCCAGCCACTTGGGGATGTGCCGGTTGAGGGTCATCGCCGCCAGGGTCCGCCCCGAGGAGGCCACGAAGGAGACCCCGGTACCAAACGGTGAAACGAAAGCATCCAGGTAGAGCAGAGTGGCCAGCCAGTTCATCCCCACCATGATTGCCAGGTCGGCGAACGGCGAGTTGAAATTTAGTCCGCCCCAGCCAACATGCTTCAGGTCGTGGGGAGCGACGGCGCCGATGAAGGCCACCTGCAGGAGGATGTAGATGACCGCCGCCACCGTCAGGGAGATTATGATCGCCCGGAAGATGTTCTTCTGCGGCCGCTCGATCTCTCCGCCGATGTTGATGACTGTCTGGAAGGCGTTGTAGGAGAAGATGATCCCGGAGATCGTCGTCGCCTCAAAGATGGCACTGGTCCCATGTGGCATGAAGGTGTGGACACTATTCCCGAAGTTGGCCGGGTGGAAGCTGCTAAGAATCAGCAGGATAATCGTCAACAGCGGCATCCCGATCTTGAAGACCGAGATGGCGTTGGTGAACTTGGTCATCAGTTCCACCGACCAGAAGTTCAGGAGGGTGAACACGATCATGAAGGCAAAGACGACCAGCAGTCCGCGGGAGCTGATATGGCCACCCGCCATGAAGCGGTTCGTCCAGTTGGCCCACTTCCACGGCCAGGAGCTCATGTACTGGACCGCCGCCACGGCCTCGATCGGGATGATGGCAACCAGGGACAGCCAGTTGGCCCAGGAGGCGATGAAGCCGAGCAGGGGGCCGTGACTGTACTGGGCATACCGGCTCATACCCCCGCTCTCGGGCAGCATCACCCCGAGTTCAACATAGTTGGCAGCAATCATCCCCATCACGACGGCACCGACAATCCAGGAGATCACGGCGGCTGGTCCGGCAGCCGCGGCGGCCTCGTTGGCCCCGAAGAGCCAGCCGGACCCGATCAGGGAGCTGATGGCCAGCATAATTGCGGAAAACAGGGTTATCTTCTTCTTGGGTTGGTTTTGCAAAAAAGGTTTCACCTCATCAAATGTTGTGGATCGATTTTATGCAAATAGTAGCTAGGCTAGTTAATCTCTTAATTGTGTTCCAGAACAATTTCTTATCTACCTGCACGAGAATTCGATTAGTTACTTAAAAGTTACGACGTTTTCCACCCTAACACGGCCACGGCGGGGATTTCAAATAATTCATAGCAATTTATCCTGCTGTGACCGCTGTCATTAAACGTTTTCTTTCCCAACATGAAGAGAATTGACGATTTTATCAAAAAACTCCCAAGCGGGGAAGCTCGGGAGTCTGACTTGGTGTGTGATATAAGTTGCTTGTGTCAGTAACGCTTCTCGGTAACCAGATAAGGCCAAACATGGCAAATACCGCACCGGGGACGCGGGCGGTGAGTATACTCTCGTTACCGACCTGGCGGGCCGTCCTGATTACTTGCGTAGCGGTTACTATCTTAATTTTAGCACCATCGCACCGTTCTAGCACCCGTCACAAAAAGGTTTTGACCCCCACTGAAATAAAGCGACAGCTCGCTGAAACTTAATTAGAGAACGGAAAGATTCCGGTACTATTATTCATGGAAACAACCTAAGCTTCTCAGCTAGCCGTACAGGGCGCGCTTGTTTCCCGTAACTGCATTATAATATTCGGAAAACTAATCGTGGCTGGTGAGAAAACAAAATTTTCTCCCAGCCACTTAATTCTATTCACTTGGCAAACATCTTGAACTCGAGGAAGAGGTCATTGTACTCCCCCAGCACGTGCAATGGCAGGTCACGGTAGGTCTGTAAGTGACTCATCGTGCTCTTTGGCGGGTAGAAGGACCGGTCTGCGGTTACTTTCTTCGGCAGGAGCTGCTTGGCCTTCCAGTTCGGCGTCGCGTAGCCAACGTAGCGGGCGTTTTCGGCCGCGTTCTTTGGCTCCAGCATGAAATTGATGAATTGGTAGGCAGCCGCCTTGTTGCGGGCCGCCTTCGGGATCACCATGTTGTCAAACCAGATGTTACTCCCCTCGCTCGGCACGACATAGTGGAGGTGGTGGTTGATGTCCATCATCTCGCGAGCATCCCCCGAGTAGGTCACCCCGACGGCGGCCTCGCCCTGCTCCATGTACATCTTCATCTCGTCGGCGATGATCGCCTTGACGTTGGGCGTCAGCCGCTTGAGATGGCGCTGGGCCCGCTTGAGCTGAGAATAGTTGGTCGTGTTGACCGAGTCTCCCTGGGTGATCAGGGCCATGGCGAAGACATCGCGGGCACTATCGATCAGCATCACGTTGTCTTTCAGGCGCGGGTTCCAGAGCTGGGACCAGTGCTGGACGTCGCGCCCATTGACCTGCTCATCGTTATAGATGATCCCCAGGGTGCCCCAGAAGTACGGCACCGAGTAGTGGTTGCCGGGGTCAAAGGACCGGTTCAGAAACTGACGGTCGATGTAGCGTAGGTTGGGAAGCTTACGGTGGTCCAGTGGGGCAACCAAGCCCTCCTTTTTCATCCGCTGGACGGTGTACTCACTGGGGATCACCAGGTCGTAGTTGGTCCCGCCCTGACGGATCTTGGTCAGCATTGACTCGTTACTGTCAAAGGTTTCGTAGTCGACGTGGTAGCCGGTCTGCTTCTCGAACTTGGTGATCAGGGCCGGATCCACGTAGTCACCCCAATTGTAGATGGTGACCGTCCGCCGCCCCGCCTGGCTGGTCTGCCGGTTCAGGGCGTAGTCACCAAACGCGAGCAGGAGGCAGAGGGCCAGGATACCCACCAGTGCGGCAAATAGCTTCTTCATTGCGCATCCCCCTCCTTTACGGCCACGATTCGGTTCCGTCGGCCGCTATGCTTGCTGATGAAGTAGTAACCAACCACCAGCAGGAGCGACACGATGAACATCAATGTTGACAGGGCGTTGATCTCCAGGTTGATCCCCTGCCGGGCCCGGGAGTAGATCTCCACCGACAGGGTCGAAAAGCCATTACCGGTGACGAAGAAGGTCACGGCAAAGTCGTCTAAAGAGTAGGTCAGGGCCATGAAGTAACCGGCGAAGATACCGGGTGCAATAGCGGGCAGGATCACCCGGGAGAGGGTCTGCCAGCGCGAGGCCCCCAGGTCGTAGGCAGCGTCGACCAGGGTTGGTGACAGTTCATTGAGCTTGGGCAGGACCATCAGGACGACGATCGGAATGCAGAAGGCGATGTGGCTAAGCAGGACCGACACGAAGCCCAACCTGATGCCAAGGACGGTGAAGAAGATTAAAAAGCTCGCCCCGATGATGACGTCGGGTGAAACCATCAGAACGTTATTCAGGGAAAGGAGGCTATTGCGCCAGGTCCCCCGGCTGTCCTTGATCACCAGCGCCCCCATCGTGCCGATGATGGTAGCGATCAAGGACGCCAGCAGGGCCACAATCAGGGTGTTGATGACGATCGTGATCATCCGGCTGTCGGCAAAGAGGTCGGTGTAGTGTTGGAAGGAGAAACCGTGGTACTTCTCCATCGTCTTCCCGGCACTGAAGGAGAAGATCATCAGGTAAAGGATCGGGGCGTACAGGATCACGAAGACCAGGGCCAGGTAGAGGCCGCCCCAGGTGAAACGGTGTTTTTTCATCAGTGCCGTCCCCCCCTTCTGCCGGCCCTCACCGGTGACAAACATGACAATAAACATTGCCAGGATCAAGATCACCCCAATGGTCGAACCCATCCCCCAGTTCTGGGTGGTCAGGAAGTGCTCCTCGATCGCCGTCCCCAGGGTGATGACCCGGTTGCCCCCGATCAGGCGGGTAATCATGAAGAGGGAAAGCGATGGAATGAAGACGGCCTGAATTCCGGCCTTAACTCCCGGCAAAGACAGCGGCCAGACCACCTTGGTGAAGGTCTGCCACTGGCTGGCGCCGAGGTCCTTGCTGGCGTTGATCAGCGAGGGGTTGATCTCGGCCAGTGAGTTGAAGATCGGCAGGACCATGAAGGGGATCTCGATGTAGGCCGCCACGAACATGAAGCTGGCGTCGGTGAAGAGGAGCTGGTGACTGCCCAGGCCGACGAATTGCAGGAACTGGTTGACCGTTCCCGTCCGGCTGAAGAGGCCGATAAAGGCGTAGGTCTTCAGCAGGAGGTTGATCCAGGTCGGCAGGATCACCAGCAGGAGCCAGAACTGCCTATTCGGCAGGTGGTTAAGCACGTAGGCCGTCGGATAGGAGATCACTAGGGTCACCAGGGTAATCAGGAAGGCGTACCAGACCGAATTGAGGGTCATCTTCAGGTAGACCCCCGAGGTCAGGTAGGTTGCGTAATTGCCCAGGGTAACCTGGCCGTCGATGTTGAAGAACGATTGGTAGAAGATCAGCACGAGCGGGGCGATGACGAAGAGCAGGATCCAGAGGGCGTAGGGAACCGTAAAGATTACTTTCTGCCGCATCAGTCATCCTCCTCATAACTATCCAGGCGGGCATCAAAGTCCTCCTCGCTTTCGTTGTAACGCATCACGTGAATATCTTCGGGATCAAAGGCCAACCCGACCTGGGCCCCGACCGTGGTCTGGTGAATCGAATTAATCTTCCACTCATGGTCCCGCTGGTCGTGGGCGGTGATCTGGTAGTCAACGCCCCGGAAAAGCTGGGTATCGACGGTGACGGTCAGCTTGCCCTGGTCAGCCGTGGTGATGTCCAGGTCCTCGGGGCGGATTACCACCTCGACACGCTCGTTGGGCCGCATCCCGGCATCGACGCATTCGAAGTCCTGACCGTCGATCGTCACCAGGTAGTCGGCCTTCATCACCCCGGGCACGATATTGCTCTCGCCGATGAAGTCGGCAACGAAGTGGTTCAAGGGCTCATCATAGATATCAACTGGGGTCCCGCTCTGTTGGATCGTGCCGTCGTTGATGATCATAATCTGGTCGCTCATCGCCAGGGCCTCCTCCTGATCGTGGGTGACGAAGATAAAGGTAATCCCCAGTTGGCGCTGGAGCTGGCGCAGTTCCGTCTGCATCTCGACCCGCAGCTTGTGGTCGAGGGCGGACAGGGCCTCGTCTAGGAGCAGGAGCTTGGGCCGGTTGACGATCGCCCGGGCAATTGCCACCCGTTGCCGCTGCCCACCGGACATGGCGGTGATCTCCCGCGGCCCGTAGCCGTCCAGCTGAACCAGGTGGAGGGCCTCCTTAACCCGCCGGTCAGTTTCAGCCTTCTTAACACCCTTGATCTGTAATCCGAAGGCCACATTCTCCGCCACGTTCATGTGGGGGAAGAGGGCATAGTCCTGGAAGACCGTGTTAACCTGGCGCCGGTTGGCCGGGACGTCGTTGATCTGCTGACCATCAAAGTAGATCTCCCCGCTGGTCGGCTGGTCGAAACCGGCGATTAGGCGCAGGATCGTGGTCTTCCCGGAGCCGGACGGGCCGAGGAGGGTGTAGAACTTACCAGCCTCAATCTCAAAGTCAATGTCGCGCAGGACCACGTTGTTGCCGAACTGCTGGGAGACGTGCCGGAACTCCATGATGTTATTGCTCATTTTCACTCACCATCTTTCCTATCTAAAATTTTGCAAACAGGTAAATTATACCCTTTCTGGCCCGGAAAAGCGCCTGGCAAAACTGATTAATTTCACCATCAGTGCGATAATGTAGATAGAAAATTTTGCGAGGTGCTTATTATGAAAATCAATCAATTCAGTATCACACCAACCAATCCAAGCCAGCGTTTGGCCGAGCTCGCCGGCATTCGCCTGCTCAAGGATGATGAGTGCGAGGCTATGGACGCTAAGGCCCTGCTTGAGACCCTGCTGGTCCGCACCCACCTCTCCTGCACCACGCCGCTGACCAGTACGGAGTGGCTCCACGACCTGTTGGCCACCCCCGACCTGGCGATCGACGACTGGCTCGCAAGTGGCCAGGGGCTGACGAACGCCGTCTTCTACCGGATCGCCCTCCAACTGCTGGACTTTGAACCCGGGATCGACTTCCAACTGGCTGACCCGCTGACTAGCTGGCATAAGCTCGGCCTGCCGCTTGAGGAGCACGACCACTGGACCAGCAGCGACGTCGCTAACGCCTACTACCTCCTCTTAAACACCCGGGGCAAGAACGGCCAGATCCTCATTGACCGGCTGAGCGCAGACGGTTTTTTGACCTGGTCCTACCGACTGCCGGCCGACCAGAAGCCGCTCTTCTTCAATGGCAAGCCCCTGGCTAGCTTTGACCCGGCTCACTTCATCCGCGAGGTCGTTTACGTGGAGACCGACATGGACAGCGACTTTGATGGTCAGGCTGACCTCGTCAAGACCGAAATCATCCGGCCAGCAGAATCCAACCACGGCTTGAAGGTCCCGGCTGTCTTCACCGCCAGCCCGTACAACCAGGGAACCAATGACGAGTGGGGAGAGCAGGCCACCCACAAAGTCGACTATCCCCTTACCCACAAAACAGCCGACCAAAAAGCGCCCGCCGAGATGACCTTTCCAACCCAGTTTAGCCACCGAACCGTGACTGGCCACGCCGAAGCAGCTACTCAGCACTTCAGTGATAGCCCGGCCTACACCCTCAACAACTACCTCGCCGTTCGCGGTTACGCCATCGTCTATGCCGCCGGGATCGGCACCAAGGATTCAGACGGGGTTCAGACCTGTGGTTCTCCGGAGCAGACCGACTCGATGAAGGCGGTCGTGGAGTGGTTACACGGTGATCGGCGGGCCTTCACCGACCGGACTGGTGGCGTCACCGTTGATGCTGACTGGTGCAACGGCAACGTCGCCATGACCGGTCGTTCCTACCTCGGGACCCTGGCCACCGCCGTTGCCACCACCGGGGTGCCCGGACTGAAGGCAATTATCAGTGAGGCTGCCATCTCGAGCTGGTACGACTACTACCGGGAGAGTGGCCTGGTCCGGGCGGCCGGCGGTTTTCAGGGCGAGGACGCCGATACTCTGGCTGACGAGACCTTCAGCCGAACCAAGCGGCCCGCGGACTTTGCCCGAGTTAAGCCCGTCTACGATAAGTACATCCACCGACTAGCCGCGGCGATGGACCGACAGACCGGAAACTACAACGCCTTCTGGGACCGGCGCAACTACCGCAAGGATATTCCGGGGATCAAGGCGGCGGTGATGATGGTCCACGGCCTCAATGACACTAACGTCAAGCCCAGCAACGTTAAGGCCCTGTACGACGCCCTCCAGTCCCTGCCCGTCACCAGCAAGCTGATCCTCCACCAGGGCCAGCACATCTACATCAACGCCTTCCGGTCCCTCGACTTCTCCGAGATGGCAAACCTCTGGCTAGCCGATAAGCTCTGGGGCATCGATAACCAGGCCGACCGGGTCCTGCCAAAGGTTCTCGTCCAGGACAACGCCCAGCCGGAAAACTGGACCGCCTACGACTATTGGACAGCTGGTGACCCACTGACCCTCCACCTGGACGAACACGGCCTGATCGACGGTGACATCCACCTGGGTAAGGAAATCACCTTCAACGACCACCAGGATGACGCTACCTACCAGGCTTGGTGCAAGGACCCGGCCAAGTGGCAGGCGGCACTGATGAAGGATCCCGGCCGCTTCAGTCACCGCTTCACCAGCCAGGCGGTCGACTCCGACCTCCTGCTGCGGGGGACGCCACGGGTCAGTCTTGCCGTTGCCAGTTCCAGCGATCACGGTCTGATCAGTGCGGCACTTGTCGACCTCGGTACGGACCGGCGGCTGACCAGCTCGCCCGTGATCATCAACCGGGGCGGGCTGCGGCTCGGTTACCACTGGGCGACGGATGACCTGCGCGAATTCCGCTTGCAGAAGAAGCCGACCGACTACCGGATCATTGCCCGTGGTTACATCAACCTGCAGAACCGTCACGACCCGTCCACAGTTGACCCCTTGGCCCCAAACGAGCTGGTGAACATTGCCTTTGACCTCCAGCCAATCTTCCACCGGCTCCGGGCCGGCCACCGCCTCGCCCTGGTTATTTATGCAACGGATTATGCATTTACCCTCTGTGGCAACGAAGATATCAACTACCAAGTCAGCCTTGAAAACGCTATTTTAACGGTCCCCGGCGTCAATCACTTGAACTAGGCCCGTTTCTTGCGTTAGAATAATCTTATAATTCGCTTAATAATTATTAAGGAGAGTATGAGATTTGAAACAAGGAACTAAGATTTTAACGCTGGATAACGGCTACCACCTCTGGACCAACACTCAAGGTGAGGGTGATATCCACCTGCTCGCCCTGCACGGCGGCCCCGGCGGCAACCACGAATACTGGGAGGATGCGGCCGAACAGCTGGCTAAGCAAGGACTCAATGTCCAGGTCACGATGTACGACCAACTGGGGTCTCTCTACTCCGACCAGCCCGACTACTCCGATCCCGCAATCGCCAAGAAGTACCTCACCTACGACTACTTCCTCGATGAGGTGGATGAGGTCCGCGAAAAGCTCGGCTTGGATAACTTCTACCTGATTGGCCAGAGCTGGGGCGGTCTCTTGGTCCAGGAATACGCCGTCAAGTACGGCCAACACCTCAAGGGCGCCATCATCTCCTCGATGGTCGACGAGATCAACGACTACGTTAAACACATCAACGCCCTGCGTGAGAAGACCCTCTCACCAGAAGCGGTGGCCTTCATGAAGCAGTGCGAGGCCAACAACGACTACAGCAACCCGAAGTACCAGGAATACGTCCAGGTCATGAACGAGAACTACATCGACCGCCGGCAACCGTCCAAGCTGGAACATCTGAAGGACCTCGGTGGCGATGCGGTCTACAACGTCTTCCAGGGTGACAACGAATTTGTCATCACCGGAAAGCTGAAGGACTGGCACTTCCGCGACCAGCTCAAGAACATCCAGGTACCAACCCTGATCACCTATGGGGACCATGAATCAATGCCAGTGCCAACCGGTGAGAAGATGGCTGAGCTGATCCCGAACGCCAAGTTTGTTACCACACCAGGCGGCGGACACCATCACATGGTCGACAACCCCGACGTCTACTACAAGCACCTCGCCGACTTCATCCGGCAGGTGGAAAACAACACTTTTAACAAGTAGTCTTGCGCAGCGCCTTTCAGCAAACAAGGGCGCTGCTTTTATTTGTAAAAAGCTTGTGAATTGATTATTAAAAATCCCTTAACTTCGCTATTTAGGCATGTGAAGTATGGTATGATATTCTTACGAAAAATAAGAAGGACTGATTAAAGTAAAAACGATCGGGCTTCACTGATGACGGTTCTCGATGGGGTATCAAATTCGGGAACCATTTAACAAAAGATGAACTGAAGCAACGATACGGCCTGACAGAATTCACGGTCGGGCTAAGCAGCCAGGAGGCCCAATCCCGCCTCGCCAAAAACGGCCGCAACGTCCTGGAGGTTAAACCCACCCCGAAGTGGAAGATCTTCCTCCGGCAATTCAACAACATCGTGATCTACATCCTGCTGGTCGCCACGGCCCTGACCATCATGATCGGCCACTACACCGACGCGATCGTCATCGCCGCCGTGGTGGTCCTGAACTCGCTGATCGGCTACTTCCAGGAGACCAGTGCCGCCAACGCCCTGGCCAAGATCAAGGAGATGTTGGCACCGCGGGCTACGGTCTACCGTGACAACAAGCGGCAGGATATCGACGCCGCTGACCTGGTGGTGGGCGACGTCGTCTTCCTCGAGGCTGGTGATAACGTGCCTGCCGACCTGCGAATTGTCTCTGCGGACAACCTGCGGATTGAGGAATCAGCCCTGACTGGGGAAACCAACTCAGTCATCAAGACCGATGACGCACTGACCGACGGCAGTGTACCGTTGGCTGACCGGGTCAACATGGCCTACGCCTCCACCCTGGTAACCAGCGGGAGCGGTATCGGGGTTGTCGTTGCCACGGCTGAGGCGACCGAGATTGGGAAGATCTCCCAAGAGGTGGCCCACATCAAGCAGAAGAAGACGCCGTTGACTCTGGAGATTGATCACGTCGGCAAGGTGGTTTCCTACATTACCATCACCGCCTCCGTAATTGTCTTCATCGTTGGCTTCTTCCTCCAGATCTACTCCCTGCCGGCCCTCGCTCTGGCGGTTGTGGCCATGCTGGTGGGTTCAATTCCTGAAGGGCTACCGGCCACGACATCCGTGATCCTGGCGTTCGGGGTCAGCAAGATGGCCAAGAAATACCAAACGATCATCAAGTCGATGCCGGCCGTGGAAACGCTGGGTTCCGTTGATGTCATCGCTACCGACAAGACCGGGACGCTGACCAAGAATGAGATGACGGCGATCGAGCTCTGGGTCGGTGACCACCACTACACGGTGACCGGAACCGGATATGCCCCAGATGGTCAGATCTTAAGCGATGGCCAGCCTGCCACATTAACTGACCAGCTCAAGCTCTTCGTCGAGGCTGGCTACCAGGCTAACGACACCGTGTTGAGTCACGAGGATGGTAAGTGGCACATCAACGGGGAACCAACCGATGGTGCTTTTCTGACCCTCTACCACAAGGCCTTCGGGGCTGACTACCAGTCCCCATACAAGGCCATTGACCTTCTGCCGTTCGACTCCGACTACCGTTACATTGCGGAATTGACGAACGATCCGCAGACTGGCCAGCAGGTGATCTTCGTCAAGGGGTCACCGGACAAACTCTTTGAGATGGCCGCCAAGGAAGATCCACGCTTTGACTTGCAAAAGTGGGAGCAGCGGGTTAACCAGTGGTCCAAGCAAGGTAAGCGGGTCATTGCCGTCGGGTACCAGCCGGTGGCGGGTGAAAACCTGGTGGAGGTCGAACACGACCACCTCTACCAGGGAATCCACCTCCTCGGGCTGGCCGCCCTCCAGGATGCACTACGTGAGGAAGTCATCGCGGCCCTCAAGCAGATGAACCGGGCCGGGGTCTCCGTCAAGATGATCACCGGTGACGACCCGCAGACTGCCCGGGCCATTGGGAAACAGCTTGGCCTGACCAACGGGCCGATTCACGCCGTCACCGGGGCCGAATGGGACGCCCTGAGTAAGGACCAGCGTGGTGACGTTGCCCTAAACACCCAGGTATTTGCCCGGACTACCCCGCAAAATAAGCTTGAGATCATCGAGGCCCTGCAGGACAAGCAGCAGGTAACCGCGATGGTCGGGGATGGGGTCAACGATGCCCCAGCCCTCAAGCGCACTGACATCGGGGTTGCCATGGGAATCAAGGGAACCGACGTGGCTAAGGACGCCGCGGACATGATCTTAGGCGATGACAACTTCGCCACGATGTCCGCCGTTATCAAGGAAGGGCGCCGGATCTACGA
The DNA here is from genome assembly GCF_001435345.1 of Limosilactobacillus pontis DSM 8475. Lineage (GTDB taxonomy): Bacteria > Bacillota > Bacilli > Lactobacillales > Lactobacillaceae > Limosilactobacillus > Limosilactobacillus pontis. The sequence goes on along the minus strand of NZ_AZGO01000012.1, from coordinate 11,505 downwards.
CAACATCAAGAAGAGCATCCTCTTCCTGTTGCCGACCTCATTCTCCGAAGGGCTTGTCGTCGCCTTCTGCATCTTGACTGGTCAGGAGGTTCCCCTCCTGCCGGCCCAGTTGCTGTGGATCACCCTGATTGCCGCCATCACGATTCAATTTGCCTTCGTCTTCGAACGCGCCGACGAAGGTATCATGGACCGGAAGCCACGGCCAATTACCCAGCGACTGATGAACCGCCACGACCTGATCCAAATGGGCTATGTTTCGGCCCTGATCGCGATCTTCTCGCTGATCGGTTACGTATGGTTTATCAACTCCGGTTCCAGCATTGCCAACGCCACGACCATGATGATCAACACGATCGTCATCAGCAAAGTCTTCTACTTCTTCTCCATCCGGACCGACCAGTACGGTTTGGGCCAGATCAAGACGATCAGTGGCAAGGCCTGGGGAGTGATCGCCATCTTGATCCTCTTCCAGCTGATCCTGACCTACGTACCGTTCATGCAGGCCGCCTTCCACGTCTCCGGCATTAGCCCACTGGAATGGCTGGCGGTGATCATCATCTCCGCTTTGATCATGCTGTGTACGGAATTGGACAAGCTGATTCGCTTCCAGCGGCAGCGCAGCACTAAGTAACTAAAAACGTGATGGCCCAAATCTTGAGCCACCACGTTTTTTTGCTACAATGGACCTAATCACGTTCAACGAAAGGAAGTCTTCCCAATGACAAAGAGAATGCAGAACTTTATTTTTGATATCGATGGCACCCTGATCGACACCCTCGATATGTACATGCCGGCGATGATTCAGACCCTCCGTAACCACGGCTACCAGGTGGCGCCCGAAGACGAAGAGGAGACGATGCACCGTCTCTTCGGAATCACCGGGGTCGACGCCCTGCGGATCTTCGGGGTCAAGGAGGACGAGATCGCCCCGATGGTCAAGGAATGGTTCGCCCTCTCATACCAGCGTGAGGACCGGGTCAAGATCCTGCCCGGTATCCCCGAGACCCTGCAGACACTGGCCGACGAGGGCAAGAACCTAGCGGTGGCTACGTCCAAACTCCAGTCCGAGTATGACCACTTTAAGCAGCAGTTTGCCTTTGCCAAGCTCTTTAACACCGTGATCACCTCTGACGACACCAAGAAGCACAAGCCAGATCCGGAGCCGATCCTGGCAGCAGTTGAGAAGATGGGGGCCAACCCGGCCACGTCGGTCTATGTCGGCGACACCATCAACGACCTCAAGGCGGCCAAGGCGGCGGGCGTCAAGTTTGCCGGGGCTCTCTACGGTTCTGCCAACCCGGATGCCATTAAAAACGCCGACTTTCCGTTGACTAGTCCAGCCGACCTGTTGAAGATTTAGGGATGAACCAGCATGACCTTCTACACTGATCATTATCTTGCTAACCACCAACAGCTTAACTCACTGATCAACTACGCGGTGATTTTAGTCTTGCTCGTGCTCCTGGCTTTTACTCTGCTCTACTACTTCCGCCACCAATTGCAGACCAAGTACCGGGACCTGGGAATCATCATCTTCTTGCTTCTCCTGATCTTCAGCGGCCTCCAGGTGACCAACCTGGAGAAGAGTCAGGCCCAACACGCCCAGGCCACCCAGATGCGACCGTTCATCCAGGCCGTGGCCCGTGACCATCACCTAAAGCCTAGTCAGGTAGTAGTCAACTCGACGACCCTGACTGATGGGATCATTGTTCGTTTCAACAAGCAGGACTACCGGGTCAACTTCAGCCCGAGCGGGGACAACTACACCCTCACTCGGACCCGCGTGGTTGACCACCACGTCAACATTCAGGATTAGGGAGGTGCAACGATGGATTACGGACTCGTCACAATCAAGTTTATCCTCGGTATGCTGTGCCTGATCCTGCAGATCAACATCCTCGGCAAGGGCAACCTAGCCCCGACCACGGCTATCGACCAGGTACAAAACTACGTCCTCGGTGGAATCATCGGTGGGATCATCTATAACAACGACATCACCGTCCTCCAATTCATCAGGGTCCTCCTGATCTGGACCCTGATCGTCTTCGTCGTAAAGTTCACCAAGGAGCACAACTACCTCGTCCAGAAGGTCGTCGACGGCCAGCCCCGCCTACTGATCCGTAACGGTCAGGTCCTGGTCGACAATTGTATCCGGGCCGGGATTTCGGCCAATGACCTGATGTTTAAGCTCCGCAGCCGGGGGATTTACGAGGTCAGTAAGGTCAAGAGCGGAATTCTCGAGCAAAATGGCCAGCTAGTCGTCATCGAAAACGATGAGGAAAACATCCGCTTCCCCCTGATCAACGATGATCGGATCAACCAGGACGTTTTGGAGCTGATCCACCACGATGAGGCCTGGGTGGAGCAGCAGGTCCGCCAGGCCGGTTATGCCGAGATCGGTGATATCTTCTTGGGGGAGTACATTCACGGCCAGGTTCACCTGGTTGCCTACCCAAAGCGTTAACTAAAAGAGGTTGAAGGAATTTGGGCCTTCAACCTCTTTTTAGTTAGTCTTTTTTCTTGAACAGAGCCGCCATCTTCGCCGCCACCGCGGGATCGAGGTTGTCGGCCAGGGTACTCTCCGTGGTCTGTTTCTCCTCCTGCTGGTTCTTAACGGTCTGATTCAGGTCGTCGATCATGGCCTGCTCTCCGACCTGAACCGGGTTAACCGTCAGGCGTCCCCCTGCCGCGTCGGCATGACCACCGCCGTTGAAGTACTTCTCCGCGAACTTGGCAACATCCAGCTTACCGTTGCTGCGTAGCGAAACACTGACTGGACTAACCACCAGGGCAGCATCCACGTCCGGATGCTGTTTCAAAAGCTCATGGGCGATCTCGGACTTGTAGTCATCGGCGTAAACAACCCCGAACCGGTGGCCGGCAATTGTCGTTTTAATCATGTCCTTGAGGTGGCTCTTCAGGTACTTAGCCCGCCGCTCGTTCAGGGTGTGGATCAGGAGATGATTTGCCTTCTCGTATTTAGGCCAGCCGGCCGCCAGCACCCCCTCGACGAAGGAGGATGAGTCCTGGAGCGGGTAGAACCAGAAAAGCTGGTCAAGGTTATCGGCCGCTGTCCGTTCCGCCGCATCCATGTCGGGATCATTCTGCCAGTCCCAGGTATCGTAGGCCCGGATTAACTCGACCAGGTAGGCTAATTCGTCCTGACGCTGGCTCGGTAGGTCGGCGAAGTGCGGTTGCTGCTGAAGCCAGTCCCAAACTAGGCTGGTTGCGCTCGGGTTGGTAGTCGGGTCTGCCGCTGTGACACTATTAGCAGCATACTTACTCCGCAGGGCAGCCTCACTCTCATGGTGGTCAAACACCAGCCAGTGGTTGGCAAAGTTGGCGTTGAGCTGCTGGAAGGTGTAGTCGCTGTCGGGGGTCATATCCATGATGTAAACGTCGGTGAACCGGCTAGCCTCAGGAGTCCGCATCCAGCGGGCAAACTCGTCGTCGATCCGGCCGGCCCCGCAGTTGGTCATGTCAAACTCGGTGTCGTCAAACATCACCGGCTGGACGGCCTTCAACAGCAATGGGGCGCCGAAGCCATCCAGGTCATTATGGGAAAATAATTTTATCGTTCGTCTTGCCATTCTATTCGCCTCGTCCTCTTAAAAATTTCTCTTAGGACCATTATACAAGATTTCCCCGCTAAATCACTGTCCAGGTAGCCCTTTGAACTGACAATCGTTGAACATCTTGTTATCATTGAGACAGTTATGAATTGAAAGGAAATAACCAATTATGGAAATTTACGATTATCGGCAGGAACTTATCGACCTGCTTGAGAACACCGGTAGTGACCCGCGGAGTCTCCACCAGACCCTGCGCAGTCTCACCACGGTGGTCAACATTCTTAACCATTACAACAGTCGCTCCGGTGACGCTCACCGCAGTCATCATGAAAAGACCGGTCACCAGCGCTACCAGACCCACCAGCGCACTGAGCACCCGCTCTCCCCAGCCGCCCGGCGAACCCTCCACTCCCTGCTGACCGGTCCATCTGACCAGCCGAAGAAGCCGACGCGGACCAAGACCACACCAAAAGTATCAGCCGCCCCGGCACCCGAAGCCCCTAAACAGATCAGTGCTGAAGAACGCCTGGCCGCGGATAACCTCTACCTGGTCCACCGGAAGCTGAGCGGGGCCGAGATCAATCACCACTACTACTCAGAAGCAATCCTCCACCAGCTCCACTTCCCGCTGGAAGACGGCGACGTGGTCGAGCTTGACCCCCACCAGCTGGTCCGCGGTCTGCCAAGCATCCGGCGGGTCACCAGTGACCACCTCGATGACTACACCCCAACCAAAATTAAGGTAATCGAGTATGCCGAACTCCGGCCCGTTCCCGGCTCCGACGTTCTCCAGATTGCCAACACAATGAAGGGCGACTCCATCCTCGATCAGGCCCCGGCCAATACCATCGTTGTTGACCCATTCAAGTATCCGGGCCGCGACCTGAAAGCGGGCATGGTAATCGACTTTGCCTACTTCGACCACGGTAATGGTCTCAAGGACGCCAGCGCCGGTAGTATTCGCTGGATCCACGAGAAGCAGGATTACGACACCACCCGACAGCCAGCTAAACCGAAGACGGCCAAGAAAGTTGTCAACACCAAGCACGACTATGAGAAGAAGCTCGACTACGACCTCAAACAACGAACTGTCCTGGTCATCACCGGTGTTCGCGATAAGGTCCAGGGACTCAAGCCGGTGATCGCCAAGCACCACGGGGTCTTCCACGGCCTCGATGCCTCGGCTGAGGAGAAGGTCTCCAGCAGCAAGATCAAGCGAGAGATCCGTGACGCCGACTTCGTGATTGTCTGCATTGACGCCATCCACCACCGGATCAGTCAGTTGGCTAACCACCACGCTAAGCGCTATGAAAAACCGCTAGCCATCGCCAATGTCACCTCCAACACGGCGGTTGAACGGGCAGTGGCCCGGGCGCTCAACGGTGACCCAGCCTACGCGGCCTCTAGTGAGAAACTCGGCTAAATTAAAAAAGGTTAAATTTACTGTTGACTTTTCTAAGAAAATCCTTAGAATAATAAACAACAATTTAATTATTCGATCGCAATGAGAAAGAAGAGTAGCTCGGCAAACAGCTCCAGCGAGTCCCGTTTTGGTGTGAGGGGATAGTCAACTTTGCCCGGTGAAAATCACTTTCGAGTCCGGTTCTTAAATCCAGTAAGTTCCGGTGGTTACACCCATTATCGTGTCAGCGTATCGCCAGTTTGGCCGTACGTGGAAGGTACCGTTAGCAATGGCGGTACGAAGATAGGGTGGTACCACGCTAAGGCGTCCCTTAACCAAAGCAATTTGGTTAAGGGACTTTTTTATTGTGATCAGGGCAATTATTTCTAATTCTATTCTTAGGAGGAAGATTCTCATGCAAGATCTCACATCACGAAAATTAACGTGGAAACAGTATCTCGTTGTCGCTTCGCTGCTGTTCGGCCTGTTCTTCGGTGCCGGGAACCTGATTTTCCCTCTGCACCTGGGCCAGCTTGCCGGTGCCCACTGGGGAACGGCCGTAGTTGGCTTCCTGGTCACCGGGGTCCTGCTCCCGCTGCTATCCGTCCTCGCCGTCGCCGTTACCCAGGCCGAGGGGGTCTATGATGTCGGTCGGCCGCTCGGTGCCGGATTTGCCTTGGTGTTCATGGCCCTGATCCACGCCACCATCGGTCCCCTCTTCGGGACACCACGGACCGCCACCGTCTCCTTCACGGTTGGGGTCGCACCGTTCCTGCCAAAGCAATACACGTCCGTCGCCCTATTTGTCTTCTCGGCCCTGTTTTTCCTGGCTGCCTTTGCCTTCTCCTACAAGGAAAACAACATCCTGGCCAACGTCGGTAAGGTCTTAAATCCGGTCTTCTTAGCCCTGCTCTTCCTGGTCTTCGTGGTCGCCTTCCCTAACCCGCTCGGTAACCCTGCCAGCGCACCGGTAACTACTGCTTACGCGCACCACGCTCTTTCCAACGGCTTCCTGGAAGGTTACAACACGATGGACGCCCTGGCCGGTCTGGCCTTTGGGGTTACCGTCGTCACCGCCGTTCGTTCCATGGGTCAGCGGCGGGCCAGCGATGTCTCCCGTGTCGTTGCCAAGTCCGGTGTCCTGGCCGTTAGCGCCATCGCCGTTATCTACGTTCTCCTGATCGTCCTCGGCGCCATGTCCCTCGGTCGTTTCAAGGTCTCCGCTGACGGTGGGGTTGCCTTCAACCAGTTGGTCAACGCCTATGCCGGGGCATTCGGTCAGGTTGTCCTCGCCTTCCTGCTGACGGTAACCTGCCTGACCACTGCGGTTGGTTTAGTGGCCGCCTTTGCCCAGGACTTCCACAAGCACTTCCCAAAGGTCAGTTACCACACCTGGTTGGCCCTTAGCTGCCTGGCCTCATTTTTGACCGCTAACTTCGGCCTCGACCAGATCATCGCCTGGTCAACCCCAATGTTGATGTTCCTCTACCCACTGTCAATGGTTCTGATCCTCTTATCCGTCACTTCCCCACTCTTCCACCGCGATGGTGTGGTCTACCTCTTCGTCGTCCTCTTCACGGTGGTTCCGGCCCTCGGTGACATGGTCGTCGCCTTCCCGGCCGTGGTCAGCCAAAGCCACTTTGGCCTGATGGTCGCCGCATGGCGGGCCCACCTGCCACTGGCCGCAATGGGACTGTCCTGGTTGGTTCCAGCCCTGGTCGGTGCAGTCGTTGGCCTGCTCGTTCATTGGTTCCGGCGGCAACGCTCCACAACAACATCAGCCGAACTTAATTAACATGCATAATACGCAAAGCGCGCCCTGTGTCCGTTAAAACTCGGACATTGGGCGTGCTTCTTGCTTACAGAATTAACTTTTAATCATGGAATGACTCTTCATCGATTAAGCCATCCATGAACTTTTGCAGGGTGATCCGACCACCAGTGAGCTGTTTTCCCTGCTGGTGAAGCATTTGAGCATGGACATTCTCATAGCCGAATAGGTTATTGGCATGGTTACTCAGTCCTTCATCATATGGATTATCAATCAATTGATTGCTTAGGTTAACCAGACCTACCTTGATTGCCCGTCGCATCCGTTGCTCCATAATCTTCTTCTCGTGGTTACTAATCCCAAGAATTTTTACTAGGTCCAGGCTTCGATAGTTCAAATGATGGATCTTCATGAGCTTGACCACATGCAAGATATCACTGGTTCCACGCTCCGAGGACATTCCTAGCGCCTTAAGGATTGTTGTGGCCTGGTCCGTCACGGATTGCGACTGGGGGTCCGGCTGTGTATTGAACTTGTTGACCATCGCTGAGATCGAAGAGAGTTGGGCAGCCATCTGCACGTTTTGCTCAACCTTCTTGATCACCGACTTAATCTCAATAATATTCAGGGGTTTACTGATAAAGAATTCAATCCCTGCCTGATAGGCCTTAGCCCGCATGTCGCCATCCTGGACCTTGGAGATCATGATAAACCGGATCTGGGGTTTGACGTTCTTGATCGTTTGAATCAACTCGATGCCGGACATCTCCGGCATTAGGAGGTCAACCAGGACAATATCAACGTCACGAAGCTGGATCTCGTTAACCGCCTGTTGGGGATCACTGCTCATCCCCACCACCTCATCATCAAAGTTCTGCTCAATAATATTCTGTAACACGTATAGAATTGACTGTTCATCGTCAACAAGATAGAACTTCATGTTGTTACCTCCTGACTATTCGTGAGCTGGTGCTTATTCATCGTCACAAAAAACATTGTGCCAACCTGCGGGGTTGAATCAACCGTAATATGCCCGGCAAACTGTTCCTGAACGATCGTCTGAACGTTCGAAAGACCAATGCCCCGGTAAATATCTCCGGACTGGTCAAACTTCGTGGAGAAACCCGGCTTAAAGATAAGGGGAATCATTTCCCGGGAAATACCCGATCCATTGTCAGTGACCGCCAAGCAAATGTCGGGTCCTTCATGGCTAACCTGGATAAGGATTTCGCCGTTACGACGGCTGCCAATCGCATCGATTCCGTTTAAGATCAGGTTTGACATGATTGTGACCAGGTAATAATGCTTTGGGACAGTACAGTCAACGGTATTATGAACAACAAGATTAATTGACAGGTGCCGGCTACGGATAATCATTTGGGTATAGGAGGTCACAATCCTTAAAATATCATCCATCTGCATTGGCACATTATCCTGGTCATTAAAGTAGTCCCCCAGGCCCTTGATGACATCCTGATAAGAGTGCTTGATTTCATGAACGTGTTGGGCAATCGCGTAAGCCATCTTCTGTTCGTCATCCTGTCCCGTTTTCTTAAGGTGTTCGTTTAAAACATACGCCTTCTTTGTGACCTCCTCAATATCAGTAATGGTCTTCCGCATGAAGTAGACCTCACTCTTAACGGCTGAGGCCACCCAGATGAAGTGGTAATACTGTCGCTCATGTTCCTCACTGTTGACAATCAGTAATTGGAAGTAGTGAATGATAAAGGCGATGAGGGAGGCAATCGTCGCCCGGACCAGCGCCACGGTGAAAACAATCGCCAAGACGGACATTGTGTAACCGTGAAATTTGGTTAGAAAGCCAATCTCCAACAGGTTAGCGGCATAGTCGCAGATGATAATCGTGAGAAAGAGGGCGACATCATTGTGGTAAACCAACCGCCAGTACAACAAATAGTAAATTAGCATATACAACATGAAATAAATGATATCAGCAATCGTATAGGTCACCGCATGAGTGGCATTATGCGTCAACAATAATATCAGACCACGAAAAACTGGTGAAGCAATCGCAATAGCACACCCTAACTGCAGGGGGTTAAAGTCCTGGCTGAAGTACAGGAAAATTGGTAACAACAGTGCCGACAGGGCCACGATGAATCCCGGGGTAAAGAAGGGGAACTGCACCTGAGAAGCCAAAGCTACGCAAATTGCCGCAATGATGATCCGCTGATATTTACGGTAATGCAGGAAGCTGATGTTTTTTAACATGTGAACTCCTTAATTAGTCGTGATTAAGTTTGAAGAACTTTGATGATTGTGGAAAGCGCTTTCTATAATCAAGCACGTAATTAATTGAGGATGAAAAATCCGCGATTAATATTCATTTATTATTATACAACTTACGAAATAACGATTAGCAATTATTAATTAAGGAGTGACGGTTATGGATGCAACGGTTGAGCAGCCAAAGAAAAAATGGAAGCTGAAGATGCCCGGCGCCTTCACGATTCTGTTCTTCCTGACGGTAATTTCGGTATTTTTGACGTGGTTTGTGCCCGCCGGTTCCTATTCCAAGCTGACATACGGTCACAATGAATTGACCGTCACTCAGCCAAGTGGTAAGAAGTCGACCATGCCGGCCACCCAGGCCACGTTGAAGAAACTCAATGTTCAAATCGACATTGATCAGTTTAAGTCGGGAGCCATCAGTAAGCCGGTCTCAATCCCAGGGACCTACAAGCGCCTGAAGCAGCACCCTGCCAGCCTCTATTCGATCTTTACCAACATGGTCAATGGGACGATGCAGGCCGTTGACATCATGATCTTCATCTTCGTCCTTGGCGGCCTGATCGGAGTTGTTAAAGCTAGTGGGGCCTTTGAGTCTGGGCTGGAATCGTTAACAAAGAAGTCTAAGGGTAAAGAGTTTATCCTGGTCTTCATGGTTTCGGTCCTCCTGGCCTTCGGGGGAACGCTGTGTGGAATTGAGGAAGAGGCCGTGGCCTTCTACCCGATCCTGGCACCAGTCTTCATCGCAATGGGCTACGATTCAATTGTGGTTGTCGGGTCGATCTTCCTGGCCTCCTCGATTGGGACGACCTTCTCAATCATCAATCCCTTCCAAGTAGTCATCGCCTCTAACGCTGCTGGGACACAGTTCACCCAGGGGATGCCCGGCCGAATCGTCGGCTTTACGGTAGCCGTCATCTGCCTCCTCCTGTACCTCCACTGGTACGCCCGGAAGGTACAAAAGGGCCCCGCATCCTCATACACCTACGATGACAAAGCTAAGTTCGATGCAATGTGGTCAATGGATTCCACAGAGGAAAAGGATCTCCGCTTCACGATGAAGAAGAAGATCATCCTGATTCTCTTTGCGGCCTCCTTTATCATCATGATCTGGGGAGTAATGGCCAAGGGTTGGGCCTTCCCAGAAATGGCGTCATCATTCCTGTTGATCGCCGTCATCATCATGTTTCTGACCTGCTTTGACCCTAGGGATGGTCTGGGGGAATACCAAACGACTGAGGCCTTCTCCCAGGGAGCCGCAAGTCTGGTTGGGGTTTCCCTGATCATTGGTTTGGCCCGGGGAATCAACAATATTCTCAGCGATGGCTACATCTCCGATACCATCCTGTACGAATCATCCGAAATGGTTCGACACATGTCCGGTTCAGTCTTCATCATCATGATGATGCTCATCTTCTTCGTACTCGGCTTCATTGTGCCATCCTCATCTGGTCTGGCTGTGCTCGCCATGCCGATCATGGCCCCGCTGGCCGATACGGTCCACATTCCACGCTACATCGTTGTTACTGCCTATCAATTCGGTCAATACGCGATGCTGTTTCTGGCACCAACCGGACTGGTTATGGCTACCCTCCAAATGCTCGACATGAAGTACTCGCACTGGGTTCGCTTCGTTTGGCCGGTTGTTGTCTTTGTCCTTCTCTTCGGGGGCGGAATTCTAGTAACCGAGGTCCTGATGAACTAATTACAAATAACAAAAGGGACGGTCGCCGCAATGGTGATCGTCCCTTTTGCTATATTATTTATCATACTTGTCGAGGTGGAACTTCTGAATGGCGTAGATCAATTCGTCGGCATAGTTTGGGTCGGTTGCATAACCGTTCTTCTGCAGTTCATAGGCCGCTTGCCGGTAGTTTTTGGCCTTCTGGACCCCACGGAAGCGATCGTGATCGTCGGCCGTCCCCCGCACAATCAGGTAGGTGTGGGATTTGATCGAGTCATCCCAACTGTCATAGACCTGGAAGTACTGCTTGACCTGCTTGTTCTTGCCGTTGATGTTCTCGGTCGTATACATCCGCACCCGGTCGTGCTTGGAGTTGGCCTTGATACCGAAAAGGTTGTTATACTTGTAGGCCAGCTTGCTGCGGCCCCAGTTCGACTCGGTCCCGGCCTGGGCAATGGTGATGCTGGCGGAAATATGGTACTTCTTCTGCTCCCGCTGGGCTGCCGGGGCCACCTGCTTGATGAACTGGTTGACGGTGATCTTGGCCGAGTGGGTCTCACGGTGGTGCGAAACCGGCTTGTGGTTAAACTCGACGGCACCGAGTACCAGGGCAACAACCAGGACAATCCCAAGGACTATTCCAATGATTATTGATAGGCGTTTCTTCATCGCGTGCCCTCCTTTACGCAGTTGACCACTCCATTATAATAATCCCCTACTAGAAAAGTGAAACTTTCGGGTCATCTTCACGAAAGTTTCACTTTTAATACGGCAGATTGCAAGAAATAACTTGAACGAATTTAGTGACGTAGATTAAGCAAGAAGA
>NZ_AZGO01000068.1:6871-7073 GCF_001435345.1 Limosilactobacillus pontis DSM 8475 | reverse complement strand
ATCAGTATAGGAGACCTCAAATTGAAAATATAGACGTGTTGTTATTCGGTGCTTACAACTCATACATGTAAATATTAGCTAATACTGCACTGTACGCAGTCAATAACGATACGTATTGAAAATAAATGAAAGGGCGTGAGCCGCGGCTTCTTGCGGTTCACGCCCTTTCTTTAGTTACGACATACTTGTTGCACTTCTTCTG
>NZ_AZGO01000068.1:0-6843 GCF_001435345.1 Limosilactobacillus pontis DSM 8475 | reverse complement strand
TAGCGAGTTATTGCTTAGGGGGATTTGTCCATTTTCAAAAATCCGATATACTCTTGCGCGAAGCTTTAATGCATTCTTGATGGCTGCACACAGGTGGCCCTGTGGTGAAGTGATACTTTCCAAGTACTGGTAAAACTTGTCAAGCAACGGTTTCACATGAGTAATTCTTTGCTGCCGCTTTTCCTCCGCTGTTTGATATACTAGGCCGTTTTCCTTATGGAAAACGGTTCCTAGGATTCTCACCGCACGTAAGGCTTTGAAATGCTTTAACTGTTCTTTACTCAATAATTTGGTGATTCGAATGAATTCCCGACGAATGTGAACCAGACAAGAGCCAAAGTGGCCATTGGGATATAAACGGTTACTGTAACCACCATATCCATCACACATGATAAAGCCTGAATAGTTTTGCCCAATAATATCACCAATTACTTTTCCCGAACGTGTATTACGATAAGGCTTTTTATATATTCAACTACTTTATGTTCAAGCAACTCTGTTATTCCAAAATATACAATCAAGTACAGTATCAAAGATATAATTGGATTCTTGATTAAAGTAACAAATTCAAATACCAAAGTCATTAATAACATATAAAACGTGTTTTTATTTCTCTCTATAGTATACCTTTTATACAAATAACTATTACTTAATAAATACCATATAAATAGGACTACAAGAGATGATATTGCAATAGCATATGGATCCTTAAAAATAAAATAAGCAAGATAATTAAGAACTATAGCTAATATTAAAACACCAATCCCTAAAGCTAAATATTTCATAGAATTATTGGTTATCTTAAAGTAATTAAAAATAACTAAAGAAATACAACTAGTTATTCCTACCCCAGGTAACAATATTCTAAAAAAAGCAAGTGAACCTATATATTCAGGTAAAACAATTCTTACAAAAACTTGTACAGGGAAATATATAGCAATTAAAAAATACATTAATCCAAGAATATAGCTAATGTTTAATCCATAATTTTTTATAGCATTTGATATCTCCTGCTTATTTAGATAGGGAAATATTACAGTTGATACAGCTGTTAGAACTGTTGTCGTTAGTGATATTAAACTATAAGCAAAAGAATACTCGCCGAATATTTTATTATTAAAAAATATAGAAATATATTGATTATCCAAATTTAAAATTAGATTACTTATTTGGTAAGAAATAGTAACCGGAAAGCCAATTTTAAATAGCATTAGAATCGTCTTTTTCATTTTTCCTAAGGATAAAGCTTCACCAAATACTAAATCATGATATCTAAACATATAAGTAAATAAAATAATCAAATACGTAATTATAAAGCAATAAGTATACTGCCTATAAATTACATAATTTATTGCTTTAATCTTAATTAAGAATAATAACACTATAATTATGACTGAAGTGGAGATTGCTTGAAGCATATTTACTCTGGACAAGAAGCCAAAATCCATTATAGCTTGAGTAAAATATTGAAAATAAGTAAAGGTATTTAAAATAAAAGAATAGACTCCCACAGCAATAAATATAAATCTATATATATCATTAGGGATGAACAAACTGCAAATAACTAAGATTGAACTTACAATTAGCTCCAAAGATATAAAGAAACGTGTTATACATCTAAGCTTTCTTTTATCAATTTCACAATAATTTTCTCCACCAAAATGTAATAATATACCATCAACAAACCCAAAATGAAGTAGTGCACCATAGACACTATACAACATAAATAATTTATAATATCCATATTGTTCTACTCCTAATATTTTGGGAAGGATAAGGCCCACTAATATACTACTCAATAAAAGAGCAAAATTACTTATAATAACCCTAATAGTATTTTTAAAGAAGTCATTATTCTGTTTATGCTCCATATTTTCTCCTTAATTAACTTTTTAAGAGGTTTTTTATTTTACCTACGTAGTTTATACGTATCCTCTCTGCACCTTAGTTGTATAAATAAATCGTATAGTATTTCTATATTCATATGTCGTATCAAAACACTAAATTCGAGATACTAAAAGATGGTACTTAGATAAACCCAAGTGCCTGGTCTTAGTTCTAGGTAGGTTATGTCAGCACGCCAAATAGTTCCAATTGGATGGTTCTTAATCAAGTTAGGCCGTTGAGAATAATCTACATGAGTGCCTGGCTTCTTAAAACGCCGCCCTATTAGTGATCGAATGCCTAACTCCTGCATTAATCGGTAGACACGATTGGGCCAATGACTACACCAAGTCTTCTCATGGCAATTGTGATCCGAGAGTACCCATAGGCTTTATAATTATTTTCCCAAATTTCAAAGATCTGGCTTTTTAAAATCGTATCTTGTTTATCATGACGACTTATCTGATAGTATTATCCAATGATAATACGTACTTTTAGAAAGCCCTAAGGCTTTCAAGATTATCCAGAGGCGGTGTTTACATAATTGTTCGTTGATAAAGTCTATGGCTTTAACTTTGCCTAATGCCTTCCCAGTAACACCGCCGCTGCTTTTAAAATTTCATTTTCTTCCTTTAACTGCTGGTTTTCTTTCTGTAGTTGCTTGAAGGCTTCAACACTCGTTACGCCATCGTCAGGTAGTTCAACTAATTTGGCCCGCTTGATCCAATGACTGATGATTGTTGGATGAGCCCCATATTCACTGGCTAAGGATTTCTTTGAACGATTTTCATTTTGATAAAGCTTAACGATATTGTTTTTAAATTCATCTGAATAATATTTCATAAAACCCCTATTCTGATTTTTATCATTATGACACAAAATCTAATGATTTTGGTACTAAATTTCAGTATAGGAGCAAATAATTAAACTTGTACTGAAGAACTAGACAAACTAATTTTAAAATGTTTCAAACATTTCAAAATTTTAACACTTGGTATAATTATATTATTAGGAAAAGTAATAATTATTTTAATAAATATTATTTGATCCTTCGTAAAATTATAATTAAGTATCTTCCACAATTTGGGATCCATCAAATCTTTTTTAATAGTCCGAATATCACTTAGAAAATCATTTTTATAATTATTTTTAACACTATCTTGTCTCAATATATTAGTCATTGCCAATCGAACATTCCAATACTCACCAATTAACCTTCTTTCTTTATAATCTAAACCATCTAATAAATTTACAACTTCAAGTATATAGTTTTCAAATAACGCATTATTCAATTTCATATTGGGGAAATAATGATGCATAAGTGAATCTCTATTTTGAATATATTCATATACCTTATTTTTTAATAATTGAACTTTTTTACTATGTAGCAAAACATGACAGTTGAAGATTAAGTCCTCACCGTTAAATATATCTGTAGGAAATAATATCTTATTTTCAATTAAAATTTTTCTTTTAAATAATTTGGCGTAAGGACCAGAGGGATATTCACTTGTCTTAAGACTCTTTGTATTAACTTGGAGCACGCTTAAGATCATATTTTTTAACATGTTTTTCCCACTATAAATAACCATATCATGATCATCAGAAACATTAATTGATGTAGAAATAACGTCTAAACTTGGTCTTAGTTTCGCCTGTTCTATCATTTTAGAATATGCCTCTGGATAAATTCGGTCATCGTCATCTATAAATGTGATATAATCTCCCTGAGCAGCTAGTATCCCCATATTTCTTGATGCCCCAACCCCATTATGATTATTGAAGATGATTTTAACCTGCTTGTTTTTCTTCTCGACTGTTTTAAGAAAGTTTTTAGAAGCATCCACTGAACCATCATCTATAATAATGATCTCCTTTTTACACATTGCTATAGAAGCAATACTTTCAACTATTTTTTCTATTCTTTCGGTACAATTAAAGGTCGGAATGATTACACTGAGTAGCATTTTGGCACTTCCTTTTAATAGACTGGAATATTAGTAAAGAAATGAAACAGATTAGATATGCACAACTGGAAAAATGGAGATATAAACACCATCCTTTTAACATTAGCATAACAAATAACAATGCCAATACATATAGTCACAATACACATTGAGAAAATCAAATATCTTATGTTTAACCTAATTTTGGATATATATCTAGCCACATAAATTAATGCTAAGAAAGTAGTCACTAATATGTATCTGTCAAAAATCATTGACGTAAATATCAATGCAAATTGTACAAGTGACATAAACAAGAGCATTCTTCCAAATTGTGATAATCTATATTCCCTAGATAATTGGCTGAATACAATTAATGCCATAATTAACACTAAAATTGTCAGCAATCTTTCTAAGAATATAAATAAAAGCCCATTAGCAGAATGCTGCATAAAATCTCTTGAATAGGTGTTTGTCATATTCATAATTTGAAAGATTGGATTGCCACTCCCCAACGACGAGTTAGAATCAGTAACTAACCTGAGATAAATAGCAAGTAGCAACATTGGAAATAGTATTTTGAAAATTGAAATTTTTTTAATACATGCTACGTAAATAGCTAAAATAGAAGCTAAAATAATACCAGGGTGAAAAATCATTGGAATTAAAAACATCCATACATATTTTCGATTTTGAACTTTTTCAAAATATTCATATACGATAAGTCCAAATAAAGAACATGCTAAAGACCATCGCATAGTGCTTGCTGTATTTAAAAAATTATATAAAAGCGGCAAGGGCAAACTCAAAAATAGAGCTGTAGGTCCACTTATTTTACATCGTTCTTTTAAGTCAACAAAGGGAAAAAATAATGAAAATAGACAAATCACCGTATTAATATAAGGTAGTAAATTAAAGTATGCTGTTTTTGAAATCAGCATTTCTAAGGCTATGAAACCGATACTTGATGATTGATATCCAATTAATTCAATATTTTGTGAAAGCATTGAAAAATCCTGCCAATTTGAAATTGAACGCAGTTGGCCAAGTATTTGAAAATATCTATATGCATCATCCTCCACTGAGGGAATATAGACCAACACTAATAAACTAAATGTCAGCACCGCCCATAATAATAACCAATACGTCTTTCTCCCTCGCATGAGAAAAGATAATGCTAAAATTGCAACGCTGGCAGGGATTGGTAGAAAGATATACAGCGCAATCAGTACTAATATCATCAAACTTTCCTCCAAACTTAATTATTTCAAATTCCCTTTTATGGCTTTAACATATAATTCTTGATATTTTTTTGACATCACTTCATCACTAAATATTATTTTAGCTTCTCTATATATTTTTTTTTCTTTATTAACTAACTTAATTACATTCCCAAAGGAATTCACAAAGTTATCAGTATCATTATTTTTAAATAGTTCACCAAATGATCCTTGGTGAATAATTTCTTTATGGCTTCTAATATCCGAAAGTAATAGTGGTTTGCCAAAAGACAATGCCTCAAGAGTTGCCATGGGTAAGCCTTCTGAACGGGACGCAGAGGCTACGATATCTGCTTTCTGAAAAAAGGGAACGGTATTTTTTTTAAATCCAGTAAATACTATATTGGGATATTTTCTATATTTTTCCTTTAAAGCTTTAAATTCTGGACCGTCACCTACCACTTTTAAAGTTACTTTATAATTAACAATTTGCAAAACAGATCTAATTAAAAAATCAACATTTTTACGTTTAGATACCGATCCAACATAAACGATATTAATTTTTTCCCCTTTCAAGCCACCATTAATCGTTATAGCATGGTTAAAAGAAACACCATTTCTTATGGATAATGGAGTAAGGTTTGTTCTTTCCTTTAAATCCATACTCACTGATTCTGAGCAAGAAATATCTATTAGTTTTCTAAATAAAAAGCAATGAAGTCTAGCTAAAAGATTCCCCTTGCATTTTCCAAATGTCATCGGATAATCTTCAAAGGGATTATTATGAATTGTCGAAATATTCACCACATTTTTACGTTTAAAAAGAACATTAACCATATCTGGAAGTATGCCATGAGAATGAATAATTAATTTTTGGGGATCATCATTTAAAATCATTCTAATCTTTTTAATCCCATCGATCATACTTCTTTCACTATAAA
The DNA here is from genome assembly GCF_001435345.1 of Limosilactobacillus pontis DSM 8475. Classification (GTDB taxonomy): domain Bacteria; phylum Bacillota; class Bacilli; order Lactobacillales; family Lactobacillaceae; genus Limosilactobacillus; species Limosilactobacillus pontis. Next base: position 852 of record NZ_AZGO01000068.1, on the reverse strand, counting down.
CTTTAATGTCAATATCTTGAAAATCGCAAATTATGGAATCAAGTCCTTCTGGTTTAAAAGTAACAATGATTGGATCAAAAATGCTCCTATTTAAGTTTTCTACAATGTGAAATAAAACATTCACCGGTCCACAACGCTTAAGAGAACGTATTAAATACACAATCTTTATTCTATTATTCATTAACAGTTTTCTCCTAATTCTATCAGTGATCATGATCTCTTACGTAGCCTTACCTATGTAGAGTATTTTTATACAAGGCAGATTGTAAAATTTAAGTTGAACATTTAAGTGGACAGAAAAACCCATCAAGGTCTTTAATGGTGTTACCACAACATTCCATTAGAAAGAAGGACCTTAATGGGCACCACTATTTTATCATTCCAGAACCGCGTTGTCATTGAAACGCTTCATAATGAAGGACGTTCCTTACGATACATCGCTAATTACTTAGGCTTTAGTAAAACCACAGTCTTTAACGAACTTCACCGGCTCAACGGTGAGTATCAAGCTGAACTAGCGCAAACTGACTTTGAACGCAAGGTTAGTCAACGGGGGTGGAAGTCTTCACTCACTAAAAGCCTTAAGCACTTGATTGAGGAAAAGATTAAAGTCCAGAAGTGGTCCCCTGAACAAGTTGCCCATGTAGTTGGGATTGCCTACAAGACGGTCTATAACTGGATTGATCAAGGATGGCTTGATGTACAGTTACCCGATTTGCCTGATCATGGAATGCGTCGTCATCGTGCTAAAGAAAAGCGTGGTACGTTCAGTCACGGCCGCTCCATTGAGGAGCGGCCTCATAAAGTCGAAACTCGCCAAGAATTCGGCCACTTTGAAGCTGATACCGTACT
>NZ_AZGO01000011.1 GCF_001435345.1 Limosilactobacillus pontis DSM 8475 | reverse complement strand
AGTATAGGAGACCTCAAATTGAAAATATAGACGTGTTGTTATTCGGTGCTTACGAAGAGATAACATCCTCTAAGCTGGCCATTTCTTTCTTCATATGTATACCTTTGCATGTCTTATAGTGATTTAAAAGTTCATCATGCAGTGTTAGGCTTACGTAACTTTCAATACTGTTAGCATGGATTCTCGAATCGTTAAAGTAGATGTCACTTAATCTCACCTTAATTATTTGGAACTTCTGTGGATTAGATTTTACAAAATCTTTGGCCTTCTTAATGAGGGTTCGTTCACTGATGTTTGTCTGGGGAGCAGAGGCATGTCCAGATGCTAAGTGTCCTCGAATTTCATACACCGTTCTGGCGATACTGTAATAAAGTAGTGGAATTACTTCTTTGGCATTAGCTTCTTCAATTAATCCCCAAGATTGTTCTATATAAGAATACTTTTGAATTGTCGGATTTTTGGTAAGGTTCATTGAACGAATAATACTGATTAGTCCTGTCAATTTATTGCTATTAATAACTTTAATTTCATTTAGTGATGCGGCATATTTATCATCTGGAGTAGGAGCATGATAGGTTATTATCAGCTTAACCTATTTTCTCGTAATGCTTTCCCAAGATATGTTGTTATGCTTCATTAGTTTATTCAACCTAGTAGGTGAAATACTATTGGGCTGGTTAGCTTCGGTTCTGTTGTTAATTATTCCTAATACTGCTTCTATAGCAAAATAAATATCTCCGTTATCCAGGTTCAGATACGTCTGTTCCTGGATTTCTTTGTATTCTGTCATAATACTTTCTCATTTCTTGAACGCAAAAAAGTGTCCGTATAATAAGCCGATCGTCTGAGGGACAATAGAATTTTCAAAAGGAGAACGGCCGTTTGAAATTTGATATCAATAATTAAATTTTATCATTTTCTAATAAGTACAGTGCTAATAGTAGCTGGTAGTTGGTTATGAGTTGATAGACAATACTAACTCAAAACCTTTATATCACGACCCTTACGGCGTGCTAACGCCGTTGCCGAGCTCCGTCAACGTCATCCGCTAAGATTGCCGTCAGGTCGGCTTTTGTGGATGATGTCAGAATCGGTTGGGTTGGTGTAGAAGACGCATGGAATCAATGATTGTTGACTTTTTACAGGACAAATATATTACATGGGTAGATCGAACAGGGATAACAGTTAAATGCCCTTACTGCTAGTCCTTGAACGGTTACCCAGAAAGGATGAGAAGATATGTCAGATGATAAGAAGTCAGAAAGTATCGAAGAACGGTACGCCAAAGCTTCAAATTATTTGAATCGATACTCCTATTCTAGCCGGAAGTTATACCAAGCCATTCTTAAGGTCTTACCGCCTTTGCAGGTTAATGACCAATATGACGAAGACAATATTAACTTGGCAATTAAAGCTGGTAAGATCCTGGACCTTCTTGGTGAAGCGTCACGAACTTGGAACATCTCAATTCATTGGCTTTTCACCGTCTGCAATCCCAAGATTACTGATCAATCTAATCCAAAGTACAGTCCAGTGTATAAACAACACGCAAGCCAGTTACCATTGAATCGTTTCGGCGAGTTAGATCATCTGGAAATGGATGATGATGACAAGCTTATTCGTGCTGGTGACAAGCTGGTTGGTGATGACTGCTTCGTTGGTAAGGGTTGTGAAGATTATGGGGCAGCCTGGGATGATGATGGCAATGTTATTAAACGTGATGCTCGTGGGCAACCAATCTTAGATGGATTCACTGCTTGGGTAGCACGACATGTTGATGAACTTCAAAAGATCTGTTGCCGAAATCCAAACAGGGATCGTCACTTTGCTGCGTTTCAGATTAACCATACTCGTGACGACGAAGAAAATCAGCGAAATGGTGAAGGTGAACATAAGAAAGCACACAGCCACTTAGTAGTAGACATGCCGACAAGACGTACCCGATACCGAATGATGGAATTATTTGGCTATAGCTTTGATGATTTAACAGAGACGTTCAAATGGATTGATCAGATTGACGATCAACGAAATGAACGGATCGAGGCATTTCTTGAAACACTTCAAGGCGCTATGCAGAACTTTGTTGTAACTAAGCATTATATTTTCTCACTTCAGTATCTTGTTCATCAAAGTAGTAAGGCTAAACGCGATCAAAAGACCCCATACGCGATTGCTGAAGTAATGAGCTGGCTACCAGATGATCCAGGTAAGAGCTATTCAAGTATTGCTGGTGTATATGATGATGAAACGGTTGCCAAAGGTATTGATTCAGCCATTGTTCGTAATCTACATAGTCCTTACAACTTGGCGCATCACACTGCTAGGTTGGTAGGACATAGCGATGGTAATCGCGTCTTCTCTGGACACCAATTGTCGGAATTAAGGAGCCTTGGAACAAAGGGTACCGGGAAAATGAACTTTAGTAAGCAATCTAAGAAGTTGATTCTGGATCAATTGATGGAATGGATTTATTCCGGACGGATGCAAGTAACTGATTGGAAAGATGCAATTCATGCGGCTTTTGATGATAGTGATGCAGCAGGTTTAATTACTGATGGGATCTTTATCAGTCGTTTGACTGCTGTCTTAGACGATCAGCGAATGATATTAATGCTGATCGTAAACATGAACACCATTTTCATTAGTGCTGCACAGGGTGGTATTGGTAAATCGTATCTAGCTAGTCGACCATGTCAGTATCTGGAAAAGGGACGTACACCCTATATGACCGCAGCTGAGGATAAAGGTAAGACAGTCGACTGCTGGCAAGACTACCGAGATCAAGCAGCAGCAGTGATTGATGAAGTATCACCTTCATCAATTGAATGGAGCGCCCTTAAAGATATGCTAGATCCACACAAAATACCAAGGGTTGCCAGCCGTTTCCATAACACTAGTCCTTGGAATTTGAACCTTTTGGTGATGACCAATGTTTATTCTGATGGGGTAGCAGGATATGTGAGAGATGTCCTTCACTATGCCCCAGGCGTGGTAAAACTTGGTTACTTAGAACAGAGTGATTCATATAGTAAAACTTGGGAGCTAAAGACAGATGATCCTGAGGCTGGGCAAGTCTATTTGTCGCAATTAAGTCAATTGCTGCGACGTCTGCCAATTAATGTCCATATGATTCCACAGAAGATGGAAAAGGAACTGAGGTTGTTGTTTCAATCATCAATTTCCGCCCAGGCGGTCGTGCTATTAAAAATTATGACTATATCTATACACGTGAGTCAGATCATATTTTCAACGTTGTAATTAATGAAGTACAGTGTAAAACCATTAGCAGAAGATAGCCGGGTCTTTAAGGTTGATCCCCAGATTAAAGTAAAGTCCGTCCGTTTTCAGAACCGTTACGGCTTTATGGTGGCCGGTAACCTCTACCTGCCAGCCGACTTTGATGAAAGCAAAAAGTATGCGGTAATCGTCATCTTCGGGCCATTCGGGGCCGTCAATGAACAGTCCAGTGGCCTCTACGCCCAAACTCTAGCGCAACGGGGCTTTATGACGGCTACCTTTGACCAGTCCACCACTGGTGAGAGCTCCGGTGATGTTCGTAACGTGGCCTCCCCAGACATCTTTGTCGAGGACTTCTCCGCTGCCGTCGATTTCCTGGGCACGCAGAAGTATGTTGACCGTGAAAAGATTGGGGCCATCGGGATTTGCGGATTGGGCTCCCATGTCCTGACTGCCGCCTCCATTGATGTCCGGATTAAGGCCGTGGCGACGTCGGTCATGTACGACATGGCAGAATCAATGTGGTCTGGGCTGAATAATTCTAAGACCGCGGAACAGCGGGACCGCGAAAAACAGTACCTCGCAGATATTCGTTGGGAAGATGTTGACAATGATACTCACGTCGGCGGTTACCATGAACTGCCGTTTGATGAGAATAATAATCCAGTTCGGGCAGATAAATTATTACCTAATGAGGTGCCAGCTGGCGCGGACCCGGTTACCACGGAATTCATTAACTACTATATCAAGCGGGCTTACCACCCACGTTCCATCAACTCGGCAATGATTTGGGACGCCACCAGTCCGTGGGGCTACTACAATTTTCCACTCCAACAACGGATTGGGAAGATCACTGCTCCTAAGTTAATTGTCACTGGTGAAAAGGCCCACTCACGTTACATGGCCGAGGCGGCCTACGAGCGGTTGACCGACCCGAAGGAACTGGTATTGGTACCGGGGGGCCACGCATACCGACCTGTACGACCAGATGGACAAGATCCCATTTGATAAGTTCGAAAACTTCTTTAATGAAAACCTGAAATAAGCGGTAACCAAAAGTCTCTCGCTATTCGGCGGCCTGTTCGGCTTTAAGAAGAAGCAGGACTAACCTTGTTGTTGCAACTAACTAGATAAACGAAGCAACCCCCAAACATTCGGAATCGCACCGAATGCTTGGGGGTTGTCCTATATAATAGTCCAGGTGCCAAATTGATCCCCGGGCTATCTTTCAGCCTCAGTCGACCTTGGCCCACTGGTCCTGAAGCTGCTGGATCAGAGACGTCAGGCGCCGCTGGTTTTCCCTTAAAAAGCAGGCGTAGAACTTCTGCTGGGCGACCTGGTCGGTGAGCGGAATGGTCAGCCGATTCTGCAGCAGGTCGGCACCCCAGCTGTCGTCCAGTTGGGTCAGGTTGGTGGTGAAGTAGGGGAGGATGGGGTAGTTGACCAACTCGCTGTAGTCGTGGGCATGCTTCTGATAGAGGATGCGACTGCCGGGGATCCGGTGCTGGTAGATCTGCTCCCAGAAGCCGATGCCGCGCGGACTTAAGATGGTCTGGTCGTGCAGGTCGGCGAACGATAGCTGCTTGGCACCGGCCAGCTGGCAGGTTGACCGTCTTGGCGAGGGTGCCGCACTGGCTGAATTCACTAAAGCTGGCATAGCCTAAATTTACGCAGTGGTCTGCTAAAAGAGTAACGGTCCGCTGCTTTTAAATTAATTTGAATTACCTCTTGCAATGATGGGGGATACTCTGCTATACTAATATTTGTTGGTTAAATGCTGACTTAGCTCAGTTGGCAGAGCACCTCACTAGTAATGAGGAGGTCGGAGGTTCGAGCCCTCTAGTCAGCACTATAAAGAGTCTAATAGCCTATTCTGACGGCATTTTCAGTCGTAAGAATAGGCTATTTTTCATTAAAAAACGTTATCGACTTCTCACGTGAACGCTTTCTGTGTTGCTTCAATCCACGATGGATCGCTGGAGCTCAATGGCGCCAAGCACGTAGGCGATTTTGGCGTGTGTAAAAGTGAGAAATATGGTGAAATTTGATAATTTAAGTTGAAACATTCAGACGTTCTATATGTTCGTGGTGATGTACTTACTTTACCGGGTACCGCAACCAGACTGCGTCATCGTTATATGATTGTACGGTTTTTAATTGCAGGGCAACGGGGTGTGAATCTGAACGACCATCAAAAAGGCTTGGACCGGTTCGGCCATCAATTTCCGGCCCAATTAATATACTGACTTCATCAATCAGATCAGCCGTGAGAAAGCTGCCGCTAATCTTGCCCCAGCCGAAATGGAGAAACAATTTGGAAAATATGGCTGGCATGAGCATGAAGATTGGGTATACACAAGGTTCTACAAACTCTCTTGAGCAGATTATTTCGTACTGGCAAAACCAGTTATCGATATTCCCGCAAAAGGCTACCCAGTTCATAGATCATCTCAAGCAGAAAATAAATTTATTAAGAACGTTTCCACAAATGGGAACCGGTATAACAGGTCTAGATCATCTTGATAAAAACGTATCGGTTACTGATTGGCCATAGCTATGCAATTTTTAGCACATCCCAAATGAAAATTAAATTTTAACCGGGTTGACAGCCGGGTGTTGCTGAGGACGGAATGGTATACTGAACCCATCAAATAAAAAGGAGCGATGAACTATGAAAGCCCTCGTTGTTGCTAATCAAGGCGATCAATCAATAAATTGCTTGCAGATTGCGGAGGTTGCCAAGCCCATCCCCACAGCCGATCAGGTCCTGATCCGGGTTCACGCGGTTGGCCTGAACCCCGTTGACTATAAGGTGGTCGAGGGCGGTGTTCCCGCCTGGACTTACCCGCACACCCTCGGCCTGGACGTCACCGGTGAGGTCGTTGCGGTCGGAGCGGCCGTCACCGACTGGCAGGTCGGGGACCGGGTCTCCGGTCACGGTGACCTGACCCAGAATGGCTGCTTTGCCGAGTTCGTTGCCGTGCCGACCTACCAACTGGCCCGGATCCCGGATAACGTCAGTTACGAAACGGCCGCCAGCCTCCTCTGCGGTGCCCTGACTGCGTATACGGCGGTGGAACGTAAGCCCAACCTGACGAATGTCAGGACGGTTCTGGTCCACGCTGGAGCTGGTGGGGTCGGTAGTATTGCCATCCAACTGGCCAAGCTCCATGGCCTCAAGGTGTTCACCACGGTTTCCACCGGGAAGGTCAAGTATGTTCGGCAACTTTATCCCGACGCGATCATCGACTACCGCCAGGAGGATGTCGATACCCGACTTGCCCAGCTGACTGACGGCCTGGGGGTTGACCTGATCATCGACACGGTTGGTAAGGCCGGGCCGAACGAGACCTGCGCCGCCTGGCCTACAATGGGACCCTGGTGACGATCGTGGACGTGCCGGACCTGACCGGGGCGCCAGTGTTTGATCGCGGGCTGAGTATGGATGTTGTCAACCTCGGCGGTGCCCACCTCAGCGGCAATCCGTTTCAGCAGGCCGATCTTGGGAAGATGAATTCCGAGATGTTAGCTTTGGCCGCGGCGGGGAAGGTCGACCCGCTGATTGAAAAGGTAATCTTCTTTGACCAAATCAAGGACGGCCTGCAGGCAATTAAGGACCACCGGGTCATCGGGAAACTCGTGGCTGAGATCGACTAAGTAATAATCCTCGTTGTATTGCAATGGTGCAGCGGGGATTTTTTAGTCTGCTGTTAAAACTTGATATCGGTCAATTTAATCCCCGTTGTCCCTCCCTATACTGTGAAGGTGAAGGAGGGGGAAACCCATGGTAAAGATCCAACAATTTTTAACGAAGCACCGCCAGGGCCTAGTCATCCTGATGACCATCCTGCTGGTCCTGGCCGAGGCCGCCCGCTGGCTGGGCCAGATGTCATTAGCATACCAGGTCATCATGGCCTTGACTGGGGTCATCGGACTCCTGCCGATCCTGCTCACGGCGATCTCAGCGCTTAGGGTCCGGCTGGTCTCGATTGACGTCCTGGTCAGCATTGCCGTGATCGGGGCGTTTGTCATCGGTGAGTACAACGAGGCGGCAATCGTCACCTGGCTGTTCATGCTCGGTGAGGTACTAGAAGACCTGACCCTGAAGAAGACCCGGTCGGCAGTCAAGCAGCTCACCGACCTGGCGCCCCAGACGGCCCTGGTGGTTGATGCGGACGGGAATACCCACCAGGAGGATGTTGACTTCCTGGATCCCGGTGCCCATGTCCTGATCAAGACCGGGGCTCAGGTGCCGGTTGATGGGACCGTTCTGACCGGGGATGCCCTGGCCAACGAGGCCAGCATCACCGGCGAGGCCCGCCTGGTCAAAAAGGAGGTCGGGGATAGCGTTTATGCCGGGACGATCCTGGAGAACGGCACCCTGACCGTTGAAACAACCGCGGCGGGGGATGACACCACCTTTGGTAAGATTATCGAACTGGTGGAGGAGGCCCAGGACTCGCAGACGAAGACCCAGCGCTTCATCGACCGCTTTGCCCAGTACTACACACCCTTCGTCTTGCTGGTGGCGGTGGTGGTTGGTCTGCTCACCCGCGACTTCCGGCTGGCGATCACGGTGATGGTCCTCGGCTGTCCGGGGGCCCTGGTGATCGGGGTACCAGCTTCAACCGTGGCGGGGATTGGTAACGGTGCCCGTCGCGGGATCCTCTTCAAAGGCTCCGACGTCATGGACCGCCTGCGTCAGGTTGACACGATCGCCTTTGATAAGACCGGGACCCTGACCCGGGGTAAGCCGACGGTCCAGACGCTCGTGGTACTGAAGGGCGACCGGCAGGCGATCATCGACCGGGCCGTGGCGATTGAGGGCCAGTCCGACCACCCGTTGGCGCGGTCAATTGCCGCCCTGCCGACCCAACAGCCGCTAACGGCAACCAAAGTTGAGACGGTTAAGGGGCAGGGCATCAGGGCCGAAGTTGACGGCCAGGAGTACCTGCTGGGCAACCGGGCCCTGGTCAACGCGGTTGTTGGGGACGATGCTGCGTTAACGCGGGCCGTGGCCCAGCTCGTGGCTGCCGGCGACTCCCTGGTGATCCTGGCCAGCGCCGACCACCAGGAGCTGGCGGTCTTTGGGATCAAGGACCAACTGCGGCCCCAGGCAGCCGTGGCCTTGCACCAGCTGAAGCAACTGGGGGTTAAACGGTTGGTAATGCTGACCGGAGATAACACGGGGACGGCCAAGGAGATTGCCGCCACCCTGCCGATTGATGAGGTTCACGCCGAAATGCTGCCCCAGGACAAGGCCCGCTTCGTTGCCGATGAGCGGGAAGGCGGGCACCGGGTCGCCTTTGTCGGGGACGGGATCAACGATAGTCCCGCCCTGGCGGCAGCTGACGTTGCCATCGCGATGGGCTCCGGAACGGACGTGGCGATGGACGTTGCGGACCTCGTCTTAGTGAAGTCGACCCTGGCTAGTCTGCTGACTGCCCGGCGCCTCGCGCGGCGGACGATTACCAACATGAACGAGAACATCGTCATTGCCCTTTTGACCGTCCTCCTACTGTTTATCGGCCTGTTTGCCGGTTACGTCGAGATGGCGTCGGGGATGCTGATCCACGAGCTCAGCATCCTAATCGTGATCCTGAATAGCATGCGGCTCATCAAATATTCACCGCAAAATTGACGACCATCAATTTTTTACGGTGACATGTTAGCTAGAATTAATTATGTAAGGAAGTGTTATTAATGGAAAAAGTAATGATGAAACTCGGCGGGCTGACCTGCCCGTCATGCTTGGCCAAGATTCAAAAGGGCGTCGAGGCGGTGGATGGTACCGCGGACGTCAAGGTGTTGTTTAACGCGGGTAAGGTCAAGTTTACCCTCGACCCGGCCGTCAGCTCACCGGAGACGGTTCAGGAAGGTATCGAGAAAATGGGCTATACGGTCCAGGGCACCAAGATGAAGGAGGTCTAGCCAATGACAAGCGTTGAACGATACGAACAGGAACTAAAGCAAAGCGACGTCGACCACCATACCCCGACTGCAGGGGCGATGACCTGCCACATCATCGCTAACCTGTTGATCCATTCCCTCAAGATTGGTCAGGCCAAGCTATTTGCCCAGGGGCCGGCCGCCCTCTTTTTGGCCCAGTATGGTAGCCAATGGGTCGGCCATGAACAGACCGTGTTTGCCGACCTCAACCGCCTGCTGGTCAATAACGGCGAGAGCATCCCCACGACCACGGACCAGTTTAAGCAATTCACGATGCTCGAGGAGGACGGGGCCAGCAAGTACGACCCGGGCGATGACCAGCTCTTCGGCCTCGTCAAGGATTTCGACACCCAGACCCTATTCATCACCAAAGCCATCGCCCTAGCTCAGCAGGCGTCCTGGCCAGAACTAGCAATGACCTTGGGTGAGTTGCTGGCGTGGATCAAGGAACAAATTGCCCTGGCCCAGCGCTTCTTGGGCCACGACCTGCGCACGGGGTTGTATACTGAAGAGGATGATGACGACTTTTAACGCGTAAGGAGGGAGCACAATGGCAGAGGAACTGTGCGTCCAGCTGGTACCGCTCTTTAACCAGCTCGACTTTGAACGTCAGCGGCAGGTGGAGCGACTGGTCCACCACCAGCACGTCCACCGGGGGACGATCGTCGCCAGCCCGGCCAACAACGATCGCTTGGTGATCGTCGAACGTGGTCAAGGACGGATGTACCAGCTGAGTGCGTCCGGTGATGAGCAAGTCCAGCGGACCCTGACCACCGGGGATTACGTCGGTGAGACCTGGTTGCTGGGTGCGGCGAACACCAGCAGCTATGTCGAGATGACGACGGACAGTGACATCTGTATCCTGGACCGGCCGGACTTTACCCGCCTAATCCAGGCTCAGCACGATCTTGCCCTAAAGCTCCTGGCCGGCCAGGCGGCGACGATCAGTCGGCTTCGGCAACAGACCCAGCTGTTAGGCTTGCCTAGTGTGGAGGAACGTTTGACCGCCTACCTGGACCAACTGATGGCCCAGCAGGGGAGCGCCACGGTGACCCTGCCGCTGAAGCTGAAGGACCTGGCAACCTACCTGGGGACGACCCCGGAGACCCTGTCCCGCCAGCTGACCAAGCTGACGCAGGCGGGGCGAATTAGCCGCCACCGACGGCAAGTGCGGGTGCTTAAATCCCTTTAAAATTAAATAATCCCTGGAATGTCGATGTGTTGGCACTCCAGGGATTATTTTAATTGGGAAAAAGCGTTAGAATTAGCACGCTTTTTAACGTTTTTCATATTTGGTATTGACGGAATTACCGATCTTTTGTTACTTCTCGAGTTCTCTGAGCAGGTCGGCCGGAACGTGGCGCGGCCCCTGGACGGAGGATACCCCGTGCTGTTTGATGTAGGCGAGGGTAAAGCGATCGTGGTTATACTCCTTCTCCAGCCGGAGCCGCATCACCTATTTGATCTTCAACGCCGCGCTCTGGTAGTCGTAGGGAATATCGGTTTCTACGACTCGGCAGCGGTAGATAATCGCCTTAACCGGGGCGGCGACATACATATAGGCGGTATCCCCGACCCGGATGCTGGTTGACTGCTTCCAGGTGATAGTGTCGTGGTCGACGAAGGCGTGCATGATGTCATAGTACTTGGGATTGGCGGGGACCAACCAGGCCCGAGGCTTAGTGAGTAGCGCCCGGCTGGATTGGACCAGCTGCTCGAGCTTTGCGTCGGCTATGGTATCGTCGAGGGTCACGCAGAGCCAGTTCTTCTCGCTGAGGTGGTAGGCGGGGTAAACGCCATCCTGGTCGAGCCAGGTCGCGCGTTGCGATGCTGGGCAACGGAGCTCAATGACCTCGACCTTGTCCGACTTACTAGTCGATTGTTTATCGGTTGGCCGGGCCCGGGGAATATTTATCACCAGCCCGTACCACTTCTGCGACCGGGGCTCGCGGAAGGCTGCGTAGTCCGGCAGGCGCTTGAAGAGAAATTCGGGCTGGTCGTGAAATGTCCGGGCGATCCAGGCGGCCAGCCGGTTGGCCTGGTCACCGTGGAAGGGGACCCTAACGAAGCATTGCGTGGCAACCTGGTGGAGGAGGTCCAGGTAAGCGGCCTCAACCTGGGCGGCGAAGGGACCGAAGTGGACGGCCCGCAGGGGGAGGTACTCCTCACCCGTGTTGTTATCGATGACGTTACCGCTGACCTGACCATCGAACTTGACACGGAGAATGGCGTGGAATTGGCCGTCCATGAAGTCTCGTTCGAGTTGATAATCGTGCTGGTGCCTGGTGACCCGACGGCGGGAAACTTGGCGAAGTCTGGCCGCTGCTTTTGAAAGGCTGCTTCTTCGATTGTCATGATGAGGACCTCCTTGAGCATTTTCTCAATTATAGACCGTACCGTTGGCAGCTGGCCAATGAATAGCGGCACCCGTGTAGGCCCCTAACTGAAAAAGCCACCGGATAAATCTGCGGGTTTATCCAGTGACTTTTTGCTTAGTTGCGTTGAATTTACAGGCCCAGGTACTTATCCTTGATCATCTCGGCCTTCTTGGCGTGATCCTCGGGGTAGATGAAGCTGTAATCGATCCCCAACTTGGCCAGCTCGGCCAGGATCGGCCGCTTGTAGCGAGCGGGGATGATGTACTTCTCCTTCTCATTCGGGTTCTCGCTGTTGTAGAGGCTGAGGATGTCGATCGCCAGCTGGGCCCGACGCTCGACCTCTGCATAGTCGATGTCAACGGCTTGGTCGTATTCGTCGCCGATGAAGGGGACGAAGAGGAAGAGCCCCTGCTGGTTCTCCATTCGGCGGCTCATCCGCTTGATCGTGACGATTTTGGGCACGATTAGCTCAAGCGGGTTCAGCTTGTTGGCAAAGCTGGGGATGTCGCGTTTGGCCTCCTCAAACAGGCGGAGGAAGGGCAGGGTCTGTAGGTCATGCTTGAACTCGGCGAAGTAGTCCGATTCCCCACTGTCGAAGTAGTTCAGGTAGTCGTCGCTCCAGAGGCGGTGCTGTTGGGCGATGTAGCTGTTGTCCAGCTGGTAGAATTTCTTGATCGTCTGGAAGAAGGAGCTCTTGTCGGCCATCGACTGGCGGGCCAGGGAGGATTCCAGCTGCATCTCGTTGGAGAAGGCGTTCTTCTTGAAGTAGTTATGGTTGGTTCGGCCGCTCTTGAACCGGTACTCGGCGATCAGGTTGTGCCAGCCGCGCTGGTTAAGCATCTTCGCCAGCTTGTCCGGGTTGGGCTGATCCTTGTAGACATAGACCTCGCCGTTGCCTTGACCACCCTTGACAGCAAAGAAGAGGGCGATCAGGGGGTTAGAGCTGACGTCCAGCAGCCGGGTCGGTAGGTGGTAGTGTTCCATCAGCGCCATCCGCTCGAAGTTGGTCCGGCACTTCTCGAAGAGCTGGGGATCAGCCATCAGGAAGTCGTTGAAGAGGTTATCCTCGTTGTCAAGCAGTTTCCGACTCCGAAAGATTGATGGCAGGGTGTTGGAGAAGGCGTCATCCTGCCCACGGAAGTAGTAGTTATGATCCTTGTTGTTGATGAGTTGTTCGATCTCCTCGATGTAGTTGGAGACCGTCTTGATGTTGTGAATCACCTGAACCAACCTGCCTTTTATAATAAAGTGAAGTGCGTTTTCTTCAATGGTAGCCCGCATTACCGGGGAAGGCAAGCGGGTGTCAATGCAAAATAGGGTTTGACTATGACGTTAGGTAACAGTCTATATTAAAGGTAAGCAAAGAAAAGAGGTCCTTATTAATGACAGAGAATAAGATGCAGGCGATTCGTCTAACCCAACCGTGTGCCGCGGCCGACCTGAAACCGACCCAGATTGACGTTCCCCAACTCAAACCCGGTTACGCCCTGGTGAAGGTCAGGGCCTTCGGGGTCAACGAGTCCGAGGTCACGAGCCGGAAGGGTGAATCCTCACCCGACTTCCAGTTTCCCCGGATCCTCGGCATCGAGGGCGTTGGCGTCATCGATCAGGTTAATGCCAACTCGTCCTTTAAGCCGGGTCAGCAGGTAGCCACGATGATGGGCGGCATGGGCCGGGCCATCGATGGTTCCTATGCCGAATACATGCTGGTCAAGGAGGAGAATCTGATCCCGTTTGAAAGTGACCTGGACTGGTCGATTCTCAGGGCCCTGCCGGAGATGCTTCAGACGGCCTATGGTTCGATCAGTCAAGGCCTCCACGTGCAGTCAGGGGACTTATTCCTGGTTTGGGGCGGTAGCTCGACAGTTGGCCTGATGGCATCCGTTTTGGCTCGCCATATGGGCGTCAAGGTGATTGCCACCACGAGAAACGCGGCCAAGCTGACCACGATGAAGGAGTTGGGGATCGACTACCCGGTCTTAGACGATCAGGATTTCGTGTCCCGGGTGCAGAAAATCGCTCCGAACAAGGTCGATAAGGCCCTGGAGCTGGTCGGCTTCTCGACCCTCTTTCAGGACATGGGACTGGTCAAGGACGGCGGCCTGACCTGCTTCACCGGCGCCCTTGGTGGCCAGTGGACGCTCGACAACTTCTCCCCATTCATGATCCCAACTGGGGTCTATTTGACCAGTTATGCCGGGGAAGCAAAGGACTTGCCAGCCGAGTACTTCAGTCACGTGCTAAACATGATTGAGGAACATAAGCTGACCGTGCCGATCGCCAAGGTTTACAATGGCCTCGGTGAAGTCGGCCAGGCCCAGGCTAACCTGGAGTCCGGCAAGTTCAGCGGCAAGCACGTGGTGATTCTGTAAAGGAGGGCGTCATGCCAGATGAACAACTGATGACCATTTCCAAGTTTGCCCAGGCGGTGGGGACGACCCGGCGGACCCTGCTCTTCTATGACCAGCAAGGGGTCTTTAAACCTGCCAAGACGACAGCCAACGGCTACCGCTACTACAGCTATGACCAGATCTACCGGATGAACTTCATCCTGAGCCTGCGCAGCCTTGGTCTGTCGATCGAAGAAATCAAGAACTACCTTAGTGATAACGACTCACAGACCCTGAACAAGGAACTCGGTGCCCTCAAGCAGAAGGTCCAATCCCAGATTGCCAACCTCCAACAGGTCCTGGAAGTGCTCAATCAGAAGGAAGAAAATAACACCCAGCTTCGCGACGTTGACTTTTATACGGTCAAGCGCTGCTACCTGCCGGCCCGGGAGTTCTGGTGTTCCGACTTTGAGGTTGACTGTTCGGAGAGGGAGATCGCCCAGGCCTACAGTGACTTCTATCAGCGGCTCGGCGCCGGGGTGATGGTCAACAAGCGCCTGTCCGGCTTCCTGACCGCCCTGCCCCAGGCCCAAGCTGGTCGCTACGCCGATTCCGGTTTCCGGATCATCAAGGAGCGCGACCGGACGGCAGCGACTGGGGTACCGATGATCGCCCAGCCGGCGGGTGATTACGTGATTACCAAGGCGGCCAACACCGGTGAGGGGATCGAACGGGGTCTTGCCGCTATTCGCCAGTGGGCAACGCAGCATGGCTTGACTCTGGGGGATGACCTCTGGCAGTTCAATCTCGGCGTTGACGTTACCAGGCTGGGCCTTACTGAAAACAGCATCCTCGCCTACCAGAGCAAATAAAAATAACCCTTGGCATCGTGTGATGGAATGCTAAGGGTTTTATTTTTTAGGCGGCGGACCGCCGCAGGGCCTTGATCAGCTCTAGCCGCCGAATCTTGCGGGGGAGGAACTGGCGGATGTCGTCGACGTTGTAGCCGATTTGCAGGCGCCGCTCGTCGATGATCAGGGGCCGACGAAGAAGGCCGGGGTAGTCCCTAATCAGGTCATAGAGCTGCCGCAAGGAGAGGTCATCGTCTAGGAGAGGCTTGAGCTGACGGTAGGCCTTGGAACGGGTGGAGATGATGTCGGTAGTGCCGTTCTCGGTCCGGGCCAGGATTTCCTTGAAGGCCGTATAGGACAGCGGCGCGGTGAAGACGTTCTGCTCGATGAAGGGAAGCTGGTACTTGCGCAGCCAGGCCTTGGCCTTACGCGAGGAATTGCTGTTGTGTGAGGTGTAGATAGTGATCATTTCGGGTGCTCCTTTCCGTTTTGTAGTGTCCTTAGGATAAACTAGGACGTAACGTTACAGTCAAGCCCCGTTGACGATTTCCAGGGAGCTTATGCCCACCGTCCGCTCGGGTCTTAGGGTATAATTGAATGGCAATTTGTCCGAAAGGAGGACGCACGATGTCCGAGGAAATCTCATTATTCAATGCTGGTGACCAGCCCGGCGGCCACTTCAAACAGCCGCTGGCGGACCGGATGCGGCCACAAAATTTGGCCGAGATGGTTGGCCAGGAGCACCTGCTGGCCCCCGGCAAACCGCTCCGCCAGATCATCGATCAGCATATCCCGATCCCGTTAATTCTGTGGGGGCCACCGGGAACCGGGAAGACGACTCTCGCCCACGTGGTTGCCAACGAGCTCCACTACCCCTTTGAACAGTTCAACGCCAGCATCGAGAACAAGGGCCAGCTGACCAAACTGATCGGCCGCCACCCCGCGAAGTCGTTCGTCCTCCTGCTCGACGAAATTCACCGTCTGACCAAGCCAATCCAGGACTACCTGCTTCCCTACCTGGAGAACGGTCACGTCCTCCTGGTGGGGGCGACGACAGAGAACCCGATCATGTCCCTGGTGCCCGCCGTCCGGTCCCGCTGCCAGATCTTCGAGTTTCACCCACTGCAGACGGCCGATATCCAGCGGATGGTGGTCCGGGCCGCCCGGCAGGTCTTCGATTACCAGATCCCGGACCCGATTGCCCACATGATCGCCAATACCGGGAACGGGGATGTCCGCACGGCTCTGAACGTCCTCGACACCCTGTATGCGATGTACCAGCAGGGCCTGACGATTGACCAGGTGAAGGCCTTCTCTCGCCAGCAGCACCTTGCCTACGATAAGGATGCCACCCAGCACTACGACTACCTGTCGGCCTGGCGGGATTCGGTCGAGGGCTCCGACGCTGATGCGGCCCTCTACTACCTGGCGGTTCTGCTGGAGGCGGGGGACCTGGAGTCGGTCGTCCGCAGCCTGAAGGACATGAGCGCCCTCGACCTCGGTCTGGCGGATCCCGCCCGGGCAGCGCAGGTGATCACCCTAGCCAACGCGGCTCAGGAGATCGGCCTGCCCCGGGCGGCGACCCACGTGGCGATGGCGACGATGCTCCTGGCGATCAGTCCCCGTTCCGATTCGGTGATGCAGGCCTACCGGCGGGCTGCCAAGGACGCTAAGCACGCCAGCCAGCACCCGATGCCGACTTACCTGCGGGATGCCCACTATAAGGGTGCCGACAAGTTACGCGGGGCCGGAGTGATGGAGAACATGTTTGAGGAGCCCAAGAAGGTGGCCAAACAGCCCTACCTCCCGGCTGACCTGGTGGGGCGTCACTACTATGAGCCGGCGCCAAATCAGAACGAGCAGCAGCTTTATTACCAGTATCAGAAGCTGTTTGAATATATTTACCAGCAGAAGTTTAAGCCCAACCCCAACAGTAGTCACTTCGACCACTTCAATCCCTACCAGGAGTAACTGCGACAATGTGATAGAATGGTAAATAGTAGTAATGATGAGTTAACCAAAATTTACGGATACGGAAAGGGATGCGGTATGGCAACGATCAAGGAAATTGCGGCAAAATCAGGGTTCTCCTCAGCGACGGTCTCCCGTCTGCTAAACAACGACCCCAACCTGTCGATTGCTCCAGCCACGCGCAAGCGGATCATGACGGTGGCCAACGAACTGGGCTACTGGAACGACCACCGCAAACAGGATGCCATCCGGCCGATGATCGCCCTCCTCTACCGGGTTGATAGTAAGGAGCAGCTTCAGGATGAGTACTTCTCCTCATTGAAAGATGAGCTCCTGAAGGTGATCAGTGCGGCGGGGCTCCAGGTTCAGGTCTTCGAACACATCACCGACCTGGTCGCTAAGGCTGATGACTTCCAGGGCTTCATCGGGGTGGGGCCCCACCGATTGACCCGCCAGAAGCTGATGACCTTGCATGATGCCCTGCCCAACGGTGTCTTTGTCGACATCAACCCGGCCCCGGAACTTTTTGATTCCGTCCGGCCCAACCTGACCCTGGCGATCCGCGATGCCATCCAGCGTCTGATTACGGCCAGTGCCCACCGGATTGGCTTCATCGGTGGGGTGGGGCTCAACTTCGACCGCGTCCAGCAGCCCGACATCAGGGAGACGGTCTTTCGGGAGTTTACCAGCATCAATCCTGGGGTTGTCGAGGCGCCGATGTTTGTTGGCGGCCCCTTTAACATTGAGAACGGTTATGCCCTAGGCAAACAAGCAGTTGAGGAGTGCGGCGACCAGCTACCGGACGCCTTCATCGTGGCCTCCGACACCCTGAGTGTTGGTGTGCTCCAGGCCTTCAACGAGGCGGGGGTCATTGTACCCCGGGATACCGCGGTGATCAGCGTTAACAACAGTGAGGTCGCCCGCTACGTTTCACCGCCCCTGTCCTCTTATAACATCAACCAGGAGACCCTGGGGCGGATGGCAATCAAACTACTCCAGGACCTGATCGTCCACCCATCCCGACCCCACGTGCACCTGACCGTCAACACCAACCTGGTGATCCGCAAGAGTTTCGTAACCGAATAATAAAAAAGTGTGGCAGCGTCATGGCACCACACTTTTTTATTATCCCATTGTAAATTATTTATTAGGTTTAATAAACTATTTACTAAATTATCGTAAAGAATTATACTAAAAGCTGTAAACGGTTACACGATTTTTAGCAATGACAGCTTTAGGAGGTTTGGCTTTATGGCACAGGGTCATAAATTAACGGCCAAGCAGTGGATCTCACGAGCATCCTTCTGCTTTGGAAATGTTGGGCACTCGGCATTCTACGGGGTAATGAGCACTTACTTCATTATCTTCGTCACCGGGGGCATGTTTAATGGTTTGAAAACGTCGGTTGCCGATAAGCTAATCGGCCTGATCACCGGACTGATTGTCGCGGTCCGGATCCTTGAGTTGGTCATCGACCCGCTTCTGGGAAACATCGTCGACAACACCAAGACCCGGTGGGGAAAGTTCAAGCCCTGGATCATGATTGGAAACATTGTCAGTGTCGTATTATTGCTGATCTTGTTCACCGGAATCTTCGGCCTGGCCAAGGTCAATTGGGTCCTCTTCGCGATCCTGTTCGTGATCATCTTCGTCCTCTTCGATGTCTTCTACTCCTTCTCCGACGTTTCCTACTGGGGGCATGGTCCCAGCACTGAGCGAGGATTCTGCGGAGCGGGGTGTCTATACCTCGCTTGGGGCCTTTGCCGGAACGATCGGTTGGAACGGGCTGACGATCATCGTGGTTCCCGTCGTCACCTTCTTCACCTACCTGGCCACGGGTCAGCACAAGGAAGGGCCGATCGGTTGGTTTGCCTTTGCAGCGATCGTCTCCATCGTTGCCCTGCTGAGTGCGCTGGCGGTTTGCCTGGGTACCAAGGAAAAGCACAATATCATTCGGAACTCCGTCCAGGATAAGACGACCATCCGGGAAGTCTTCTCCGCCATCTTCCATAATGACCAGATCCTTTGGCCAAGCCTGGCATACCTGCTCTACTCATGCGCGTACGTCATCACGAATGGGGTTCTCTTCTACCTCTACAAGTTCGTCATCGGTAAGCCGGGCGAATTCTGGATTGTTGGGGTCATCGCCACGATCATCGGCTTCTGCACCAGTCCGCTCTTCCCAGTCTTGAACAAGTTCATCCCGCGGAAATGGTTGTTCACGGGGGGCCAGGTTTCAATGGCATTGGCCTATGTGATCTTCATCTTCTTCCGGTCCAACGTCTTCATGATGGACCTCGGTCTGGTGCTCTTTAACATCAACTTCGCCCAGTTGGTCACGGTACTGACCCTGACCGACGCGATCGAATACGGTCAACTGAAGAACGGACAGCGGAACGAAGCCGTTGTCCTGGCGGTACGGCCAATGATCGATAAGCTGACCGGGGCCATCTCCAATGGACTGGTCGGCTACATCGCCATCGCGGCCGGAATGACCGGGACGGCAACCGCGGCCGACATGACGGCCCACGATATTCGGACCTTCGATAGCATGGCCTTCTACATTCCACTGGCCTTTGCCGTCCTGGCGATCATCGTCTTCCTAACGAAGGTTACCCTGAGTGAAAAGAAGCATGCCGAAGTGGTTGAAAAGCTGAAGGACCAGTTGGCGGCGGGCCATGACAATGTCGTTACCGGAGCGACTATTAGTACGGCAAACGCTGCTACCGGTGTTGCAACCAAAGCGACGACGATCTATGCCCCCGTTGATGGTAAACTGGTTGAGATGAAGAATATCGTTGACCAGGACGGCAAAGGCTTCCCGGGTAAGGGTTTTGCCATCCAGCCAACCAGTAACCACATCTACGCCCCGTTTGACGGCCAGGTCTGCTTCACCTTCGGCACCCGGCACGCCTTCGGGATCGTTTCCAAAGACGGCTTGGAGCTCCTGGTCCACATCGGGGTCGGCACCGTCAATATGCGTGGTGAGGGCTTTGTCAGTCACTACAACGACGGCCAGGTAGTCAAGAAGGGGGAAATGCTCTTCGACTTCGATCGGCAGCTGATCAAGGAGTCCGGCTACCAGGATACGGTGGTCAACTTCTTCACCCAGCCACACCGGGTCACTGACGTTTCACCGATCGCCTATGGCAGTACTGTCAAGCATGGCGACCTGGTCACCACAGTTAAGTTCAAGTAGAAAGGTCAATTAATATGGAAAAGAAAGCACTACCCCGCTTCCTCTATGGCGGGGACTATAATCCAGAACAGTGGCCGGCCGATACCTGGCCCCGGGATATTCAGGTATTTAAGCAGGCCGATATCAACTCGGCGACGGTCAACGTCTTCTCCTGGGCACTGTTAGAACCCCAGGAGGGCCAGTACGACTTCAGTAAGCTGGACCAGATTGTTGATGAATTAGCAGCCGCCGATTTTGACATCGTGATGGCGACGTCCACGGCCGCCATGCCGGCGTGGATGTTCAAAAAGTACCCCGGGGTCGCCCGGGTTGACTACCAGGGCCGGCGCCATGTCTTCGGTCAGCGGCACAACTTCTGCCCGACCAGTCCAGACTACCAGCGACTCGCCAGCGACTTGGTCACCCGGCTGGCCAAACGCTACGGGGACAATCCCCGCATCGTTGCCTGGCACGTCAACAACGAGTACGGCGGCAACTGCTACTGTGACCACTGCGCCGCGGCCTTCCGCCAGTGGCTACGGGCCCGTTACCAGACTCTGGATAAGCTGAATGCGGCCTGGAACATGAATGTCTGGAGCCACACCATCCACGATTGGGACGAGATTGTGGTACCAAACGAGCTTGGTGACGCCTGGGGACCCGAGGGCACGGAGACGATCGTGGCCGGCCTGTCGATCGACTACCTGCGTTTCCAGTCCGACGCGATGCTCGACCTCTTCAAGATGGAGAAGGGGATTATCGAGCAGTTCGCCCCAGATGTGCCAGTGACGACTAACTTCCACAGCCTGCCGAATAAGATGGTTGACTACCAGAAGTGGGCCAAGGCGCAGGACATTATCTCCTACGATAGCTACCCGGCCTACAGCATGCCAACCTATCATCCGGTCTTTCTCTACGACCTGATGCGGACGCTGAAACACCAGCCGTTCATGCTGATGGAGTCGACTCCGGCCCAGGTTAACTGGCAACCATACAGCCCCCTCAAGCGGCCCGGTCAGATGCGGGCAACCGAACTACAGGCGGTGGCCCACGGGGCTGACACCGTCCAGTTCTTCCAGCTGAAGCAGGCTGTCGGCGGGTCGGAAAAGTTCCACAGTGCGGTGATTGCCCATTCCGGGCGCACCGATACCCGGGCGTTTAAGGAAGTGGCCCGGCTGGGGCATGACCTGAAGAAGGTCGGCCCAACCATCAAGGACGCCAACATCCACGCCAAGGTGGGGATCGTCTTCGACTGGAGTAACTTCTGGTCCCTTGAATACGTCGACGGGATTACCCAGGACCTCCAGTATGTGCCGATCATCCTGGACTACTACCGCCAGTTCTGCGAGCGCAACATCCCGACTGACGTAATCAGTGTCGACGACGATTTTAGCCAGTACGACCTGGTGGTGGCCCCGGTCCTCTACATGGTTAAGCCCGGCTTAGGTGAAAAAATCAACCGCTACGTTGAGGAGGGTGGCCACTTTCTGACCAGTTTCATGTCGGGGATGGTCAACTCTTCTGACAATGTCTACCTGGGCGGCTACCCCGGTCCCCTAGAGGATGTCACCGGCGTCTGGGTCGAGGAGAGCGACGCCGTGGTACCGGGGCACCGGACCACGGTCCGCATCAATGACCACGAGTACGACGCCCACCTGATCTGCGACCAGATCCACCTGACGGGTGCCCAGGCCGTGGCGACCTATGCCAACGAGTTTTACGTGGGCACCCCGGCGGCCACCGAGAACCAGTACGGCCGGGGGATGGCCTGGTATGTCGGCAGCCGACTTGACCACGGCGGCCTCTGGCAGATCATCGACCGGGTGGTTAAGGCCAGCGGGGTCAAGTCCCTGGTGGACGAGGCGACCGCTCTGGAGATCACCGCACGAACGACCACTGATGGCCACTGCCTGTATTTCGTGCTGAACATGAGTAACGACCAGCACGCCCTGCCGATGAAGTTCCGGGGCTACCGCGACCTGTTGACCGGCCAGGTGGCCAAGCCAACCATGGCCGGCTGGGACGTTGAGATCCTGACCCGACCGTGAGATCTTTGGACCAGCGGCGAATTTCATAAGCCTTGATATAACAAACGTAACTGATCCCCAATTCGTCCTGGCTTAGGATCTTGGAAATGGTCCTCAACGTCAAAAGCGTCTCACCACTTCAAATCGCGGAGAGACGCTTTTTTTATTGCCGTGGCTCGTAGATCAGATGCTCATTGACAAATTCATTGAAACCGAGATTGCTCAGTTCACGTCCATACCCGGAGTTTTTAATACCGCCAAATGGCAGTTCAGGCAGTGATGCCCAACCGGAGTTGATCCATGACATTCCACTCTCAATCTGGGCAGCTACCCGTTCAGCATGGGCTAAGTCGCTACTGAAGATGGTGTTGCCAAGGCCATAGCTGGAATTATTGGCCAGTTCGATGGCTTCTTGATCATTGTTAACCTTATAAACGGATGCAACCGGTCCAAACATCTCGGTGTCGAAGATCGGATTGTCTGGGGTAATGTCGGTTAAGATGGTGGGCATAAAGAACTGTCCCGTCAGGTTATCGACCGGCTGATTGCCGTAGTAAACTTTAGCACCGTTTGCAACGGCCAGGGTAACCTGAGACTGGAGCTTTTCTTTAGCCCGCTTAGAGTTCATTGGAGCCAAGGTGGTTGAACGGTCGAGTGGATCTCCCATTTTGACGTTGGCAAAGTGTTCTTTTAGCATTTTTAGGAAACGGTCGTAGAACTTGGCATTGACGATGAAGCGTTTGGAAGAAGTGCATACTTGACCGGCATTATATAGGCGGGCGGCGGGGGCCACCTTCACGAGCTGATCCCAGTTGGCATCGTCGAGAACAATGAAGGCGTCGTTGCCCCCCAGTTCCATTGTATTTTTCTTCAGGTTCTTGCCAGCCTCAGTAGCTACGGAAGCCCCACCACGTTCAGAACCGGTTAGGCAGGCCCCAACAACGCGGTTATCGGCGATTGCTTTCCCAACCTGATCGTAGCTGAGAAAGAGATTGGTAAGACTACCAGCCGGTGCTCCTGCCTCCATTACTAGATCTGCAAAGGCTTGGGCTGAGGATGGACAGTTAGAAGCGTCCTTAAGGATTATTGGATTACCAACGATGAAGTTGGGAATGAAGATTCGGGCAATTTGGTAGAATGGGAAATTCCACGGCTCGACAGCTACTAGGACTCCGAGTGCCTGTTTCAAAACTTTGGCCCGGCCAGACGTAGTTGCGATCACTGTAGGTTGAAGAAATTTATCGGCATGGGCGACGTAGTAGTCACAGAAAGAGGCACAAAGATCAACCTCGCCCTCGGCTTCTCCAATTAGCTTTCCCATTTCCTTAGTCATAATTGTAGCCAAGGCTGTCCTACGTTCACGGAGAAGTGCCCCGAAACGGAGAATAACCTGTTTGCGTTTAGCTAAACAATCTTTTTTTCGCCATTCCTGATAAAGAGCGTGGGCGTTAGTCAAGGTTTCCTCAAGCTCAGCGTCGCTAGTATTAGCGAATGTTTTTAAAATTTCATTAGTATATGGATTAATGGTTTGATAAGCCATAGGATTACCTCCTAATTGATTGAGTATAATTTACGGAATTGACTTCATTTTATAGTAGTTAACTAGACCAATTCAATAGGGAAACCTTAAAATCTAATAGTCAATTTAAGATTGAAAGGTGCATTTTATAACAATATCACCGGTTAATCCGATGATAAACGTTAACAATTGGATACACTTAGGAAAGGCTTATTGCTCAATTAATTCACCTATACCAATTTGTGAAGATGAAAATATAACGATGTGAAAACAGAGCTTTCTATCATCCGCAACAATTATATTTATTTAAGCAGTACGACTGGCAGCTACCTTCTTCGGCACCTTCAGGAACATCCCGGTGATCACCGCGAGAATGGTGACCAAGAACGGGAAGAAGGTCCAGGGGATGAACTTCAGCGGGTTGATCTGTAGGGCACCGGCGATGAAGACCCCGGAGACACTCCATGGGACAATGGCGTTGACCGCGGCCCCGGCATCATTTAGGATCCGGGTGAGGAACTTGCGCTTGAGCCCCAGTTGGTCAAAGGACTTGAGGAAGGATTGACCGGGCAGGATGATGGCGAGGTAGTGTTCACCAACGATCAGGTTGACCCCAACACAGGTGATGGCGGTCGCCAGGGTGAGCCGGCCCGGCGTCTGGATGGCGCTGGAAAGGTGGTCAATGATGGCACCGATGATGTTGAACTTGATTAGCAGGCCACCCAGGGCGAGGGCGAAGACGATTAGGGCCAGGGAAGTCAGCATACTGGAAATCCCACCCTTAGAGAGGAGGGTGTCGATTGTCTTGTCACCGGTGTGGGAGACAAAGCCCATCATGATCGTCTTAGTGATCGTGCTGATGCTGGTGGCCGGGGCGTGGATCCAGCCGAGCAGGGCGGCGAAGAGGGAGCCCAGACCCAGGGACGGAATGGCCGGTACCTGCAGGATGGCCAGGATGACCAGGAGTAGGACGGGTAGGAGGGCCCAGCCGGAGATCCAGAAGCCGCTGGCCAGGCCGTGCATCATCTGGTGGACGGCACCGAGGCTGACGCTCTTGGAGTTCAGGCCGAGGACGGTGTAGAGGACGACACAGATGGCCCAGGCGGGGATGTCGGTGATCGTCAGGGCCTTGATGTGCTCGTAGATGCTGATCTTACCGACGCTGGCGGCCAGGTTGGTGGTTCCGGACAGTGGTGAGATATTGGATCCGCAGAAGGCTCCGGAGACGATCACCCCGGCGGTCAGGCCCGGGTTGATCTTCAGGGTCGCGCCAATCCCGATGAAGGCGATCCCCATGGTGGAGACAGTGGTGAAGGAGCTCCCGCAGGCCACCCCGACCAGGGTGCAGACGATGAAGACGGTCGGTAGGAAGAACTTCACGGAGATGATCTCAAAACCGAAGTACATGATCGTCGGAATTGTTCCAGAGAAGATCCAGGTGGCGATCAGCACCCCGATGGAGAGGAAGATGATCAGCGGGTCGACCCCGGCACGCAGCCCGCTCCGCATCCCGTCCATGACGGTATCCCAGGAGAACCCGCGCAGTCGCCCGTAGATAGCCAGCAGGGTGAAGGCAATGAACAGTGGGGCTTGTGGTTCCTGCTGGCGGACGATGATCAGGTAGCCCAGAATACATAAGATAACGGTTAGGATAATCAGACTTTCACCAAAGCCGAGGGTGGGGTCGGCGGCCTGGCGGTGTTTCTTGAAGAGATTCATTTTCAATTTCCCCCTTTATTTTTCAATAAAAAAACCAGCTAGATAGTTGAGACATTGCTCAATTTAGCTGGTGGCCGCGTAAGCGAATGGTATAATTCTGCCGATTGCTAGATTGAAGACACCTAGCATTGGCATATTAAACACAACCCTGCTTAGGTGCGAACGTCCCTGCCCGCACCTAGTGTGCAGACATTAATTACGATAAGCAGCGTTGTAATAATACTTGGTCGTGTTTAATACAGGTTGAATCATTACCATCCGATCCTTTCGATATTTGTTGCCATTATTAAAACATTCTCATTTTACTTTGTCAATTCCTAATTTGAAATTAATTTGGTAGTGCTGATAATTGGCTTCCCCTGGGGCGCGTTGATTTGTGCGCTTGGCAATAAAGAAAATTATAAAAAAGCGTGCAGGGCCCAGAAAAGGGACTATAATAGACGGTGAAAGGAAGCATAATCATGGAAATTAATGAAGATGCTCTTAAGAACTTCCAAAACTCGAAGTTTGATTTTGTTGATGCTAAGGATAATGATGTTGACTTCAGTGACCTGTCTGATGACGTCACGTACACGCTGCGGGACGGCGAGACCGTTGTTGAGGATGACATGAAGGCCAAGGATGTTGTTGACACGATCAACAATGAGTATGGCAAGACCATGAATGTCTGATTTAATGACTGAATATGCTAACTTCACTAATCTTCCCAGACGTTAATTGGGAAGATTTTTCAGTTTAAACGATAGCGGGCTGGGGCACAGATGCCTCAACCCGTTATTTCATTTATTATTCGAACTGCATTCCACCGTCGCAGAGAATCGTCTGGCCGGTGATGTAGTCAGCCTTGTCGCTAGCCAGGAACTCGACCACCTTGGCGACGTCGTCCGGATCGGACAGCTTGTCGAGAGCGATCAGGGATTCATAGTCGCTCATCTTCAGGCCCTGGTCGTCAGCAATCTTTCTCATCATCGGTGTGTCGACGATCCCCGGGGCATAAGCATTGACCGTGATTCCCTGCTTAGCCAGGTCCCGGGCCGCTACCTGAGTGAGACCACGGACCGCAAACTTGGTGCTGGAGTAGAGTAGTTCGTTCTTGTTGCCACGGACCCCAGCCTGCGAGGTGGCGTTGATAATTTTACCGACGACTTCCTTGCCTTGGCGTGGCTTCTTCTCGAACTGCTCAAGGGCTGCCTGGATTCCCCACATGTCACCGGCGACGTTGACATGCATGACCTGGTCAAACATCTCCGGGGTAACGTCCTTAATCCGGGTGACGGGGCCCAGACCAGCATTGTTGACGAGAACATCGAAGCCGCCAAAGTGGTTCGCTGTCTGTTGAACGGCTGAGAACATTTGGGCCCGGTTGGCAACATTGACGGTGACCGCCAGTGCATTACCGCCAGCATCCTTGATTTCGTTGGCAACTCGTTGGGAGTTATCGCCGTTCAGGTCGGCAACACTCATAGCGAAGCCTGCCTTAGCGAGTCGCTTGGCAATTGTTTCCCCGATCCCTTGTCCAGCACCAGTAACCATTGCAACCTTAGGCATAATAATAGCTTCCTTTCCTATATATAGACAATTAACGTTTCCAATGTTTATTTTATCCTGAGCTCATGGTTATGTAAACGATTTCTCCGCTAGGAAGAGGAATTGACTATTGCAATTTAGTTACAAAGCGACTATAGTATTTAACTGTTGTGTTTCAGAAACACGACAAAGTTAGCTAGACCAAAGTTAGCTTTCACAAGCCGTCAAGGAATGAAACTTGACAGATGGTTTCAATAACTATATGAAAAAGATTTCATACTTTATGCTTGATAAAGTTGGCTGAGGATAGTATAATATGTATTGCTGTTGAGGCAGGCACATTAGTTTTAATTTTGATAATTGAAATTAATAGTTGACTTCTTAATGGTAATCAGCTATTATAAATAAGCTAGCTTGTACGAGTTGATTGCAATTTTTAACTAAGAAAAGTTAATAAAAACTGTTGACTCGATGCTAACTAGATGATATAATAATTTTGCTAAGTAAGCACTGACTGCTTAGCGTGGTAGACCTTTGAAAACTGAACAAAGTTTTTGACGAACTAAATGTGTAGGGTC
>NZ_AZGO01000067.1 GCF_001435345.1 Limosilactobacillus pontis DSM 8475 | reverse complement strand
AGTATAGGAGACCTCAAATTGAAAATATAGACGTGTTGTTATTCGGTGCTTACGAAAGGGCGACAAACCGCAGCCCATACTTATTACTGACTAGTTTTGCTAGTGACTGACAGTCCATCTCGCCCCTCCTTTCGTACGTATGTTCCAATTATATCGTGAACCAAAATCTAAGTATGAAGATAAAAAAGAGCGATGACCGAATCGATCATCACTCTTTTTTTGTTGGCGTGGCAACGT
>NZ_AZGO01000066.1 GCF_001435345.1 Limosilactobacillus pontis DSM 8475 | reverse complement strand
GGAAAACTGACAATTTTAAACCGCCGTTTTCCTACATTTTAGTCCCGCCCTCTACAATTATTATATTAAGTGAATAATGACAGAAAATTTCAGCTGTCGATTTAATTAGAAATGAGGAAAATTATTTTATCCAAACAAATTACGGTTAATAAATGGTAAAGTAGAGAATGATAATCGAAAATAGTTCATTAAGGTAGGAGGAAATGATCTTGAAGGCTAAGATTGCAAAATTGGCAGTGTTAGCAGCTGTCTCAACAGCGGCTGGATTGATGTTGAATGGTGTGAATGCCAAGGCGGACACTACCGTTACCAATCAATTTACTATTCAACAGACTAACAATCTAAGTAATCCAAATAGCTATACGCAAAATAATGTTCAACTATATTCTAATGGTCTAGCTCAAACACAGACTCAGACGGCGAATGCAGCGGCTTCAAGTGTGCAAAATATTAATATTCCCAGTGGCTATACGCTCGATGCCGTTCGAAATGTTCATAACCAAGCGCAGGCTAATGAGTTAGAAAAGACTTCTATCAATGGGGTATACAACAATAACTATCAACAAGATTCTGGCGCGGTACAGGAAGCGGTTGATATTAATAATCTTACTCCTCAACAAACCGTTCAGATGAACCAGTATGCATTAAATCTTGTTAACCAAGTTCGATATGAGTTTAATGAGCAACCGTTTATTCAGAATCAAAATTCAATCGATACCGTTAAGAAGATGGCGTTGGAGTATCAAGCTAAGAATGAAAGTTTGCTGAATGGACATTGGCACGATGAGAGCATTTTACAGGGGCATGCCGAAAACATTTCTGCCTTTCAGATTTACATTAATAATGTTTCCGGATTGCGGGCACGACCATTCGATGAGGCCCAAGGACGCGATTTTATTAACGCCAATAATGTCCCGTTGTTTAGTGTCAGTAATATGGACGACCTGCAGGCAATGATCTATTATGGGGTCACCCTGATGCTCTTCAAGGATGCCGATGACACCTTTGGCCATGCCCAAAACTTCTTGACAAATTACCAAGCTAATTTATTATCGGTTTATCCATCTTTAACAGAAGGAACTGGGACCGGTAAATATGCTGATGGGACCACCTTTACCTATAAGTTGCAGAATGTTGATATGCACTTTATCTGGGCTGGAACTGATCAAGCCAGTGCTAATCAACCAAGTGACGCGAATGTAACGGGCTGGCGGCTTTCCCAAGATCATAATCACTATGTTTACTATGAAAATAATCAACCATTATCAGGCCGTCAGTATGTTGAATTACCAACAATCAATGGTGTTGGGACGAGCT
The DNA here is from genome assembly GCF_001435345.1 of Limosilactobacillus pontis DSM 8475. Classification (GTDB taxonomy): domain Bacteria; phylum Bacillota; class Bacilli; order Lactobacillales; family Lactobacillaceae; genus Limosilactobacillus; species Limosilactobacillus pontis. The sequence continues at coordinate 5,981 of NZ_AZGO01000066.1, read as the reverse complement.
GGTACTTGATCGACAATGGTGTTGTCCAATCGGGTATTCAGGCGTGGGCTGGTTCATACTATTACTTCGATCCAGCAAATTATCTCCGGGATAATAATGTCTGGGCCATTGCTTGGGGGAATAAATACTACTTCGGTAATGACGGCCAGGCCGTCACTGGGGTCCAAAATATTAATGGCACCTACTATTACTTCACCCCTGGTACTTACTATTTAGCAAGCAAGAAAGACTATGTCCAATCACAGTGGGGTGACTGGTACCTTGTCGGTGATAATGGGCAGCTTCTTTCAGGTGTTCAGCAGTGGGCTGGCTCATACTACTATTTTGATCCATCGACTTATCTCAAGGTTACAAACGCCTATCGCCAATCACAATGGGGTGACTGGTACCTGTTTGGCAGTGATGGTCGGATCTTGACTGGCGTTCAGCAGTGGGCCGGTAGTTATTACTACTTTGATCCAGTGACCTACCTGCGGGTCGACAATCAATACGTTCAATCGCAATGGGGTAGTTGGTACCTGTTTGGCCCGGACGGTCGGATCGTTACTGGCCTGTACAAATGGATGGGGAGTCTGTATTACTTTGATCCGGTAACGTATCTTAAGGTTACTAATCAATACGTTTACCTGAACGGTGTTCGTTACTGGGCAAACGCAAGTGGCCAGTTAAGCCTGGCCCAATAAAATTGGGCACTAATCGATATTAAGAATTGAAATGGTAAATTTGAAATGAATATAAGAAATGTTTTAATTCTGGTTGGCATTATTGCCGTGCTTATTCTTATGGCCCGGTATATATCCTAGTTTCGGCGAATGCGGTCTGGTAATCGCTACGTTAATGGGGGAAAGATATTCTTAAACTGGTTACTCCTCTTGGTAATTGTTGTTAGCCTTGGTGGTGTTTCTTATGCTAATCATCACGGACAGAATCAGGAAAAAGCTAATAAGGTAATCACGCCAACCCCTTCTTCATCGACGAGCAGTAAAGATGATCGTCTCTATATTAGCTATAATAAGGATAAGACGTGGTTGAATGACCAGGGGGTCGCCCCGGTGAAGTTTGTGGTTTCCCCAGATACAGAGGTTCAGATTAAGGGTGAGCGGACTGGTACCGTGTACAAGACCTTTAGGACTAAGAAGGAAAGCGGCCCGGTAACAATTCATTATCAATTTGAGTATGTGGCAAAATATGAAGTAATTGCCACTAAGAAGGGGAAGCGAATTGTTAAGCACCTGACGGTTAAGCGCTGACAAGCTTTTTTGTTTGCCGGTTAGCATGGACACTATATCTTGTTGAAATGATTAAATTGATAGGGTATAGTAAAAGGGATTATGAAGTTCTTAAGATTTTAATAAATTGGGAGATTAAAGTATGGAGATAAAAAAACACTTTAAGCTTTACAAGAGTGGAAAACAATGGTTGGTTGCTGTTGTTGCTACTGTTATCGTTACCGCTGGATTGATGATGACTCAACAGGTTGCTAATGCTGATACGGTGGGTGCAGCATCAGAAACAACTACGGCGATAACCGCCAAGACTGGGGAGCAAAGGGATTTAAGTAATGGCCAAGCAACCCCGCAACTGGTAACAACGGGAAAACAAGATACAGCTGATCAACAATCTACCGGTGTGGTTGGTAATAGCAACCAAGCAACGGTAGCTAACAATGTTAAAGTGTCAGCTACCGATCGTCCTGCTAAGGTGACTAAAAATAGTGATAATACTAGTGTGGTCAAGAATAACAATGTGCCAAAGGACGATTCTAAAACCGTTACTGAACCGGCCACGGTTCAAACTGGTTGGAATAAGGACCAGGATGGTCAGATGACCTATTATCAAAATGGCCAAAAACTGACCGGACGGCAATATATGGAGCTACCAGCCATTCCGGGAACAAACGTGAGTGGTGCGAAGAATTGGTACCTAGTAGATAATGGAACTGCTCAATCCGGTGTTCAGAGTTGGATGGGTACTTACTATTATTTTGATCCAACGACTTACTTGCGGGTTAATAATGAATATCGTCAATCGCAATGGGGAGATTGGTACCTCTTTGGTAATGATGGACGGATTCAAACCGGGGTTCAACAGTGGGCTGGCACCTACTATTACTTTGATCCGGTAACTTATTTACGGGTTAATAATGATTATGTTCAATCGCAATGGGGCCTGTGGTACATGTTTGGTCATGACGGCCGGATAGTAACCAAAGTCTATCCATGGGCTGGATCCTATTACTACTTTGATCCAACGACTTACCTGCGGGTTGACAATGACTACCGTCAATCGCAATGGGGCAGTTGGTACCTCTTTGGTAATGATGGTCGTGTGCAGAGTGGTGTTCAAAAGTGGGCTGGGTCTTACTACTATTTCAACCCAACAACTTACCTGCGGGTTGATGATGATTATGTGACATCCCAATGGGGCCTGAAGTATATGTTCGGCAAGAATGGTCGGATTGTGACGGGGCTGTATAAGTGGGACAAGAATAATCAACTCTATTACTTTGATCCGGCAACCTACCTGGCAGTCAAGAATACCTACATGCAAGCCAATGACGGTAACTGGTATCTCTTCACCGCGGATGGTACAGCAGCCAGTGGTGTCACCAAGTGGGCTGGTACTTACTATTACTTTGATCCGGTTACTCATCTCCGAGTTGACAACAACTATGTTCAATCCCAGTGGGGCGATTGGTACATGTTTGGTCCGGATGGTCGGATTGTAACTGGCCTGAAGGAATGGTACGGAAGCACCTACTACTTTGACCCAACAACGTACTTGAAGGTTACTAATAAGTGGGTAAACGGTCAGTACTTTGGTGCGGATGGAGCCCGTTATCAAAATAAGCTGCTTGTGCAGGGCAGCAAGGCCTACTATCTTGATGCCAATGGTAACCCGGTTCGGAATCAAACGATGACGATTGATGGGACTACCTACCACTTCGATGCTAATGGTGAGGCTAGTGCGCCCGTAATTGTCCCAGATGAGAAGATCAGTACAGACAATGCCTTTATTCAAAAGCAGCGGTCACAAATTGCAGCTTCAATTGCCGATGCCTTAAGTTCAAGGGGGAATATTGACGCTGATTGGAATAATCAAAACGATAACTTTGCGGCCTTTGCAATGCATGATACCGCTCAACTGGTATCAGTTGCCCAGAAGAATGTGCTGGATAAGCAGGCCGGTCAGAAGGTTATTGGCGACCAAGGACTCGATGCCGATGCCAACCTCATTGAAGAAAATCTAGCGAAGAATGCGTTGCTAACCGGAAAGGTTCAGAACATCTTCACGATGAACTATAAGCTAAATGACTTTAGTAACAATGCCGACTATGTTCGGAAGGTCACTGACGATTACGTAAATCAGTTGAAGTTAAAGAACATTGATGGCGATATCTTAGGAATCGGTTCCAATTATGATAGTGTAACACAACAGTTTGTCGTTACGGCAATTCTGTTTAAAAAGGGACCAGCTAAGCCAGTACCTGCTCAAGCACCTTCAATGGTTTCATCAGCGACGGTTACTAATGTCTATAATGATAATACTGAGGTTAATAATCCGTTAACGGTTGGTGCAACTGTTGATAATGCAGAACTAAACGGTGCGCTTGCCGGGATTAACAATACTATCTTGACCGGTGGTCCTAAGGGTGAAGTGATTCCGCAAAATATCCTTCATCTCTACTATGATGCCTTGAAGGGTGCTCAAGAAAAGACTGGTCTCGTAGGTCAAAAGATCTATTCTAATAAGAACGGTGATTATCATTATGTCTACTGGTTGGAAACTAACCAGGGCACGGTTAAGAAAGATTCATGGACGGTTTTCATGAATAATAACAAGGGTGTAAAGTATGGTGATCCAATTAAGGTAGATGTATCAGCAACTCTGACCTGGGGGAAGCCAGCTGCTAAGCCGGTTTCAGGTATTCCAACTTCCCAGATGACACCTGAACAGATTAACACTGCCTACGCTACCGGGTCTGATACTGGTGCTAACCTTGAGCCGGTTAAGATAGAGAAGATCAATAACTTCAATAATTCTCTTGCTAAAGGGGTTGATGTTGGTTCGCTAATTGCACTGGAAAATGCCGGTGTGTCCTTCTACAACTTCAAAGGTCAAAAGGATGACTTATTCAATGTCTTGCAGCAAGCTGGAGTTAATTACATTCGTCTACGGGTTTGGAATGATCCATACAATGCTAAGATGCAGACCTATGGCGGTGGTGCTAATGATGAGGCAACCTTAATTCAACTTGCTAAACGGGCACAGGCTCATGGAATGGCAATTCTGATGGATTTCCATTACTCTGACTTCTGGGCTGATCCGGCTACTCAGTTAGTACCAAAGGCATGGAACAGTGAAGATCCCGCAACCATGCAAAAGTCGGTCTACAATTATACTAAAAAGGTTCTACAAGATCTGAAAGCAGCCGGTGCCGATGTTCAGATGGTTCAAGTCGGCAATGAAATTACGCAAGGAATTCTGACATCACAAACGCGTCCTGACTTCTGGACGAATGAGAGTACTGCTAAGGATGGTTGCGCATACCTGTCAGCTGGTGTGAAGGCAACTCGAGAAACGCTTCCCGCTGCCAAGGTATTACTTCACCTTGAAGAAATGAATCAAGATAAATATCGGAATATTTTGACGAGTTGGAAGAATCATGGGGTTGACTTTGATATCTTTGCAACCTCAGCTTATCAGTTCTGGTTGTGGAGTAATGACCAATACTCAGTAATGGATACAATCAATGGTTGCATTGATATGGTTAAAAACGAGTTTGGCAAGCAAACAATTATCTCTGAAACCAGTTGGCCTTTCACTACTGAGAATTCTGATGGCACTAATAATTCTACCAATGTGGCTGGTAATGCGAAGTTACCAATTAGTCCACAAGGGCAAACTGAAGCGATGCGGCGCCTTTATTCCAGTGCGATGAGTAATGGCAATATCCTTGGTACCTTCTGGTGGGAACCAGCTTGGATTCCTGCTAAGGCTGGTTGGAACTATTATCAATACAACATTGATGCAAGCAGTGTCTATGGTTGTGGTTGGGCGACTGAAGCTGCCCGCGGCTACTACCCAGATAGTAAGTTATACTATGATGGTAAACCAACCTGGGGCGGTAGTTCATGGGATAATCAAGCATTATTCGATGATCAAGGACACCCATTACAATCTTTAAAGATGTATCAGGGGTTCCTAAATGGTTATACTTCACCAAACTATTCTGTACCTGGTGAAGGCAAGGATGTTACTTCTGATATTCAACTAAAAGTAATGAAAGTTTGGAATGAAGCTGGCAATGTTACCAACCCGTTGCAGGCTGATACAATCGTTTCAGCTACGGATGTTAACGGTTTATTGAATGCAACTATTACGAAGCTGTTAACTGGCAAGAAAGAAACTAGTTTTTCTACAGAAACGTTGAACCAGTTAGCTGATTCATTAGCACAAAACGGCCTGCAAGGGACCAAAGAGTATACTGATACCCAGGGGAACAAATACCACTACGTTTTCTGGCTTGATGGCCAAACGGCAGCCGATAAGCAATGGCAGGTTAATAATGCTAATAAGGGTGTTAAGTATGGTCAGATTATCAATCTGCCTGTTACTGCGACATTAACGCTCGATAAATAATATAAGTCTATATTATTAAAGCTCTCGTCCTCATATTGGGGAAGAGAGCTTTAGTTGTTTGGCTCTTCGTCAAGAAGCTCTGATAGGAAAAGCTTTTAAGCAGTTCGTATTTGAAATTTGACATGGATTGTTCGTAAGCAGTCAATAACGATACGTATTGAAAATAAATGAAAGGGCGTGAGCCGTGGCTTTTTGCGGTTCACGCCCTTTCTCTAGTTATGACATACTTGTTGCACTTCTTCTGCCCACGGTAAAAAAGCCTCAATGTCGCTCCTTTTCTGGTTGGGTAGTCGATCAAACAGGTATTTGAAATACTTATATACATTTAGTTTATTAAT
>NZ_AZGO01000065.1:239166-257042 GCF_001435345.1 Limosilactobacillus pontis DSM 8475 | reverse complement strand
TGTTTAAGGTTTTTAGTGAGCGAAGACTTCCGCCCCCGTTGACCAACCTTGCGTTCGAAGTCAGATTGCGCTAGCTCAGCCTGATACTCACCATTTAGTCGGTGAAGTTCGTTAAAAATCGTGGTCTTACTAAAGCCTAAGTAGTTAGCGATGTATCGCAAGGAACGTCCTTCATTATGAAGCGTTTCAATGACAACGCGGTTCTGGAATGATAAAATAGTGGTGCCCATTAAGGTCCTTCTTTCTAATGGAATGTTGTGGTAACACCATTAAAGACCTTGATGGGTTTTTCTGTCCACTTAAATGTTCAACTTAAATTTTACAATCTGCCATTGCTTAAGCAGCTTATCCGCTTCAGCATCGCTCAAACCATACTTCTCCATCACCTTTTACTTAACTGGCCGGCTCGCCACCGACCTCCTGGAGGGTGCTGATGAGCTTTTGGAGCCCGGCTTGGCTCGCTTCCTCTTGAATCTGCTTTACTTATGCTCATCTTCATACCAGGCGACTTGCACCCAATCAACACCAGCGCGACGAAGACCAGCAGGGCCACACCAACGAGCAAGTTCACCGTGCTACTCCTTTGAAGATCGTGTTATTATAGCACGCCGTACAGGAGCCCACCGCTTCGATCGCCGCCCGCACAAAAGAATTTGTAGCCGTTCAACGCGCATGCCGTGAAGAGACTTGCAAAATCCGGTCAAATCAACGAAAATAAGCTATAAATACACTAGAATTTGTAAAGGATAACGTTTATGGTTAATGATCCAAGCTTAAAGAAGATTCACATTGTATTCAACGGTCAGGAGACACCGCCGATGAAGGTCAGCCAGCTCTTCGACGCCCACCGTTTCAACCGGCTCACCGCCGTCACGACCAGTGTCACGGCCGACTTCTTCAACCAGTACCTCAGCAACTTCATCAAGGTGGAGATCGCCCTGCGGACCCCAGCAGCCAGTGATGCCAAGACGGCCGACGAGGTGGTCACCAAGGAGGCCTTGACCCACGCCCTGCTCGCCGTGGCCAATAAGCAGCCCGCCAAGCTCTTTGAGGGCCTGACCAGCGGCAACCAGGCCAACGTGCTCAACGGCCTCTTCAGTGTCGAGATGTCACCCGTTCAGGCACTGCACTCGCACTTCTACCTGTTGAGTAACCACGAGACCCACGACACCAGGGTCATCCTGGGCAGCATTGACCTGAATAACGACGCCTTTGACAAGGACCGTAATCAGTTTGAGGAAGTCCTCGTCTTTGACAACGATATCCGCCTCTTCCAGAACCTCAGTGAACACTTCAAGAAGGACATCAAGCCAGTCCTGCGGCCGTACTTCACCGACAACCTGCTCAAGGCGGCCCAGGCCCAGCTCGATGAGGGCAAGGACGACCAGGATGCCGGTGATAACCAGGTAGTGATCCTGGACAACGACACTACCGACCAGATCGCGGCGGCCGACATGACCGACCTGATCAGTCATGACGTCCAGAAGCAGATGGACACCAAGATCATCCCGACGTCGACCACTATCGCCATGCGGGAGGTGACGACGGACCGGTCCCAGACCCAAGAGGCCATCGCCCGCGACGTCAAGCAACACGACACCATCTACAACCTCCAGAAGACGTCCGTCTCGCCGCGGGCAGCCAAGCCGAAGATCAAGAGCCGGGAAAAGATTTACCAGCAGGTTCAACAGGCCCTGATCAGCGGGATGACACCCCAGCAACGCCAGGCCGAAAAGAAGTACACCACCTTCCTCTACGACCGGCCAATGGAGCGGAACCTGGTCCGCAATAACAGCGGCCTCTACGTGCCAAACGACGCCGGGACCCACCCGATTCCATTCGGCAAGCTGGCCACCACCAGTCAAATCCGTGACGGCTTGCGCAGTATCGACGCGGTCATGAAGGGCTACCAGAAGTTTGTCGTCGACTACACCGCCGACTACGGCAAACGCTTCTTTGAGGCGATCCTCTACAGCTTCACCGCTCCGTTTTTGTGGGAGATCCGGCAGAAGGCCAGTCTCAACCCCGAGGACGGTAACGACGTGCCGAACTTCCTCGTTCTGGGGGCGACGGCTGGTTCCGGCAAGTCGACCCTGCTCCGGATCATCAACCAACTGACCTGGAATACCGACCGGTCCCTGATCGACTTTGGGATGATCTACCCGACGGAAACCGCCCAGAAAAAGGCCAAGACGGTCGAGGCGATCGAGCACTACATGAAGCAGGGGAGTTCCTACCCAGTCTTACTCGATGAGATCGAACCCTACTTCTTCCAGCAAGATCAGTACAGTCGGCACCTGGTCGTCGACACGATGAACGAGCTGATCAACAACCCCCACGCCATCGCGCCGCTGATCGGGACGACCAACTATGACTCCGGTTTCACCATGCTGCGGGAGACCGCACGACGGACCTACTACCTGCAGATCGACAAGGTCATCAACGACCAGCTCAAGGGGGAGGCCAACAAGTACATTTATAACGTCCGCCAGACCCTGAACAACACCCTCTTCAAGGACTTCGTGATGCGGATGGCCAACCTGCTGGAGGACGATGAGACGCCGTGGCGCGACTTCAACACCGACAACGGCCGCCTCGACTTTCTGTCCAACACCCGGAAGATCTTCCGCGACTACTACCAGATGGCGGGGATGGATGTACCGCCGTACTTTACCGACCAGATCTGTGACGACTTCCAGGAGAGCTCCCGGAACAGCTGGGCTAAGCTTTACGTCACCCAGGCCGACGACTTCAAGTACCGCGAATCCGATGATAGCCTGCTCTTCGACATCTCCAAGCTCAACACCTTCAATGGCTTCACCGCTGACAGCATCGAGAAGTACCGCAACGCCCTGCCGATTGAGCTTTGCGTCGACGGGATCAACGGCAAACGGGGGAAGTTCGTTGAAATCAAGGCCCCGGACTTCTTCAAGTGGATCGGCGAACGCAACCCGTACGCAACACCGGAAGTGGCCCACAGCGAGCCGACGCATTCGATTAGCAACTCCAAGCTGCCGTCTTCGGCCATTACCACCGAAAAGCCAAAGAAGAAGGGCTTCTGGGCCCGCCTGTTCGGCTAAACTAAAAAGGACTGAACCGCAAAGATTGGCTCAGTCCTTTTCGTATGTTTTGCCATAAATCAGTAGGTCGTGAAAAGTACCCTTGAGGTTTGCAATCTGGTGGAGCTGCCCCCACCGGGTGAAGCCCGCCTTGGCAAAGAGGTGCTGGCTGGCCTCGTTGCCCCGGTAAATGTAGGCGATGATCAACCTAATCGGCAGGCGAGCCCGCACTGCCCGATCGACCAGGTTGAGGAAGCGGCGGCCGATTCCCTGGCCCTGGACACTGCGGCTGACGTAGATTGAGATTTCGGCGGCAAACCGGTAGGCGGGGTGGGGGTAGAAATGTTCCAGCCCGCACCAACCGACGACGCGACCGTCCTGTTCGGCCACCCAGAGCGGGAAGTCGTCGGTGAACTCAGCCAGCCAGTCCCGGCGGCTCGCCGGGGTGATCAGCTCGACCTCGTCGTTGATCGGCAGGTCGACCGACTCGTTAAAGATCGCCACGATGGCGCCCAGGTCATCCGGACGGGCACGGCGAAAGGTAATCGACATTTTTATCACTCCTTAATAGTTTAGTTCAGTCAATCCCCAGAAAATGCGCGATAATGGAGCTAGTAGTAATCTAACGAGGTGGGGTGATTGTGTGCAACGGTTAAAGAAAGTCGGTAAGGTCGTCGGGTACAGCCTCGGGGGACTCTGCCTCATCCTCTTGCTCACCCAGGCGTTCCTACTGCGGGGAAGCCGGGGACGGACGATTGACCCAGCAGTCGGGCCAAAGTCAATCCGCTACACAAGCGTCCCGACCATCCTGATTCCGGGATGGGGTGGTAACACGGTCACCTATAGCCAGCTGATCAACCGTTACCAGGAGCGTAATACCGCCCAGAAGGTGATGACCGTCTGGGTTTCCCCCCGTAACCGTATCCGGGTCAGTGGGGACTGGCACGGGCAGCCCAACGCCCTAATCCAGGTCCTCTTTGATTGGAACTACAACACCAGCTTCCATCCCCAGGTCAGCCAGCTACGCCACGTTCTCATCTATCTTAACCAACACTACGGGATTAGGCAAACCAACATCATTGCTCATTCCTGGGGTGGGACGGAATTCATGCACGCCTACATGGGGTCCAAGCGCCTCCAGCAACAGTTGCGGCTCAACAAGCTGATCTTCCTCGGTGTCCCGGTCGAGGAGAGTCTGAGCGACCACCTACCTTACCACTACCTGCTCGTTCACCACTCCAAGGACAAAAACTTCCACCAGCTCCGGGTCCAGATGAAGGACTGGCAGCTGAACTACCCAATCACCATCTACAACCTGATGGGGTCCAAGGAGGGGAGCCGGCTGACCGACGGCGAGGTGCCGCACATCCAGTCCGAGATGCTGCGAGCCCTCATCCAGTCCCACCCGACGATTAGCTACCACCAAAGAATCTACGCCAACACCACCCACAGCCAGCTGCACAGCCGGCCGGTCATTCTCAACCAGATTGAACGGATCCTGTGGGGAAAGGAGGATGCCAAATGAAGAAGGAACACGGCCAGGTAACTGGTATCATCTGGCGGGGTCCCGATGACCTCGCCGCCTACCAGCAGCTGCGGGCCTATGCTGAAGAACACCACCTGACGGTTTCAGCGGCGGCCAAGGAGCTGGTTATCCAGGCCTTAAACAATGCAAAATCCTAATGATTACCGATTAAAAATAATTATTTTACATTGCGGGTCGTTCTTACTAAAATATAGTTATTAGCAATTAATGAAAGAGGGACGTAGCGAAATGAAAGAGATTATCGACCAGTACTTTGATGGTGAGCGACCGCTGTTCGGCGAACACGACGCCAAACTCATCCGGACCACCTTTGGCAAGGGGGAGTCACCGCTGAAAAACGCCCACGACCTGGAGCTCAACAAGGTGATTTTCCAGTGGAAGTACCCCCTCTGGTATGACCAACACGTCAAGGTCGACGACTCTATCTGGGAGACCATGTCGCGTTCGGGGATCTGGTACACCAAGGACATCGAGATCAACAACAGTGCCATCCAGGCGCCGAAGCAGTTTCGTCGCTGCGACGACATTCGGCTCAATAACGTCCATTTTGGGGACGCCGAGGAGACGATGTGGTCCTGTCGCAACATTAAGATGAACAACGTCCAGGTCAACGGCGATTACTTCGGGATAAACAGTGAGAACATCTACGCCGACCACCTCAACATCATCGGCAACTACGCCTTTGACGGGGCCAAAAACGTTGAGATTCACAATTCAACGATGGTCACCAAGGACAACTTCTGGAACTGTGAAAACGTGGTGGTCTACGATTCCTTCCTGAATGGGGAGTACCTGGCTTGGAACACCAACCACATCACCCTGATCAACTGCACGATCGAGAGTGACCAGGGTCTCTGTTACACCAAGAACCTGACCATGAAGAATTGCCGCCTTCTCCATACCGACCTGGCCTTTGAATACTGTGAAAACATCGACGCCGAGATCAACTCTGATATTGAGAGCGTTAAAAACCCGATCAGCGGGAAGATTAAGGCCCACCACATCGATGAGATCATCATGGACCCTCACGAGATTGACCCCAGTAAGACAACCATCATCACCGACGACGATTCTGACCAGCACGTCAAGCAGCACTAGGGAGGCTGATACAAATGCAATACGACTTTGACACAATTCTGGACCGGAAGCATACCAACTCCGAGAAGTGGGCGGTCCGTGACGGCGAGCTGCCGATGACAACCGCCGACATGGACTTCAAGACCGCACCGGAGATCATGGACGCGATGAAACAGAAGATCGACCAGGGGGCCTTTGGCTACGAGTACCCAACCCCGGAGTACTTCCAGGCGGTCGCCGCTTGGTACGCGACGGAACACCACGTCGCTGCCGAGACCGACTGGATGCGGTTTGCCACCGGGGTCATCCCGGCAATCACGGCCAGTGTCCACCACTTCAGTCATGAGGGGGACAATGTCCTGCTGATGGAGCCGGTCTACAACACCTTCTACAACTCGATTATCAACAGTGGTCGCCACGTGATCGCCAGCCAGCAGCTCTACGACCACGACCAGCACACCTACCACGTCGACTGGTACGACCTAGAGGACAAGCTGGCCAACCCGCTGACCACCCTGATGATCCTCTGTAACCCTCATAACCCGACCGGCTACGTCTGGACCAAGGACGAGCTGATCCACATCCTGTCATTGGCTAAGCGGCACGGGGTGGTCGTCATCAGCGACGAGATCCACGGTGACCTGGTGCTGGACGGGCCGGACTACACGCCGACCTTCTCACTGCCAACGGAGATCACCGCCAACCTGATCACCCTGGTTTCCACCAGTAAGACCTTTAACTTGGCGGCCCTCCACTCCGCCACCGGGATCGTGCCGAACCCGATCCTGCGGGAACGCTTCGACCGGGCCATCAATAAGTACGAGGTGGCTGAACCGAACCTGCTGGCCATTCCGGGGGCGATTGCGGCTTACCGGCACGGTGGCGACTGGCTCCACCAGCTGAAGAAGTATGTGCTAGGCAATCGTCACTACATCGCCGACTTCCTCCGGCAAAACCTGCCGGACTTGCACCTGGTACCGGGGACGGCGACCTACCTGATCTGGATCGATACCAGTGCCGTCAGTGACGACAGCGCCAAGTTGGCCCAGTTTATCCGCGAGGACACCGGCCTGATCATCAACCCGGGAACCTACTACCACGGCAACGGCGCCGGCTTCATCCGGATCAACATTGCCTATCCGCGCAAGCAGGTCGAGGACGCCATGCAGCGCCTGCTGAAGGCCATCAAGGACCTTAAGAAGAAGTAAACCAAAAAAGCAGCCGCCAGGGCTGCTTTTTTTATGGTTATCTAGTTGACATAATATCTTGTGTGAGGAATTATTTGCAGTGGTCGACGATTCGCTCAGCAGCGGGGCCATCTCCGTATGGGTTCTGGGCGGCGGTCATCCGTTGATACTGCTGGTCATCATTCAACAGGGTCAGCATCGCCTGACCAACCTGTTCCCGGTCAGTACCAACTAGCTTGAGGGTGCCAGCTGTGACCCCTCTGGGCGTTCCGTCGTGTCACGTAGCACCAGGACGGGCTTGTTTAGGGACGGGGCCTCCTCCTGTACACCCCCGGAGTCGGTCATGATGAAGTGACTCCGGGCGGCAAGGCTATGGAAGTCAACCACGTCCAGCGGGGCAATGAGGTGGACGTTGGCGATTCCCTCAAGAATCTGGTGAGCCAGTTCCTGAACCCGGGGACTCAGGTGAACAGGGTAGATAACGTCTACCTGAGGATTGGCCAGTGCCACGTCACGGACGGCCTGGAACACGTTGGTCATCGGACTCCCCTGGTTTTCCCGCCGGTGCATGGTCAGCAAGATAATTCGGTGGTCGGCGGGAATCCGGTCGAGCACATCGTGGTGGTATTCCTGGTTGACCGTGTACCGCAGGGCGTCAATGGCCGTATTTCCCGTTACGATGATCCGGTCGGCCGGGTGGTGTTCCTTGAGGAGGTTTTGCTTGCTGAGGACAGTTGGGGCGAAGTAGAGTCTGGCCAGGTTATCCGTCACCTGCCGATTAGCCTCCTCAGGAAACGGTGATGTAAGGTCCCAGGTCCGCAGGCCGGCCTCGACATGGCCAACCGGTATCTGGTGGTAGAAACTGGCCAGGCTGGCCGCCATTGTTGTGGTGGTATCACCGTGGACCAGGGTCATGGCGGGCCGCTCCTGCTCCAGAATCGGGTCGAGGCCAAGGAGCACCCGGCTGGTGATCTGGTCTAAGCGCTGGTTTTTGGTCATGATCGCCAGGTCATAATCAGGCTGGATTTTAAAGAAATCAAGCACCTGCTTGAGCATTTCGCGGTGCTGACCGGTGACGACGACAACGGGCTCGGTCTCATCATCGGCCGCCAGCTGCTTAACCACCGGTGCCATCTTGATGGCTTCCGGACGGGTCCAAAAGATGGTCATTATCTTTTGCATTTAATTCATCCCTTCCATTGCGGCGATGCTCGTCAGCGCGGCGTCGTAGTAGTTGTCCTTGGTCAGCGGCTTGCTAAAGATAAACTTCTGACTATCGAACAGGTTATCGTAGCCGTGGTCACGGTTGCGACTCACCGCATAAAAAATTGGCGCGCTAAAGCTACCGGACTGGTGGTGGGTCAACTGCTTACCGGCCAGGGTGTAGCCCGCGGTCACGTGGTAACTTTGGCTGAAGAACTTCATCATCCGGGTCAGGGTCCGCTGCGCCCGGGGATCCTTACTAGCCGCCAACATCATGGGGACCCGGCAGGCATTGTATGAGTAGTTGCCGTCGTTCTTGCTAGCTACTGTCCAGGGCTTGACTGGCTTGGCATGGCCTGCGGTTACCCAGGCAAAGTCGGGAACCAGGCCGGTGCGGTGCTGCCCACTCAGGTCGGCGAGGTGGTCGAGCATTCCACCCTTGACAATTCGCCAGCGCTGGTCGTGGCTGAGCCGGTAAAACGCGTCGAAGAAGGTCGGGGCAACATCCGAGGTCCGCATCAGGCGATAATACTTGGACTTGCTGGTGGCCCAGTCACCGACCGTCAGCGCCCTGGTCTGCGGGTTGTACTCGTAGGCCAGGATGTCATTGGTCAATTGGCGCTCCAACCGGTGGTAGTAGCCGGCCCGCTGTGGCCATACCGTAGCTGCCCGGTCAAGGGCCATGGCAATGAAGAGGTCCCCATCGGTAGCACTGTTGGCATCGCTGACCCAGCGGCCGTCCTTTCGGTACTGCCGCCACTTCATCAGGTAGGTAGCGGTCTGCTGGTGGGGACCGACGTAATCCCGGTGGGCCAAGTAGTAGTTCAGCAGCTGGTCAAAGTCCTGGGGCTTCGCCCAACCGTGCCGGCCGGCCAGGGCGGTGATGTAGAGGCCGTAACCTTGCCCCTCGGAAAGGGCAACCGGGTTGTTACGTTGGTTGCTGGTGTTGACGAAGGCCCGGTGGGGGGACTGCTTAATGACGTAGGCCGACCGCCAGCGCCGATAGCACTCGGCCTGGATGTGACGGGGATTCTCCACCCGGACGATGACGAGGGTAGCGGTGTAAATGATGGTCACCACGGCTACCAGCAGCCAGGTAAATTTAGTTAATCGCATAAGTCGTTTCCTTTCCGCTAGTCATTGAACCGCTTGGTCTTCACCCAGACGTTGCCGTTGCGGCCCAGCAGGCTGTCTAGACAGACCGAACAGACGGCGTGGATGGAGACAACGATGAAGAGCTGGGAATAGGTGAAGTAGGAAGCCAGGGCCAGCCAGATCTGACCGGTCGTCGCCTGCCCGAACTGGGTGGCCATCGCGATTGAGATCTGGAGGACGTAGAGGATGATCATCAGCAGCCAGTTCAACAACAGAATCTGCATGATTAGGATGTTGCTCTCGCCAAAGGTAAAGGGGATGGCCAGGCCAGGATTAAATAGCCGGGCAATCAAGGTCCCGACATTGGCGAGGAAGATGATGTCAGACAGGACGATCGCTGCGTTGAACCAGAAGAAGGTGCAGGAGTAATAAAAGGTCTCTAGCTTCACCCGCCAGTTGCTGTGGTCGAAGAGGTGGCGGAAGTTGTGGATGACCACCTGGTAGTTGCCTTTTGCCCAGCGGAGCCGCTGGAAGTAGTAGTCATGGAGGCGTTCAGGTTCCTGCTGGAAGGCCTCGGAATTGTAAGCCAGGGCGATCAGCTTGCCACTCTGCATGATCTTAAAGGAGATGTCGGTATCCTCGGTCAAGACCCCGTTGCGCCAGCCCCCGATCCCCTGGACAAACTGACGCTGGATGATGAAGTTCGTGCCGGGAATCCGACCGATCTTGAAGAGGTGCCAGATCGCGCAGTGCTGGATCCGTTGGGTGACGATGATCTCCTGATATCCGCAAAGAGGAGCAACTCAACCCGGTCGGCGGGGTAGTTCATGTCAAGAATCGCCCGGGTGGTCTGGGCAATCACGACCTCCTCATTGTGGGCAGGAACCACGATGGTGATCATCGGGTAGCGCGACAGGGGGGTGATGGTCACCCGCTTGGTGCTGTGGGCCAGCCAGAAGTCGGTGGCCCCACTGAGGGTAACGATTGACATGCAGAGGGAGAGCCAGATCGACACCAGGGTTATAATCATTAGCGTTTCTTGAACCATCAGTCTTGATCCTCCTTCGAATAGAAGTGCTGGTCATAGTGGAGCATGGTGCGTTCGACGCGGTAGTAGATCACCCATTGGCAGATGAAGAGAACCATGATGAGGAGGAAGAAGGCAAAGGTGATGATCATTGCCAGCCAAAAGAACCAACTAACCATTGACGCCATCCCCCTTCATGTATTCCACGATCAGATCCGTCTCCATGTCCCGGTCAATGTGGCGCATGACGTCGGTTAGTTCCGGGTAGCTGGCGGCATTCTCAGTGGTAATCCGCTCGGCTCCCCACTTATACTGGGGCGTGGCTTGGCCAATCCGCGGCTGTACGAGGTGCTGCCGGGTCAGCCGATTGCGGTATTCATAGGTCTGTGTGGTCAGGTTGAACGATACGATCAGAAAGGTCCCGTGCTCCAAGTAGTAGAGCGCCTCGGACGGGAGCCGGTCTTGTTTCAGGATCTTGGCAATTGCCCGCAGTGTTTCGTGATACTCCCACTTATGAAACTGCTGGATCTACCTGCTGTGTGACCAGTGAATCGCCGTTACGTCCAGCCATTGGTCGTCATGCTGGTCAGTTTGGACAAAGTGGCGTGCCTTCTCGTAGATCTTTGCGGCGTTATACCGGGTCTGCAGCTTGGTAACCTGATCATAGTGGGCCGCGTAACTATTGATGTCGGCCCGGTTGCGGTCGATCCATCCCCAGCCGGAAAGAATGTAGCGACTGAGGACACTAAGACTGGCACAGACTGGGAAGGCCAGGAGTAATCCTAGCTTGAGGGGCGTCGTCATCACGATGTAGCCCATCAGCAGGATGGTACTACCGATAGTAGTCAAACCGATGATCAGCCATGTTATCAGAATACTGGGGATGAGGGTTCCAGCAGCCGTGCCCAAGAGAATCAGGGTCATCATCGCCGTCCCCACGGTGGTCGAGTACTGACCTGCCCACCACATCAGGACCGCGATTAGGGCCCCCATCAGGAAGAGGACCGTCAGTCCCACCTCAACAATATGTTGCCGTATCAATTTGTTATGTCTCTTTTTTTAATTTTCGCTGAACAATTCTAGCAAATTTGTTTTAGATTGAGAAGGTGTCTGGCGGGGACACAACAAAATTCATGCTTTCAGCCTTATTAAAAATAAGTTTGCTGATCTTTTCAGAATAAAATTTCTTTATTGCGAACGTGGAGGATTGTTTGCTAAGATGGGGGTGATCCAACAAAAAATTAATTGGAGGAGATCACAGTGAAGAACAAGACCGTTTATTTCTGTGCCGGCTGGTTCACCGATAAGCAAAACCAGGCCTACCAGCAAGCAATGCAAGCCATCAAGGACAACCCAACCATTGACGTTAAGAACTCATACATTCCGCTCCAACACCAATACAAGGGGCTGCGGGTTGATGAGCATCCCGAATTGCTGGAGGATCGTGAGTGGGCCACCGCAACCTACAACGGTGACCGGGTCGGCGTGGCCACTTCGGACATGCTCCTGGCTGTCTACATCCCCGAGGAAGAGGATGTCGGGATGGGGGTTGAGCTGGGGATGGCCCGGGCCCTCGGCAAGTACATCACGGTCGTCATTCCGGACGAAGACTTCGGCAAGCCAATTAACCTGATGAGTTGGGGAATTGCGGACAACTTCATCAAGCTGTCCGAGCTGGCCACCCACGATTTCAACAAACCGAGTTTCAACTTCTACGACGGTTCAGTTTATTAATTACGTGAAAAGCGGAAGGCATTTCTTATCTAAAGAAAGCCTTCCGCTTTTTCTATATCTTTTACTTGCTCACCGATAAGTTAAAGAGGTCCTCAATTGCCCGCAAAAGTCCATCATGGTTGTTATCATGGATAGTGACTCGGTCCGCCACTGCTAATAGATCGGGGGTGGCGTTTTTCATCGCGTAGCCACGACCCGCCGCCTGAATCATCTCCAGGTCGTTGGCGGTGTCGCCAAAGGCCACCAGTTCATCCATGCGACCACCCAGCTGGGCAACCAGCTTTGCCAGGCTGACCGCCTTGTTGACCCCGGCAGGCAGGACGTCGATTCCGTAAGCCCCGCTGTATGTTGCGTGGACCTGGGGAAAATCATGGCTGAGCTGGGCGGCCTGCTGTAATATCCACGGCAGGGGTGGCCGTTGTTTGAACCAGTTGAGGTTAAGGTTGAAGATCGGCTCGTCCACATCGGCCAATGTTTTAAAGTAGGCATGGTGGGGGTAGTAGGGAACCGGGACATCCCTGAACCGGTTGGCGATGAATGTCTGGTTAGCACCCGATAGCGAGAGCAGGTCTGGCTGCGGCTTCAGGTGGTCCTTCCAAATCAGGAGCCGTTTGATTATCGGCCGCTCATGAACTTGGCTAAATTGTTCATCACCGTTTGCAATGATCCGGCCGCCATTCTCAGCCACAAAGGTATCGACAACCGGGCTGGCGGCAAAGATGGCCCTGAGAGCATCAAGGCTGTTGCCGCTGGCGATGATGAAGTGAATGCCCCGCGCAGCGAGTTGTTGAACGTCGTTATTCAATCGTTTGATATCATAGTGATCGTGATCATCCAGTAGGGTCCCGTCGACATCGACGGCAACAAAGCGCCATTTTTCCATTTACCAATACTCCTTATATAATAGGAAGAAACTATTTTTTAGTTATTACCATTTTAGCAGGTACGCGCTATAATTGTCACTGTAAGGTGCCCTTAGTGTAAAGGATAGCACATGAGATTTCGGTCCTCATGATCCGGGTTCGATTCCCGGGGGGCGCATATTTTGAGAATTCTGGGAGATTCCTAGTGAAATGATGAACCACTGTAAATACCGTGATAACGATGTTTACAGTGGTTCTTTAATCCTATATGAATGCAGTAAATGGTGAAGAATATAAGTTTTGGCGCACATTTGGTGAACATTGTGCGCCAAACTTATATTCAGAACATTGAGGAAGCGAAGAATGTTTACAGTGGTTTCTCATTTTTTTGCCGCGACATACTTAAGACCTTGATGCCAGTTGGGAAATTCATTCCTAAATCATTGAATACTTTTGAGCATCAGGATGAGTTTTTCATCAAGCTATAAACTATCTGCTTTTGTCATAATTTCACTTCTGGACGATTAATTTAAACGAAAGATATTATGTAACCTAAAATTAAATAATCAAGGCTATGTATTAAATGAAATAGATTGCGTAATGTCAATATCGAGATTTCAAGTTGTAAGGATACATTATTACGTTTGGCACATTATTAAAACCAGCAAATTATGCCAATTTAAAATTGCCACTCAGACAACATGAAAATGATTTGGACGGGTAGTTGATCATCTCAATGTGTCTCAGAGTGAATCGCAATTTTACCCTTATTTATGATCAAATTCCCGCATAAATGAGGTGTTATTTCTTACAAATAACACCTCAAGAATCGCTTGAAAACGGGATATTATAATTTACGTTTTTAGTGAGATGTTATTTATTTTGTATTAGGATAAATAACACTACCATATTTTGACCAATTTTAGCGGTTTAGATTAGCTGTAAAAAGGGAGAAAAACGCAGCATCCCACATAATCACCCATTAAGATATTATGTAAACTAGCTCTCAATAAAAATGACGCCATCCTCAAAGGTGACGTCATTGACTAATCCGATAATAGTGACGAGGGGCATCAGCAAATGGGGTGGGGTAGGGACCAACAACACGCAGGTTACCATCCCCGGCCGACCGGTCATCACTATCGTCCTCGTTCATATAGGTGGGAACGTACACTCGCATCCGCGAATCTGCCTGGCTGGACCCACTCTGGTAGTTCAGCAGCACTCCAGGTTCAACATTATATAGGAAGACATTGAAATTCAGGGTCCCGTCGGTCGAGAGGGCCTGGAGGTTGATCCCCCGGGCCATCTGCTCATCCCCACGAAAGATCGGGGTGGCCTGGTAGATCACGTGCTTTCCTTGTTCAATGGCGTGACGGACCCGGGCCTCGTAATGGGTCTGCAGGACCTCGTTAGTAAAGTCAGTCTCCGTGAACAGGTTTCGCGGGTTATCCTGGTCACCGAGTGCCCCGGCCCGTAACTGCCCGGCTCGTGGGTCAATCCCCCCGGTCAGGGAATAGGCGATCAGGTGGCCCCGGTTATAGACAAGGTTCCCGCCACTATTACTGTGCCAGCCAGCGGGTTGAAAATTCTGCGCCGTTCGGAGACTGGTGTTAGCGTGATTACGGCTGTTCAAGAAGGCGGTGTTGCTAGCGGAGGCGCGGCCGGCCCGGTCGAGCTGCTGATAGATGACATGGTCCCTTCGCCAGGCCTTGGGGTTGAGGATTGACCGCCCATGATTGACCAGGACGACCGGGGTACTGCCCGGCTGGTAATTCAGCTGGGCCAACTGCTGGTATTGACTTGTCGTGAGCCCACCGACCTGGCTGGCCGGCCGGCGATCGTGCTGGGCAAAATCTAGCCGGGCCTGCTGTCCATGACGAAAGTCGCGGTAGGTGGTCCAACCACCGCCAAGGGCCAGGCCGACCATCAGCAGGAGGGCGGTTCGATAAACTTTACTAATTCTTGACAGGACTGTCACCTCGTTAAAAAACTCAATGTAACTATTTTAGCAACGAATCACCAACCGTCAAGCTTAACCACTTCTGAATATGTTATCATAAATTAAATAACACCTAAGGAAGCTGAATAACGTGAGACAAATCGTACTACCAATCAAGGATTCCAATGTCCTTGCGGAGGTCCAAGACACCCTCCTCCACAACTTTAAAGCGGGGCGGCGTAACTACACGATCTTCCAGGTCGGTAAGGCCACCCTCCTCCGGGTCAGTGACGTCCTGCGACTCAAGCAGACCGACGTCTTCGATGACTACGGGGCCATCCGCCAGCACGCCTTCATCAAGGACAAGAAGACCGGCAAGCCCAACACCCTCTACCTGCGGCCGGTGATGAGCGACCTGGCGATCTACCAGCAGTGGCTGAAACGCAACCGCTACGAGGGAAGGACGGAATGGCTCTTCCCGTCCACCACCCGGCCAGACAAGCACATCGACGAGCGTCAGTTTTACAACGTCATGCACCGGGTGGGGGAGTTGCTCGACATTAACTACCTGGGCACCCATACGATGCGCAAGACCGGTGCCTACCGGGTCTACGTCCAGAGTAACTACAACATCGGCCTGGTGATGAGATTACTCAACCACTCCAGTGAGGCGATGACCCTGGCCTACCTGGGTCTTGACCAGGTTAGCCGGGAACAGATGCTGGACAAAATCGACTTTGGCTAAAACTGTGGGGATTGTGTAAGTTCCCACAATTTTTTGAATTATTTTATGTCAACCGGTTGACATATGACCTAAAAGCAAGTATTATTAAAAGCGTTGAAAGAGAAATACTTCACAAACTTACTTAAGGAGATGGCTTTCAATGGCATTTAATAAGAGCCTGGCCGGATACTTTGATGATCTGGCCCACGTTGGGATTCCAACCGATGATATGAACAAGACGATTGCTTTCTGGGAGAAGCTTGGCTTCAAGAAGCAGGGTCAATTCGACACTGATGACCAAGGCCACCAGGTTACCTTCATGAAGGCGGGCCACCTGATGCTGGAAATCTGGGATAGTGATGGCGCCGTTCACCAAACCGGTGCGATCAACCACATTTCATTAAACGTTGAAGACGCCGACAACGCCTTCAAGGCGGCCAAGGCTGAGGGCTTTGCCGTCAAGGAAGACGAGGTTCAACACCTTGACTTCTGGAAGCACGGGATCAAGTTCTTCAACATCACCGGTCCCAACGACGAAACCATTGAATTCTGTGAGATTGTTAAGGATTGATTAGGAGGATTTTCTGATGAAAGCATTAGTTTTAACCGGATTAAAGCAGCTTGAAGTTCAAGACTACGACAAGCCCGAAGTTAAGCCCAACGAAGTTCTGATCCACACCGCTTGGGCTGGTATCTGTGGTACTGACAAGGCCCTCTACGGTGGTCTGCCGGGTTCTGCTGACGCCGTTCCACCGATCGTCTTAGGCCACGAAAACTCCGGTGTCGTTGCTGCGGTTGGTTCTGAAGTCGAAAACTTCAAGGTTGGCGACCGGGTAAGTGTTGACCCAAACATCTACTGCCACAAGTGCCAATACTGCCGTTCATCCCGTCCGGAACTGTGTGAACACCTCGATGCCGTTGGTGTTACCCGTGACGGTGGTTTTGAAGAATACTTCACCGCTCCGGAAGAAGTTGTCTACCACATTCCAGACAACGTTTCCCTGGAAGCCGCTGCCGTAATCGAACCAATCTCCTGTGCTGAACACGGGGTTGACCTGCTGGAAACCCACCCATACCAAAAGGCACTCATCATCGGTGATGGTTTCGAAGGCCAACTGATTGCCCAAATCCTGAAGTCCCGTGGTGTTCACGAAGTTACCCTGGCTGGTTCCAACGACGACAAGCTGGAGAACAACAAGAAGCACTTCGGTTTCAAGACCATCAACAACGTTAAGCACCCCGAAGAAGTCAAGGCTGACTCCTACGACATCGTGGTTGAAGCCGTTGGTCTGCCACAAACCCAAGAGCAAGCCGTTGAAGCCGCTGCCCGTGGTGGTCAAGTGCTGATGTTCGGTGTTGGTAACCCTGACTCCACCTTCAAGGTTAACACCTACAAGGTCTTCCAAAAGCAACTGAAGATTCAAGGGACCTTCATCAACCCTTACACCTTCGAAGACTCCATCGCCCTGCTCCAATCTGGCGCCGTTGACCCACTGCCGCTGATCTCCCACGTCCTCGACTTTGACCACGTTGAAGACTTCGTCAGTGGTAAGCTGAAGGGTGTCTCCAAGGCAATCGTTAAGGTTGCTGGTGAAGAAGCCTAACGCGGATCTTTCCATTATTAGCTAAACTTAATTAACCAATAACCTGTTCCCATTTGGTGGGGCAGGTTATTTTTTTATAAATTGATGCAGCACTACTTATAAATAGCGTTATAATCAGGGTATAATCAATAAGGAAGGTGTTTAATAATGAGTAAATACAGTAAGGATGATTTGCGGGCCATCAAGGACATGAAGCTCGACGAGTTTGCCGGCCTCCTGAACGAATACGACGTCAACACGATCGGCGCCCTGGTGGACTCCCTGGACAAGGCTAAGAAGCACAGCAAGCGCAAGGGTGAGCTGCGGACACTGAAGGCTGAGCTGGCCGACCAGAAAAATGAGATCAAGAAGCTGCACAAGCACATCGACAAGCTGATTGACAAGGTTAAGAACAAGTAATTAATGGGGGCAGCCCGTAACGGACCGCCCCTTTTTGAACGGAGGGGACCATATGCACAAAACTCACCACCTGAATCATCGTCAGGCCCTGGTCTACGGGGCGACCCTCCTGCCGGTCAACACCTTCTTCAAGTTCTACCTACGTGACCAAGAACGTGCCCAGCAGAAGGTAAACTGCCGGCAGGGGATGATGGGGGACCAAGCGGGTAAGAACTCATCTCCTTCGTGAAGAAAATTCAACTTTTCCCTCAAATAGTCTTGCCATTTGAGTTGATCCTTGATAATATAGTTTCTGTTGTCGTGTGACAATCATTGATGGAGGATTAGCTCAGTTGGGAGAGCGTCTGCCTTACAAGCAGAGGGTCACAGGTTCGAGCCCTGTATCCTCCATTGCGGCCCTGCGTCGCATAATTAAA
>NZ_AZGO01000065.1:137806-239156 GCF_001435345.1 Limosilactobacillus pontis DSM 8475 | reverse complement strand
GGTAAGGCAACGGTTTTTGGTACCGTCATGCGCTGGTTCGAATCCAGCTAGCCCAATATTTGGTCCGTTGGTCTAGTTGGTTTAGGACGCATCCCTGTCACGGATGAGATCACGAGTTCGAGTCTCGTACGGACCGCTTACTTGAGTCTTGCTTAGCGGCAAGGCTTTTTTTGAAAATGGGCAATTCATCATGTTCTTTTAAGGGCGTGATGAATTGCCCATTTTTTTAGCTGTTAGTCGAACATACGTCAGGTGTAACATCCTAAATACTATTCCCATATTCCCAGAAGCGCGGTCATTAATGGCCGAGTAGTTCACAAACTTGTCCAGAAAGGGACGGTTTACTGTACAATAAGGGTAAATAAATAGTGAAAAGAGGGTCTGCATCATGTCTTTCCAACTAGTCTACCTGCCCAAGAGCGGGAACAAGAATTACTGGACCGTTAATAATTACTTCACCCACAAGGATAATCAGCACTTCTATTGGGACCAGTTGGAACAACTGTATGATGAATTTTCCCACCTCAAGAAGAAATTCCCAACCCTATTTGCCAACAAGCGTGATGACCGCTTCTATATCTATACCGACGATGCCCAGGAGGTGAGTCAGCTTGTTGCCCAACTTGCCGATACCGAGAAAGCCGCCGCACCAATACCGCAGTCAGCCGCAACACCAAAGCAATCGTCGCTACTGGCCGTCCCACCGAAGGGCTGCTACGCCATTGCTGCCCGGGTCGGCGGCACCATGTACTATTACAGCAGTAAGACCGGGGCCAATGGCGCGATGATTGGCCCCCAGGCCGGTGAGATTCGTTTCTGGAAGAAGAGCGACCTTGCCAAGGCGATGGCAACCGTTCGCGCCCTCAGCGTCAACGCCAAGTTTCTTCACCGGCTACCGGGCTTGCAACCCGCGATGCTGACGGTGATCAACGCGCGGACCGGGGCCGCCGTGTGGCCGATAAATAATCTCGACCAACCGACAACTCCTGAGCAGGCAGAGGAGGATGTTGCCACGAACGCCGCCCTGCTTGCGGAGGTCAAGCAACAGCTCAGTGATCACTTCAACCCGGATAAGCAGGAGTCAATTCAGAATGACCAGGGTTTTCGCTTCAACCCACCAGAGGTCGATCTGGAACGCTACGATGCCCGGAAGGTCTTTGATGCCTTGTGTTACCTGATTGCAGCCCTCGACCAGCGTCCCGCCGTCAACGAGCTGCTAAGCGTCTATGATAAGCTGATTCTCCAGGACTACCTGCATACGGCCGAGCTGGTTGGTAGCCACATCGACGGTGATGCCTTTGTTGCATCTCTCCACCAAATGCGGCAGCAGCGGCGTAAGATCAAGGACCTGAGCATCCTGTTGGACACGATCGATGAAAATATTGACCAGGCCCTAATCTTGAAGGGGTTACTCGGTCACCAGTCCTTACACAGCCAATACCACTTCCGTAATCGGGAACTGGGTGAACGGTTACTCACGATGATTAACCCCTCACTTGAGGATACGCAAATACCAGAAAATGATTGACAGTGGTTGATTATTAAGATAAGATTAGAGCAACATTAAAGAAAGGAAATGATTGTAATGATGAAAACAACTCTTTGACAAGGCTGGCATGACTGAGTAGGTTTACATCACTGGTGTAGGCTTACTTTGATTTGGTTAATATCAAACGGGGCCGATGCCAGACAATCATTTTATCAATAAATGATGAGTTGAGTGGCATCCTGTCATTCAGCTCTTTTTGTTTATGTGGACGCCCCAGGAAAAATTAAAATGGGGGAATTAACATGACAAATCCAGTTGAACAGAACATGTACTACGGTGAATTCGGTGGCCAGTACGTACCGGCCAATATCAAGGTGGCCTTGAATAAGGTGGCGGCGGCGTACCTGAAATACAGGGATGACCCCGAATTTAACAACGAGCTGGCCGGCCTGCTCAAGGACTACTCTGGCCGTGCCACACCGCTATACTACGCGACGGCGCTGACTAACTACCTAGGTGGGGCCAAGGTCTACCTCAAGCGGGAGGACCTGAACCACCTCGGCGCCCACAAGCTGAACAACGTCCTTGGCCAGATCCTGATTGCTAAGCGCATGGGGAAGACCCGGATCATCGCCGAGACGGGGGCTGGCCAGCACGGGGTAGCCACAGCAGCGGCTGCCGCCAGGTTTGGCCTGAAGTGCGAGATCTACATGGGCGCCGTGGACTGTGAGCGGCAGAAGCTCAATATCTTTCGGATGAACCTCCTGGGAGCCACGGTCCACCCGGTTCAGTCTGGCACCCGGACCCTCAAGGATGCCGTCAGCGCCGCCCTCGATGACTACGCCCACCATCTTGACGATACCTTCTACATCGTCGGCTCGGCGGTGGGCCCGTACCCGTATCCCCAGATGGTGCGCCACTTCCAGAGCATCATCGGTCGCGAGACCAAGCAGCAGGTTCTTGCCAAGGAGGGGCGGCTGCCGGATGCGGTAATCGCCTATGTCGGCGGTGGCTCAAACGCAATCGGGTCGTTTGCGGAATTCATCAATAGCTCCGGGGTTCGCCTGATTGGGGCCGAGGCGGCTGGCAAGGGGGCAGATACTCCAGACAACGCGGCCACGATGACCAACGGCCGGGTCGGCATCAGTGACGGGATGCGGTCCTACGTCCTGATGGATGACCACGACCACGTCCAGCCAGCCTACTCTATCTCGGCCGGCCTGGACTATCCCGGGGTGGGGCCAGAACACTCCTACCTGAAGGACACCCACCGCGCCGAGTATTACGCCATTACCGATGACGAGGCCGTTCGTGCCTTCCAGTTGCTGTCCCGCCTTGAGGGAATCATCCCCACCCTGGAGAGTTCGCACGCTATCGCCCAGGCAGTAAAGATGGTGCCGGGGATGGCTAAGGACCAAGTTGTGGTGGTCACGGTCTCCGGACGGGGTGACAAAGACGTCAACCAGGTGGCCGACTACCTGGGCGTCCAGGTTGACTAGGCCACCAAGGGCAGATGCAGTGTGCGCGCTCAATCCAATCGACTTTTAGGGAATCGTCACCACGACGGTTCCCTTTTATGATAGAATGATTATGTAACGTAACCGCTTACATATCAGACAGGAGTGATTTTAATGCACAAGATTGCTGTGATTGGTTTGGGGAACGTTGGGACGACGGTCGCCCACATGCTACTGATGGCGGGCCTGGTCGACGAACTGGTCCTGATCGACAAGAACGAGAAGAAGGTAGCCGCCGAGTACAATGACTTTGCCGACGCCTTCCCGCGGACAGCCCACTCGGCGGTGATCAAGCAAAACGACTATCGGGAGCTGGCCGATACCGATATCATCATTACCGCCTTTGGGGACATTGAGGCCACCAACCGGACCGGTGACCGCTTTGCCGAGTTGCCGATCAACAAGCAGAATGCCCGGGAGGTGGGCGCAAAGATCAAGGAGAGTGGCTTCAACGGTATCTTGATCAACATCTCCAACCCATGTGACGCCATCCTGGGTGTCCTCCAACAAGCGACCGGCCTGCGCTATGACCGGATCTTCGGTACCGGGACCCTCCTGGACACGGCCCGGATGCAGCGGGCGGTTGGTGAACACTTCCACGAGGCACCGCAGAACGTCGACGGTTACGTCCTTGGGGAGCATGGTAATACTCAGTTCACCGCCTGGTCGACGATCCACATCGACGGGATCCCACTGACCCAGCTGGCCGATGAGGGTAAGATCAACCTGGATAAACTGTCCGACAAGATCCGCCAGGGCGCCTTCACGATTATGGTCGGGAAGGGCTACACCTGCTTTGGGGTGGCTTCTTGCGCCATCACACTCGTCGAATCTATCTTTACCGATAAGCACGTGTTCTTACCGGTTTCACTCTTCATGGAGCGGTACGGCTGCTACATCGGCTACCCGGCCGTGATCGGGGCCAAGGGGATCGAGGCGATCCATCCGATCAAGCTGACCCCGGCAGAAGAGGAACTGTTAGACAAGTCGGCAGCGACGATCAAGGAAAAGACTAACGATTAAACTGTCAGAGCGACTCCATGGTGGGGCGCTCTTTTTGGTCCCGACCAAGTAAGTAGGCAGCTTCGTCATTACCAACATGCTATAATGTACTTACGAGGTGATATCATGCAAGAGATCAGCGGAGAATCAAAATTTTTTAAAAGTGGTAACTCTTTCGGCTTACGATTAACCAAGAAGGACAAAATAAAAATGCATGCTGAACCAGGGGATGAATATGAAAAAAACATTTCTCCTGATGGTCGTGTAATAACTTTTACCAAAAAGAAAAGTATCAGTAAGGACACCCAAGAGATGATAAACAGTATTTTTAATGAAGATGCTGACTTAATCGAAGCACTAAAAGACTTATAACATGAAATACCTAACCGAAAAAAATTCTGACGATCAACGAGCAGGTGATTAAGCGAGCTGGCGAGGGGAGCAATGGACTACAATACCAGGAAGGCTTAAGCCTCATTACTGAGCAGCCACAAATGATTATTTTTGGTAAGGAGCTATACCCAACGATTTGGCTCAAGGCAGCATACATAATGCAGAAGATTACTAAAAAGCATATTTTCGCAGACGGCAATAAAAGAACGGCTTACATTGCCACAAAATTATTCCTGATGAAGAACGACTACCACCTTATGGTCACAAAGAATGAAGGGATTGCCTTAATGCTTGGTATCACTACTCAAGATGATACCGAAAAAGTCATGCTGAAGGTTGCGGAATTTTTGAAAGAACATTCAAAACTAATATCAGGTTAAAGCCACCAATGATGAAAATCAGCGGTGGTTTTATTTTCATGTTTAATACATTTTCATATAAGAACACCGCAGATAATGTCGTCGTCATGTCTAAAGATAACTATGACGCCATCATGGAAACCCTCAGTGTGAACTCAAACGACTACCTGATGCGAAAGCTCGCGCGTGGGGATGAACAATTCAAAAACGGTGGCTTTAAGCAGCATGAGTTAATTACAGAGGATGACAATGATTAAATGTTGGTCTGATGACGCCTGGAATGACTATATGTATTGGCATGACCAGGGTCAGAAAAAAGTCATCAAGAAGATTAATAAGTCAATCAGGGATATCGACCGCCATCCCTTTGAGGGTCTGGGGAAGCCCGAGCCACTGCAATATAACCTTTCGGGAAAGTGGTCACGAAGGATCAATCTTGAGCACTGTTTGATCTATACGGCCGACAAAGAAAACATCTACATTTATTCATGCAGGGATCATTATTAATACTGAGCCGCTAGCCAAATCAAAAAAGATCGTCCGTGTAAATTACTTGACGATCTTTTTAGCATTTAAACACACATATATGATTATTAGGGAAGCCCGCGCTCGCGTTAGCAACCTGTCATTAAAATTATAGTTTTAATGTGACAGAAATGAAAAAGCCCTAGCCAAGCCGTGAATTATCATGCTCAAACGTCACATCATCTTCGTGGTGTTTAATCGCCCACAAACTAACCTGGTGCAAGATTGGTGCGATTGTTTTTCCTTTCTCCGTCAGCGAATAAACAACCTTGAGCGGCATTTCATTGTACTGGTGACGATTAACGATCGAGTAGTCAAGCAATTCCTTCAACGCCAGCGACAAGGCCTGGTCATTAGCATCTGTCAGCTGACGAAGTTCCTTATGGCGCATTGGCCCGTGTGTCATCAACGAGCAGATTATCCGTGTCTTATACTTACCAGCAAATGCTGAAATACCGTATTCTAACGGTGATCGGTGAATCTTTCGCATATTAAAACCCCTAAAATAAAAGAGAATGACTTTGCTGCCATTCCTTTTATAACGAATCTGTACTGTTTACGCAAGGTGCTTGCCGAAGAATTGTTCTGCCGCCGCGATTGCCTTGCTGCCGTAGATCATCCCCGGACCACCACTCATCATCATGCCAACCTTGATCGTTTCGATGATTTCTTGTTCCGTGGCGCCTTTCTTAATGGCGCTGTCGGTATGCGACGTGATACAGCCCTCACAACGAATGGCAATCGATACGGCCAGCGCCATCAGTTCCTTCGTCTTGGAATCAATGGCACCATCAGCGACCGCATCCTTGTGCATAGCCATGAAGCCCTTAGCCGTATCGCCGGTATTCTTGAACAGGGTCACTTCGTTGGCGGCGTTTTCGGCGAGGACGTCGGGATAATGCGTTACCCGGTGTGTATCAGAATAATAGCCCATAATGATCATTTCCTTTCTAAAGTATCTATTATCATTGTAACACTTTTTCTGAAAGCGCTATCGTACCCTGGCAGTTCCTTAAAGGTAATCAAAAAAGCCGCGCAACGATTAGCTCGTCAGCGCGACTCTTAGGCTACTATTCGTCGATCTGCTTAAGCTCAGTTCGGCAATAGTAGCAATTGATGTGACCATACTTCTTCAGCATGCCCTTAACCTGGCTATGACTGAATTCGTAGTGCTCATGGCAGTTTGGACACACAAAATATTCTTTTTTAGTTAATAATTTCAATAGCGTCCCCATTGTTTTTCAAACTCCTCTAATTTATATCACAATTACCTTATCACCTATACACCAGTCGACCATGGCAGGCAAGCATCCCATATTTTGTCATTTAGAATTAATATTTGTAATCTTTGCCTTAATGCATCTCTAGTAAACGCTTCACCCAACTATGTTACAATGGTACTAAATAGTCTTACGAGGAAGGAAATGCAATGCAAACAGTTAAGATTGGCACAACAACCCTGCCCGCCGTCGGGATCGGTACCTGGCATATCGGGGATGATCCCGTCAAACGCCCCGCCGAGGTCCAGGCGATCCGAAGCGCCATCGATCACGGTGCTCGG
Source organism: Limosilactobacillus pontis DSM 8475 (assembly GCF_001435345.1). Classification (GTDB taxonomy): domain Bacteria; phylum Bacillota; class Bacilli; order Lactobacillales; family Lactobacillaceae; genus Limosilactobacillus; species Limosilactobacillus pontis. The sequence goes on along the minus strand of NZ_AZGO01000065.1, from coordinate 232,310 downwards.
GTAATCGACACGGCCGAGATGTACGGGATGGGCCGCACCGAGGAGGTTGTCAAGGAAGCCATCGAGGACTATATGCGCGACCAGCTCTACATCATCGACAAGGTCCTCCCGGAGAACGCCAGCCACCACCTCCTGGAGCGCAGCCTCGACCAGAGCCTGCGTCGGGTCGGTACTGACTACTTTGACCTCTACCTCCTCCACTGGCGGGGAACGGTCCCGTTAGCGGAGACCGTCACGGAGCTGGAACGGATGGTGGCCAAGGGGAAGATCCGCTCTTGGGGCGTCTCCAACTTTGACGTCGCCGACCTGGAGGAACTCTGGCGGCTCCCCGCTGGCCAGCACTGCGTTGCCAACGAGGACCTCTATAACCTCGACGAGCGGGGGATCGAGTTTGACCTCCTCCCCCTAATGAAAAAGCATGCCCTGCCCCTGATTGCCTACTCACCATTGGCCCAAGCCGATACCATCTCCGGTCGGTTGAGTAGCGACCCCCTCTTGCAGGAGCTGGCGACCAACCACCAGGTCAGCATCTACCAGATCATGCTCGCCTGGACCCTGCGTCATGGGGGCGTCCTGACCATCCCCAAGGCCGGAAACCCCACGCATGCCATCGCCAATGTTGAGGCGGGAGATATTAGCTTTACTCCTGACGAACTGGACGCCCTGGCCAAACATTTCCCAAAGCCGACCAGTAAGCAACCGCTGGCCACCATTTAAAAAGCAATGCCACCCGGCTAGCACCATTGAGTGTTAACGGGTGGCGTTAATTTTACTTCTGCTTGGCCAGCATCACGTTGCCGTTGGCGGGATTACCGTACACGACGTACTTGCCGCTGAGCTTGACGACCGGGGTGGCCGCGCCGAGCTTCAGGCCCCGAACAAGGTAATCGCCGTCGCACTCTCCCACCTTTTCAAACAGGGCAGGGATGAGCTCCTGGTCGGTGATGATCACCTCAAATTCACCATCGACCCCGCCGTTGCTAAACTGTACCGTGGTCCCGTCGGCTCGTTCCAACGTCACCTGACCGGTAGTGGTTGATTGTTTAATCTCTTGTTGCATTATCTAGTGCTCCCCTTCCTCGTGGTCGTGCTTGAGCTGGGCGAGGAGTTCCCGGTCACGATCGGTGACAACCCGCTGCCCGGCATCCCCCTGCCAGTCATAGAAGCCCTGGCCGGATTTTATCCCCAGTTTACCATGGTCAACCAGCTTTGCAAGGGTCGGGTCGGTCCCGGTCGAATTGGCCAGGTCCGCGTAGAGGTAAGAGCTGATGTTCTTGAAGACGTCCAGGCCTCCCAGGTCGGCACTGGCAATCGGCCCGACCAGGTTCCACCGCCGGCCGAGGCTGTACTTGATGATGTCATCGACGGCTTCCGGGCTGGCGATCCCCTCGTCAACAATGTGGAAGGCTTCCCGGAGGACGGCCAACTGAATCCGGTTGCCGACGAAGCCGAGGGCCTCCTTCTTGAGTGGTACGGCGTGCTTACCGATCTTGTTCATCAACGCCACCGTCAGGTCAACGGTCGCCCGACTGGTGTCCTTACCGGGGACCACCTCTACCAGTGGCATTAGCTGGGCGGGGTTCCAGAAGTGGGCGACCACGAACCGCTCAGGATGGGCGAGGACGCTCTGCAGGGCGGTTGGGCTCAACCCCGACGTGTTGGTAGCTAAGACCGTTTCTGGGCCCACCTGATCCTCGATTTCCTGCCAGACCGCTTGCTTGACCTGCTGGTCCTCGACGATCGACTCGATCACGAAATCAGTATCCCGACAGGCCGCCGCCAGGTCGGTGGTCAGCGTGATCCGGCTCAGGATAGCTTCCGGTTCCTCATTCAGCAACCCGGCCCCCTGAAAGGTTTTCAGGTCATGGGCAATCGCCGCCTGACCGTGTTGGAGTCCGGCTTGCGAGTGGTCATACAGGCGGACCGGGTAGCCGGCTAGGGCAAACTGGAGGGCCGTCGCATGGCCCATCGTCCCAGCACCAACATTGGTAATCGTTTTGATGTCTGTTAGCTTCATCTGATAACACCCCTTTGTTCATTTGATAACTTAATTATACCATTCCCCGGACCGGAAACGGGGAATATGGTACCATGGCAGGGGAAGGTGATTGGATGACAGACAAACACTTAAAATACATCAGCAAGAAGATGTCCTACGCTCTCCGTCACAACCCGGACAAGTACGGCATTCAGCTCGACGAGTACGGCTACACGGACCTTGCCCACTTCATTGCCGCCCTCAACCGGGTCCACCACCTGGCATTGACCCGGGATGGCATTACAGCAGTCCTCACCCACAGCGATAAGCAGCGCTTTGCGATCAGGGGCGACCGGATCTGCGCCCTGTATGGCCACTCGATCCCGGGCATCATCCACCACGGAACCGCCCGCCGTTTCCTGCCTAGTATCAAGGAGTTGGGGCTGCTGCCGATGCAGCGGCAGTTCGTCCACCTCTCGACGGATACGCAGACGGCGCGGCAGGTCGGCGCCCGCCATGACAGCCAGCCCGTGATTCTGATGGTCGATACCCAGGCGGCCCGGGCGGCGGGGGTGCATTTCTACGTCGGTAACGACCAGGTCTGGCTAGCCGACGAAATTCCGGCCCGGTTTTTGCATGGTTGGCCAAAAAATCAGAAAATTCCTAGAAAAGGGCTTTACGAATCCCCCTTTTCTTGATAATATAATATTCGTTCGTTGCGAACGGATATAACTTCGGAAAATAGCTCAGCTTGGTAGAGCACCTGGTTTGGGACCAGGGGGTCGCAGGTTCGAATCCTGTTTTTCCGATTTTTTATTTTTAAACGAAATTAGCGCCCGACCGCAGTAGCAGTCAGGCGCTTTTTCATTACATTCGTTTACGCAGGTGCGGCGTCAGCCAAAGGGCCAGGGCCCCACCGATGACTCCCTGGAGGAGGTTGCCACCGATACTCAGGATCCCGACCATCCAGGTGTGGTACATGAGGGAGTCACTGAAGAAGTAGCAGGCGGCCATGACCACCACCCCGCAGGCCAGGGCCAGGCACTGGTAGCCGCGCCAGCTACCGGCCCGCTGCCCCAGGTAGCCGGTCGTCAGCCCCTCCAGCCCATGGGCAGTCAGGGAGAAGAGGGCATATTGGGGATAGCCGGACAAAAGGTCCAGAAACATCCCCCCGAAGCCCCCGACGGCCGTTCCGTAAGCGGGACCCAGCAGCAGCGCCGCAATCAAGATTCCGGCGTCACAGAGGTTAATGTAGCCGTGAGTCCAGGGAATCGGGATAACGAAGAAGCGGCCCAGCACCACCGAGAGGGCCAGCAGGAGGGCCGCCAGGGTCAACCGCCGTAAGCGTTCGTTTCTCATTGGCCACCCTCCTCACGCTGGTTGAAGGGGTCCCAGCTGTACTTGGCCCGAGGACCACCGATGTACTTCGGCCGTGAAGACAGGTAGGTCGTATGGGCCGCGCCGATCGTCTTCACCGACGTTCGCACCGGAACCTGGACGAACTTGACCTGCATCCCGATGGCGGTGTCGCCGATGTCCATCCCGGCCTGGGCCTGGATGTGCTCGACCTCGATCGGGTCTTCGAAGTTCTCAAAGGCCGCAATCTGCCCAGCACCACCGGCGTGGATCTGCGGGTAGACCATGACCTGCTCGAGGCCGTGTTCCTTGGCCACCGCCCGCTCAACTACCAGGGCCCGGTTGATGTGCTGACAACCCTGGACAGCCAGGTGAATGCCCAGCGGTCGCAGGGTATCGAGAATGGTCTTGACGATTGCCCGGCCAATCTCAATGCTGGAGTCGTTGCCGATTTGCTCTCCCTGGACCTCGCTCGTACTTAGGCCAAGGACGAAGATGTCGCCGGCCTGCAGGTGGGCCTGGTCGAGCAGTTCACTCAGCCCCTGCTTAGTTGCTTGCTTGACTTGGTTCAAATCTACCATCTAATCAATCACGCTTTCTCTAACATTTTTCTCATCAATCATTAATTATTTTAGCACAGACAAAGAAAGCCGTCACCTCGCACGCGAAATGACGGCTAATGTTCTTATCGTGGGTCCGGATCGGCCCGCTTGACCAGCTGCATGATCAAGTAGTCTCTGGCATCCTTCTCCGACATCTTGACCCCGTTGATCATTACCGGGCCGTCGTTGAGCTCGGTGGCATCCACCTTGCCCTTCAGGATCCGGTCGACCAGGTCCGGGTTATCATAGTACCGATCGAGCAGTTCCGTCGTGGACAGCTGCCGTAAGACCTCGGCGTAGGCCTTATTCTTCTCCATCCGCATTATTAAGACTCCCTCTCATTTAATTTTACCTCTTATTATATCACTTTTGTCGTATAGGGCGTGAATAACGACGCGGTTGTCAGGATACGGTATAATAGACATATTACCAACAATGGAGTGAGAAGATTGGAAGCAGATAAGTACCTCAAACTGATCAATGAGGAGTTGGCCAAGCTCCCCGACTACGTCAATGAATACTACCTCGGCACCAGCCATGCGGTCACGACCACCTACCAGTACCTGACCGAGATCCGCCGCTTCTTCGACTGGCTGCGGGTCAGTGGCCTGGTCAAGGCCAGTGACAACCGGAGCATCCCCGTCGATGCCCTGGCCCAGCTGCGGCGCAACGACATCATGCTCTACATCGACCAGCTCAAGCACAGCACCAACGCCCAGGGCCACCTAAACTCACCAACCTCGATCAACCGGTCGATCAACGCCCTGCGCTCCCTCTTCAAGTTCCTGACGGTCACCGCCGACGTCAAGGATGGCGAGCCCTACTTCTACCGCAACGTCATGCTGAAGATCGACTCGCTCAACGACACCAAGACCCTGAACTACCGGGCCCATACCCTGGCCTCGCACATGTACCGGGGGCAGATGAAGTTCGACTTTATCCACTTCATCGAAAATGAATACCCCAAGCGCTGCGATAAGCGGGCCCGGGAACCATTCAAACATAACCGGGAGCGCGACATCGCCATCATCACCCTGATCCTTGGTACCGGGGTCCGGGTCTCCGAGGCCGCCAACGTCAATCTTGGTGACCTCAACCTCAAACAGCAGCTGCTCGACGTCACCCGAAAAGGTGGCCAGCGTGATTCCGTACCAATTGCCCCCTGGGCCGTTCCCTACCTGAAGAGCTACCTGGCGATTCGGGCCCAGCGCTACCACGCCGTCAAAAAGGACGTTGCCTGTTTTCTAACCGTCTACCACGGGGAGACCCGGCGGATGACCGCCAACGCGATCGAGCGAATGGTCAAGAAGTACTCGACCGCCTTTGGTCACCCCCTGACCCCCCACAAGCTCCGCCACACCCTGGCCTCGGAGCTCTACGACGTCACCAAGGACCAGGTCCTGGTTGCCCAGCAGCTGGGACAGAAGGGGACCTCGGCAACCGACCTCTACACCCACGTGGATCAGAAACAGCAACGCCAGGCCCTCCAGGAGATCAGCGACCACCCCGACCAACATTAGGGCTGGTGAATGTAATCAGTTATTACCTGCCCGCGGCCTATTATTGTATAATACTAACTAGCACTTTCAAGGGAGAGAATCTAATGTTATATGATGCAGCTTTGGTCCTGGAAGGCGGGGCATTTCGGGGACAGTATACCGCCGGCGTAGTCGATGCCTTCCTGGCCCACCACATTGAATTTCGCAGCGTGATCGGGGTCTCGGCCGGGTCGCTGTGCGGGGCCAACTTCGTCTCCAAGCAGTACGGGCGGCCGGCGATGATCAACATCCACCACCGCCACGACCGCGACTACATCTCGATCACCCACCTCCTCCACCGGCAGAGTATCATCAACCTCGACTACCTGTTTGAGGGCCACGGTTGGCAGTGGCTGAACTTCAACGACGAGGCCTACCGGCGTTCCGCCTCCCACTTCACGGCGGTCGCCACCAGGTTAACCGATGGTAAGGCGGTCACCTTCACCGACCCGGTCGGCGACGACTTGACCCGGGTCCTGAAGGCCTCCTCGTCGATGCCGATCATCTCCAAGCCCCAGCGGACCAGCCAGGGCCTCTGCATGGACGGCGGGGTGACCGACTCGATCCCCTACGACGTCGCTGAGCGGCAAGGTTATAAGAAGATCGTCATCGTTCGGACCCGGGACATCAACTACCGGAAGAAGCCGACCAGCCGCGCCCTAGACCGGCTCTTCCACCGCTATTACCCCGACTACTCGGCCTTCGTCAAGGCGGCGATCGCCCGGCCGGCAGTCTACAATCAGCAGGTCGAGGAGGTCAACCGCCGCACTAAGGAGAAGGAGTTCTTCACCATCGCCCCCCAGCACCCAGTCAAGGTCAGTCGGATTGAGGGCAACACCAAGAAGTTGGTCAAGCTGTACGAGATCGGCAAGCAGGAGGCCAACCTCATCCTGCCCCAATTAATTAAATATCTAGACCGCTAAGGGGAGCCCAACGAGGGATGCCCGTTCAGGTCGTAAAACCCGTAAGTCTAATCGGCGACTTACGGGTTTTACTTTGCCCCACTTTTGTCCCCCACCAGGCAAAACAAAAGGCTGGGAAATAAGCGCGCCCTTAGCGTCTAGCTACGAACGAAGGCCGACGCCTCTAGCGTCAGCCTCCATTCTAGGCTAGCCGTACAGGGCGCCAAGAAGCTTATTTTCCAGCCGCCAGGGAGGCGATTGACTTTAGTTATGACGACGACGGAAGCTGAACATCGACATCAACGCGCCAATTAAACCGAGACCAACTAACGCGGCACCATTGTCACTACCCGTTTGTGGCAACTCCTGAGTACTTGAGTTTGTTACTTCAGAGAACTCGCCATTAGTACTTGCCGAGTCGGTGTTGACCGATGCAGTCGATTCAGCCTGAATGAGTGCACTTGGTGCGACAGCGGTATTCTTAGTAGGTGCAACAGCTGAGTTAGCAGTAGCGTCCTTAGTTGCTGAACGCATAGCTGCGTTGTTGATGGAACTAGTATTTGAAGTACTTAACCTAGTTGCTGTCGTAGCGTTGGAAGTGGCGTTCTTGGATGGAGCTACAGTAGGGCTTGCACTAGGTGCGGCAGAGTTAGCACTGGAAGCGGTACTTGATGATGGTGCAACTGCAGAGCTTGAAGCCGAACTCGATGCTGAGCTGGTAGCACTGGATGAGGCCGAACTGTTGTGGTACTTGATAGCGGCCAGCTTGTTCTGGGCCGTTGTGAGAGCGTCCGTGGCACTCTTAACTTGGTCCGTTGCCTGAGTTAGTAATGACTTTGCTGTAGCAAGAGCTGCGTTGGCCTTGTTCAAGAGCGCCTGCTTAGCAGACTGGAGCCGGGACTTAGTCGTCGCAACTAACTGCGTGGTCTGCTTAACTTGGTTTTGAGCGACCTTCAAGTTCTGGCTAGCGTGAACTAAGTTGTTGTACTTAGCCTGAGCGTCGGACAAAGCCTGCTGACTGTTAGCTAATTGAGCCTTGGCGTTACCCAATGTTACCTTAGCTTTAGTTTGGGCCGTCTTAGCATTGACCAAGGCCGTTTGGTCAGTGGCGAGCTCTTGTTGAGCATTTTTCAAGGTGTTCTGATCAGTTACACCAGGTTGCTGAGCTTGGTGCAGAGCTGATACAGCTTGCTCGTAAGCAAGCTGAGCATCATCTTGAGCCATCTTAGCGCTGGTAACTGCGTTTTGGGCCGTTACAACCTGCTCAGTGGCCTGAGACTGTTTGAGTTGAGCACGATATAATTTCATTGGAGCGTCATTCAAGGCATTTAGAGCGGCAGTATGAGCAGCCTCTGCAACTGCTTCCTGAATTTTAGCAGCGCTTAAGGTGTTTTGTGCATCAGTAACAGCTTGTTGTGCATCAGTAACAGCTTGTTGTGCATCAGTAACAGCTTGCTGCAACTTAACTGGATCTGGTGCAACTGATGATGGATCAGTAGAATATGTTGTTTTTGCTAGCTGCATATAAAGACCATTTGGATCGTGAAGTCCCAAGTAATTATACTTATCTTCACCATCTTTAACTTTAACCACACCGTCAGATATATTAAATAGGTAATAATTCATTTGCCCATCGCTTAATATACCCATTCCTAGTGCCTGCTCATCAAATTTATCATCTTTCATATGCATCAATTGATAGGCAAGTGCAAAGGGATTAACACCAAGTGCTACTTCGCCATCCTGTCCAAATGAATTAAAGTCACCTATGCAACAATTAACGACTCCTTGATAGATCGCACGTTTTAAAGCATTTAAGGTAAAAGTACGAGTTTTAAGACCATCTCGATAAGTTAAAAAATTACCATTAATATCCTGAAGAAAACCACTAAAAAAGGGACTATATGAGGTCACGCCATATTTACGCGCAACCTGTTCATCATCGTTATCTCCTCACTCAAACACATATGAACAGTCAATTGCATAGTCAACAGCCCCACGATTAACTATTAATGGTTTATGTCCAAACCTCTCACGAATAGGATTAATTAGACTTGCAAAATACCGGGTTAATTGAATCATCAAATTTTCTGGTAATTTTATGCCTGGGCCAATGGTGTATTTAATCTTTTCATCTGCTGGATTATTCACCCAGGAGTTCAGCAACTTATTGCCTTCGTCTTCGTAATTTTTATCGACTTCTGCATCGTCCCCCTTTTCTTTTACTTCTTGGTACCAAGAATCAGGCAAATTAATAACAGAATTTTGATTCTTTTGCGCATCTTGTGCATTCGTTAATGTATTCTGAGCACTCTTTAATGTATTTTGAGCACTCGTAACAGTCTCCTCCGCTTTGCTCAGCGCTGCCCGTTTATTAGCTTCTTCACTCTTCGCATTATCCAGTGCTATCTTAGCGGTCGTAACGTTTTGATCAGCCGTCGTCTTAGCACTTTGGGTCGTAGTAACATTGTTAGTAGCAATCGTAACTTGGCCATTATCAAGGGCAGTCTTTGCCGTGTTGACCGCGTTTTGTTGCGTCGTTGTGTCGGCTGGCGTGCCCTTGCTCAAATTGTCAACTTGGGCTTGGTCAGCGTTGACCTTGTTTTGAGCACTTTGAACGGCTTGATCAGCATTAGATGCAGCCGTCTGTGCTGAAGTGACAGCTTGACTGTTTTGGTTGACCGTGGTTTGAGCGGTGGTAACCGCTTGACTAGCACTGGTCATGTTAGCTTCGGTGGCGTTTTGAGCTTGGGACTGAGCCTGACTGTACAAGTTGTTGGTGTGGTTCATGGCGTCTTGGGCCTGGCTAACCGCGGTTTGGGCATTGGATTGGGCCGTCGTTGCAGAGTCAACTTGACCTTGCGCTTGAGACTGTGCAGCTTGGGCGCTGTTCAAGTTAGTTTGCGCTTGGTTGACTGCTTGTTGGGCCTGTTGCTCTTCGGAAACCTGCGCTTGTGCTTGATCGGTAGTTAGAGGCTTAGAAACGCCGGCAGCATGGGCATTGTGTACCCCCCAGTGTTACAGCGGCTAAAGCGGCAGTAGTGAGCATAACACTCTTCTTAATTGAATTAGATCTGTTATATGTCATAATAATATCTCCCTCACGAATGTGTTAATTATTACACTATTTATTATAGTATCTAAACAATCAAAAGTCCTTGACCACAAGAAAGTTCTGTCACTCACTGAAGAAATCATCATTTAGCTGTTAACAAAATAGGTAAACAAGACTAAACGACGATTAATCAAGGGCTTATTTTTGCTACCAGGGTTAATGCAAGCGAGCAGCCAACCTACCCCAATTAATTAAATATCTGGACCGATAAGTGTTATACTTAGGTCAGCAATTGAACAGTCGCATTAGGAGTGTCCGTGGACCGGACTGAGATACGCTCAGTAAGCGTGGATCCTAGAACCTGTGAGCTAGTACTCGCGTAGGGAAATGCAGTCGCAAGAACCGGCAATCAGGGAAGACTTGATTGCCGGTTTATTTTTTAGGAAGAAGTGGTTACAAGATGAAGATTACTAACCTCCCCATCCCCCCATCCCCCTTATCGACCGGGTGCGGGCGCAAAACCCGGTCGTGCTGACGGTCGCTAACAGCGTCACCGCCGGCAAGGTGGCCGATGCCCTGAGCACCAGCGGGGTCAGCCCAATCATGTCCCAGGCACCTGAGGAGGCCACGGCGATGGTCAACCTGGCCGACGCCATCACCATCAACCTCGGCACCATCGACCAGGCCCAGCTGACGTTGATCCAGGCAATTCTGGACGCCAACGCGGGACAGCGACCGGTGGTCCTCGACCCGGTCGCCGTTGGCAGCAGCGCCTACCGGTTGACGATCGCCAAGCAATTGCTGGCCGACTACTACTTTACCGTCATCCGGGGCAACGCCAGCGAAATCGCGGCCCTGGCCGGTTTCGCCGCCAGCGGGCACGGCATCGACACCGGGAATGACCAGGACAACCCGGTCATGGTGGCCAAGCTCTGCGCTCACGCCTACCACACCTGCGTCCTCCTCACCGGGGCCACCGACGTCGTGACGACATGCTCCCCAGCCTGACCGCCGCCTACCTGGCCAGCGGTGACAACCCCCTTGCCAGCAGCGCCCTGGTGGCCACGGCCTTCAGCCTGGCCGGGGCGGTCGCCGCTCAGCACGCCGCCGGGCTCGGGAGCTGGCAGGCCCATTTCTTTGATGAACTAAGTCAGCTGACCAGCGACCGTTTCGCCGCCCAGCTGAATTACGGAAAGGATGATAACAATGACGAATGATTTTCCCCAGGCCCTGACAATTGCCGGGACCGATAGCGGTGGCGGTGCCGGAATCACCGCCGACTTCAAGACGATGCAGGAGCGCCACGTCTTCGCAACGATGGTGGTGGTCGCGGTGACCGCCCAGAACACCCTGGGCGTCCAGGATGCCTTCCCAATGCCAATCAAGATGGTACGCCGCCCTGGCCAGCGACCTGAAGATCCGCGCCTGCAAGACGGGGATGCTGGCGGATGCCGACCACGTACGGGCCGTGGTCCGGAACCTAAAGAAGTACGACTTTGGTCCCCTGACCGTTGACCCAGTGATGATCGCCAAGGGTGGTGCCCCCCTGCTCAGTGAGGATGCCATCAGCGTCGTCCGCGACGAACTGGTGCCGCTGGCCGACCTGGTCACCCCCAACCTCCCCGAGGCCGAGAAGCTGACCGGGATGACCATCACCACCGAAGACGAAATGGTCGCGGCCGGTAAGCGGCTCCAGGACATGGGCGCCAAGAACGTCATCGTCAAGGGCGGCCACTTTAATAGTGAGGCCGCGGCCAACGACTTTGTCCTCCTCGCCGACGGCCGCCACTTCTGGCTGACGGCGCCCCGGGTGGCCACCCACAACACCCACGGGACCGGGGACACCATCTCGGCCTGTATCACGGCGGAACTGGCCAAGGGCCGCTCGATGGAGGAGGCCATCCGGACCGGGAAGGCCTACGTCGAGGCGACAATTCGTGACGGGATCAATGTCGGTCACGGTCACGGGCCCCTCAACCACTGGGCCCAGATCGAGGGGGATGTGCAATGATGAAGTTCGCTCCTAATATACTCAAGTTTTACCTGGTCGGCGGCAGCCAGGACGTCGGCAACGACCCCGACCGCTTCCTCTACGACGTCGAAACGGCCCTGGCGGCGGGGGTCACCGCCTTCCAGTACCGGGAGAAGGGTGGCTCCCGGCTCGACCACGCGGCCACGGTGAAGATGGCTACCCGGCTCCGCAACCTCACTCGTCAGTACCGGGTCCCCTACTTCATCGATGACGACGAAGAACTCGCCCTCCAGGTGGGGGCCGATGGGGTCCACGTCGGCCAGAAGGACCAGCGGATCGAGACGGTCATTCGGCGGGCGGCCGGCAAGCTGATGATTGGCTATTCCTGCAACACCGCCGCCGAGATCGCCCGGGCTAACCAGCTGCCAGCCGTGGACTACGTGGGGGCCGGCCCAGTCTTTCCGACCAACTCACTTAGGCCGATGCCGACCCGGCCCTCGGCCTAAGTGAGTTGGCCCGGCTGAACGCCGCCAGTCACCATCCCCTGGTGGCCATCGGCGGGATCAGCGCGGCCAACCTCCCTGCCACCCTGCAGACGGGGGTCGCCGGGGTCGCCGTCATTTCGATGATCCTCGCTAGCCCTGACATTACTGCCACGGTCAAGGCGATGCGGGTCGCCTACCAAAGCAAATAAAAAAGCTGGGCCAGCAACCCAGTTTTCCTATAGCTTAGCGACCTCCTCTGACAGGGTCAGGAGGATAAAGCAGGCGACGATGAAGGTCACCAGCAGGAGGACGTAGCGCTTCTGCGGATCCTTTTTCATGTCAATCACCCCCTTCCCACCATTATAAGGCTCGCCGGACAAATGGTGGACAGCCAAAAGGGAATGCGCTAAATTAGGATAGAAGGAGGAGAAATGATGGCAGAAGATCAATACCAATACGACGACCAGGGCTTCCGTGAAGACCTGAAGGACCGCGACGACGTCCTCCACCAGCCGGACGCCGACCGGTCGCAGTGGGAAATCCACGAATTGGACTATGACCAGACAGTCGCCGTCCTGACCGACAAGGCGGCCGTCAAGCCGGACATGCAGTTCAACGACCAGGTCCTCGACCGTGTCCGCCAGGAGCTACCGAAGATTGACGACACGGCTGTTGACAAGGTCATCGAGGACAAGTACCAGCAGATCCTGCTGGCCCGCTACAACGTCGGCCAGGACGAGAACATCACCATCCATGATGATGACCCGCAGAAGTAAAAAATGGTGCCCAAATGGACACCATTTTTTATTATGCGAAAAAGGACTTGGTCTGCAGCCACTTGGACAGGGCGATTGAGATCGCGACTCCCATCGCCAACGGCAGGAAGGCGGAGAAGTTCAGGTGGCAGACCTCAAACAGCATGAACATCGCCATCAGCGGTGCTTGCTGGGAGGCCGCTAGCAAAAAGGCCGCGCCGAGCACGGCTGCCTGAGCCATCGTCACCCCGGGGATGAAGCTGACGTAGACCATCCCGGCGAAGGCCCCGATGACCGCACCGACCGCGATTGACGGCGTCAGGACACCACCGTAACCACCGCACTTCATGACGAACAGGGTCACCAGCACCTTGGCGACCAGGCCGAAGAGCAGGGCCAGGATCACGGCCTTGCTGTGGGTGGTCGTATTCATCGCCAGCTGGGCCAGACCCCGGCCGTTACCCATGATCTGGGGGAAGAAGGCCGCGATCCCACCGGTGACGGCGGCCACGGCCGGCAACTGGGCCAGGACGTTGACCGTGGTGGCCCGGTGTGCCTTGGCCATTCCAATGTACTTCTTGAAAAGTGTGCCGAGGAGGCCACAGACCAGGCCGAGGAAGAGGGCCAGCGGCAGGATCTGCAACTGGAAGGTCTTGGAGCCAACCAGGTAGTATGGCTGGTAGCCCTTGACGATCGACCCGATCAGCGTCGCAATCACCGACATGGTCAGGCTGACGGCGATGACCCGGGCGTTGATCTTCTTGTACAAAAGCTCCATGCAGAAGACGGCCCCGGTGATCGGCGCGATATAGACGCCGGCAAACCCGGCCCCGGCCGCGGCGGCAGTGATCATCCGCCGGTCTTCGGCGTCCAGGCCGAGGAACTTATTGTCGTGGAAGTGGTCCTCCCACTTCTGGGCCAGGGCGGCGCCGGCTTCCCGTGGCGCCAGTTCCCGACCAATTGAATTACCAGTCCCAACAAAGAAGATCTGGGTGTAGACGTGAATCAGGGTCTTGACCAGGGGCATGCGTTGGCCGTCGACGGCCTTCCCCAGCTTGACCGGCTTATAGTGGCGCTGGAGGAGATACCAGACGATGGCGGCGATGATCCCCCCGACCAGGACCGAGGTGAATCGCCGCATCCCCCCGGCCGAGACGTCGACGGGAACTAGGTTGCTCTCCTGAAAGTGCAGAAACAGCTTTTCGGTTAGATCCAGGGCCACGCTGACCAGCAGGGAGCTGAGGCCCACGATGATGCCCAGGGCCACCGTCGCAATCGCCAGTGGCAGGTTCTTGATTATCTTTGCCATTCTCTTCTCTCCAAACATTAATTTAAATCGGTAATTATTTTAGCACGTTTGCCCATAACTTACAGGTCCATTCTTGTTTTATCCCCCCGCAAATCGTTATAATAGAAGCAATTTGACGAAATCCTAGGTGAAAACAACAAGATGAAAAAACAGCAGAATGTATTAATGGGGACCGGCTGCTGGCTGGTCTTTGCCGTCTTTCTTTGGGGTGTCTGGCAAAACGCCGGCTGGGTCCACCGACTCGACCGCTTTGGCTACCGGCTCCTGCAACCCACGACGCCCTTGCACACCCACTTCTTCACGGTGGTCACCCACCTCGGCGACCCGATCCTCCTCCTCCCCCTTTCCCTGGTTGTCCTCGCCATCTGCTGGTGGCGTCACCAGCGTGGCCGGGGACTGTGGTTTGCCGGCCTCGAACTCGGCGGCTACTGCCTGGTAATCGCCGTGAAGTACACCATCCTGCGACCCCGTCCTGACCATAAGCTGATCCCCGCCAACGGCTTTAGCTTCCCCAGCGGACACACCTTCGCCACCACGGTCTTTTTCTTCGCTATCCTGTCCCTGCTTTGGCCCCACCTTAAGCAGCGTTGGCAGCGCGTCACCGGCGGAATTCTGACGGCGGTCTGGATCCTGCTGGTGATGGCCTCCCGGGTCTACCTACGCAACCACTTCACCAGTGATGTCCTGGCCGGCCTGTTCCTGGGCACGGGCTGGTGGCTCCTGGCCACGACCGCCCTGGAGCACGCTACTCATCGTCACCAAATTGGTGGTTGAAAACGTTTGATAGGCCGGTATAATTATTAATGAATGAGAAGATAATTGGAGGAATTGGCATGAAAAGCCGATTTAAGATTGGAATACTTTTTACAATTGGGTTCACCCTATTGCTTACCCTGTTCTGGACGAGTCCGGTCTCCGCGGATCACGTAACCACCGTGCCCGACACCAGCCAGAGCAGTAAGAACGTTTCTGCGGTCGATGACAGCAGCACGTCCAGCAATCAGGATAACAACACGAATAAGAATGCCAGCGCGGACACCGACACTAAGGCCAGCAAGGCTAAGACCAATAAAACGAGCCAGAGTTCATCATCCCGGTCCACCGATAGCTCAAACACCGCTAGTGCCAGTGATAAGAAGGCAGCCAGCAGCTCAAGTTCGGCTACCACGAACAATGCCGCCAGTGATGACCAGGCAACGGCAACAGTTACCGTACCGGTCGTCAGCAGCAACCAACCGGTAACTAATCAATCCAGCACGGATCAGACCAGTGCCGCGGATACCAAGAAGGTCACCCTGACGACCCCCAGCGGATCCCAAGTGATCCACCACCAGGACCTGGATCAGCTTGCCCTCCTACCCCAAAGTAGCAAGGAAACCCTGCTCCTGACCGGCGGGGTGGTCGCCCTTGCATGGGTACCGGCAGTCGTCGTAATCTTCAACGCTATCATTTAAATCACCAAACCGGGTCGCAGCCTAACCGCCGCAGCCCGGTTTTTTTAGTCAAAAAAGGTGGCCAGCAAAGAGGGATGCTCTCCGCTGGTCACCCATGTAAGTAGGTAGGCAATCACTACCTGTCCTGTATTTTAACAGTGATTTTTTAATTACGCAATAGACTAAACATATAATTAAATGAGCGGTTACTTGGTCGCTTTCGCCACCGCCTGCTGGCCGAGAAGGTTGATGAAGTTAAACGGCCGGTCAAAGTTTGGCTGGAAGAGCATGTCAACCATCGCCATGAAGTCAATCGTGTTCCGGTTCTGAATCATCACTGAAACGGCGTTGGCGTACATGGAGATATCATAGCTGCTCATGAATTGGGCGCCGAGGATCTGGTTATTGCTCCGGTCCCAGACCACCGTCCCGATCACCGTCGCGTTGGTCGGCATGAATTCCGGCCGGTAGTTATCGGTAAAGGTAACGGCATCGGCATCGAAGCCGGCCGCCTTGGCACTGGCCAGGGTCATCCCCGTCGAGGCCATCGCGTGGTCATAGAGCTGGAGGCCAGACGTTGACTGGGTCCCCATGTAGGTCATCGTGTTGCCAAAGAGGTTCGTCCCCGCAATGACCCCCTGCCGGACCGCGTTGGTGGCCAAGGGAACATAGGCCTCATGGTTGGTTGGGTTATAGTGAACCGCCACTGCATCGCCAGCGCCGTAAACGTCGGGATCCGAGGTCTGCATGTAGGCGTTGGTCTTGATGGAGCCGTCCGGGTTGAATTCCAGCTGACCCTTGAAGAGGGTGGTGTTGGGCCGGAAGCCAATGCAGAGGATCGCCATGTCGGCCGGGTAGCTGCCCTTGTTGGTGTTGACCGTCACCCCATGACCATTGTCCGTAAAGCCGGCCACCATCTCGCCAAAGGCCAGTTTGACGCCGTGTTCCTCAAAGTCCTTGGTGACGATGTCCGTATACTTGGCGTCGTAGTACTTACTGAGCAGGCGGTCGTTGCCGTCAATCAGGGTGACGTTCTTCCCCTGCTTGCTGTAGGCCTCAACCAGCTCGACCCCGATGTAGCCACCACCGATCACCACGACGTTCTTGGCGTCCTTGGCGACTTCAAACAGCTTCTTGGCATGGTTGTAGTTCTTGCAAAGGTAGACATTCGGGTTGTCAATTCCCGGCAGGTTCGGGATGATCGGCCAGGAACCGGTGGTGACCATCAGCTTGTCGTAGTGGTCCTCACTGCTGGTCCCGGTAGTGAGGTCCTTGACCGTCAATGACTTGTTCTTCAGATCAACACTGGTAACCTCATGCCGCAGCTTGACGTCGGCCCCCAACTTGGTCAAGAGGGCTGGGCTGGAGTAGAACATGTCGTCAATGTCCTTGGTAACCCCACCGAGGTAGGTGGCGATCCCACACGACAGGAATGAAACATTGTCGTTCTTCTCGTAGATAGTTACCTCCGCATCAGGGTGATTGCTTAACACTTGATTAGCAGTGATTGTTCCGGCGTGCGTACAGCCAACGATAACGATCTTCATTTGAAAAGCCTCCTCAGCTTACAAATACGGACTATTTGTCCATGATTGCGTTTCCACGTTCATTATAACAAAGTGCCCCGTAAAATGGTAGTGCCTGTGCTTGCCATTTTCACTATCATTTGATAATCAATCACCCACTAAATTAATGTTGCCAAGATACCGCGCGACCGGTAAAGTAGAGGGTGATTATTATTGAAGGAGTACTGATTATGGAACAAGTTTTTCTAATGACCCTTACTGCAATCTTTATCATCGAGAGCTTCGTTGAGATTCGCTACTTTGCCCAGATCCGCAACATCTTTGTCCGTTCCGGCCGGGTAACCCCGACGCCGCGGGTACAGCGGATCATCAGAATTGAGAATATGTGGTCCTGGATATCTTGGATCTTCCTCTTCCTGCTCTTCGTCCTCCCCGACTTCTACACAATGCTGGTGATCTGCGTGATCACCCTGATTGAAACCTGGGTCGTCTACGAGCTCTACAACGCCCGCACCTACGCCGAGAAAATTAACAAATAATAAAATAGGATCAGCCACTTCACTTTGCGGTTGATCCTATTTTTTATGCGTTGTATCAGGTTAGCCGTGGATCCCCAGGGCCAGGCGAGCAAAGCGGCTCATCTTTGAGATGTTCCAGGCCGGCTCCCAGACGAGGTTGATCTTGCACTCCTCGACCGCATCGACGCTCAGGACTGCTTGCGTGATCTGTTCGTTTAAGAGGTCACTGAGTGGGCAGCCCATGGTCGTTAGGGTCATTGTCACGGTGCAGACCCCAGCATCATCCACCCGGACGTCGTAGATCAGGCCCAGGTTGACCAGGTCGATACCCAGCTCCGGGTCGATCACCTTCTTCAGGGCGTCCATGACCTGGTTTTCGATCGGTGAAAACGGGGTTGCTCCTTCATCTGCCATTACTGTTCCTCCCATCTGAATGCCGGCCCATCAGCCGATTGACCCTTCCATCTCGAAGCTAATCAGCCGGTTCAATTCGACCGCATACTCCATCGGTAACTGCTTCGTAAACGGCTCCACGAAGCCCATGATGATCATCTCGGTGGCCTTGGCCGCGGAGATCCCCCGGCTCATCAGGTAGTAGAGCTGCTCCTCTGAGATCTTTGAAACCTTGGCCTCGTGCTCCATGGCCACGTGGGCGTTGTCGATCTCGTTGTAGGGGATCGTGTCCGACGATGACTGGTCATCCATGATGATGGTATCACATTCGACGTGGCCCTTGGAACCATCGGCGTGCTGGCCGAAGCGGACCGTCCCCCGGTAGTCGGTTGAGCCCCCGGTTCTGGCAATCGACTTGGAGACGATCGAGCTCGAGGTGTCCGGGGCGTTGTGGATCATCCGGGCCCCAGAATCCTGGTGAATCCCGTTGCTGGCCACGGCGATTGACAGCATCGTCCCCCGGGCACCCTCCCCGTTAAGGTAGACACTCGGGTACTTCATGGTGACCTTGGAGCCGAGGTTGCCATCGACCCACTCCATCGTGGCGTGGGCAACCGCGGCGGCCCGCTTGGTCTCCAGGCTGTAGACGTTATCGGACCAGTTTTGGATGGTGGTGTAGCGGCAATAGGCGTCCCGAGCGACGTTGACCTCAACCACCGCGGCGTGGAGGCTGTCGGACGAGTAGTTGGGGGCGGTACACCCCTCGACATAGTCCACACTGGCCCCCTCATCAACGATGATCAGTGTTCGTTCAAACTGGCCGGTGTTCTCCGCGTTCAGCCGGAAGTAGGACTGGATCGGGGTCTTGACCTTGACGCCCTTGGGCACGTAGATGAAGGAGCCGCCGGACCAGACGGCAGCGTTTAAGGCCGCGAACTTGTTATCGGTCGGTTGAACCAGCTTGCCGAACCACTTTTTAAAGAGGTCCGGATACTCTTTAAGGGCGGTGTCGGTATCGGTGAAGATGATCCCCAGTTTGGCAAACTCCTTCTTCATGTTGTGATAGACCACCTCGGACTCGTACTGGGCCGCGGTCCCGGCCAGGTACTTCCGCTCGGCCTGGGGAACCCCCAGCCGGTCAAAGGTCCGCTTGAGGTCGGCCGGTACGTCCTTCCAGTCACGGAACTTCTTGTCGGTCATCTTCTGGTAATAGAGCATGTTATCCAGGTCCAAGCCGGAAAGGTCCGGACCAAACTTGGGCATCGGTAGCCGGCGGTAGGTGCGATAGGCCTTCAGGCGGTAGTCCAGCATCCACCGGGGCTCATTCTTTTCTGCCGAGATCTTGCGGACGATTTCTTCGGTGAGGCCGCGCCCGGTTGAATAGACCGGTTGGACGTCGTCGTGAAAACCGTACTCATAGTTCTCGTCGTCGATGGTGCTGGATGCGGTTTGCTTACTCATTGTCATCCTCCTCGTCACTATCCTTCAGTAAAGCCCGCTGCAGTGCCCACCACGCCAGGGTGGCGCACTTGATCCGGGCCGGAAACTCCATGATGCTGGTCAGGACCTGGGCGTCGCCGAGCTGGTCCAGGTCGGACCGGGAATGCTGCTGGCCAATTGCCATGTCGGAAAAGGTTTTGGCCATCGCCAGGGCCGCCGTCGTCGTCTTCCCCTTGACGGCCGCGGTCATCATGCTGGCCGAAGCCTGACTGATCGTGCAGCCCTCTCCGGTAAAGGCGATATCCTTGATCCGGTGGTCGGCGACGTTGACCTGCAGGTTGATCGTGTCGCCACAGGTCGGGTTGTGCAGGGTCATCGTGTTGGTGGCCGTGGGCAGCTTCCCCTTATTGTGTGGGTGGCTGGCGTGGTCCAAGATCACCTCACGATATAGGCCATTTAGTTTAGATAGTCCCACGGTTAAAGAACTCCTTTGTCTCTTTGATTGCTCTGATCAGCTGGTCGGTATCCTCCCTGGTGTTGTAGAAGGCGAAGCTGGCCCGAGCGGTCGCCGTCACTCCCAGCTTTTCCATCAGGGGCTGGGCGCAGTGGTGGCCAGCGCGGATCGCGACTCCCTCCATATCGAGGGCCGTAGCAACATCATGGGGATGGAGGTGGGCCAGGTTGAAGGCAAGTACCCCGGTATGCTGACGGGGATCCTGAGGCCCGTAGACCGTCACGTACGGCAGGGCGGTCAAGCGCGGCAGGACGGCGGTAACCAATTCCCGTTCCCGGGCCTGAATATTATCCATCCCCAACCCTTGCAGGTAGTCAACCGCCGCCCCGAGACCCACCGCCCCAGCGACGTTCTGGGTACCGGCCTCAAACTTGAAGGGAATATCGGCCCAGGTGCTGTCGTCCCGGTGGACATCACCGATCATCTCACCGCCATACTGGTACGGTGGCATGGCCCGCAGGAGGGCGGCCTTGCCATAGAGGACCCCGATTCCCATCGGGCCCATCATCTTGTGACCCGAGAAGGCGTAGAAATCAACATCGAGATCCTGAACGTCAACGGGCATGTGCCCCACCGCCTGGGCGCCGTCACCGACGATCACCGCCTTGTGCTGGTGAGCCAGGACGGCCAGCTCCTTGAGTGGGTTCACCGTGCCCAGAACATTGCTGGCGTGGGTCACGGCCACGATCTTCGTTCGATCAGTGATTTGCCGTCGGGCAGCGGCCATGTCCAGCTGACCCTGGGCGGTCAGGCCGATGTACTTGAGGGTGGCGTGCTTGCGGCGGGCCAGCTGCTGCCACGGGATCAGGTTGCTGTGGTGTTCCATGATCGAGATGACAATCTCATCGCCGGCCTGGATGTTGGCCTCCCCATAGGAAGCAGCGACCAGGTTCAGCGCATCCGTGCACCCCTTGGTGAAAATGACCTCGGCGCTGGACCGGGCATTGATAAAGTGCTGGACCTTGACCCGGGCACCCTCGTAATCCTCGGTGGCGCGCTCGGCCAGGGTGTGGACACCCCGGTGGACGTTGGCGTTATCGTGGATGTAGAAGTCCTGCAAGGCCGCCAGAACCTGACGGGGCCGCTGGGCAGTGGCCGCATTGTCCAGGTAGGCCAACCGTTCATCATTGACCCGCTGGCTGAGAATCGGAAAATCGCTTAAAACATCATTGATATTGAAGGCCATCGGTAAGCTTCCTTTCTAAGACATCAATCATCTTATCCCGAACGTCCTGAGAGGGGATGGCGGCCAACACCGCTCCCAAGAACCCCCGGATCACCATCCGCTGGGCCTGGGGACGCGGGATTCCCCGGCTCATCAGGTAGTATATCTGCTGAGGGTCGACGGGCCCAACACTGGCCGCGTGCCCCGCCTGGACATCATTCTCGTCGATCAACAGGATCGGGTTGGCATCCCCCCGGGCCTGGGGTGACATGATCAGGACCCGGTTCTGCTGGTCGGCCTGGGCGCCGTGTGCCCCGTGGATGATTTGACCAATCCCGTTGAAAATCAGCTCAGATTGTTCGAGGATCACCCCCCGCTGGTTGATCAGGCCGGTTGTGTGCTTGCCGCGGTTGGTGACTCGGTTGTTGATGCCAACCCGCTGCTTACCGGTGGTGACCGCGATCACCTTTGAATTAGCGTACCCGCCCGTACCGAGCAGCTCGGCATCCATGTCGCCGACCGTATCGCCAGCGTTCATGACCCCGACTGCCCATTCGACGTGGGCGTCGCGACCAATGTCGGCCCGACGTTTGAAGTAGGTGTGGGTGGTGGGGCCCAACTCGTCCAAGGAGGAGAAGTCAATCTCACTGCCATCGCGGGCGATCAGCTCAACCATCATGTTGGCCGGGTTGGTGTGATCCCCAATCGACGTGAGGTGTTGGATAAACTTGACCCGACTCCCTTGGTCGGCAACCACCAGGATGTGTGACACTAGCGGCTCATCCTGGGTGTTGTCCTGAATGAGCTCCGCCATAATCGGTTGCTCCACCACCACGTTCTTCGGAACATAGAGGAAGAGGCCGGCATTCAGGTAGGCCTGGTGGTAGGCCGTCAGCTTGTTTTCATCGGCCCGGATGGCGGACATGAAGTACTTATCAAATAGGTCAGCGTGGTCACGGGCCGCGGTGAAGATGTCAGTCAGGATCACCCCCTGGTCGCGTAGGGGTTGGGGAAGGGACAGGCTGACCGTGGTCCGACCAAGCTGGGTCACCCGAACCACCGCCTCGTCCAGCCTGGTTGACGCCAAATTAGTTGCCGACGATTGGCACCAGTTCAGGGGCCGGTCGGCAATCAGCGGCCAGTCTTGGAAACGAAAACGTTGCATCCGTGGCCGGGGAAGCTGCCCCATCAGTTCCAGCCCCCGTAACCGCCGCTGGCGCAGGGTATCCGGTTCGCTGTTCTGCCGGCTGGCGGCCGCTAACTGGACCCGTCGTTGCTTTTCGTCTGTCATCATTGCCGCCCCCTAGTCTTCGTCATCGACGAGCTTGATGTCAAGCCCCAGCTCGTCCCGTAGGCCAGCGTAACCCTCGTCCTCCAGCTTCTTGGCGAGGTCAGGGCCCCCGGTCTTGACGATCCGGCCGTCCATCATGACGTGAACCGTGTCGGGCACGATGTAGTTCAACAGGCGCTGGTAATGGGTGATGATCAGAGCGCCGAAGCTGTCGCCGCGCATCGAGTTAACCCCCTTGGCCACCACCTTCAAGGCGTCGATATCCAGGCCGGAGTCGATCTCGTCGAGCAGGGCAAAGTGGGGATTGATCATCAGTAGCTGTAGGATCTCATTACGCTTCTTCTCCCCACCAGAGAAACCCTCGTTGAGGTAGCGCTCCGTCATCGACTCACTCATATCAAGCAGTTTGAGGTTACGGTCAAGCCGTTTGATGAAGTCCATCACCGAAATCTGGTCATCGTCTGGACGACGGGCATTGATCGCGGCCCGCAGGAACTCGGCATTGGTGACCCCTTGAATTTCAGCGGGGTACTGCATGGCCAGGAACAGTCCCCGCCGTGCCCGCTCATCGACTGGCATGTCGAGGACACTCTCCCCGTCCAACAGGATATCCCCCTGGGTGACGTGGTAGTTGGGGTGACCCATGATCGTCTGCGACAGGGTCGACTTCCCGGTCCCGTTCGGCCCCATGATGGCATGAATCTCGCCAGTCTGCATCTTCAGGTTGACCCCCTTGAGGATTTCCCTTGCTTGTTTCTGCTCCTCGTCCTGGACGGAGACGTGTAGGTCTTTGACTTCTAGCGTTGCCATAAAATATTCCTCCTGGTGTAATCGGTCGTGCCCACCAAGTACTGGCTGGGGCGGTGGCAAATAAAATAAGAAACGTTACGAGGCTCATTATATCTGAATATCAGCGATAGTAAAACAGGCTCCCGAGCCCTGGAAAGATCTTCGCGGCGCTGAAGCCCGTCCGCTCGCAGCTGCTTAATTTTATAATAATTAACGTGCTAGTGGTGATACCTATTTTTAGTTTGACAGCTAACTAATTACTAAATATAATTCCAGATGAACAATATTGGAGAGGAATGATTAACGTGGCGAACACCATGATCAACATCGGTCGCCTGATCAAGCAGGCTGACATCAGTCTTACCCGGCAGATGAACGACCTGGCGCGGCAAAACGACCTGACCGGGACCCAGATGAACGTCATTGACTTTCTGAGCCGGCAGGAAAACGTGGCCGCCGACCAGCAGGCCATCGAGCACGAATTCAACATTCGCCGGTCGACCACCACGATTGTCCTCCAGCGAATGGAGAAGCGGGACCTAATCCAGCGGATCGTCGACCCCGATGACCGCCGTAAGCGCCAGGTTCAACTGACCCCAGTCGCCCAGGAGCTGGTCCCGGTCGTGCACGATTACATTCAAAAACAGGAGCGCCGGTTGACCAGCCGCTTCACCAACCAGGAGCTGGCCACCGTCGCCCGGGTCTTAAGGTACATCAAGGAGGATGAATAATTAATGGCAAAAGATAATGTTAAGATTCCAGCAAGGGTCATCGCGGCGGTGGTGGCCACTGGCCTGCTGTCGTTCTGCGGGGTCATCGTTGAAACAGCGATGAACGTCTCCTTCCCCAAGCTAATGGCCAAATTTAATGTGACAACCAATGTGGTCCAGTGGATGACCTCGATCTACCTGCTGATTGTGGCCATCATCGTCCCCCTGTCGGCACTATTGAAACGGGCCTTTCGTACCAAGCCTCTCTTCTTGACCGCGGTGACCTTCTTCATCGTCGGGGCGGTCACTGATGCCCTGGCGCCGAGTTTTCCGCTTCTCCTGCTCGGTCGGCTGATTCAGGGGATCGGGACGGGGATCTCCCTGCCGCTGATGTTTAATATCATCATGGAGCAGGTCCCCCGCCAGCGGATCGGTCTGATGATGGGCTTCGGCAACCTAATCACCGGGATCGCCCCGGCCATTGGACCAACCTTTGGGGGCATCATCGTCTCCAGCCTGGGCTGGCGGTGGATCTTCTACACCCTCCTACCCGTCCTGATCGTCGCTCTCCTACTCGGCTCCTGGGGGATCCAGCAGAAGTCCGCCACCACCCGGCAGCACTTCGACGTCCTCAGCTGCCTGCTGATTGCTGTCATGTTCACCGGCCTGGTCTACGGGTTCAGCAACCTGGCCGCCCTGCCGCTGTTAAGCTGGCAAGTTGGCGGGGCCATTCTCGCCGGATTGGTTGCCATGGGACTCTTGAGCTGGCGATCCCTCGTCATTACCACACCGATTCTGGACCTGCACCTGCTTGCCAACCACCGCTTCGCTGGTCACGTCCTGATCTTCTTCTTGACCCAGATGTGTTCGCTGGGCTTTGCCTTCCTGTTACCTAACTACATCCAGCTGGTCAACCGCAACATGGCCCTGGTTGCCGGACTGGTGGTGATGCCGGCCGGCTTCTGCGGTGCAATCCTCGCGCCAATCGGTGGACGCCTGCTGGACACGTACGGTCCCAAGAAGCCCATTCTGGCCGGCGCACTCCTGATGACCGTTGCTATCCTGGTCTTCACAACCTGTTCACGGGCCATGGGTAACCTGACCATCATGATCGTCTACATGTTCTACATGGCCGGGATGGGGTCCTTGATGGGGACGATCATGACCAGCGCCCTCGCCAGCCTCCCCCGGGACAAGCAGGCCCAGGGAAACGCCATCCTCAACACCCTGCAACAGTTTGCTGGGTCGATGGGGACCTCCCTGGTGGCGATGATCGTCGCTAAGAGCCAGGTCGGCGTCGGTAAAAGTGCAGCCGCTACCGCGCTGGGCACCCAGCACGCATTCGTATTGATGTTCGTCTTTGCGTTCATCATCGCGGGCACGGCCATCCGTTTCGATCCGCGCCAGCTGAAGTAAGGTTTTGATGGTTCTCTTTTTGGGGGACCATTTTGTTTAGTTTTTCGGTTAGAGTAAATCACGACTTGACATTCAATTGCAAAAAAACAGCCCGGCGAGCGCATTCGTCGGGCTGTTTTGGGATTGATTTAGCCGAATAAGGCGGCTAACCAGCCACGTCGCGGCCGGGCGCGCTTGGCGCTGGCTTCCTTGATCTCCAACAGGTTGGTATCGAGGTTGTGGGCAATGTTCATCGTATCATCCCCTAGTCGGTCAGGTAGCTGAGTGGCTTATCGACGTTCACCTTGGTCCCCTGATACTTCTGCTTGATCCACTGCTGGATCTGCTGGTTGTGGTAGAGGGTGACCAGCTTCTTGTAGTTCTTGTTATCACGACTCTTCTTGGCCGTCGCAATCACGTTAATGTTGTTCTTGGTACTCTGGTCAACCTGCTCGTGGGCGATTGAATCCTTGAGTACGTTCAGGTGCCCAGTCAGGGCGATCGTGTTGCCGATCAGGACGAGGTCGGTGGATTTTAGTACCCGTGGGCCGGTCGTATCATCGATCTCCTTGAACTTGAGGTTCTTCGGGTTGGACGCAATCGCCTCGGTACCGCTGGTCGGGCCAAAGCTCTTCTTCAAGGTGATCAGACCGGCACTCTGCAGCAGGAGCAGGCCCCGGGCAGTGTTAGCCGGGTTGTTGGCAATTGCCACCGTCGCCCCGTCCGGCACCTGACTCAGCTTGTGGTAGCGATCAGAGTAGATCCCCATTGGCTCCAGGTAGGTCGTCCCTAGGGCCGCCAGCTGGGCCTTCTTGTTCTCCTTATTGTAGGTCTCAAGATAGGACCAGGACTGGAAGGCGTTGACGTCGATCTCCCCGCTGGCCGTGGCCTTGTTCAGGGCCACCGGGTCGGTAAAGCTCTTGACCCGGATCTTCAGTCCCGCCTTCTTAGCCTGGTCGGACTTGGCAATGTGCTGCCAGATCTGGACGTCAGGGCCGATTGTTCCCAGGGTGATGGTCTTTTTGCCCAGGGGGCCACCGTTGGCTGCGCTGCTCAGGCCGAGGCCGATGGCGACCACTGCAATGATCCCAACTACCCACCACCAAATCGTGCGTTTCTTTCGTGATTTCCGCATAGAACCCGCTCCTTTCCTAATTAGTTGCTGTCGTTAATCGACGACGTGGCGTTCAAACGGCTGGTCCGAGATCCCCTCGCTGAGGATCTTCTTGGACCATTCCTTGGCGGAGAAGAGGGAATGGTCCCGGTAGTTCCCGCAGGACTCGATGGTCGTCCCCTGAACATCCTCCCACTTGGTCTTGTAAGCAATCTCCTCCAGCGAGGACTTGATGGCACGGGCCACTTCGGTCGTGGAGTGTTCGCCCCAGGTGATCAGGTGGAAGCCGGTCCGGCAGCCGAATGGGGAGCAGTCGATCACCCCGTCGAGCCGGTCACGGAGCAGGCCCGCCAGGAGGTGTTCAATCGTGTGCAGGCCCGCCGTCGGGATGGCGTTCTCGTTTGGCTGAACCAGGCGGAGGTCGTAGTTACTGATCTTGTCGCCCTTGGCCCCCTCCTCGACGGTGATTAAACGAACGTATGGTGCCTTTACCTTGGTGTGATCTAACGTAAAACTTTCAACTTTAGTCATAATAATGATCTCCTTTTCGTATATTTCCTAGTTCCAAACTTCATCGGCAACGTCTTTAATGAGCTTTAATTTCTGCCATTCCTGATCTTCCGTTAAGATATTACCTTCTTCCGTTGATGCAAACCCACACTGGGGGCTCAGGCAGAGGTTGGCCAACGGCACGTGGGCGGCCGCCTCATGGATCCGCTGGATGATCGCCGCCCGGTCTTCTAGGTCGCCACTCTTGGAGGTAACCAGGCCGAGGACGATCCGGACATCCGGCCGCTGGTTCCAGATGGTGGCCAGCGGGGAGAAGTCCCCCGCCCGGTCGCTATCGTATTCGAAGAAGAAGCCGTCATAGTCAAGCTGGGCCAGGTACTTGGCGACCGGCCCATAGCCCCCGGAGAAGAGGAAGGTCGACTTGAAGTTCCCCCGGCAGATATGGGTGGTGATCGTCAGGCCCGCTGGCCGATCCTTGAGGGCCCCGTTGATCACCGTCACTGCATCCGCCGCCAGCTGGACGTACTTGGCGTGGGCAGCCGGGTCATCCTTGCTGGCGTTGAGCTTGCTGATCAAAAAAGCCCAGGTGGTATCGTCGATCTGTAGGTACTTGCAGCCCAGGTCGGCGAAGTGTTTGATCGTCAACCGGTAGGCCTTCGCCAGGTCGGCCAGGTAGTCGGCCCGGCTGTCGTAGAATTCCGGCCAGTTGTCCGACCGGTTATCCCGGAAGAGCATCGTCGGCGACGGGATGGTCTGCTTGGCCACCGCGTCGTCCCCCGCCAATCGCTTGGTGAATTCAAAGGCCTTGAAGAATGGGTGGTCGGGATTGTAGGCCACCTTGCCAGCCAGCTCGGCGTTATCGGTCCGAGTCTTGGCCCCCTGGAACTTATAACTCTGCTGGTAGTCGTACTTGGCAACCCCCTTCAACCCCCAGAGAAAATCGAGGTGCCACCAGCTCCGGCGGAATTCGCCATCGGTCACCGCGTGGAGGCCAAGTGCCTTCTCCTTGTTGACCAGGTCGGTGATATATTCATCCTCCACCTTAGTCAATGCGGCCCGGTCAATTTCGCCGGCTGCCAGCTGGGCCCGAGCGTGTTTAAGCTTGGCCGGCCGGAGGAAGCTGCCGACAATGTCGTAACGATATGGTGCGCGTAAGTTTTCTGTCATGTTGAAGCCATCCTTTCAATGCTTAATGAGAATAAAATGAGATCCTGGTGGATAAAAAAAGCGTCCCGGGGAACGAGCCATTCTTGACTGTTCCGCGGGACGTTAATGATTTTCAATGATTAACGTGTTACCACCCTAATTCGGTGTAGCCTCACGACCACACCCTTACTGGGTACACCACTACTGGTAGACCCGGGCGCTGTACCGGGCGCCACCCGGGAGCTGCTTACCAACCGGCTCGCAACTCGCACTTGCTCCAAGACCATCTTCACATCCCTCGTCAGTACCACTTCTCATCAGGTGCGGCTCTCTGTAACTGCATTAGAATGTTACTCATCTTTTCTAAGCATTTCTTAATTTGATTATCATTATAATATAACGGTTATCTGGATAATGCAAGGAGAAATTATAATTTTCTAACAAAAAATTGGGGCTGTGGGATAAGCCCTACAACCTAGATAAAATACGTACAGCGCAACACACAAATGGCCTCCCAATCCGGTCTCGTTTACTCACATCGGTAGGTCGTCCAGCCCATCGAAGAGGTCGACGGCTTCATCACCACGCGTCACCGGATGTTCACCCGGCAATTGCTGGAGGATCTGCACCAACGCTTCCCGATTGGTGGCCGCCCGCGGGGTCTGGTAGGTGGCGGCGACGGCGAGTTTCCCCGGCCGGTAGTTAGGGTGGTCGTGAAAATCGTAGCGCCGCGTTGCGGTCAGGTGACCACTGACGTCAACCAGGAAGGTGGTGGCCCCAAGTTGACGGATGGCCTGGACATCGCGGTTGAAGCGGTCGGCCGCAACCTTGGCCATCGTCAGGTCGGTTGTCCCCGTCATCAGATAGGCCCCGCAGTTACCAATGACGCTGCCAGCATTCTCCCCGAACTTGGCCCGCAGCTGGGATTCGTCCTGGACCATCATGCACAGGGAGAGGTTCCGACTCCGGGCCGTTGCCAGGTAGTCGTCAAAGTGCGGCACCTGGATGTTCTTGAAGTCATCCAGAAAAAAGCGCATCTTGACGGGCAACCGCCCCGCCGGCTGGTGGAAGGCGTGGTGGTAGAGGAAGCTGAAGAGCTGGTTGTAGAGGACGTTGGCCAGGAAGTTCTTCGCCGGGTCGGCATCGTCGTACAGGACAAATAGGGCCGCCTTGGGCTGGAGAAGGCGGGCAAAGTCCAGCTGGTTGCTGGCCAGCAGGTTGTCGACATCGGCAACCATGTATGGTGACAGGGCCGTTCCCAGGATGCCGACGATGCTGCTCCAGGTCTTCTCCGACCCCTTGCTCCGGGCAACACTGTTCCAGAGACGCAAGGCCACTGAGTCCGGTTTCTCCCCCGCAACCCAGGCGAAGAGCCGTTCACCCAGGCTGACTGGCAGGGCATTGCCGTACTCGTCCTGGTCGTGGTCGAACGCGTACTGGGTGGCCGCTGAGTACCCCAGGCTTGCTAGGACCGCGTTAACGTCCTCATCGGTGCGGTCGATGAGCTCAAACAACCGGGTCACCGTCCCCATCGTCTGCTCGGCGGTCGGCAAAAACTCCTTGGTAAACATGATCAGTGCCTCCAGCAGGGTTGCGGGAGCGTTGGTCCAGAAGGGATCGTCGAAGCTCCGGTGATTATCGTTGCCCGTGATGTCGGCACCGATCACCTGATAGGCAAAGGCAACCACATCGAGCTGGTCGTGCATGTAGTGCAGGGGGTTATAGGTCTGTGAGTGCTTCAGGTCCATTAGGTTGAGGACCTGAAGCTGGTAGCCCTGGGCCCGCAAACTCATCCCGGTATCGGCGAGGATATCCCCCTTGGCGTCCGCCACCACATAGTTAGCATTGGCAGAAAGGACGTTGGGTTCCACAAAGGAATAAGTCTTCCCGGTTCCACTGGAGCCAACGACCAGGGTATTATCGTTGCGCGCCTGGTGATAGTCGATTGGCAGGAAGGTCTGCTCCCCAAAGATCGTCGCGCCCTGCCGGTAGTCCTTCGTCCATGGTGTGGGGGTTACCTGTGGATTATCAGTGTTATGAAAACCGATTGCTTGCATATCTAGAACCATCCTTTCGTGTTTTGTTACCGTCAAACTCGTTCGTACCTATTCAATAATCATCTCCAGTTGTCCCCGGTCCGGGCTGACCTGAACCCTAATTGCCGCGTTGATATCATCGACATCCCCGTCACGCCAGGGGAGGCGCACGGTGGTCGTCTCCCCTGCTGTGTCTACCAGGTCAACATCAACCAGGTCGGGCATGAGGGCGAGCCGGTCATCCAGCATCAGCTGGCACCCCTCGTCATCGAAGGCATCAGTGGGTAACTGGTGCAGGTAAGCCAGATCAACCCGCAGTACAAGATCACGACAGTCCCGGGACCGCGTCAGCTGGCCAGCATCATCAACCGCGATCGCAATGGTGATGCCGCCGATTTTCAGGTCGATGATCGCCTTCACCGGGATCGTGAAGGATTCAAAGTTCTCGGAATTCAAGATCAGTTTGGCAATCTTTGGTGTTCTCATCGTTTTTTCCTCCCCAGAAGTCGTTAGCAACAATTAAAAAAGCAGAATTACACAAAAAAACGTATTATGAGAGCTTTAGTGGTATGGAAGGTATACAAAACAAACCTGCATGGACTTTAATCAGGGTAGACGATACCCGCCATGCAAATCTATTCCTTGAACCCTTCCATAACTACGCGTTCCAAAAGACGCGCTAAAACTTTCATAATACGGTTCTTTAACTTGTAATTCTGCTTCGTGGGCGGCATTAACCAACCCACGACAACTATTCTACTACGTTGCGGGTAGGATGCAAGTATTTTGCTGATTTCGCCGTAAAAAAAATCGGCCCGCTTGGGGACCTATCCTTACGTAATCAAGTTATCTTAACAATATACAAGTGGAATTAATTGTATTGCTAAATTAAGTATTATTATGCATGATCCATGGATAAATTGCAAGGAGAAATTTTAAAAGGGGTTGTAACATAAGCACTACAGCCTAGATAAAATACAAACAGTGCAGTACACAAATGGCCTCCCGTGCCCGGCATAGCCGAACACGAGAGGCCTATTTGTGCTTGCGGGGGTTCGAAAACGAACTAGCAAGCTAGTTCTGCTTCACTCCCAAAAACTAGGTTAATCCTCAAAGACATCCTGCTGCTTACCAGTCAGGGAAATCTTATCCAGACCGTTGTTCAACTTGTAATGGTCAGCGTCAGCCTGTTCCTTCCGGTAGCCGGCCCGGACAAAGGCCGTGGCCAGGTTAGCCATGAACTTCTGACCGGCCGCAGCGGACTCGTAGACCATCTGGTCAAGATACATTGGTTGGTCGGTGCTCTCCCGAAGCAGGGTCACCAGGTAAACCTGCTGGCCAGTCTTGTTAATATCTGACGTGTTTTGCATTAATGACATTCTGCATCCCCTCCTACAACATAATTATACCTGTTATTCGCCAGGAGCCAAGCCCCTCTTGACAATTATTGTGCAAAAGTTAACGTAGTCTTTTCAGTAGTTCAGCCGGATCTGCAGGGATCCCGTCTCGACCATCGAGCCCAGGCACTTCATCGCCAGCTTGTGGGCCTGGGCAGCGATCTGGTCGTTGGCCGCCGTCAGTTTGTTTTCCAGGACCTCCCCATCAAGCCCGGCAGCATCCACATCGGTGGTCAGCAGAATATGCCGACCAGCTGCGATGGTGTTCTGCTTCATCTCCTCGATGGCCGCCTCGTAGCGCTTCGGGTGCTCGTCGCCGATCGTCGCCAGGGCGTGGGTCAGCCAGTACATGTTGGCGATATTGAAGTGTTCCTCGGTGTTCCGGTAGGCCTCCGGGGTGGCGGTGACGTTCGTGTAGAACGGCGCCAGAGCATTGTAGGCGTTGGGGCCAAACGCCAGCCAGCAGATCCCGGCCAGTTTCTCCGGCACGTCCGACCGGATCTGGAGGATATGAACCTCTGAGTTGCGTTGGAGACCAATCGGCCGGAAGGCGTGCTGCTGGGCCGGGGTCCCCAGGTCACTGTACGGATCATATGGGGTGTGCTGGTAGTGCGAACTCAGGGCGTACTTGACGTCCTCGATTGTTAGCTTATGTTCCGGTCGGCGGGCAAACGGCAGGTCCGGATCATCAGGCTGGACATTGGCACCCGGGTTGAAGAGGCGCTGGACGTACCACTGCCGCGGAATGTTGTAACGGTAGTCGGAATCGTTGTGGCTGCCGAAGATATGGCGGAGGTTGTAACGGTCCCCACCATCGACGTTTAAGTGGTGATCGTGGATCAACTGTTCCAGGTCATTGGATGCCATCGCGTCCTGGGACCGGAAGTCGAAGTCGGTCACCGTAAACCAGTTGGGGGCCACCACGTAACAGTCATCAGGGACCCGCTGGGCAACCCAGTGGTGACCACCGATCGTCTCCATGTACCAGACCTCATCCTTGTCGGAGAATGCCACCCCGTTGGATTCGTAGGTCCCGTACTTGGCCAGGTACTTCCCCAGGAGCTGGACCCCCTCCCTAGCCGAGTGGATGTAGGGCAGGACCAGGGTCACCAGGTCCTCCTCACCGACCCCCTGCTTGACCAGCGGGTCGATCCCGAGCACCCGGGGGTTGGTGGTACTGGTCTCGGTGGCCGACATGGTGACGTTGGCGGCGTTGATCCCGGCCTCAGCCCAGACCCCCATCCTCTTGGCGACGGCCGGGATTTCCGGCACCGCCGTGTAGCGCAACGGGTTAGCCGGTAAGGCGAACTTGGCCTTGTTGGTTACCGCCTGGTACGCACGGGGTTGCTGGTCCGGTTCGACCACGACGAAGCGCTTCGGGTTATAGGCGTGACCGAAGTCCTCGTTGCGGGCCACCAGGGTCGAGCCGTCCGCGGTGGCTAGCTTACCGGCCAAGATTGTTGTACATGCCATCTTAAGATCTCCTTTTTATCCAATTAACTTGTGACTACCCCTATTGTAGTCGTTTAATAAACACTCCACAAATTTTTGCCGCAAATAAAAAAGCGGCCTGCGTTAACAGACCACTTATTTAATATCTGATTAGCCTTCGAAGGCCTTGGTCAATGGCGGAACCACCTGCTTCTTCCGGGAGACAACCCCTGGCAGATTCATCCGCTTGTTGTCGCCAAGCTTGTGGCCGAATGCTTCTTCAACCTTGTCCGTGTCGTCACCAACAACCAGCAGCTCGGAGTCGCTGTTCAAGATGTTGGTAGCGATTAGGATGAAGAGCTGGTAGCCGTTTTCGTCCATCAGTTCGTGCATCTTCTTCTCCAGGTCGTCCTGGCGCTTGAAGACGTCATCGAGTTCCACGGCGTTGACCTGGCCGATCCGCATCTTAGTGCCGCCGAGTTCGAAGGTCTTGGCGTCGCCGTCAACGATGGTAGCATCATCCTTGGCATCCACGTTGGCACCGGCCTTCAGCATTGCAACCCCGTACTCCTTGTAGTCCGCAACACCGGCAACCTTAGCCAGGTACTTAACGGCTTCCCGGTCGTGGTCCGTGGTCGTTGGGGAGTTTAGTAACAGGGTATCGGAAATGATGGCAGAGAGCATCATCCCCGCCAGATTGGCCGGAATGTTGATGTGCTTTTCCTGGAACATTTCCGTCAGGATCGTGCTGACACAGCCGTATGGGCGCAGGGTTGCCCACAGTGGTTGGGCCGTGTTGAAGTTGGCCAGGCGGTGGTGGTCAACCAGGTGGGTCACCGTAACCTTGTCGATATCACTGACACTCTGCTGGGGTTCGTTGTGGTCAACCAGCATTACCTTGTCGACCTCGTTAGCAACGGTCTTAACTACCCGTGGTGCCTGCATACCAAACTTGTTTAAGGCAAACTTGGTTTCATCGTTTGGTTCGCCCAGGGCCACGGCCTCAGTCTCGTAACCCAATTGGTTTTGGAAGTATGAGAACGCCATCGCCGCCGTGATCGCATCGGTATCCGGCTTCTGGTGTCCAAAAACTAACTCTTTTTCCATAAAAGATTCCTCCTGTTTGTTCACATTTTGCACCGATCCATTCCGTGCGTGAACCAGTCTCTAATAGTCATTCTATCATGAATAACAGTAAACGTGCATAGCTTTCTAATGCTTGGCCAGATATTCTTTGAGGGCCGCCCACATCTCGGCGTGCTGCCGGTTGAAGAAACGCGGTGCCGGCGCATGCAGGCTGAAGTAGCGGGTCGTCACCGTCTCGCTGAGCTTAGTCGCATACTGGTGGTCATCGACCCGGTTGACCAGGTAAAAGGCATTGACCGGCTGGACCAGATCACCGTTTGGGTAGGTGTAGGTGTCGCTATCAAACATCCCCAGCAGCTTCACCGGCTGGACCACGATCCCCGCGTCTTCCTTGAATTCGCGGACCGCAGTCTGGGCAAAGGTCTCACCAAACTCCATGTAGCCGCCCGGGAAACCCCAGTCACCGGTATCGGCCCGCTCCTGGAGCAGGACCGCCCCCTGCTTGGTCACCAGGGCCCCGGACGCGCTGGTCAAGATCAACGGTCGGTGGCCCACCAGATCACGAATTTCCTTGATATATGCCATTACAATTCCTCCTTAATCTCCCGCTTCCCGGGTAACGGCGAAGAAGCGGTCAACATTGGCCTTATACGCCGCCTCCAGGGCCAGGTCGTGCAGCATCTGCTGGGCCGGAGTCCGGGTAACCGGGACAAAGAGCGGTTGATCGTTACCAGCGACTTCTACCGCCGCCTCCAACTCCTCACAGAAACCATCATGGGCGCTGGCCCGGTCGCCGCGGCTGTTCTGCTGGACCCGAACGGCCACGCGAATATCGCCCAGCGGCAGGATGTTCTTAGCCACCGCAATGAAGATCAGGTCAGCCAGTTGGTCACGCCCGTACAGCTTCTTGACCGGTCCGGTGATCAGGTGGTGCTTGACGTAGTTGCTGACCATTGCGCTGGTCAATCGAACATCCTCCAGGGGTGCCAACTGGGTGTTCAGGTAGGCCGTCACCTGCTCTAAGTAGAGGCCCATCGTCGGCAACTCCGCGTACCGGGGCAGACGGAATGGGCCCTCACACGCTTGTTTCATCCTCATCCCTCGTTTCTCTTGCGCAACTAGCGTGGTTATTTACTGGCCGAATCCTCGACCGCGCTGCCTACTTCCTGTAGGATGTTCGCCTGCTTACGGCGAATCTTGACCGGTGTCCCCTGGGTGTCGGTGTCGATGACGAAGGTTCCATTCGACTTAACCGAGCCGAGGTGGTGGTCACTGATCGCAATGTCTTGGAACATCGGCCGGTCGGTGATCACCTCGAGGTTACCGGTGAAGTCGGCATCGTAGGCCAGGAAGTCGGCAATCTGGTGGGGGTTGCGCTTCAGGCGGTGGAGAACTAGCTCACCCCGCCGCGACCGGGCACCAACCGCAATTTCTTCGAGTGGCATCTCCTTGAAGGCTCCCCGCTGGGTGATCGTGGCGATCCGTTGACCGTCAGTGACCAGGGCCAGGTCGGCCATGACATCATCGTCCTTCAGGTTGATTGCCCGAACCCCGGCCGTCCGAATCCCGGTAACTGGCACGTCGGCAACGTCGAAGCGAACAGCGTACCCATCCCGACTGATCGCCAGCAACGACTGGTTCTTGTCGGCTGGTTCATAGTAGTCAACACTGACGAGGCGCGCATTAGGGCTCTTCAGCTTGATAGCGACGCTGGCATGACTCCGGTAGCGCGAACCCGGCTGGTAGTCGGTGAAGGCCGACTGTTTGACCTGACCATCGCTGGTTCCCATCAAAAGGGTCCCCGGCAGGTCCAAACGGTCGAATATCTTTGCCGTGATGATCTCCTCATCATCCGCCAGGCCAATTGTCTGGGAGATGTGTTCCCCGGTGTCCTTCCAGCGAGCATCGGCAATCTCGTGAACGGGCCGGTAGATGACGTGGCCGAGGTTGGTGAACATGAAGAGGTGGGCCAGGGTGGTGGTCTGCTGGATTAGAAGCGGGTAATCATCCTCGCGCAGGCCGTTTTCATCCAGGGCCGAGGCCTTGAATGACCGCAGGCTGCTACGCTTGATGTAGCCGGCGTGGGAAACCAGGACCATGACGTCCTCCTTGGCCACCGTGACCTTAGTATCGACCTCAAGCTTCTCAACCTGGTCCTCGATCTTAGTCCGTCGCGGGTTACCAAACTCCTTCTTGACCGAGCGCATCTCACGGCGCAGAACCGCCGCCAGCTCATGATCATCGTTTAAGATCAGTTTGAATTCGTCGATCCGCTTGCTTAGCTTAGCCTGTTCATCCTCCAGCTCGGTAACGTCCGTGTTGGTCAACCGGTAGAGCTGGAGGGTGACGATCGCCTCGGCCTGCTCGGCGGTGAACTGGTACTGGTCAACCAGGTTCTGCTTGGCGTCCTTGCGGTTCTTGCTGGCCCGGATCGTCTTGATGACCTCATCGAGGATCGACAGGGCCTTGATCAGCCCCGTGACAATGTGGAGCCGGTGCTGGGCCTTGGTCAGGTTGAACTGGGTCCGCCGCCGGACCACCTGCTTCTGGAAGGCCAGGTAAGAGGCCAGGATGTATTTCAACCCGACCCGCATCGGCCGCTGGTCGTCGATGGCCACCATGTTGAAGTTATAGTTGATCTGCAGGTCGGTGTTCTTCAGCAGGTAGTTGAGGATCCCCTGGGCGTTGACGCCCCGCTTGAGCTCGATGGCGATTCGTAAGCCACTGCGGTCGGTCTCGTCCCGGGCCTCGACAATCCCCTCAACCTTCTTGGCGAGGCGAAGGTCGTTGATCCGCTTGACCAGCTGGGCCTTGTTGACCTCGTAGGGAATCTCGGTAACGTTGATCTGCTGGCGTCCACCGCGCAGGATCTCAATCGCTGTCTTGGCGCGCACGACAATCCGTCCCCGCCCCGTCTGGTAGGCCTTCTTAATCCCGTCGACCCCCTGGACGATCCCACCGGTTGGAAAGTCCGGGCCAGGGATAAATTCCATCAGCTTATCCAGGCTGGCATCGGGGTGGCCCAGCAGGTAGATCAAGGCATCCAAAACCTCAGCCAGGTTGTGGGTCGGAATCTCGGTGGCGTACCCGGCGGAGATCCCCGTAGCCCCGTTGACCAGCAGGTTGGGGATCCGGGCTGGGAGGACGGTCGGTTCCTTCTCCGTGTCATCGAAGTTCAGAGTCATCTCAACCGTGTCCTTGTCGATGTCTTGAAGCATCAGGCCGGCGATCTTACTCAGCCGGGCCTCGGTATACCGCATCGCGGCGGCCGGATCCCCATCCATCGACCCGTTGTTCCCGTGCATCTCAACCAGGGGCTCGCGAAGCTTCCAATCCTGGCTCAGCCGGACCAGGGCCTCGTAGATCGAGCTATCCCCGTGGGGGTGGAAGTTACCCATGACGTTCCCAACAGACTTGGCCGACTTGCGGAAGCCCTTATCATAGGTGTTGCCATCCTTATTCATGGCAAACAGGATCCGCCGCTGGACGGGTTTTAAGCCGTCCCGGATATCGGGCAGGGCCCGCTCCTGAATGATTGACTTTGAATACCGACCAAAACGGTCACCCATGATCTGCTCGAGTGACATGGTCTCAATTTTAGCGCTCTTCACAAAAACGCATCCTTTCTATTCACATCATGAAAAAGAAAGAGACCGGGCAATGACTCAGTCTCATTACTTGGCTCACTTGCTAGCTAGATGTCCCTTGCTCTCAACCAGTTTATCGGATTCCTGGTCGTCACTTAGGGTGAACTGAACATTCTGCTCAATCCAGTCCCGCCGCGGCTCAACCTTGTTTCCCATCAGGGTGGTGACCCGCCGCTCTGCCAGCTCAGCGTCCTCAATTTGCACCCGAATCAGGGTCCGGGTAGCCGGATTCATGGTCGTCTCCCAGAGCTGGTCGGCGTTCATCTCACCGAGCCCCTTGAACCGCTGGAGCTGGGCGGTCTTGCCCATCTTCTTAGTCAGCTTGGTCAGCTCATCGTTGGTCCAGGCGTAAGTGATCTTCGTCTTGGCTCCCCGCCCCTGCTGGAGCCGGTAGAGGGGCGGCAGGGCAATGTAAATCTTGCCGGCCTCGATCATCGGCCGCATGTACTTGTAGAAGAAGGTCAACAGCAGGATCTGAATGTGGGCCCCATCGTCATCGGCATCGGTCATGATGATGATCTTGTCGTAGTTGGAATCTTCGACGTTGAATTCCGACCCGGCCCCGGCGCCAACCGTGTAGATGATCGTGTTTAATTCCTCATTTTTTAAAACATCATCCAGCTTAGCCTTCTCGGTGTTGAGGACCTTCCCCCGTAATGGGAGGATGGCCTGGTATT
This sequence comes from Limosilactobacillus pontis DSM 8475, assembly GCF_001435345.1. GTDB lineage: Bacteria > Bacillota > Bacilli > Lactobacillales > Lactobacillaceae > Limosilactobacillus > Limosilactobacillus pontis. The sequence goes on along the minus strand of NZ_AZGO01000065.1, from coordinate 194,140 downwards.
TACGGTCCCGGCCCTGCTTGGCGGACCCACCGGCCGAGTCCCCCTCAACTAAGAAGAGCTCGTTCTTGTTGGCGTTCTTGGACTGAGCCGGGGTCAATTTGCCGGAAAGGTTGCGTTCCTTTCTGCTCTTGCGCTTACCGCCCCGGGCCTGGTTGCGGGCCTTACGGGCGGCCTCCCGGGCTTCCCGAGCCTTGAGCGACTTACGGATCAGCATCTGGGCGAAGTCACCATTCTCCATCAGGGCGTAGTTTAGCTGCTCAGAAACAATGCTGTCGACGATCTTACGGGCCTCAGGGGTACCGAGCTTGTCCTTGGTCTGACCCTCAAATTGAAGGAGGCGTTCAGAAATCCGGACAGAGACGACCGCGGTCAGGCCCTCTCGGACGTCGCTCCCCTCTAAGTTCTTGTCGTTCGCCTTGAGGAGGCCGACCTTCTTGGCATACTCATTGAAGGTCTTGGTCCAGGCACTGCGGAAACCGGCCTCATGGGTCCCACCATCTGGCGTCCGGACGTTGTTGACAAAGGAGAGGAGGTTCTCCGAGTAGCCGTCGTTGTATTGGGCGGCCACTTCGACCTCGACCCCGTCCTGCTTGCCGTCAAAGTAGAGGATCTTCCCCAGGGTGTCCTTGCCCTCGTTGAGGTAGGAGACAAACTCCTGGATCCCATCCTTGTACTGGAAGACGTCCTGCTTCTCGTGGCCGGACCGCTTATCGGTAAGGATGATCTTGATCCCCTTCAGGAGGAAGGCCGACTCGCGCAGCCGGTTGGCCAGGGTATTGTAGTCGTAGACAGTCGTGGTGAAGATCGCCGGGTCAGGCTTGAAGGAAACCGTGGTTCCGTTGCCATCCCGGGTCTTGCCGAGCTTCTTCAGGGTCCCAACCGGCTGACCACCGTCCTTGAAGATCTCCCGGTAACGCTGGTGGTCACGGACGATTGTCAAAGTCAGGTGGGTCGACAGGGCGTTGACAACCGAGGCCCCCACCCCGTGCAGGCCCCCAGAGGTCTTGTAACCATCGGACTGGCCAAACTTCCCACCGGCGTGCAGAACGGTCATAATCACCTCGGGAGTCGGCTTACCAGACGCGTGCATCCCGACCGGCATCCCCCGCCCGTGGTCCTGGACCGTGATGGCGTTGTCGGGTTCGATGGTAACACTGATCTCATCCCCGTAGCCGGACAGGGCCTCATCGACCGCATTGTCGACAATCTCATATACCAGGTGGTGCAAGCCGCGGGCGTCGGTCGATCCGATATACATCCCAGGCCGCTTACGCACTGCTTCGAGGCCCTTCAAAACCTGAATTGAAGAATCATCATATTTTACTTTTCTTGTGGTCACAAAATGACCTCCCATAACACAATTAGTAACGTACTAAACGTATGTTCGATAAAAACATTTTATCATTGCCAAATGCCGAACGCAAATTCTTTTCGCTCTCCGACAAATCAACAAAGTAGACACAATATGAATAATACTCAAAACTGGGCCGTTTCGCAAACCTTAATTTACCAGCATTGCCAATTCCAAGTGGCGAACAGCGCGGTTTCATGCTATTCTTGATGAGCAATAATGCATTGATACTGAGGAGTAAATCAAATGACACTAAAAATTATCGTCATGATCGTCGTCGCCTACCTGTTGGGGTCCATCCCCTCGGGTCTCTGGATCGGTAAGTTCTTCTACCACAAGGACATCCGCCAGCTGGGCAGTGGGAACATCGGCACCACCAATACCTTTCGCACCCTGGGACCCAAGGCCGGGGTCGTGGTCCTCTTCATGGACATCCTTAAAGGGACCCTGGCCGCTTGTCAGCCCTACTTCTGGGGAGTTAGTGCCAGCGTTAACCCCCTTTTGATCGGGCTCTTCGCCTCCCTGGGTCATACCGTTTCGATCTTCGACCACTTCCATGGCGGCAAGGCAGTCGCCACTAGTGCCGGGATCCTGTTGGCCTACAATCCGCCCCTGTTCGGCATCGCCTGCCTGATCTTCATCACCACCCTGCTGTTGACCAGCATGGCCAGTGCAGCCAGTATCATCGGGATTACGTCGATCTTCATCATCGCCCTGTGTGAACATGATTGGGTTCTCACCCTGGTGGCCGGAATCCTGGCCGCTGTGGTCCTCAACCGTCACCGGAGCAACATCAAGCGGATCTTTGCCGGCAAGGAATCGATGGTCAGCTTTGGCCTCGGCCACTACCTCCGCCAGCACCACCAAAAGTAAAAACAAGCCGTGAGCTGAAAATCTCAACTCACGGCTTGTTTTTTTATCTTAGAACGGCCGAATGCTAAACCGGTATTGTGCCGATTGTTGTGGCGCCAGCCGGTGCATGTCCTGCTTGTGGAGGAGCTGGCCGTCCGCATTTAGGTTATCGGCAATCCCCCACCAGGGTTCAACACAGACGAAGTTGGCCGTCGCCGGGTATGCCGACCAGACACCCACGTACTGGGTACCCACGGTTGATACTGTTACCCCGTGTTGGCCGGCGGGATCGGTCAGGGTGGCCGCAAAGTCACTCCCCGCCGTCTTGAAGATTACAGCATCGTTTTTAAAGGTCGCGTGGTTAATCGTCAGCGGCTGGTGCATGTCAATCAGCTGTGGGTGGTTGGAATCGTTGTACGGGCCACGGAGGACGATTCGGGAATACTCTTCGGCAGGTTTTACACTCAGCTGGACCTGATCGAAGGCGGCCCCCGCCGTCAGTGGCATGTTGAAGCCGGGGTGAGCACCGATCGCATAGATCAGAGAACGATCGGTCGACGTGTTGACGACCATATAGGTGACCGCCACCTGGTCGTCAACCAGGGCAATCGTCACTTCTAGTCGGAAGGCAAACGGGAAGGCCTGCCGGGTCTGGGCATCATCGTGCTGCTCAAAGGTGACCCGGTCTGCTTGTTGGCTGATCACGCTAAAGCGCCGGTCGCGGGCAAAGCCGTGCTGGGTCTGGTGGTAGCGCCGTCCAGCAAAGACGTACTGGTCATCCTTCAGCCGACCCACGAAGGGAAAGAGGATCGGCGCCTGCCGCCCCCAGCTGGCCGGGTCCCCCTGCCAGAGGTATTCACGAGAATCGCCATGTCGCTTGATGCTGTGAAGCTGGGCGCCCAACTCATCAACCTGCACCGTCAACTGATCGTTCGTAAGTGTAATCATTGTCCGTTCCTCCAATTGTTAAACGATTATCATTTAGCCGATAAAAAAGTTCCTAACCTTACTGTAACAGGTTAGGAAACCCCTTTCAACAATTTTAACTAGGTAAATTTAGTAAAATTAACCCGTGATTTTTACTTGCTTTTACTTTTGCACAGCCTCCTGGTAGTCACCGTTTGGACAAACAACCTGTTTGCCCCCCTTGACCTTCTTTTCTACCAGATAGTGACCATCCTTGGGGCACTGACGACCGATCGGCTTGTCCCAGGAGACAAAGTCGCAGTCTGGGTAGCGGGAGCAACCGTAGAAGACCCGGTTCTTCTTTGACTTACGCTCAACCACCGTTCCCTGGTGGCACTTCGGGCAGGTGACCCCGGTATCCTTGACGATCGCCTTCGTATTTCGACACTTGGGGAAGCGGGAGCAGGCGTAGAACTTGCCATAGCGCCCCATCTTGACGACCATCGGGGCCCCACAGATGTCACAGTCCATTCCAGCCAGCTCGTCACGCATCTGGATCTTGTCAACCTGCTCCTCGGCATCCTTGACCTCCTTGGAGAAGGGCTGGTAGAAGCTGTCAACCACCTTGATCCAGTTCTGCTTCCCCTCCTCGACCCGGTCCAGCTCGCCCTCGACGTCAGCAGTAAACTTAGCGTTGACGATCTCGGGGAACTGGCGCTCGATGATCCGGTTGACGATTTCGCCCAGTTCGGTTGGCTCGAAGTGACGGGAGACCAGGCGGACATAGTAGCGCCGCTGGATCGTATCGAGGGTTGGTGCATAGGTGGATGGACGGCCGACCCCATTTTGCTCCAGGGTCTTGATCAGGGCCGCTTCGGTGTAGCGGGCCGGTGGCTGGGTGAAGTGCTGCTCAAGATTATCACTGGCCATCTTGGCGGTGTCACCCTCGTTCAGGTCGGGCAGAAGGTTGTCCTTCTCCTTGCCGCCCTTGTAGACCTTAGTGAAGCCGGGGAACTTGACCTTGGAACCATTGGCTCGGAAGTCGACCCCGTTTTGCTCCAGGTCGACAGTCATCGTGTCCACGACCTGAGGGGTCATCTGACTGGCCACGAACCGCGACCAGATCAGGCTGTAGAGCTTGTACTGATCCCCGGTCAGGTACTGCTTCATCGCCGCCGGAGTCCGGTAGACCGAGGTTGGCCGGATCGCTTCGTGGGCGTCTTGGGCCCCCTCAGGCAGTTTGCCCTTAACCGGCTTGACGGCCGCGTATTCACCACCGTACTCCTCGTGGATGAACTTGGAGGCCTCGTGCTTGGCGATCGAGGCAATCCGGGTGGAGTCCGTCCGCATGTAGGTAATCAACCCAACCGGGGCCCCCTGCTTGATGTCAATTCCCTCGTAGAGCATCTGGGCCGCCATCATGGTCTTCCGGGTCCGGAAATTGAGGCGGCGGTTAGCATCCTGCTGCATAGTCGAGGTGGTGTACGGCGGCTGTGGTTGGCGCTTGCGTTCCTTGCGCACTACCTTAGTGATCGCAAAGTGCTTGCGCTTATCCAGCTTCCCCAGGACGGCCTGAACATCCGTGTTGTTATGGAGGCGGACCTTCTTACCGTCCGTACCATAGAAGCTGGCCTGGAAACGGTCACGGCCGTGAATAAATTCGGCGTCGATCGTCCAATATTCCTCGGGTTTGAACTGCTTGATCTCGTTTTCCCGCTGGATAATCAGGTTGAGGGCCACCGACTGAACCCGGCCGGCACTGAGCCCCTTCTTGACCTTTTTCCAGAGGATCGGACTGATCGAATACCCCACTAGACGGTCCAGAACCCGCCGCGCCTGTTGGGCATCGACCAGGTCCATGTTGATGGTCCGGGGTTCCTTGAAGGCCTCCTTGACCGCATCCTTAGTAATCTCGTTGAAGGTCACCCGGTTTTTCTGTTGGTCGTCGAGCTTGAGGATGTTGGAAACATGCCAGGCAATCGCCTCCCCTTCACGGTCGGGGTCTGATGCTAGGTAGATGGCCTTAGCGTTCTTGGCATCCTTACGCAGTTCCTTGATGACGTCCCCCTTACCCCGGATTGAGATGTAGTCGGGCTGGTAGTTGTTCTCAACGTCAACCCCCATCCGGCTCTTGGGCAGGTCGCGGACGTGGCCAAGACTAGCGACGACCTTGTATGACCGCCCCAGAAACTTACCAATGGTCTTGGCCTTCGAAGGTGACTCCACGATCACCAAATTTTTCTTTGGCTTAGCGCGCCGGGTCGTCTTACGGCGTGTCGTCTTCTTTGTCTTACTTGTCGTTGTTTTGGTTGCCATAAAGTAGGCTCCTCACGTTCTAGATTAATTTCTCTTCTATTATTAATCCATTTAACCATCATCTGTCAAATCAGAAAAGCCTTTTTTCGAGAAATTAACCTAAAAAGCCCCTCAGGAAAATTCGTCAATCAGGTCCTGGGCCCGCAGGATCGGCTTGGCACCCGCCGCGATTAACTCGTTACAGCCCAGTGACCGGATGGTGTCGATCCGGCCCGGAACGGCGCAGACGTTGCGGTTCTCGTCGAGGGCCAAATTTGCGGTTATCAGGCTGCCGCTGCGCCGCTTGGCCTCCACCACCAGGAGGGTCTGGACCAGGCCAGCAATAATCCTGTTCCTTTCGGGAAAATGAAAAGCCAACGGGGGCTCACCCCGGCCATACTCGGACAGGACCAGGCCCCGACTAGCCACTGCCGCTTGCAACTGGCGATTCTCTGCCGGGTAGCAGCGGTCCAGACCGCATCCAATGACACCAATCGTCATCCCGCCGCACTCCAGGGTAACCCGGTGGCTCAGCCCATCAATTCCCCGGGCCAGGCCGCTGACCACCACCAGGCGGTGCTTGACAATCTCGGGGAGAAAGCCACGCAGGACCCCCACCCCATAGGCCGACGCGTCCCGGGCGCCCACAATCCCCAGCCGCGGCCGCTTTAAGAGGGAGAGATCCCCAGCATAGAAGAGAACCAGGGGTGGACAGAAGATTTCCCTGAGGGATGCCGGATAGGCCAGGTCATCAATCGTGAGGTGGGGCTGGGCCTGGTTGACCCGGACGGCCCGGTCCAATTCCGGACTGGTCCAGTTGTTCAATAGGGCGGTCTGGGAACGCAGGCTGAGCTGGCAGCCATCTACCAGGCGGGGCAGGTCATCAAAACACCGCAGCTGCTGTGCCCGCTTCCACACCCGCACCTTCGAAATGCGGCCCAGGCCCCGGCACAGACTTAATCGTAATAAGAATTCACGTGCTTGTAACATAAGAAGAACCTCCTACTAGATAAGTACGAGATTCTGGTCGAAAAACGCTAATTTAAATAATCCGGTACCGGCCGAAACGACCGGCGATGAATTGGGGTTACCCCCTGGGCAGCCAAGCCGGCCAGGTGCTCCCGGGTCCCGTAGCCCATGTTCTCCGCAAAACCGTAACCCGGATAGACCCGGTCATAGTCGCGCATCAGGTGGTCCCGGTATTCCTTGGCCACGATGCTGGCGGCGGCCACGCTGATGCTCTTCTGATCTCCCTTGATCAGGGTCGTCTGTGGGATGTCAACCTTCAATGGCACCGCATCGACGATCAGGTGAGCCGGCCGGTGGTGAAGGTTTTGCACCGCCCGGATCATGGCGTCCTGGGTAGCCGCGTAGATGTTCAGCCGGTCAATTACCTCCCGATCGTTGACGGCGATGCTGACCTCGACCGCCTCATTGACAATCTGGAGGTAGAGCTGCTCCCGCTCATGACGGGTCAGCTGCTTGGAGTCCGTCACCCCGACTAGGTCGAAGTCTGGCCGCAGGATCACGGCGCAGGTCACCACCGGCCCGGCCAGGGGACCCCGACCGACCTCATCCATCCCCGCAACATATTGACAGCCGCTCTGCCAGAGGGCCCGTTCATAGTGAAAGCGCCGCCGAAAAGCCGCCTGGGCCGCTGCCATTCGGTCCAGCCGCCGGAAAAACTGGGTCAGGGCCGGCTGGACACCCTTACGTGGGTCCGCCCGCAGGCTTTCAACGTAAGGATCATCCCGGTCGGTCAGCTGGGCGAGGTGGGCCCTAACCTGTTTAATGGTCTCACTCATTGATGCCCTCCGCATTCAGGTCGCCCGGTACTTCCATCGTGATCGGCCCCAGCTTCCCCTTACGCAGGTCAAAGATTAGCCGCTCACTAGCCCGGTCGTAGTCGTCACGAAAGCCCATCTTCTGGGTAATTGTCAAGAGCAGGTCAGGATCGGTCACCGAATCTGCCAGGTCGGCTTCAGTAAGTCGGTAACGCTGGGCCAGCTTCGTCGGCTGGTGTTCCCGTAGGTAGTGGAGAGCAAACAGGGCCACGTCATCCTTGGGATAAAGGCTGTCCTTGATCGCCCCGCTCAGGGCCAGCATCTGCCCCTGCTTGGCACTGGCAAACTTGTGCCAGAGAACCCCGGGGGTGTCCAGGAGCTCCAGGTCGGCGGACGACCGCAGCCACTGCTGACCGGTCGTCACCCCTGGTCGGTTTCCGGTGACGGCAACGTTCTTCTTGACCAGGTGGTTCAAGAGGGTCGACTTGCCGACGTTCGGTACCCCAACACACATTGCCCGGATCGGCCGCTTCTTGAGCCCCTTGGCACTCTCCTCCACCATCTTGTCGTGGAGGATCTCCTTGCTCTTAGCGGTTACCAGCTTGGCGACGTTCTGCTGGCGAGAGTCGAGGGCGAGGACCGGCTGCCCCTGTTTCTTGAAGAACGCTAACCATTCCGCCAACCGGTCGTGGTCGGCCAGGTCGGTCTTGGTCATGATCAGGAGCCGGGGCTTATCGCCGGCGGCTAGGGCAACCTCCGGATTCTGCGAGGAGTAAGGAACCCGGGCATCAACCAGTTCAAACACGATGTCAACCAACGGCATCTGCTCGCGAATCTGGCGCAGGGCCTTGGCCATGTGGCCGGGGAACCATTGAATCACTGCCATGTTAATTCCTCCTTAATTCATTGCATCCAGGTACCGCTGCCAGGCCGTATCAAAGATGGTCATTGACGGCAGGTACTCGGCATTTTCTTCCAGGTACTTAGAAATCTCATCAAAGTCGGTCGACTGTTTGGGAAAGCTGCTGTCTAAAAAGGCGTTGTTGGCAAACTGTTCCACCTCATCGGCGTCGGTCGGCTTGCGCTGGGTCATCAAAAAGCGGTAGAAGCTATCACGCATTATTCATTCCTCCTAGTTGTCGGTTGGCACGGTGATCAGGAAGCGGAAACGGCCGTCTGCCATGTTGATCTCTTTGGCCGAGTACTTCAGTGAACGGTGCTTGCTGTAACGGTTGAGGTCGAGCAGGACCGTCTTCTTCTTGGCGTTGATCGAGACCCACTTCGGGATGTTGTAGTTCTTGGCGATGTAGCCCATCACAAAGCGCAGTGGGATGTTCAACTGCCCGACCGAGAGCCCCTTGGCCTTGAGCAGGATGTTGCCCTGCTTGGTCATCTGGGGAATGAAGTTAATGGCAAAGCAGACCTTGACCCCCATGAACTTGGTATCACCAACCAGGGTGGCGTACTTTTCCCCCACCATGAAGTGGTACTTGACCTGCTGGCCCTTCAGGAACTTGTTCAGGTAGTTGGCCGACAGGGCATTGACCTGCTTGCGGTTCAGAACCACCGTCAGCGAGGTGTTGCTGACCGTCGCCGGCCGGCTAACTTCGGGAGCTGGCGCGGGGGTGGCCGCCTTATGGACCACCACCGCCCCGGAGACGACGATCGCCGCCAGCAGGACAAAGAAGGCCCACTTCCAGATATTGAAATGTTTTGTTGCTAACTTACTCATTGGCTTACCTCTTTACGTATTCCCAACCGTCATGGTCCACCATCGCCTTAAAGAGCTCCTGGGCGATGTGCTCGTAACCGGTATGGTTCGGGTGGAAGTTATCATCGGTGGAAATGTAGTCGTTCAGATTCTTGTCCTCGTTGTTCATGACCTTAATGGACCGGGCCTGACTGACCTTACCGTGGTTAACCCGGTTCTCCTTGGCCGCCAGCTGCTGTCGGGCGGCCTTGGTCTTGTACTGACCGTATGACATCAGGTGGTTGATATCCACGAAATACATCCGCGAGTACCCGCTCATCACCTGCCTGGTCGTCTGGTTCCAGTAGACAACGGCATCACTGATGGTGGTTACGTCCGGAAAGTAGGTATAAAAGGGGTTGTAGATGCTCATCACAAAGATCGGCGCGTGGGGATTCTGCTTGCGAACTGCCGTGAAAAGCTTGTTCAGCTTGGCCCGGTAGGTCTTGCTGGCAAGTTCGACATCGCGGTTGATCCGGTCAGGTGAGTTGGTGGCATCCTGTTCTAACTTCTGCATCAGGTCGTTGCCCCCAACGGTCATCGTGATCACGTTGGCTTGACGGAGGTCCCGGCGCAGCTGTTGTTGGCTGTTTAACCGGGCCAGAATTTGATCGGACCGATCGCCACTGACCCCGTAGTTAACCGTTGTCACACTTGTCTTGCGGTAACGGTGTTCAACCTTCTTCTTGATGATGCCGACGTAGCCACCATTATTGGTCTCATCACCTTGGCCGTGGGTGAGGGAATCACCAAGCGCCACCAGTTTGACGTGCTTGCGCTCCACGTACCGCGGTTTGGTGACCCGCACCCGCTCACGACCCTGGTTCCCGGCGGCTGAAACGTGGACATGCCAGGCCCAGACGGCCACCAGTGCAACCACCAGAACCAGCCCGGCCGCCAGCCATCCTCTCTTTTTCACAGACAACACCCCTTTTTGGATAAATAAAAGCGGCCGCTATCTGACCGCCGTGTTTCTTATTCAGTGTAGTACAGGAGACAGCAGGCACCCATCCCGGTGTGCGTTGCGATAATTGGCACCGTCTCACGAACGACTACCTTGATGTTTGGATAGAGCTTACCCAGGGCCTCCTTGAGCCGGGCAACCTCCTTATCGGCCTGGACGTGAGAGATCCCAATCGCCTTAACCTTGGGGCCGGCTGCCATCTCACCCAGGAGCTTGTCCCATTCCTTGTGAATGGCCTTGGTTCCCCGTCCCTTCATCAGGATGTGGATCTGCCCACCGGAAACCTGGAGCATCACCTTGATGTTCAAGAGGCTGGACAGGGCGCCGGCAAACTTGCTGATCCGGCCACCCGCCACCAGGTTGTGGAGGTTATCAATTGCCAGGTAGAGCTTGCTCTTATCCAGGACCTCCTTCATCTTGGCGATGGCGTCATCAACACTACCACCGTTTTCCAGGACCTGGGCGGCCTCCACGATCTGGAAGGCCATCTCCTGGTCAGTTGTCTGCGAGTCGTAAACCGTCACCTTGGCCTTGGTGAGCTCAGCCGCCTGCTGGGCCGCGTGAACGGTCCCGGAGATGGAGGCCATCATCGTTACGCAGAGGACCTCACTGCCGTCCTCGCCAAGCTTGTCGAAGACGTCGACAAACTTGCCAATTGGCGGCTGGGACGTCTTGGGCAGGGACTTGGCATTCTTCATCATCTCGGGAAACTGCTCGTTGGTGATCGTCTCCCGTTCGGTGTAGACCGTCCCGTCGATCATCACGGTCAATGGAACAATTGTAATATCGTATTTTTTAATCTCTTCCTCGGTCAGGCCGGCGGAAGAATCACAAACTATTTTAACCTTTGCCATGGAAAATCTACTCTCCCTGTGTGTATATCTGTGTTATAATTAACCTAGTTGTCAAAACCAGCTATAGAATTTACAAAACTATTATACACATTTTATTGAATGTTGAATGATTAAATTCGTTAACATTCAGCCTTTAGTATAGCAAATCTCAATCAAGAATTCATCGCTGATCAACCAGAAAGGGGTAATTATCATGATCAGAACATCGAACAATCCCAACCGGGTGCAGAATCGTCAGGAACTATTAATCGAAATTGCCAACGCGGTGACCCACGGGATCGGGGCCGGACTGGCGATCGCCGGACTGGTCTTTTTAATCATCCGGGCTGCTTCCACCGGTGACCCGATGCGGATTGTCACCTTCACCGTCTACGGCAGCATCCTAGTCCTCTTCTACCTGTCGTCAACCCTGTTTCACGCCCTCTACTTCACCCGGGCCCGCCGGCTCTTCCGGATCTTTGATCACGCCATGATCTTCGTGTTGATCGCCGGCACCTATACCCCCTACTGCCTGGTCGCCATCCGCGGCTGGGCGGGATGGACCTTCTTCGGAATCATCTGGGCACTGGCGGTCCTTGGGGTCGTATACAAGAGCATCTGGCTCAAGCATAAGAGTAACTACTCGACCCTGATCTACGTCCTGATGGGCTGGCTATGCGTCTTCGCCTTCATCCCTCTCTGGCGCGCTCTGGGGCCGGTGGGCTTTGGCTTGTTGCTGGCCGGGGGAATCACCTTCACCCTGGGTGCCCTGCTCTATAGCCGGCCAAGTCATTACACCCACCTCATCTGGCACTTCTTCGTCCTGGTTGGGACGGCCTTCATGTACTTCTCCATCCTATTATTCGTTTAATTGCCACTGCTCAAACCAGCAGACTGGCGCGGCACCGTCACCATCGACGGTCTGCCGATCAAGTAAATGCCACCGGGAATAATCGACCGGTGGCATTTTTGTGTCACCATGGTAGTGGCCGTTGATAACCGTCCTCTCAAGGGTCGTCGCCCACGGCAGCAGGGCGTCAAACACCCCGGCCCCGCCGATCACGCAGGCATTTTCACCGTCCGGCAGCCGGTCCAGCAGCCCCATGAGTGCGGCCTTATCATGGACCACCGTCACCCCGGGAATCATAAGGTCTCGGTGGGTCAGGACGATGTTTTCCCGGTGTGGCAGGGGCCGGCCGATCGACTCATAGGTCCGGCGCCCCATAATGACTGGTTGACCCATCGTGACTTGTTTGAAGTGGCGCATATCGGCCGGCACGTGCCAAGGCAGGGTGTTGTCCTTGCCAATCCAACCATCCAGGTCCTCAGCCCACACAAAACTAATCGCTGTCATCGCCGTCACCTCAGACTGCCACCGGCGCCTTGATTGCCGGCTCGTGGGTGTAGCCTTCCAATTGAATGTCAGTCATCTGATACTGGTCAATCGGCTTCGGGGCGTCCGGCAAAATCAGCTGGGGCGCTGCGTGGGGTGTCCGGGTGAGCTGTTCCTTAACCTGCGCAAGGTGGTTAAGGTAGATGTGCGCATCCCCGAGGGTGTGCACAAAGTCCCCGGGCTCCAATCCGCACTGGTGGGCAATCATCGAGGTTAGCAGGGCATAGCTGGCGATGTTAAATGGCACCCCGAGGAAGATGTCAGCACTGCGCTGGTAGAGCTGGCAGCTCAGCTTGCCGTCGTTGACGTAGAACTGAAACATGGTGTGACATGGTGGCAGAGCCATCGACGGCACGTCCTCGGGGTTCCAGGCGGAGACAATCATCCGCCGGGAATCAGGGGTGGTCTTGATCTGGTGGATCACGTTGGCCAGCTGGTCAATCGTCTTCCCCTGGCTCGTCTTCCAGTGCCGCCACTGGCTTCCGTAGACCAGGCCCAGGTCACCGTACCTCTTGGCAAAGTCATCGTCATCAAGAATTCGCTGACAGAAGGCCTGCTTCTCGGCCAGGTACTGCTTCTTGAATGCCGGGTCCGTCAGCCAGCGGTGACCGAAGTCGGTCATGTCCGGGCCGTGATATTCTGGGCTGGTGACCCACTTTTTGAAGGCCCATTCGTCCCAGATGTGGTTGTGGTGCTGGAGGAGGAAACGGATATTGGTGTCCCCCCGCAAAAACCAGAGCAATTCACTCTTGATCAGGCCAAAGGGCACCTTCTTGGTGGTTAGGATGGGGAAACCCTGGCTGAGGTCAAAGCGCATCTGGTAGCCGAAGACCGACCGCGTCCCCGTCCCGGTCCGATCCGACTTCTCGTGGCCGTGTTCCAGGACGTAACGGGCCAGGTCGAGGTACTGCTGTTCGTTGATGTTTTCTGTCATCTTGTTCTCGCACTCCTTGTCATGGTTGCTAATAATATATCACATATCACAAAAATGGGGTGGCCATTTTTAGCACCCCATTTTAATTTTATTCATCGACAAAGTTGCTTAGGTACTCCCACCGGGCCGTCTTTTCATCGATCTGCTTCTGGACCGCGTTCAACTGTTTCTGCAGGTCGGCCAGCTTGGTGTAGTCGCTGGCCGCCGCGGCCATCTGCTTCTCCAGGTCCTGGTGCTGCTGATCGAGGGCATCGAGGTCGTCGTCGATGTGGTCCCACTCCAGCTGCTCCGCGTAGGTGAGTTTAGTTTTCTTCTTGGGCGCCGATGCAACCTTCTTCGGTGGCTGGCTCTTCTTGGTCGTTGCCTTGGCTGCCTGCTGGCTCTCCTTGACCGCTTGCTCCTCCTTGAGGTAGTCCGTAAAGCGGCCGGTGTAGCGCTGAATCTGGCCGTTACCCTGGAAGATCAGCAGGTCGTCGGCCACCTTGTCCAGGAAGTAGCGGTCGTGGGAGACGGTGATGACCGTCCCGGCAAAGCTATCCAGGTAGTCTTCTAAGACCGTCAGTGTCCCAATATCCAGGTCGTTGGTCGGTTCGTCCAAGAGGAGGACGTTGGGCTGCTGCATCAGGATCTTCAGCAGGTAGAGCCGGCGCTTCTCACCCCCGGAGAGCTTCCGGATCAGGGTCCCGTGCATGAAACGGGGGAAGAGGAAGCGCTCCAGGAGCTGGGTGACACTGAGCTTGTGGCCATCCTTATCGGTGACGTTCTCGGCAATCTCACTCAGAAACGAAATCATCCGCTTGCTGTCGTCGACCCCCTCGGTCTGCTGGGTGTAGTAGCCGAGCTTAACGGTCTCCCCAATCTTCAACACCCCGCTATCCAGGGGGACCCGCTGGGCGATCACGTTGAGCAGGCTGGTCTTGCCGGCCCCGTTCTCACCGGTGATGCCGATCCGTTCACCGGCCTGGACCAGCCAGTTAAAGTCGTTTAAGATCCGGTGGTCCCCGAGCGTCAAGTTGGCATCCTTGAACTTAATCACATCCTTACCCAGCCGTTGGGAGCCCAGGTTGATGGCGATGTCCTGGTCGGTCTGGAGGTTTCCAACCTTGCCCGCTAACTCGTGGAAACGGTTGATCCGCCCCTTCTGCTTGGTACTGCGGGCCTTGGCTCCCGTTCGCATCCAGGCCAGCTCCTTCTTGTAGAGCTGCTGGTTCTTCTTCTCGGTCTCCTGGGCCAGTTCGACCCGTTCTGCCTTCTTGGCCACGAAGTCCTGGTAGTTCCCCTCGTAATGGTAGAGGTTGCCGAATGAGAGCTCCCAGATGTGGTTAGTGACTTGGTCAAGGAAGTAACGGTCGTGGGTGACAACCAGGACGGCACCCTTGTAGCTGCGCAGGAAGTCCTGAAGCCAGATGACTGAGTCTAAGTCGAGGTGGTTGGTCGGCTCGTCCAACAGGAGGAGGTCCGGCTGTTCAATCAGGACCTGGGCCAGGCCAACCCGCTTCTGCTGGCCCCCGGACAGGTCACCAATCCGCTGGCTGGTGTCAGTGATCTTCAGCTGGGTCAGGATCGTCTTGACCTGACTATCGGCCTCCCAGGCGTCCTCCTGGTCCATCTTGGCCTGCATCTTGGTATAACGGTCGATGGCCTGGGGATCCGTGGGCTGGTCACTGAACTTCTGGAGGGCACCCTCGTAGGCCCGGATCGTCTTGAAGACCGGCTGCTGCCCCTCAAAGATGGCCTCCATGATCGTCTTGTCCGCATCTAGTTCCGGCTGCTGCTTCAGGTATCCGATCGTGTAGTCGTTGGGCTTGGTGATCGTCCCCGTTTCCGGACTAACCGCCCCGCTGATGACGTTGAGCAGGCTGGTCTTCCCACTGCCGTTGACCCCGATCAGCCCGATCCGGTCATTTTCGTTGATGATAAAGTCAATATCCTTAAAGAGGGTCTTCTCGCCATAGGTACTGGTCAGACCCTCTGCGCGCATTGTTTGCATTCTTTACCCCTTTTCTTCTGCAAGTGTCCGGGCCGCCGTCAGGAGGGTGTCACGGTTGTTAGCCAGTCGCCCTTCGACCACGGCCGTCGTCAGGTCGTTTAAGATCCGGCCCAGCTGGGGACCGGGCTTAATCCCCCCGTCGGCCATCAAGCTCCGCCCATCGACGGTCAATTCATTGCTGCTCTTAATCGGTAGGGTCTGGTAGCGCTTCTCAAGCACTGGATCCTCCTCGGCCCAGCCGTAAAGTTTAGCCACCTGGTTGGCATCGTGGAGGGCGTCCCAACCACCGGCAAACATCGCCATGGCATCCAGGGATTTGTCCCGTAGTCCGGCCACCAGTGGGATAATCCGTTTGACTTGCCGAATTAGGTCATTGGAAGTCTTCCAGCGCTTGAGAAAGCCAGCCACCTGCTTATTCGATAAGCCCAGCTGGAAGCAGAGCATTGCCCATGCCTGCTGGGTATTTTCCAGCTGCCAGTTGTTCAAAACCAAAAGCTGGCTCAGGGCTGCCTCTTGGTCGACCAGACCGGGGCAGTAACGGTATAGGCCGGTATCAATGAAGTCCTTCAGCCCGCTGACCGGCCGCTGGCCCAGCAACAGCTTCTCAAATTCTACCTGGATCCGTTCCACCGCGATCTTACTCAGGAGGGGAGCATTCTCCCGGATCCCGGCCAGGGTTGGCTGGTCGATCACGAAGTCCAGCTTACTGGCGAAGCGGACCGCCCGCATCATCCGTAGGGCATCCTCGTGGAAGCGCTCGTTGGGGTCACCGACCGCCCGGATCAGGTGGCGGGCCAGGTCGGCCAGGCCATCGAAGAGGTCGATCACCTCCCCATTCTCACGCAGGGCCAGGGCGTTGATCGTAAAGTCACGGCGCTTGAGGTCCTCGGCCAGGGAGCGGACAAAGGTCACCGAATCAGGACGCCGGTAATCCTGGTAGCCCGACTCGGTCCGGAAGGTCGTCGTCTCGTAACCGGTACCGTGGTCTAAGATCATTACCGTGCCGTGTTCAATCCCGGTATCGACGGTCCGCTTGAAGATCGCCTTTATCTCACTGGGATAGGCGCTGGTCGCGATGTCGATGTCGTGAATCGGGTCGCCCAGGATGGTGTCGCGGACGCACCCCCCGACAAAGTAGGCTTCAAAGCCCGCCTGCTCAATCTTTTGCAGGACGGGGCGGGCCGGCGCAAAGATTGCCGGCAGCTTGTCAATTTTCATTTTATCAAGTCCTTCTGTTCGTCTGTTATTGATTATAACAAATCGTTTTTCGTTGTGAAATGTGGTTTTGGTGGTATAGTTAAAGTAAATTACAACTGTCAAGGAAGGAGTGCATTGACAAATGAACTATCCCTACCAAAAACAATTCCAGGAGTTCCTCCGTAACCAGAAGAAACTGGCCCCGCTGACCGTTCACACCTACAACAGTACCCTGACCAACTTCTTCAACTACCTGCTGGCCAACCGCCCCGCCTTCGCCCGTGATCCACGGCTGGCCAACCTCACCGAGAGCGACGTCCGCGCCTACTTCAACACCCTGCGTACCCAGCAGGGCATCACCATGGGGACCTACAACAAGATCCTCTCCCAGCTCAACCGCTACTTTCGCTACCTCTTCACCCACCAGTTGATCACCACCTACCCGACGTTGACCCTGCACGGCCAGGCGGTTGACCCTGGCCAGCGGATTTCGACCAAGTGGCTGGCAAAACTAGATGCGATCCTTCAGGACGACCACGTCCACTACTACACCCGGCTGACCCTCCTGCTGGTCAAGCACGGTTTCACGGTCGGCGAATTTCTCCAGCCCGGCTTCTACCGGGTGTTCGACCAGGTCATGATCACTGACCCGATTGAGCGGGAATTTCTCCGGCGGTACCGGGACTTCATCGCCCCCCGTCAGGCCCTGCAGAATTCCGGCGACCTCTTTCTCAAGCAGCGCTACCAGCCGGACGCACCCCAGCTGACCAACGCCGGCCTCCACAAGTACCTGCGCGCTGACCAGGACTACCTGGGCTTTCACCTCGCGCCCAAGTACCTCCACCAGGGTTACATCCTCACCCAACTGGCTGCCCACCGTGACCTGAGTGACGGGGAGCTAATGGACCGCCTAAAGCTCGATCCGGCCTCCCTCCTCTACTACCAGCACCTCCTCCTCAAGCTTAACTAAAAAAGCATCGGCAATTCATTGACTGTCGATGCTTTTAATTTGGTCTTAATATTCCTCGTACTCGTCCAGGAGGTCCTGCATCGCCGCGTCAGTTGGCACCAGGGTTAGGTAACGATGAAGTTCACTCACGAGGTCACCGGTATCACCCACCTCCCGATCGAAGTCGATTTTCTCCTTCAGGAAGGTTGGATCATCCTGGTAGCTCGGTGCCGCCGCCCGGAAGTACTTGCTGGCCAGGTCCAACTGTTCAATCCGCTGGTAGGAACGGGCCAGGTTCCAGTAGACCTGGGGATCAACCTCGTCGTTCTTGATCAGTGGCGTAAGGAGCTTGATGTTGGCAGCATCGTCATGCTGGTGGAGGAGGAAGTTACTGTACTGGAGGATAATGGTCAGGTTATCCGGATCCAGCTCGTGGGCCCGGTTGAGGTACTTCGCCATCAGCTGGTGGTTACCGAGGTGGCTGACGATCTCGGCCGCCTGGGCATAGAGCTGCTCGTTGTACTGATCGACTGCCAGCCCCTCCTGGATCGCCCGTAGTGCCTGGGGGTAGTTGCGTTGCCTACTATAAGCCTGGGCCAGGGCCGGGTAGGCGGAGGCGTACTGGTCATCATCGCCAATCAAGTCCGTGAGCGTCTTGATTGCGTCATCCAATTGGCCGAGGTGGAGCTGGGTCAACCCGGTCTGGAAGCGGATATCGCTAGTCCGGTAGGCCGGCTTGACCTGCTTAAGGTAGCCCAGGGCCTGCTTGAACTGTCCGCTTTGGGCATAACACATCCCCAGCCGACCGGCGATGTCGACCTTGGCAAAGTCGGTGTAGCCGTTCTTGATCAGGCGGAAATAGTAGTCGATCGCGTCGTCAAAGCGGCTGACCAGGAAGTAAAATTCGGCCAGGGCAAACTGGACAGCCGGCTCATCGGGGGCCAGTTGTTCGGCCTCCCTTAGCTTCTGTTCGGTGATTTCAAACTCCTCCTCAGTCTGGTAGAGGTCCGCCGCCACCAGCAGGGACTCCAGGTAGGCCGGGGAGTCGGGTTGCACCTGAGCCAGGTAAGAGAGGGCCTCGTCGTTGTGCCCCTCATCGATAGCGATCGTCGCCAGGTTGGTCCGCAGCTCATCCTCATCCGGGTAGCGGTCGAGCAGGGTCAGGTAGACACGGCGGGTCTGACGGAGAAAGCCCAACCCGTACAACTCCTCGGCAAGGCTAAATAGCATGTCATCACTGTCGTTAGCCAGGGCCTGGCGGAAGGTCCCCTTAGCCGCCGTCAGCTCCCCCTTCTCCAACTGGTCAAGCATTTGTTCTGAATATGTCAATTATGGTCGCTCCTCTTCGTTAACTTGTTTTTAGAATAGCAGAGATTAGGCTAAAAATAAAACGAGAAGACCAGCTGGGCTAGCCTTCCCGTTTTTAGTATAAGACTGTTAATTACTTAACAGCATCCTTCAAAGCTTTACCAGGCTTGAATGCTGGTACCTTGCTTGCAGGGATTTGGATTTCTTTTCCAGTTTGTGGGTTACGGCCCTTACGTGCAGCACGTTGACGTACTTCGAAGTTACCGAAGCCGATCAGTTGAACCTTTTCACCCTTAGCCAAAGATGCTTGGATGGAACTGAAGACAGCGTCAACAGCAGCCGTAGCATCCTTCTTAGTCAAGCCAGTTGCGGCAGCAACGTTACTTACTAATTCTGCTTTGTTTGCCATTTGATTTCACCTCCCACAAATCAACGCTATTGAGATAACGTCAATGAATGTTAATTTTGAGTGGTCCAAAATTAACGAAACAATTACGAGGAGTTCGCATCATTTCAATGTTAAGGTTAGCATAGTGAAACCCTACTGGCAAGCGCTTTTCTCCAATTTTTAAGGCTTTTTTTAGGGATTCAAAAGCCGAAAATTTTTACTGCCGTTGACGTTTGATCAGGTGGATCGGGGTCCCACTGAAATCGAAGGCCAACCGGATCTGGTTCTCCAGGTAACGCTGGTAGGAGAAGTGCATCAGCTCAGGATCGTTGACAAAGATCACGAAGGTCGGCGGGGCCGTGGCCACCTGGGTTCCATAGTAAACCCGCAGCCGCTTGCCATTGGTCGTCGGCGTTGGGTTGGCGGCGATGGCGTCCATCAAGACGTTATTGAGAACCGATGACTGGACCCGGCGCTTGTGGTGGGCGTTGACCTCCTCAATCAGGTCCGGCAACTGGTTGAGCCGCTGTTTGGTCTTAGCAGAGACGAAGATGATCGGTGCGTAGCTCAGATACTGGAACTCGTGGCGGGTCAGGTTGGTAAAGTCGGTCATCGTCCGGTGGTCCTTCTCCTTTAGGGTGTCCCACTTGTTAACGACGATGATCACCCCACAACCGGCCTCGTGGGCGTAACCAGCAATGTGCTTGTCGATCTCCCGAATCCCTTCCTCGGCATTGAGGACGACGCAGACCACGTCACTATCGTCAATGGCCCGCATGGCCCGCATCAGGGCATAGCGCTCAGTGTTCTCGTAGATCTTGCCCTTCTTACGGATTCCGGCGGTGTCGACCATTGTGAACTCCTGCCCATCCTTCGTTGTGAAGCTGGTGTTGATGGCGTCCCGGGTGGTTCCCGCAACGTTGGAAACAATCACCCGGTTCTGACCAAGGATGGCGTTGACCAGGGAGGACTTACCGACGTTTGGCCGTCCGATGAAGGAGAAGTGAATGCTGTCGTCCTCATCATTGGCGACATTGTCCGGGAAGCGGTGGATCACCGCATCCAGCAGGTCCCCCATCCCGACCCCGTGGACACTAGAAACCGGGTATGGTTCGCCCAGTCCCAGTGAGTAGAAGTCATAGATGTCACTACGCCGCTCCGGGTTATCGACCTTGTTGACCGCCAGGACCACCGGCTTATCCGACCGGTAGAGAATCCGGGCCACCTGCTCGTCGGCATCAGTGACCCCGTTTTCGATATCAACAACGAAGATGATCACGTCGGCCTCATCAATGGCGACCTCAGCCTGCTCCCGAATCTGGGTCAGCAGGGGCTGGTCAGAGAGTTCGATCCCCCCGGTATCAATCAGGTTAAAGTGCTTGCCCAGCCATTCACCGTGGGCATAGATCCGGTCACGAGTAACACCCGGCGTATCCTCAACAATCGAGATTCGTTCCCCCGCGATCCGGTTAAAAAGGGTTGACTTGCCGACATTCGGCCGGCCAACCACTGCAACAACAGGATTTTCCATAATATTCACCCCTTTGAATAAAAGAAAGGCTGGGAAGAAATACCTTTCTTCTCAGCCTTCCCGAATGCAACTTAATCGTAATTAGTTATTACGTAAGTCCTTCAGCTTGTCACCAATCAGGTCACCCATGGAGAAGCCTGTTTCTTCTTCAGGGGCATTGTTCATGGCGTTGCGGTTGTTGTTCCGGCGTGAACGACGGCCACCACGACGGTTGTCGTTATCCTCACCCTTTGGACGCTCTTCAAGAGCCTTCATGGATAAGCCTAAACGTTGCCGTTCTGGGTCGACGTTTAAGACCTTAACCTTGACTTCTTGACCTGGCTTCAGCACGTCAGCTGGCGTAGCGATGTGCTTATGGGAGATTTGGGAAATGTGAACCAAACCTTCAACACCAGGGAATACCTCAACGAAGGCACCAAAGCTGGTCAGACGCTTAACCGTCCCGGTCAGAACAGAGCCAGCTGGGGCCTTTTCTTCGATGTCATCCCATGGTCCAGGAAGCGTTTGCTTGATGGAAAGGGAGATCCGTTCACGGTCAGGGTCGACGCTCAGTACCTTAACCTTAACGTCTTGGCCGGCAGACAGAACATCTGAAGGCTTGTCAACGTGGTCGTAGGAAATTTCGGAAACGTGAACCAGGCCATCAACACCACCAAGGTCGATGAAGGCACCGAAGTTGGTCATCCGTGCAACCTTACCTTCAACAACGTCACCTGGTTGTAATTCGGCAAAGATCTTCTCGGCAGCCTTTTCGTGTTCAGCCTTGACAATTTCCTTGTGGGAAAGAATCAAACGGTTTTCACTTGGTTCGATTTCGATGATCTTGAATTCAAGTTCTTGGCCCTTGAATTGATTCAGATCTTCAACGTAGTGATCAGTGATCATTGAAGCAGGGACAAAGCCACGTACTCCAGCATCAACAACTAAACCACCCTTAACTGCTTGGGTAACCTTAGCAGTGATGGTTTCACCATCATCGAACTTCTTTTGAATGTCATCCCATACCTTACGGGCTTCAAGACGACGGTGAGAAAGTAAGTAACTACCATTTTCCTTATCGCTACCGATCTTGGAGATGACAACTAAGTCTAATTCGTCACCTACTTTAACTGCATCATTGATGTCTTCAACTGGCTTGGTTGATAATTCCTTAGCAGGGACGACACCTTCAACCCCTGCATCTTTGATACCAACGATAGCTTGACGATCGTCATCGATTGCCAAAACTTCACCCTTGACAACATCACCCACCTTTACGGTTTCAATGCTATCGAGTGCCTTTAACATATCGTTGTTCTTTTCATTGTTTTCAGCCATTAAAAAAAATCCTCCTTGCAACAATCAACTCTAGAAACTATTCTACTAAAAAACGTTTAGTATTTCCAGTATTTAATGTAATTGTTCCTGAGTTTTTTTGATAATCTTGCTAATCTCGTCTACCACCTGGTCGATCGACAACTTGGTGGTGTCCAGGCGAATGGCATCAGGTGCCTGGGTCAAAGGAGAAACTGCCCGGGTTGAATCCTTCTTGTCCCGGAGTTCAATCTCCTTTTGCAGGTCCTCCAGGGAGGCCGTAGCAATCCCCTTAGCCTGGTTTTCGACGTACCGCCGCCGGGCCCGTTCGTGAGCCGTGGCCACCATGAAGATCTTCACCGGGGCATCAGGCAGGACGGTAGTTCCAATATCACGACCATCCATCACGATCCCCCCAGCTGCCGCAATCTCACGCTGCTGGCGGGTCATCTCGGTACGGACCGCCGGAATGGCCGCCACCGTGGAGACGTTACTGTCGATCTCCCCCTGACGGATATCCTGGGTGACCTCCATGCCGTCTAAGTAGACCCGTTGTTCGGGCTCGCCAGGCTTAAAGCCGATCTTGATCTGGCGGGCAAGCTGGATAATCTGGTCGGTGGCATCCATCGCTAGGCCGTGACGCAGGGCTGCCAGGGTGACTACCCGATACATCGCCCCCGTGTCACAGTATACATAATTGAAACGCTTGGCCACCAGTTTAGCAACCGTACTCTTCCCCGCTGAAGCCGGGCCGTCGATAGCCACTTGGATCCCCTTTGTCATAATTGATATTCACTCCAAATCTATTTTACTCGTAGTTGCTGACCAGGATGAATTGGCGTCCTGATCGTCATGTTATTCAGCCGGGCCAGTTCCTGAGCCGATATCCCGTTGCGGGCGGCAATCCGGTAAACACTCTCACCGTGTTGAACAGTCACGTAGCGCTGCTGGCTACTACTGGTCGGCGCGCTGGTGCTAGATTCGCTACTGGATGCACTGCTCGTCGTGCTAGACGCCGCGGTTGATGAGCTACTGCTTACAGACGAACTTTTCCGCCGGTGTTTTTTAGCAGAGGTTGTGGACCGTTGTGAAGCTTTTTTTTTACTACTCACGGACGAAGCGGCCTGCTGCTCGGTACGCAACGGGTGGTTGAACGATTGCTTATTGTTGACCCAGTAGATCACCGGGGCCGCGGCCAGGATGATGATCAACACAATCAGGACCGTCGTGATCATCGAGTTGTGTGAACGCTGACGGCGGTGTTCCGTACGTGACAGGTGACCCTCGCTATCTAAATCTTCGTTGTCCGCGAAGGTCTTGTCCCACAATTCATCACGCTCTTGGCGTGTCTCTTCATGATGCTCACTCACTAAACAAACCTCCTTCACGATAAAATTTTAACGTCTTTGATTGTAGCGCACGTCTTCACGTCTTGTCTAGCACCGAGTTATTGATTATTCCCCTGGTTAAAAAGCTGGCGGAGACGAAGGTGCCAATCCCCCTGCTGACATACGACCGGATGCGGTGCTGACTTCATGGTGAGCTCCCCTGCCCACTGCGGCTGGTCAACATCACAGCACGGTGGTGGAAAATCGGCCGCCTCCTCCCCAAAGTAGTCGAGCAAAAAGCGCCGCCGGCAGGTTGCTAGGCCGGTATAGTCCACCACCCTCTGCAGGCTGATGGCCAACTGCCGCTGACGCTTTCGAAAGGCCGTCACAATCTGGGCGGGCTGGTAGCCATGGTCCAGGTAGAAGGTAAACAGCTCCTGGTCATCACCGAGAACACTGGGGCGCAACTGGTGGTGCTGGACCTGGGTCAGGAGGTCGGCACTGGGGAGGTTGATCGTGGTCAGCTGACTGGCCAGGCCCTCATCACCAGGTGCATAGAGGAGAACGGCCACACTCTGCTGACCATCACGACCGGCCCGACCAATCTCTTGCATGTAGCTCTCCAGGTTGGCCGGGAGATGATAGTGGATGACGTAGCGAATATCATTCTTATCCACCCCCATCCCGAAGGCGCTCGTTGCACAGACCAACTGAAGCCGGTTGTTCATGAACTGTTGCTGGATCTTGAAGCGGTCAACCGCTGCCATCCCGGCATGGTACGGGGCCACCGCCAGGCCGGTCTGCTCAGCAAGCCAATCCGCCATCTGACTGGCCAGCTTACGGCTAGCAAAGTAGATGATTCCCGGGGCAGGAAGGCTGGTCACCAGCTGGCAGAGGCGGTCGTTCTTGGCGGCCTGATCGGCAACCCGGTCCACGGCCAGGAAGATGTTGGGCCGGTTGACCGACCGGATTACCTGATGAACGCGATCCCGGTCCAGGCCCAGTTTATTGAGGATGTCGCGCCGGACCCGCGGAGTGGCCGTGGCCGTCAGCATCAGCAGGCGTGGCGACCCGAGGGCTTGGCGGGCCCGTTTTAATAGGAGGTACTCAGGGCGAAAATCCGGGCCCCACTGCGAGACACAGTGGGCCTCATCGACCACCAGCATGCTTGGTTGGATCCGGCGCAGGGCCGCCAAGATGGCTGGGGTGGCCAGGATCTCCGGTGAGGCAAAGATGAAACGAAAGCTGCCCAGTGAGTTAAGAACCTGGTCGCGGGCCGGGCCCTGGAGTTGGCTGCTCAGCATCACCACCCGCTTCTCACCACGCTGGCGCAGGCGGTCAACCTGATCCTGCATCAGGGAGATCAGCGGGGACACGATGACCACCCCGTGCGGCAACAGGTAGGCCGGCAGCTGGTAGAGCAGCGATTTCCCGGCCCCGGTCGGCAGGACCGTCAGGGTATCATGCCCCGCCAATAGGGATTCGATGGTTTCCTGCTGGCCGTCGCGAAAGTGCTGGTAGCCGAAGCGTTCGCGCAGCAGGCGGTGTAGTTGTTCATCCTTATTCATGTGCTTCCCTCCCCTGGTAAATCTGAAAGAGCCGGTAATCAAAGAAGGCCGCCCCGTCGTCATCCGCCTGTGACTGAAAGTGCCAGGTCGTGACATCGGGGTCTGGATAGCGCTTGACCAGGGCTGCTCGCTTGCGCGCTGGCAGGAGTTGGTCCCAGTCCAGCTGGGCCGGGCAAAGGATGGCCACCTCCAACAGGTGTTCACGGACCGTACTCAGCTTCAGGTGTCGCTGGGCCGCAATCTGGGTCAGACTGTGTCCGTGCTGGTAGAGGTTAAGGGTCTGGACCGCACTCTTTGACAGGGGGCCCTCGTTAAGCAGGGGGGCCAGGAGGTCGTGAAGGGGTCCGGGAACGTGTTGACAATAAGCGGCCACCCCCAGGAGGAGGTCGTGACTGAGGACCAGCATATCCGCCGGTGCCATTCCCAACTGCTTGCCGAGCTGGGCGTTGGTCCACGCCGGCAGGTCATGCCCAACCAGGCCGTCAGTCAGAACCGTCGCCAGACGTGGATCGGCCCCCGCTAAACCGGTTGTCAGCTGGGTAAGATCCCGGTAGACCGTCGCCGCTAGTTGGTCCCGATTTGCCCGGGCAAACCACTGTTTGACTGCCAGGAGGTGCCCATAGCCGACGGTCACCGGGGCATAGCGGACGTTATGGTAGGCAAGCTCCGAGACCACCTGCATCCCCAAGAGGAGCCGCTGACCGAGCTGATTGGTGTTGGCCAGCCAGTACCAGTCCAAAAAATGTGGTTGGTATTGATGGTCACGGTCTTCCTCCTGACGCTGGACCCCCGCGACCGTCAGCCGTGCCTGCTGTTGGTCATCGACGACCAACAGGCCCTGAGCCACCAGTTCGTCAATCGTCGTATCGTATTCACGACGGGTCAGGCTGCGATTTGCTCCCAGCCATTGCAAAAGACCGTACTGCTGTCCCCAGAACAGGTTGGCCACCGTCCGCCGGTTCACCAGCAGGTTCTCAATTACCCGGACGCGCCGGGGTTGGTGATAAGAAAAGAAGCGTAGTATGTAAGAATTCATGATCAAAACCTCATTTTCCATTCTCTCACTAGATATAAACGGAAACAAACCCTAAATACGCGAAAAGCGGCTGGTGAGAAAGATGAGATTTCTTACCAGCCACGATTAGTTTTCAGAATATTATAATGCAGTTACGTGAAACCCAATAGGCTAGCTTCTCGGCCTCGTCTATTTCCGGTTAATAGCGATGGGCCGCCAACCACGGTTTCAGCTGGCTGGCGATGATGGCGAAGACCCCCGTCACCAGCAGGCCCTTGATGATGTTAAAGGGCAAGACCCCGACGGCCACCAACTGGGCCACCGGCAGGGTTGACTTCCAGTTCCAGACGGCCATGTAGAGCGGCGTCAAAACCCACAGGTTGAGCAGGGACATGACTAGCGTCAGGACCACCGTGGCGACGATGATGCCAACCAGCAGTTGTTTCTTCTGGGACCACTGGGGACGTTTGCGCCAGATCAGGCAAAACGGGAGCAGGATCGCCAGTGACGAGATGAAGTCACTAGTAATCCCGATCAGTTCCCCGACCGAAAATCCCCGCACCATCCCGTGAATCAGACACTTGATCACGGCGATCAGAATCCCCCCAGCGGGTCCGTAGATATAGCCACCGATCAGGACCGGAACGTCTGAAAAATCAATTTTCAGATAGGACGCCATCGGAATGATGGGAAACTCAAATAACATCAAGATAAAGGCCAACGCGCTCAGGCAGGCAATCCCCACTAAGCGCTGAATTCGTAAATGCGACACCGTCATAATAACAACCTCCATTGAGATTGTCTTCAGTGGGCCCCGGTCATGAAAAAAGCGCTACCAACATAATACCTGTCAGTAGCGCCTATCATAATTAGGGTTAACGTACGTAGAAGCTTCTTCTATATACCAGACTATACTGTCGGCTCCAGGATTCAACTGGATCAACCACGTGACGTGGGTTGCGGGCTTGCACCGCCGGTCGGGAATTTCACCGCGCCTTGAAGACAACTTTTTTATAATTTACGCTCTTATTATAGCGGCTTCCCTGCGTCACGTCAACATTCTTAGCCCCTCAGCCTCCTGGGCAATGCCACGTTTTCTGCACTTTCCACCATTTTTGCTCTATTTCTGCTATATCACAGCTGTTTCAGCTTGGTAACCTCCGTAGGCCGCAGCTCCCGAAACTCCCCGGACTGGAGGCCCTGAAGGTTGAGAAAGCCGTACGTCTCCCGGTGTAGTTTAAGTACGGGGTGGCCAACCGCCTCAAACATCCGCTTGACCTGGTGGTAGCGCCCCTCATGAATCGTCAGCTGGACCAGACTGGTCTGCTGGTGACGGTCAACCTCCTTGAGCCGGGTTTTGGCTGGCTTAGTCTTACGACCGTCGATTCGCACCCCCAAGCGGAGGCGTTTTAGTTCATCGTTGGTGACAATGCCCTTGACCTTGGCCACGTAGGTTTTAGCCACCTCGAAACGGGGGTGCATCAACTTGTTGGCCAGGGCCCCGTCGTTCGTCAACAGGAGGATTCCGGTGGTGTCATAGTCCAGCCGGCCCACCGGGTAGATCCGTTCCTCCACCTCGTCTTCGTGGAGAATATCGACCACCGTCTTACGGCCCTTGTCATCATGGGCACTGGAGATCACACCCCGCGGCTTATTCAGCAGGTAGTAGACGTGGGGCTCACGGTTAATTGGCACCCCATCAACTTCGACCTTATCGCGGTGGCCAACCTTGGTACCCAGGGCGGTAACCGTCTCACCATTGACCTGAACCCGGCCGGCAGCAATCAGCTTCTCCGAGGCCCGCCGCGAGGCCACCCCGGCCGCGGCCATTACTTTTTGTATTCTCTCCATTATTCTTTTCCTCCTTGCTTACGTGACTGGAATGCCGACAGGAAGAGGTCTCCACTCAGATCGGCCGTATCGACGTCAGCCCCCTCCGGCAACGGTGGCAGGTCATCCAGCGACGATAAGCCAAAGTAGTCCAAAAAGCTCTCCGTCGTGACGTAGCGAAACGGCCGCCCGGGAGCATCTAGCCGGCCGTGGGTATCCACCAGCCCACGTGCCATCAGTTTCTGCAGTGAGCCCGAGCTTTGTACCCCCCGGATCTCGTCGATCTCCAGCCTGGTGATCGGTTGCCGGTAAGCAACAATGGCCAGTACCTCCAGGAGGGCGTTGGTCAGTGGCACCGTCAGTGGGATCTCAAAGTACTGCTTGATCACCGGGGCCAGTGATGGCTTGGTGGCCAAGCGGTATGTCTGGCCACTGTGGAGCACCACCAGGGCACAGTCAGGATCACCAGCGTAGCGGGCCGCAAGCTTGTCCAGCATCGCGGTGATGGCCGGTTTCATGAAGCCGGTGATCTTAGCGAGGTCACCGACCGTGATCCCCTCGTCACCGCTGATGAACAGCAGGCCCTCAATCTGGGCGATATTCGTTGTTTCGGTAGTCATCACTCTTCAGTCCTTCTCTGATAATTATTGGTGCAAACAGTCCCGCCTGTTCAATGTGAACCGCCTGGTGCTTGGCCAGCTCCAGGATGGCGAGGAAGGTGGTCACCAGTTCGTCCTTCGTCACCGCTGTGGTCAGCAGGTCGACGAAGCGCTGGGGGCCAGTCACGACCCGGTCAAAGACGGTCCGCATCTGCCGGCCAACGCTGACCCGCTCGGCCGCCACGGTCTCCACGACCGGTTGGGTGAAGCGGTGGCGCTTGAGAACCTGGTTAAAGGCCGCCTGGAGCTGGTCTAGGCTTACTCCGGGAGCTACCTGTTCACCCACCAGGTTACGGGGAACCCGCATTGCCGGCCGGGTGTATTCCTGCTGGCGAAAGCTCTCCTTGTCCTTGAGCCGGTCGGCCGCCTGCTTATAGCGCTGGTACTCGATCAGCTGATCCACCAATTCCTGACGCGGGTCAACCGGCTCTTCTTCAGGTTCTTCCTCGTCGATGGGTGGGGTCTGGGGCAAGAGGAGCTGGCTCTTGATCCGCATCAGGGTCGAGGCCATCACGAAGTACTCGCCGGCAATTTCCAGGCGGTGGGCCCGCATCTGGTGGAGATAGTCCATGTACTGGCTGGTGATGGTGGCAATCTTAATATCATAGATGTCCATCTTGGCCTCCCGGATCAGGTGCAAGAGGAGGTCGAGGGGACCCTCAAAGTCACCAAGCTTCAGGGTCGGCTGCTGACGGGTAGGATGGATGTGCTGCTCACTCATTGGCCTTCCCCCAACTCGTGATCAGTGGCTGCGTGTCCAGGGTCCCCATCAGCCGCCGGTCAGGATACTGCTCATGAATGGCGGTCAGGAGGGCGTAAACATTATGGCCCGACCGCTCGCTCGGGGTAAAGGAGAGCCGGCGGAGGAGAACGTAATCGTCTCCCACCTTCAGGATAACCACCGCAATGAAGTGGTTATCCTCCTGGTCCTTCCAGAGGTAGACCGAATCCCCCGCCGTAAGTGCCCAGTTGAGCTCGTCATTAAAGCGCTGCTCATCCCGAAGCTCAGGGAGCAGGGAAAGCAACCCCATCGCGATCTTCTGATAGTCTTTTCGGTAGTGTACTAGCATGTTACTCCCTTCTTCATCTAGGCCCGCGGGTGATACTTCTCATAGGTCCGGGTCAAATCCTGGGGGGTGACCTTCAGGTAGGGGCGCAGCATCCGCAGCTCGGTGTAGCCCAGCATCTCCTGGACCACCTGACCGCTAGCCCCCCGTGATAACATCTGGACCGCCAGGGTGTAGCGGAAGGTCTGCGGGGCGACCGGCTTGGTGATTCCCGCCGCCTGGACCCACTGCTTGAAGTTCTTCCAGATCCCCTGCCGGCTCAACGGTCGACCGTGAGCATTGAGAAAGACCGCCGACTGCTTGCCATCAACTAATTCCGGCCGGACCGACTTTAGGTAGCACCGCAGCCAGTGCACCGCCGGCCGACTCAGGGGCACCATCCGCTCGTGCTGACCACTGCCCTGAAGCTGGGCAAACCTGATGTCGAGGTGGAGGGCGGCCAACGGTAACGTTGCCAACTCGGTCACCCGCATTCCGGTGGCGTCAAGCAGCTCCAGGATGGCCCGGTCACGGATCCCCAATGGCGTCGTCGTATTGGGAACCGCCAGAAGACGCTCAACCTCATCCTCATCCAGAACCACCGGTGGTTGGGTCGTCGGGCCCGCTGGCCGGTGGTCAATCGTCTCCATCGGGTTGACCTGCAGGTACTGCCGACGGACCAGGTAGCGGAAGAACTGACGGAGGCTGGAAATCAGCCGGTTGATGGTCGCCACCGACTTCCCCCCTTCCTGTTGGGCCGTCAGGAAATCAAGCACGGCATAGCGGTCAACTCCCTGCCAGTCCGTGATCCCCTGACGTTCGAAAAAGGCCGCCGCCCGCACCAGATCCCGCCGGTAGCTGGCGCAGGTGTTCACCGCCAGTCCCCGCTCATCTCTGAGCACCGCAACAAAGGCCGTTATCTCATCCGTCATTAGTGATCATTCTTCTCTAGGAGGATCAGCTGGCCATCCTCCTCCTTAACCAGCCCCCGCTTGAGCAGGTGGCCAACCGCCCGCTTGAACTGGCCCTTGCTAATCCCAAAAGTCGACCGGATCAGTTGGGGATCGCTCTTGTCGGTGTAGGGCAGGCGGTGATGCAAGTCCTGGCCCAGCATTGCCAATAGCATCTGGGCGTCCTCGCCGATGGCCTGGTAAGCCCGGGGCTTGAGTGAGAGGTTGAGGCTGTTGTGTGACGAGATCCCGATCACCCGGGTCTTGACCCGTTGACCCAACCGCGGCTCCTGGTCCCGTTCGCTAGGGTGAATGAAGCCCAGCTGGTAACCGTCCGTCAAGACGTGGGTCCCGTTGATCTTCAACCGGTAGACGGTCGCGTAAGTATCCCGGTTCTGCAGGCGTGGTGACAGCGCGGTTGAAATGGTGTTGAAGATCGCGTCGTCGGCCAGCTTGCCCCAGATCCGGTTCTTATCATCCACCGTCAGGGCGATCATCAGCCGATCTCCCGGTTGCGGCCAGAGCTGCTTAGGCTCCGGCAGGTCATCGAGGGAAACCACGATGTCCTTGTTTGGCAGCCCGATGTCAACAAATACCCCCAGGTCGCGCCGAACGCCGACCACCGTCCCAAAGTCGTAGTGGTCTACCTGGACCGTTGGGATGTGCTGACAGGTCATCTGCAGCTGGTGGTCTTCATTTTCATAGACAAAGCCCCGAACCTGACCACCGATATGCAGGAACTGGGGACTCTCCGCCTTAAGCAGGCGGTATGTCTGGCCATTTCTGGCCGGCTGTACAAAATAATAGTCGTCGTTCTCGTCGATCATCACCGCCGAAACGACCCTTCCTAATGCCGAGTTCATTTTCTTCCCCCACTTGTCTCTTCTGATTTGCGTACTAGAACCATTTTACACGGCAAACCGGCCTTTGGCCAGCTTCCAGGCAAACAAAAAGAGCACGACTGAAATCGCACTCTTCTTAAGTTTAATGTTAATAACGATTAGTCAATCGTCTTAACCCGCATCAGGTTAGTGGCACCTGGGACACCCAGAGGAACACCAGCCACGATGATGATCTTGTCACCCTTCTTAGCGAAGCCGAGTTCAACCGCCTTTTCGGCAGCCAGGTCAAACATCTTGTCGGTATCCTTCATTTCAGTAACAACGTAAGGTTGAACACCCCAGTTGATCATGAGGCCCCGTTCTACCCGTTCGTTTGGCGTCAGGGCAACGATGTCGGCGTTTGGACGGTACTTAGAAATCATCTTAGCAGTGTAGCCAGAAGCAGTGTAGGCCACGATGGTGTGGATGTCTAAGTCCTTGGCAGCGTTGGCAACGGCAGAACCGATCGTTTCGGTAACGTCGGACTTGTCCCAATCGAAGGTTTCAGTACCGAATTCCCAAAGGTGGTTTTCAGCCTTGATGTCGATGGCGTTCATCATGGCAACGGACTTAACTGGGTAGTCACCGTTGGCACTTTCACCAGACAGCATCGTTGCGTCGGTCCCATCAAAGACGGCGTTGGCAACGTCAGATACTTCGGCACGGGTTGGGCGTGGGTTTTCTTGCATGGAGTCCAGCATTTGGGTAGCAGTGATAACTGGCTTACCTAATTCGTTGCACCGCTTGATCATGTGCTTTTGAACGATCGGCACATTTTCAGCTGGAATTTCAACACCCATGTCACCACGAGGAACCATCAGACCATCGGAAACTTCAATGATTTCTTCGAAGTTGTCGATACCTTCTTGAGATTCAATCTTAGGGAAGATTTGAACGTCTTCCATGTTCTTTTCCTTGAGGAGTTCACGAATGTCAAGAACGTCTTGGGCCTTCCGAGCGAATGAAGCAGAGATGTAGTTGATCTTGTTGTCAAGACCGAAGCGAATG
The DNA here is from genome assembly GCF_001435345.1 of Limosilactobacillus pontis DSM 8475. GTDB lineage: Bacteria > Bacillota > Bacilli > Lactobacillales > Lactobacillaceae > Limosilactobacillus > Limosilactobacillus pontis. The sequence goes on along the minus strand of NZ_AZGO01000065.1, from coordinate 162,137 downwards.
TCACTGCTGTCCTTTTCCGTGATCCCTGGCAGGTTGATGGAAACACCTGGGGCGTTAACACCCTTGCGTGAGCCAAGAACACCGTGGTTCAGAACGTGGCAAACCAGTTCCTTGTTTGCTTCGTCCTTTTCGTCAATCAGCATGTCAATCAGACCATCGTCAAAGAGAACGTGGCCACCAACATGCGTGTCGTCGTACAGGCCTGGGTAGGTAACGGCGATCTTGTCGTGGGTACCTTCTAATGAAGCATCCATGGAAATACGAACCTTGTCACCAATGTTGTATTCGATCTTACCGTCCTTTTGAACAGTAGTCCGAATTTCAGCACCCTTAGTATCAAGCATGATACCAACGTGCTTACCAGTGATTTCTTCGGCCTTCTTAACGTTTTGCATCCGGCCCAAGTGTTCTGGGTGGTCACCGTGTGAGAAGTTGAAGCGGAAAATGTTTGCACCCGCTTGGATCAGCTTAACGATCGTATCAACATCAGTACTTGCAGGACCAAGGGTACTTACAATCTTGGTTTTCTTCATAAATGAATCTCTCCTTTTACATTTATGCATCAACTGCGGTCTGCCAATTGCATCCCTCATTTGCACACTTGTATAATAGCACTTTTCAAAATCACTGTCTTTAATTTTTGTGCAGAAATTATCAAGAAACCGCTACCACTGTAAAATTATTCAGAATTCTCATCTGACTTTAATTTTTCAGGGTCTGCAGAACCACGTTACCGTCCCCGAACAACTGCTTCAAGGCGGCCCCGGTCGTGGACTTTCGATCCAGCCACTTGCTTTGCGGTTGGCGGTGCCTGGCACCCGTTTCGGGATAATAGAGCAGGACCGGGATATTGCCGTGGTGGGCATGCATCAGTTCGTTTAAGGCCACCATCGTTTGTCGATTGGCCCGGTCGGGGAAGACCCGGATCACCCAGCGTTGGTTAGGCGCCAACTGTCCCTGCAGGGTTCGGGCATCCTGAATCCGGTCGGCCAAAAGCTGGGTCCCCCGCCCGGCACGGACCTCAACCCGACCGCGGATCACCAGGACCTGGTTATCGACCAGCAAGTCGGCAAAGCGCTGGTACTGCTTGGGGAAGACGGTCACGTCGATGGTCCCGGTCTGATCGGACCCGGAAACAAAGGCCATTGGGCGGTGGTCCCGTTTGGTGTAGATCGTCTTAACGTGGTTGACGAAGAGGAGGATGGTTGCCTCCTTCCCCGGCTGCAGGCGGTCAATCGTCTGAGTACGCAGGGCCGTTGCCAGCCGCCGGTACTGGCCAACCGGGTGCCCGGACAGGTAGACACCTAGGTACTCGTTCTCCTTCAATAGGCGGGTCGTCAGGGGAAACTCTGCGCGCCTGGTGATCGTTGACTGGAGACTGGGGTCGTCCTGGAAGCTGCTGAGGAGCTGGTCGATCCCGGAGACCAGCTCTGGCAGGGCGGCAATCATCTCCGCCCGGTTGTAACCAAGCTGGTCAAATGCCCCGGCATAGATCAGGGGTTCGATCAGTTCCGGCTTCTTCCAGCGATCGTCCAGGCGGTTGACAAAGTCACGGAGGTCCTGATAGGGGCGCTTAGTCCGTTCCTCGATGATGGCAGCGATAAAGTCACGCCGGACCCCCTTGATGTCGGCCAGGCCAAAGTAGATCCGCCCATCGTGGAGGGTGAAGGATTCCACACTGACGTTAATCCGCGGTCCCGAAACAGTCACGCCAAGCTTACGGGCGTTGGCGACGTGCTGACGAAGCTTGGTCAGGTTGGTCTCCGCCCCCATCAAGGCCGTGTAGAAGGCGTTGGGGTAATGACACTTCAGGTAGGCCAGCTGGAAAGCCAGCATCGAGTAGGCAACCGCGTGCGACCGGTTGAAGCCGTAGTTGGCAAACTGGTCGATGTAGTCGAAGACCTGCTGGGCCCGCTGACTGGTGAAACCGTTGGCGACCGCCCCGGCGAGGAACTTATCCCGCATTCCGGCCATCACGTTGGCCTTCTTCTTGCTCATCGCCCGCCGGAGCAGGTCGGCCTCGCCTAGGGTGAAGCCGGCCATTGCCGACGCCAGCTGCATAACCTGTTCCTGGTAGACCAGGATGCCGTAGGTTGGGCCGAGAATCGCGTGCAGGGCCGGGTCGGGAATCGCGTACTCCTCCTGACCGTGCTTCCGGGCAATGAAGTGGCTGATGTTTTCCAGTGGGCCCGGCCGGTAGAGGGCGTTGACGGCGATGATGTCCTCAAATTGATCGGGATGGAGGCTGACTAAGACGTTGCGGATCCCGCTCGACTCGAACTGGAAGACGCCGTCGGTCTGCCCCCGTTGGAAGAGCTGGAGGGTCGCCGGATCCTCATAGGAAATCTGTCCCAGGTCAAAGTCCGGGTGATCCTGGTGTACCAGCTGAAGGGTGTGGGCCAGGATTGAGAGGTTCTTCAGGCCCAAGAAGTCCATCTTCAATAGCCCCAGGGCCTCAACCGTTCCCTTGGTGAACTGGGCCATCAGCAGTCCCTCGCCCCCATCCTGGAGGGGGACGATCTCATGGAGGGGCTGCTCGGACAGGACGACCCCCGCCGCGTGGGTCGAGTAGTGCCGGGGCAGGCCCTCGAGTTTCTGGGCCACCGTCATCAGCAGTTTAGCATCCTGGTGGTCATCAATGAAGTTGCGGAGGCGCTGGGAATCACGCAAGGCACTGGCCAGGGTCAGGCTATGACTGGCCGGCAGGGTACTCAGCAGTTCGTTGACGTCGTAGCGTGGCCAATTGAAGACCCGGCTGACGTCACGGAGGACCTGCTTAGCCCCCAGGGTGCCAAAGGTGATGATCTGGCCAACGTGTTGGTGGCCATACTTATCGTGGACGTATTGGAGGACCTCCCCCCGCCGGTTATCCGGGATATCCAGGTCAATGTCGGGCATCTGGGCCCGTTCCGGGTTAAGGAAGCGTTCAAAGAGCAGGTGGTAGGCCAAGGGATCCACCTCGGTAATCGCCAGAGCATAGGCGACCAGTGAGCCGGCCGCGGACCCCCGTCCCGGGTCGGTTGTAATGTGCTGTCGGTGGGTAAAGTTCATGACGTCCCAGACAATCAGGAAGTAGTCGTCAAAGCCCATCTGGTGGATCACGCTGAGCTCGTGGTCAAGCCGGGCCTGGTAATCCTGCTTAGAAAGTCCCTGGGCAACCGGTCGCTTGGCCAGTCCCCGTTCACAGAGGGCCCGCAGGAAGTCCTTGGAACTCTGAGAGTCCGGGGTGACAAAGTGCGGCAGGACCGGGGCCTTGAACTCCAGCTCAACGTTACATTGGTCAGCCAGGCGGGCCGTTTGTGCCGCGGCCTGGCCCAACCCCGCCACAGAATAGGCCGCAACTTCTTGATTGGCAGTCCGCAGGTAATGCGCCCCCCGTTCCCGGGCCTGGGCGGCGACGTTTTCAAGCTGGCCACCGGACCGGATCGCCTGCAGCACCTTCGTGGCAAACTGGTCGGTCGGGTCCAGGTACTCTACCGGTCGACTGCCCACCAGCGCCAGTCCCTGACTAGACGTCAGGTCCCTAAGGGTTTCCCGGTGAACCGCATCCAGGTCCGGGTTGACCCCGATCAAGAGGCCATCAGGGTCAGTCAGCTCCGCAAGCCGGGCCAGAAACTTTGCCGGCTGGAGGGCCGGCGTAAACATGCCAGTCTGCGGGGGAACGATGACGAAGAGGTCACCCAGCAGGTCGGCAACCTGGTCAACGGTCAATGGCAGCTGGTCATGCGGCGTCGTCTGGTGACGAGTGGAGAGGTCCATCAGGTGCCGATAGCCCTGGCGGTTGCGGGCCAGGAAGGTCACCATCAGGCTGGCTCCCGTCTCCGTCCCCAGGGCCAGGCGCATCTTCATCCCCAGCAGTGGCTTGATTCCCGCTTCTCGCGCGGCATTATAAAAATCGACCACCCCGTAGAGGATGTTCTCATCGGTCAGGGCCAGAGCCGTGTACCCCCGCTCCTTAGCCGCCTTTACCAGGTCCGGGATTCGGATGGGACCCTGCAACAGGCTGAATGAACTCTGCACATCAAGTGGCGTAAAAGCCAAGACACTCTCCTCCTTTCACATCTAGGTTGATTATACCAAATCTGGGCGGACCGGCCGCAGTGAAACACTTAAATTGGTTTACCCCTTTCCCGTCCTCCTTCCTTTGTGCTAAAATTAAGGAGTTATAAAGAGGGGATGACTTACATGAACGTATTATCACGGAACATCATGGCCGGGATCTGGGCACTGATCCTCGGTGAGGTTTTAGCCTACATCACCGGTCAGCTCGAAGGCATGACACCTGACTACACGATGGTTGGGATCCTGGCCGTTGTCATGGCCCTGATCGCTGTCAATGCAGTGACGGCCATCACCGAGAGTGCCAACCCAGCTAAGGACAATAAGTAATCGAATTTCATTAGTAACGCAAAAAGGATCAGCGATTGGTTTCGCTGATCCTTTTCTTGTTCAATTACTTATTTTCTTCAACGTTCAGCCGGTTGATCTCCAGGAGGGTGTCTAAGGCCCTTTCCATCGTCTGGAGGGAAACATACTCGAAACGGCTATGCATGTTTTCGCCCCCAGCAAAGAGGTTCGGTGTCGGCAACCCCATGTAAGAGATCGTCGACCCGTCCGTACCACCCCGGACCGGGTAGATGTCGGGCTTGATCCCCAGGTTTTCCATGGCCTGCTTGGCGATCTTCACCACATCCATGTGATCCTTCAAGGCATCCTTCAGGTTGTAGTACTGGTCGTAGAGCTTCATTGTGACCCGCTCTTCCCCCAGTTCGTCGTTGAGGCCGGCCACAACCCGCTCCAACAGGTGTTTGCGTTCGGTGAAGGTCTGCTTGTCGTGGTCCCGGATCAGGTAAACCATCTCGGCATGATCCACCGTCCCATCAAACTTGTAGAGGTGGAAGAAGCCCTGCCGGCCATCCGTTCGTTCTGCCCGTTCGTGGGCTGGCAAGCTGTTGTGGAGGTCGATCGCTACCTGGATGGCATTGACCATTGTCCCCTTGGCGACCCCGGTGTGGACATCGTTCCCCTTGATTGCAATCTCCGCCTGAGAAGCATTGAAGGTCTCGTACTCGAGCTCACCGAGGGGGCCACCGTCAACCGTGTAGGCAAAGTCGGCGCCAAAGTCCACCACGTCAAAGTGGTCCGCCCCGGTCCCAATCTCCTCGTCGGGACCCAGGCCGATCTTGATCTGGCCATGCTTGATCTCCGGATGTTTCATCAGATAGGCGGCCATCGTCACGATCTCAGCCACTCCAGACTTATCATCGGCACCGAGCAGGGTTGTCCCGTCAGTGGTGATCAGGGTGTCGCCCGCGTACTTCTTCAAAGACGGGAAATCTGCCGGGTCGAGCTGGTACTCACCGTCACCGAGTTTGATAACGGCGTGCCCATCGTAGTCTTCAACAATTTGGGGACTGACGTTGTGGGCGTTGAAGTCCGCCGTGTCAACGTGAGCGATCAGGCCGATCGTCGGGACCGGGTAATCAATGTTGCTCGGAATCGTGGCCATCAGGTAGGAACTCTGCTGGTTGATGTGGACATCATCCAGGCCAATCTCCTTCAATTCCCCTGCCAGTTCATTTAAGAACGCCATCTCCTTGGGGTCGGACGGCACCGTATCGGACGCTGGGTTCGACCGGGTCTCGGTCTTGACGTACTTCAAGAATCGGGATAATAAACCATCATACTTTTCATTCACCATTATTGAACATCTCCTTTAATTCTCATCCTGCTGCACCATGAAGGTGAAGGGGTCCGTGTTGATCCGGTTCTCAATCACCGCAAAGTCCCAGCCGTATTCTTTCTGCCAGCCGCGGATCAAAGCCGCCAGGCCGTGCTCGGCTACCGCCTCAATATGGTGGCCGGGGTCGACGACGGTCAGGTGGTTGGCGATCATGTCGTGGGCGAAGTGGTAGCTAACGTCACCGGTGACGTAGGCGTCAGCGCCTCGTTTGACCGCCTGCTGGTAGAAGTCCTGGCCGGCCCCACCCAGGACGGCCACCCGGTGGATCAGCCGGTCAGCGTCGGCCGGGTTGACAACCAGACGGAGGCCGGCCACGTTGAAGGTCCGCATGCAGTAACGGGCAAAGGCGGCGGCGTTCATTGAGCCGGCAAAGTCACCAATCCGCCCCATTCCCACCGGTTGACCGGTAACTGGATCGCTGCCAGCCGGCACCAAGGGCTGGCAGTTGCTGAGGTGCAGCTGGGTGGCAAGCCAGTCGTTCATCCCGCCGTTAGCCGTATCCAGGTTGGTATGGGCGGCGTAGACCGTGATCTGGTGGGCCAGCAGCCGGGCGTACATGGCATTCTGTGGGTTGCGGGTATCGAGGTCTTTGGCCGGGTGAAACATCACCGGGTGGTGGGCAAAGATAAAGTCCACCCCATTGTCAATGGCCTCCTGGACGGTCTCTGGACGGACGTCAAGGGTCGTCATCAGCTTTCTGATCGGCCGGTCGGGGTTGCCTAACTGCAGGCCAACGTGGTCCCAGTGCTCGGCCAGCTGGGGGCTGGCGAACAGCTCAAAGCGTTGAATCAGGGTATTACCATCAATTTCTGTCATCGTCTAACGCCTCCGCTACCAATGCTAACTTCTGCTTCATCTCAGTGATCCGCGCCACCGGTACCTGCTGGGCCCGCTCGATCTGGGCGATGACCCCCCGCTCCCGTTTGGCAAAGTCTTGCCACTTGGCAACGAAGACCGGGCCCTTCTTCTCCAGCAGGTGGGGACCAAACATCAGCTCATAATCGCTGTAGCGAAACGGCACCAGCGACGGTTCGGCGATAATGATCTCATAGATGTGGTCATCCTCGCCGACAATCTGCTCGGCCACGATCTGGTAGCGGTTAGCCATCAGCCACCGTCGCAGGCGAGCCTCACCGACATTGGGCTGGAGAACCAGTCGTGAAACTCCCGCCAGGCGTGCTTTCCCGCGTTCCAGGATCTCGGTGATCAGGGTCCCGCCCATCCCGGCAATCACGACCGTATCGATCCGGTCGGCGGCTGTGATTGCATCCAGGCCATCCGCTAGCCGAGGCTGGATCACATCAGTCAGGCCGTGTCCCTTGATCTCATTGACCGCGTTTTCATAGGGGCCCCTGACGACCTCACCGGCCACCGCATAGCTGATCTTCTTCGTCAGTGCCAGAGCCGCCGGCAGGTAGGCATGATCAGAGCCGATGTCGGCCATCCGCGCCCCGGCCGGCACATAACTGGCGACGGTCGCCAGACGTTTTGATAAGTGTTTCTCGTTCACGTTAACATCCTTCTTTATTGTCATTTTAACACTAGTATAACAAAAAGTGCCCGCAGGCATGAGACCAGCAGGTACTTTTCAGACAATTTTAATTCAGTTTCTTGACAAATTCACCGATCCGGCGCAGGGCCTCCGTGAGGTCCTCATCGGATGAGGCGTAAGAGAGACGGACGTAACCTTCACCACCGGCCCCAAAGGCACTCCCCGGGGTGACGCCGACCCGGGCCTCCGTGGCCAGACGCTTAGCGAAGGTGACATCGTCCTTGCCGAACTGATCCGGGATCTTAGCAAAGATGTAGAAGGCCCCCTGCGGCGTCGACATCTCAAAGCCAAGATTGCGGAGACCCTCAGCAACCAGGTCCCGGCGGTGTTCGTAGGTCTCACGAAAGTCAACTGGATCCTGACGACCGTTGTTTAAAGCCTCAACGGCAGCGGCCTGAACGTTATCGGTGACCGTTGTGACCAGGTAGGCGTGCATCTTACGGATGCTGGCCATGATCTGAGCGGGACCAGCAACATATCCCAGCCGGTAACCGGTCATGGCATGGGACTTGGACAGGCCGGAGATGAACAGGGTCCGTTCAGGGATCATTGTGGCAATCGAATAGTGCTTGACCCCGTAGACCAGGTCGCTGTAGATCTCATCGGCAATCGCGTACAGGTGGTGCTTGGCGATGACCTTGGCCAGGCCCGCCAGAATATCTTGCGGGTATTCGCGGCCGGTCGGGTTGGATGGGTAGTTGAGCATGACCGCCTTGACCCCCTTGCCCTCGCGCTGGATAACCTCTTCCAAGCGTTCTGGCGTCAGGACGAAGCCATCTGCGGAGGTATCAACCTGAACTGCAGTGGCCCCGGTCATGGCAACCAGTGGGAAGTACAGGGAGAAGACTGGGGTGGGAATGATCACCTTATCACCGGTGTTCAGCAGGGAAAAGAGGGCCGCCACGACAGCCTCGGTTGCCCCAACGGTAACCACGACTTCCTGACTTGGGTCATAGTCGACACCCCGGGTATCCTTGATGTACTTGCTGATCGCCGCCAGCAGTTCTGGCTTTCCCGCCTGGGGAGCGTAGTGGGAATCGTTTTCCTGGATGCTCTTGATGGCCGCCTGCTTGACGTGTTCCGGCGTATTCATGTCCGGTTCGCCCAGGGTCAGCTTGATGATTCCTGGCACCTTGGAAACTTCCTGGTCAAAGGCCCGGATCCCAGATGGCTTCTGGGCATCGAGCCGGTGGTTAATCGTCCCTAACAAATCGTGTGCTAATTCAGGCATAGCGTCATTTCCTCTCTAATCGTTAAATTATATTAAGTTTATTGTCAAAACACGGCGCGGTCAAGCTTATTTTAATTTCTTTTTAACTTTATTTTAATGTTCAAGATCCATAATTGGAAAAACGGATTGCCACCAAATTGGTCACAATCCGTCATTTTTCCGTATTTAATTAATAAGAACCCGTTTACTCCAGGAAATCCTTCAACTGCTTGGAGCGGGATGGGTGGCGCAGCTTCCGCAGGGCCTTGGCCTCAATCTGCCGGATCCGTTCCCGGGTTACGCCGAAGACCTTGCCGACCTCTTCCAGGGTCCGGGTCCGGCCGTCATCCAGGCCAAACCGCAGGCGCAAGACGTTCTCTTCCCGGTCGGTCAACGTATCCAGGACGTTCTCCAGTTGCTTCTTCATCATCTCGTAAGCCGCGTGGTCAGCCGGGCTGGTGGCATCCTGGTCCTCGATGAAATCACCCAGGTGGGAGTCATCCTCCTCACCGATTGGGGTTTCCAGGGAGACCGGCTCCTGGGCAATCTTCAGGATGTTACGGACCTTCTCCGTTGGCATGTCCATCTCGGCCCCGATCTCTTCAGGCAATGGTTCTCGCCCGAGGTCCTGGAGCAGCTGCCGCTGGATCCGGATCAGCTTGTTGATCGTTTCCACCATATGGACTGGAATCCGAATCGTCCGGGCTTGGTCAGCAATCGCCCGGGTGATGGCCTGCCGGATCCACCAGGTAGCGTAGGTGGAAAACTTGAAACCCCGCCGGTAGTCGAACTTCTCGACCGCCTTCATCAGGCCCATGTTTCCCTCCTGGATCAGGTCCAAGAACTGCATCCCCCGGCCGACGTAGCGCTTGGCAATCGAAACCACCAGCCGCAGGTTCGCCTCGGCCAGCTCCTGCTTGGCCTCATCATCACCCTGCTCGATCCGCAGGGCCAATTGAACCTCCTCGTCGGCCGTCAGTAGTTTGACCCGACCGATCTCCTTTAGGTACATCCGAACCGGGTCGTTGATCTTCACGCCGGTTGGTGCTGAAGTATCCTTCATCGCACTCTGGGACAGCTTCTCCGTCGCCTTCAATGCCCGCGGGTCAGGGTCCCCGTTATTGTCAACAACACTAATCCCAGCGTCCTCGACGTTTTGCAAGAGGTTGTCGATCCCGTTAGCGTTCAGTTCAAAGAGCTTGGCAATCTGTTCGGTCAGCTCGTCGTACTTGACTTCCTTTTGCTTCTTGTAATGGCGAATCAGTTTACCAACGGCAGTGTCGTATTCATGCTGATCAAAGCTGTCACTATTTGAGATAACAAGGTCTTTCTTCTTACTCTTTGCCATACTATTTAGTCTCCTCCGCTTTATACTGTTGTTGCTTCTTTAGTAGTTTAATCAGGTTAACCGTCAGCTGGGTGGCCAGCTCGGTATTATTCAGGGTACTGGCCTCCTTGAGCTGGGCGCGGACCTGCTCGATCTGATCCTGCAGGGGAGTCTGCTGGGTCAGGGTGCGTAGGCAGTCGTCGATCACCTGCATGTCCACATCCGGGTTTACCGTCAGCTGTTCGACCTGACTGAGCGTCGTCCGCAAGTCAGGGTAAGCCGCCAGATAATCAAGGAAGCGGGCCGTTGTGTAATCACCGTACTCCGAGAAATAACTGCTGGCAACCATGTACAGGGATTCGTATTTCTCGTGGATGAAGTGAAAGTGATCCTGGGCCCGGACATGGCTCCAGACGTTGGGGTCATGGAGCATGTACCGGAGCAGGATCTGCTCGGCCAGCTCGGTGCGGTCGATCTTAACCGTGGTCGGTTGGGCCGGTGGTGCATACGCAATTGCCGCCTGCTCCTGATAGGACTGCGCTGGCTGGGTTGGCTGCAGGTGTAATTCACCTTGGAACTGACGCAGTTGCCCCTGCAGGGCGGCCTTGTCCAGCTTAAACTCGTCGGCCAGCTTGCTCAGGTACATGTCCTGGGCCAGGGGGGTATCCAGGCGGGCAATTTCCTTGAGGACCGCATCCAGGTAGGCCATCAGTTCCTGCTGGTTATTCAGGTTGCGGCCGTTGCGCAGAAAACGAAGGTAGAAATCGGTCGTTGTCTCCTCCTGGTCATGCACGTATTCACGGAACTTAGCGGCCCCGTTCTGCTGAACGTACTCGTCTGGGTCGACCCCCGCCGGCAACTGAACGACCTGCACGTTCAGGCGGCCGTTCTGGTGGTCCTGGACCAGGCTGATTGCCCGGTCGATTGCGTTTTGCCCGGCCGAATCACCGTCATAGCAGATATCGAGCTGCTTGGTCGTCCGGTTGATGATCTGGACCTGCTCCGACGTGAAGGAGGTCCCCATCGAGGCAATCCCGTTCTCGACACCGGCACCAAAGGCCGAGATCACATCCATGAACCCCTCAAACAGGTAGAGACGCCCATCATCCCGGGCGGCCTTCTTTGCCAAGTCCAGGTTGAAGAGGGTCCGCCGTTTGTTGAAGATCGGGGTCTCCGGACTGTTAAGGTACTTAGGCAGGTCTGTCTGGGCGGTGTTAAGCAGCCGCCCGGAGAAGGCGATCACCTTTCCCTGAGCGTTTCTGATCGGGAACATCACCCGCTCGACAAACCGGTCCTGCAGCTTGCCGTCGCGATCCTCGGTGAAGAGCCCGGACTTGCGCATCAGCTGGTAATCAAGTTTTTGCTGGGCACAGTACGGGGCCAAGATCCGCTGGACGGGAGCAAAACCGATCCCAAATTTTTCAATCAGGTCACGCGACATTCCACGTTTCTGCAGGTAGCGCCGGGCCGGCTCCCCAGCAGGGGTGTTGAGCAGGATGTGGTGGTACAGCTGGGCCGCCTTGTCATGGAGGTCCAGAAGCTGACCCTGTTCCCGGTCAACCGGGCTGGTCTGCTGGGGAGTGGAATCAGCCGTGTAGCTGCTCGGCAGCGTGGTGCCCCCCAGCTTGGCAACCTCCTGAACGGCCTCAACAAAGCTGATGTGCTTGTAGTCCATTAGGAACTGAAAGACGTTCCCGCTCCGCCCACAACCAAAGCAGTGGTAGAACTGCTTCTCGGCATTGACGGAAAAGGACGGGGTCTGCTCCTCATGGAAGGGACACAGGCCGGTGAAGTTCTTACCGGCCCGCTTGAGCTGGACGTATTGTCCAATGACGTCGCTAATATCAACTGAATTACGAACTTGATCGATTATCTCACGTGGTATTCTGGCCATTGAATCACCCCACTTGATTAGGTTCGCGAACAGTAACGAAAGGCCGCAACCCAACGGAATGCGACCCTCCAATCAATCATTTAACCATAATTCACTTAGTATATAAGATACCACAAATTGCGAGAATTTCAAATAAAAGCCCTCATTACTTGACGATCAGGTCGTTGAGGTTCCCCACCACGGCCGCCAGCCGGGCCAGGATGGTCAGCTGGGCGAGCCGGTTCTGGCGAACGGCCGCATCCTTGTCCATGATCATGTTCTCATCGAAGTAGGTGCTGATCACGGGTGCCAGGCCACGCAGGGCGGTGAAGTTTTCGGCCACGGTCCGGTCAGCAAACTGCTCCTTAACCGCGTTGACGGCGTCGTAGAGCTGCTGTTCAGATGGGTTGACAAAGAGGTCCGGGTTGACGCCCGGCATTGCATCACCGAACTTACCCTTCTTGGCAATCCGCAGAACCCGGGTCAGGGCCTCAACCGCCTCCTTGAAGTTGTCATCGTCCTTGTGACTGTCAATGGCCTGGGCCGCCTCAATCACGTTGGCGATGTCGACTCCCTGGGTATCAGTAACCGCGTCGACAATGTCGTGACGCAGCTTCTCACCGGCAAAGAGCTGCTTGAGCCGGTCGAGGAAGAAGGCCCGCACCTGGTCCTGGTTGGCGGTCAAGTCAAAGTCAATCTGCAGACCGGCCTGTCCAAAGGCGCCGATGACCGCATCCTGCATCCCCATCAGCGGCAGGTGCCAGTTGCGATCATTGATGATCCGGACAATCCCAAAGGCCTGACGACGCAAGGCATACGGGTCGTTGGAGCCGGACGGAATCATACCGACGGCAAAGAAACTCATGATGCTGTCAAGCTTGTCGGCGACGGCCAGGATGGCGCCAATCTTGGTCTGCGGGAGTTCACCCTCGGCAGAGATTGGCATGTAGTGCTCGCGGATGGCGGTGGCGACATCGTCCTTCTCGCCGAAGATCTTGGCGTAGATCTCACCCATGATCCCCTGCAGTTCAGCAAACTCGCCGACCATCTGGGTGGTCAGGTCGAACTTGTAGATGTGGGCGGCCCGGTCGAGATCGGCCAGTTCGTCATCGCTGAGGCCAAGGCGTTCCCCGAGCAGGCGGGCGATGACGGCCACCCGCTGCATCTTATCATACATCGAGCTGATCTTGTCGTGGAAGCTGACCCGCTTGAGCCGGCCGACGTACTGATCGATGGTGATCTTCTGGTCTTCCTCATAGAAGAACTTGGCATCTTCCAGCCGCGGAACCAGCACCCGCTCGTTCCCCTTGATCACGTTATCCAGGTACTCATCGTTCCCGTTACGGACAGCGATGAAGTGCGGCAGAAGCTTGCCGTCATGGTCACGAAGGTAGAAGAAGCGTTGGTTATCCTTCATTGAGGTGATCAAGACCTCGTCGGGAAGGACCAAGTACTTGGGGTCAAAGGAGCCCGCAAAGGCGGTCGGCCATTCAACCAGGTTGTTGACCTCTTCCAGGAGGTCGGCATCCTTGTCGATAACCCAGTCGTGTTCCTTGACGATGGCGTCAATCTGGTCAGTGATCACTTGCTTACGCTTTGCCTGGTCGGCAATCACAAACTGGTCATGGAGGGCATCCTCGTAGTCGGTGGCCTGCTTGAGCTCAACATCATGACCCAGGAAACGGTGGCCCTTGGTCGTCCGCCCCGCCTCAACGTCGAGGATCTTAAACGGTACGACCTGGTCATTGAGCAGGGAGACCAGCCAACGGATTGGCCGGATGAACTGAAGGTTGTTATAACCCCACTTCATCAGGGTTGGGAAGTTCATCGCCGTGATGACGTCCGGCAGGCCCTGAAGAACCTCAGCGACTGGCTTTCCAGCGATATGCTTCTCGACGAAGACGTATTCGACGCCCTTGACGTCCTTAAACTCGATATCGTCGACCGTGGCGCCCTGTCCCCGGGTGAAGCCGATCGCCGCCTTGGTCCAGTTACCGTCGGCGTCCTGGGCAATCTTCTTGGCCGGGCCCTTGACGGACTCGTCAATGTCAGGCTGCTTGTCGGCCAGGCCGGAGATCAGGAGGGCCATCCGCCGTGGGGTGGCGTATTCCTTGATATTGTCAAATGAGATTCGCTCTTTCTTTAGGTAGTCGGCCACCCGCTGATGGAGCTGCTTGATGCTTGGCGTGACCACGTGAGCAGGCATTTCCTCGACGCCGACCTCTAATAAGTATGAATTAGCCATGTTTACTTGTCCCCCTTCTGTGCTTGCTTTGCCTTTTTAGCAGCCTTCTTTGCTGCCCGCTGCTTCTCTTGCTCGGCCTTCTTGGTGTATTCATCAAGGGTCTTTTGACGCAGCTTGTCGTCATGGATCAGTGGGAAGCCCCGCTTGCGCCGTTCCTCGACGAAGGCCTTGGCAATCGACTTGGCCATGATCCGAATCCGGTGCAGGTAGCCGGCCCGCTCGGTCACGGAGACAGCACCCCGGGCATCGAGCAGGTTGAAGGTGTGGCTGCACTTCAGAACGTAGTCATAGGCCGGGTGAACTAGGCCGAGCTTGATCAGGCGCTTGGCCTCGGCCTCATAGTCGTTGAAGGCCTGCAGGAGCATCTCCTGGTTGCTCTCCTCAAAGGCGTACTTGGAGTGCTCGTATTCCGGTTCCTTGAAGATATCACCGTAGAGGACCCCGTCGGCCCATTCAAGGTCGTAAACGGAATCAACGTTCTGGATGTATTCAGCCAGTCGCTCCAGCCCGTAGGTAACCTCGGAGGCCACCGGGTTCATCGGCAGCTCACCGACAACCTGGAAGTAAGTGAACTGGGTGACCTCCATCCCGTCGAGCCAGATCTCCCAACCAACACCGGCACAACCCATCGATGGGTTCTCCCAGTTATCTTCAACGAAGCGGATGTCATGCTCCAGGGGCTCGATGCCGAGCTCACGCAAACTCCCCAGGTAGAGGTCCTGGATGTTGTCCGGTGATGGCTTCATGATCACCTGGAACTGGTGGTGCTGGTAGAGCCGGTTGGGGTTCTCCCCGTAACGACCATCCGCTGGCCGCCGGGATGGTTCAACATAGGCTGCGTTCCACGGTTCCGGCCCAATGGCGCGCAGGAAGGTGTAGGGGCTCATCGTCCCGGCCCCCTTTTCGGTATCGTAGGCCTGCATCAACATGCAGCCCTGCTTGGCCCAGTACTGTTCAAGTGTAAAGATGATGTCTTGGACACTTAGCTTCTTCGTTGTCATCGTCATTCTTCCCTTCTCTAAGTAAAAAGCCCCTGCAGCTACTACCTGATAGTAACTGCAGGGACGAGATTGATTCGCGGTTCCACCCTGCTTTTTTGCAATTCCTGCAAAACAGCTTAGTTTATCCAGCTGGTGGAGGGCCCGTGATGGCCGACCATGCTAGGGCTTTCACTCTCCCCCATTCGCTGTCATGGTACTGGCCATCATCATTCTCCGTCGTGGCTGCACGTATTCAATTGAGGTGTTTCTTAAATACGTACCTAATAATAGATAATGTCCTTTTGAAAGTCAATCATTTGTCGACAAATTCCCCATCTTTTGTTCCCAACGGTGCATCTCGTCGATAAAATGCTTGCTCTTCAGCTTCAGGCCCACCTGGTCGTTGTAGATGGTGTCGAGGACTGCCTGGATACGGCGCTTGGTCACCGGGTTGATACTAATCTTGCGCACTTGCTGGAGGTTGGCGTGGGCCATGCGCTGGAGAAAGTAGACGGTTCGCCGGTCGAGGTGTAGTCGGCGCGGGTCCAGGTACCAGTGCCGACTACACAGCATCCCCCCGGACTCCTCGGAAAAGTCAAGGGGGCCCTGATCCTGGCCGCAGACCACGCACCGGTCCCAGTTAGGGGCCACCCCGAACATCGTCAGCAGCTGGATCTCAATCACGTTGGCGATTACCTGCTCGTCGACTCCCTGGTCGATTCGCTCTAGGGCCGCCGCCACCTGGTTAAAACACCCGCCGATGCTCCGGCCATCAGGAAAGGCGTGGTCAACCAAAGAGAGAATATAGGTGGCATAGGCATTCTTGCTGATGTCAGCAATGATATTACGGTACTGGTGGGTCTCGCTGGCGACGTTGATGAAGCTCAACCCGTCATCGGCCAGCGAGCCAATGTAGCTGCCGTGGGTGAAGGGCAGGATGTCAGCGGCCAGGCGAAAGCCCCGCTTCTTGGCCCCCTTGACAAAAAACATCGCCGGGCCGATCTTATCAGTCAGCATCTTCACTAGGAGGTCGCGCTCCCGGTAGTCCTGCCGGTAGATGATGATCCCGTTGAAGTCGGTCACTTCTCTAGCCACGACCCAGTCCTCCTCGTCTTAGTAATCCTTGTTTCGGTAGCCGTAGTCTTTCAGCATGGCAGACTTGTCACGCCAGCCGGGAACCACCTTGACCCATAGTTGGAGAAAGACCCGGTCGCCGAGCAGGCGCTCAATGTCTTGGCGGGCCATCGTCCCGATCTTCTTGAGCATCTGCCCCTTCTTACCGATGATTATTCCCTTCTGGCCAGGCCGCTCCACGATGATGTTGGCCGAGATGTGGATGTGCTCCTCGTCCTCACGCTTGATCGAGGTGACGTCGACCGCGACCGAATGCGGGACCTCCTCCCTGGTCAGCATGAAGATCTTTTCCCGGATCATCTCGGCAACCACGAATCGTTCGGGGTGGTCACTGATTTGGTCGGCCGGGTAGTATTGGGGCCCGTGGGGCAGACCGGCAATGATCTTGTTCAGGAGGTCGTTAACGTTGTTCCCCTGTAAAGCCGAGATCGGCACGACCGCCGCAAACGGCAGGGCGTCCTGGTACTGGGCCACGATGTCCGGCAGGTCGTTGGGGCTGACCTGGTCGATCTTGTTGACTACCAGGTAGATCGGTTGCTTGACCTGCTTGAGGCGGTCGATGATGAAGTCATCCCCGGCCCCCCGTTTCTCCGTGGCGCTGACCACGAAGAGGACGGCGTCAACCTCGTCGAGTGCCGACATCGTTGACCGTTCCATGAAGTCGCCCAGCTTGGTGGCCGGCTTGTGGACCCCCGGCGTATCGATGAAGATGATCTGGGCTTCGGGACTGGTGTAGATCCCCTGAATCTTGTTTCGGGTAGTCTGAGCCACGTTACTCATGATGGCCACCTTCTGACCCACGATGTAGTTCAACAGCGTCGACTTACCGACGTTGGGCCGGCCAATCAGGGCGACAAAGCCGGACTTGTATTCTGGATTATCCATATTCTTTCTTACTTCCTATCTAATGACTAATGCGTAAAAGTGACTAATGCGTAAAAGCGTGGTACGAAGATGATCAGACCCACAGCCACCGCAAAGAGGGCCGCCAAAAGGACCCCGCCAGCCGCCACGTCCTTAGCCTTCTTGACGTTGATGTCGTAATGGTGGTTGGAAAGGAGGTCAGTGACCGCCTCCGTGACCGTGTTTAAGAATTCAGCCGCAAAGACCAAGAAGACCACCAGCAGGATCCAAAGCCAGTCTTCGGTACTAATCTTCAGGTACCAGCCGATGACGACCGCCAGCATGGCTGCCAAGACGTGGAAACGCATGTTGCGCTCCTCCCTGAGCATTGCCACAATCCCGTCGAAGGCATGGCCCATCGCCTGAAAGAGGTGGTGGTTCTTGGTCACCTGGTGCTTATCGTTTGAGCCCATATTCATCGAGAATCTCCCGTTGCAGCGCAAACATCTTCTTTTCATCCGCTGGCTGCTCATGGTCGTAGCCGTTCAGGTGGAGGAAACCATGGACCAGCAAAAAGCCCAGCTCCCGTTCCGGCGAATGACCGAGGAATTTGGCCTGCTCAGCCACCTTATCCACCGAGATGAAGAGGTCCCCCAGGTTGGTCGGTAGTTCGGCCGCCAATTCGGGATCCATGATGATTGGTGACTCTGCGCCGCTCTCCTCTGCCGCAAAGCTGAGGACGTCGGTGGCCCGGTCAACCCCCCGGTACTGGGCATTGATCTTCTTGATTGCCGGGTTATTCATCAACGTCACCGACATCTCAGTCGCGTCGGCCAACTTGAGCTTCTGGGCAGCAAACTGCAGGACCCGCTCAACCAGGTCATGTTGGTCCTGGCTGATGCCGCTACTTGTCTGATCGTAAATTGTCAGGTCCATCCGTCTGTTCCTCCTTTGCTTTCTTCTTCGTTACCGCTTCCTCGTAGGCGGTGATGATCCGGGCAACGACCGGGTGCCGGACCACGTCCTCGGCACTGAAGGTCACGAATTTGATCGACCGGACACCTTGGAGGATCCGCTGGGCACTGACCAGGCCGCTGCGAACCCCATGCTTCAGGTCGATCTGGGAGACATCCCCGTTGACCACCATCTTGGAGCCAAAGCCAAACCGGGTCAAAAACATCTTCATCTGGGCATTGGTCGTGTTCTGGGCCTCGTCGAGAATAATGAAGGCCCCATCCAGGGTCCGCCCCCGCATGTATGCCAAAGGAGCGATCTCAATTACGCCCCGCTCCATCAGCCGTTGGGTGTGGTCGGGACCAAAGATATCATTTAGGGCGTCATAGATTGGCCGCAGGTAGGGGTCGACTTTCTCCTGGAGGTCACCGGGCAAAAAGCCAAGGCTCTCTCCGGCCTCAACGGCGGGTCGGGTGATGATGATTCGCTCAACCTCCCCCCGTTTCAGGGCCGCCACCGCCATGGCCACGGCCAGGTAGGTCTTCCCCGTACCAGCGGGGCCGATCCCAAAGGTGATGTCATTATGCTTCATGGCGTTGACGTACTGGCGCTGACCGAAGTTCTTCACCCGGATGGCCCGACCACGGCGATCCTTGATGATGGTCTCGCTGTAGAGGTCTGCGAAGTACTCTAGGGTCCCCCGGTGCGCCATCTTCATTGCGCTGACGATGTCGGTGCTATGGATCCGGATCCCCTGGTTCAGGAGGTTGATCAGGGCGTGGAAGACATCCACCGCCATCTTGACGTCCTCCGTACGTCCCTTCACCTTCAGATTGTCGCCAAAGGGGTTGATGGTAACGTCCATCCCCTGCTCGATCAGGCTGACAAACTTATCCTGGGGACCGAGGATGCCGACCTCAATCTCGGGACTTTCGATCTGAAATGTCTGTTCAATCTCGTCGTTTTTTTCTACCAATTAAGTAAGCTCCTTCTAGTAGTTAATCTTCAATTGATTATATCACAGCCCACAAAAAAAGCCGGACGACGTGCATCCAGCCTTCTTTACTCCTGCTGATTCTGATCAATCACTTCTCTGGCCGCCGCGATCTGCTGCTTGACCTGGTCAAAGCCCGTTCCACCCAGCGAGTGCCGCCGGGCCACCGCCGTATCGGGCTTGAGGATCTTATAAACGTCGGCAGTGATCCGTGGGTTGATCTCCTGGTACTGGGCTAGTGGAATGTCGGCCAGGTTGGTCCCGGTCTTTAGGCCCTTGAGTACCAGTTCACCGACAATCTCGTGCGCCTGCCGGAAGGGAATCCCTTTGGTGGCCAGGTAGTCGGCCAGCTCGGTGGCGTTGGAGAAGTCATGGTGGGTAGCCTCTTCCATCCGATTCCGGTTGATGCGGAGGGTCTTGATCATCCCGGTCATCACCTGCAGGCTCGGGATAATCGTCTTGACCGCATCAAAGACCCCCTCCTTATCCTCCTGCATGTCCTTGTTGTAGGCCAGTGGCAAACCCTTCATCACCGTCAGCAGGCCCGTTAAGTCGCCAAAGATTCGCCCAGTCTTGCCCCGAATCAACTCTGCCATGTCGGGATTCTTCTTCTGGGGCATGATCGAACTCCCCGTCGCATACTGGTCGGCCAGCTCAACGTAGCCAAACTCATAGCTGCACCAGTAGATCAGTTCCTCACACAGTCGGGAAAGGTGGACCATCAGGATGCTGGCGTTACTCAAAAATTCGAGGGCAAAGTCCCGGTCCGAGACGGCATCTAAGGAGTTGGCGTAGGGGTGGTCAAAACCCAGTAACTCAGTACTCAACTCCCGATCAATCGGGAAGGTGGTCCAGAGGATAAGTCAGCTCCCATTAATATAATATTAATTTATTTGTTAAATCTAGGCTAATATGTGGCCAATAAAAAGAACCGACCCCTCCGTGGTGGAACCGGTTCGTTCGTTAAAAATGATATTAGAGATTACTCAGGGTCTCCTTGACGGTCTGGTTGACCAGCTTTCCATCGGCCTGCCCCTTAACCTTCGGCATCACAGCCCCCATGACCTTGCCGAAGTCCTTCATGCTAGCCGCACCGACCTGCTGGACCGTCTCGCTGACGATCTTCTTGACGTCGTCAGCGGAGAGTTGCTTTGGCATGTACTTTTCGACAACCTTCATCTCGGTGTTGGTCTTGTCGACCAGGTCCTGCCGACCAGCCTTCTTGAACTCCTCCAATGATTCCTTACGCTGCTTGTATTCCCGTGACATTACAGCCACCTCTTCGTCGGCACTCAGGTCATGGCCCGCCTCAATCTGGGCGTTTTGCACCGACGCCTTCAGCATCCGAACGACGGCCAGGGTATCCTTGTCCCGGTTCTTCATCGCGGTGATCATGTCAGTCTGTAATTGCTTTAGTAAACTCATTGTCTTCTCCTCCGTTCAAAAAAAGCCCCCACCGCAAAAGGTAGGAGCAAACATTTTTAGTAACGACGACCACGCTTGTTCTTGCGCTTCCGTGCCGCTTCAGATTTCAACTTCCGTCGTACACTAGGCTTTTCGTAGAATGCACGCTTGCGGTATTCTTGCAGAGTTCCGTTACGTGAAACTGAACGTTTAAAGCGTCGAAGAGCGTCGTCTAAAGATTCATTCTTACGAACGACTGTTTTTGACATGTTGATTCCCTCCCTCCGAGCTTAAAGTTACGTAACAAGGCTACGAAAATTCGCCTTTTCACTACAAAAAGTATTGTACCTAATCAAGGCTTTCATGTCAATAATTCTTTCAACAAATCTCAACTTATTTTACGGAAGATCTTTTTTCTTCCATCTATACCCAATTATCAGTTTTCACTTCTCGGTATAATTCCCTGAATAAATAAATCTTTGTCCCTGATCAATCAGCCGTGATTACCGGGTCACCGCTGATGGAACCCCTTTCACCATTTATGAATATTTATGCTATTTTAGCGTTAATCATTGCATAGGTATGTAAAGCGGTGTATATTGCTAGCAATCATCAAATTCAGATAAGGAGTCAACACTATGAAACATCTCAAGCAATTATTCATGCTATTCATCCTGTGCTGCTCACTGGTGATACCGAGCACGGCCCTTGCGGCCACCAATGCTAGTTCATCATCCAGTTCCAGCAGCGCCGTCAGCTCATCAAGCAGCAATCAGGCAGCCACGGATGATTCACTACAGAAGATTAAGCAAAAGGGCACCCTGGTGGTCGGCATGAGTGCCGACTACCCGCCCTACGAGTTCACCACTAAGAAAAACGGCAAGACCGAGTACGTCGGCTTTGAGGTCGATCTGGCCAAGCAGTTTGCCAAGGACCTGGGTGTCAAGCTGGTGATCAAGAATATGGACTTTGATTCCCTACTCGTCGCCCTTGAGACCGGAAAGATTGACACGATCATCTCCGGAATGAACGTCACCAACGAGCGTAAGAAGAGTGTTGACTTTTCCAATACCTACTACTCCGGAAATAGCTACTTCCTGATCAATAAGGCCGACCATGACCGGTTCAAGAAGGCTACCGACTTCAAAGGTAAGACCGTCGGCGCCCAGAACGGGACCCTGCAGTCGACAATGATCGACAAGAGTATGCCAGGCGTCAAGAACAAGGGGCTGGCCAAGCTGTCCAACCTGGTCATCGGCCTGCAATCCCACAAGGTCGACGCCGTCCTGATGGATGAGGCCACCGCTAAGGCATATGCGGCCAACAACTCCAACCTGGTCACCTTCAACTCGAAGCTACCGTCAACGGCCGGTGACATCGCCATGGCCTTCCCCAAGGGTGACAAGTCCCTGGAAGCCGCGGCCAACAAGACGATCAAGCAAGTCAACGACGAGGACCTGATCAACAAGCAATGGATCCCCCAGGCTTCCAAGTACATGAAGTCCTACAAGAAGCAGAACACGGTCCTCTCCTACTGGCGTTACTTCGCCAAGGGGGTTGAATACACCCTGATCATCACAATCGTCTCCGTCATCTGTGGGTTCATCCTCGGTACCCTCTTCGCCCTGATGCGGTTGTCCAAGAACAAGTTGCTCCACTCATTAGCGGTTTGCTACATTGAATTCCTCCGGGGGACCCCAATGATTGTTCAGATCATGTTCGTCTACTTTGGGATTGGGGCCGTCATCCAGTCGATGCCCGCCCTGGTTGCCGGGATCATTGCCGTCTCGCTCAACTCGGGGGCCTATGTTGCCGAAATCATCCGTTCCGGGATTCAGTCAATTCCGGTTGGGCAGACCGAGGCGGCACGGAGCCTGGGCATGAGCAAGCAGACGACCTTCCAAGAGGTCATCATGCCCCAGGCCCTGAAGAACATCTGGCCGGCCCTGGGGAACGAGTTGATCACCCTCTTGAAGGATAGTTCCCTGGTCTCCGTCATCGGGGTCAGCGAGCTGATGTATCAGACCCAGCTGGTCCAATCTGCCACCTACAAGGGTGTTCTCCCGCTCTTCATCACCATGCTGATCTACTTCGTACTGACCTTTACCCTCTCCCGGATCCTGTTACACTTTGAAAGGAAGATGAAACATGCCCACTAAGATGATTGAAGTCAAAAACCTGCAGAAAAAATTCAAGAATAATGTGGTCTTAAAGGAAATCACCGAGCACGTCGACCAGGGCCAGGTGATCTGCGTCATCGGACCATCTGGAGCCGGGAAGAGCACCTTTCTCCGTTGTCTCAACGCCCTGGAACAGCCGTCCAGCGGTCAGGTGCTCTTTGAGGGCCAGAACCTGGTGGGCCTGGATGATAAGCAACTCGACCAGATTCGCCAGAAGATGGGGATGGTCTTTCAGGGCTTCAACCTTTTCCCAAGCATGACCGTTCTCAAGAACATCATGATCGCCCCGATCAAGGTCAAGAAGACCAGCGCAGAAGATGCCAAGCAAACCGCCATGAAGCTCCTGGCCAAGGTGGGCCTAGCCAACAAGGCCAACCAGTATCCTGACCAGCTCTCCGGGGGGCAAAAGCAGCGGGTTGCCATTGCCCGGGCCCTGGCGATGGATCCGGCGGTAATGCTCTTCGATGAACCAACCTCAGCCCTGGACCCCGAGATGGTTGAAGAGGTCCTGAAGGTCATGCGGGACCTGGCCGACTCCGGGATGACGATGGTCGTCGTCACTCACGAGATGGGCTTTGCAAAGGAGGTGGCCGATCAGATCTGGTTCATGGCCGATGGCTACATCCAGGAGACTGGCCAGCCAGACGACTTCTTTGACCATCCGACCAGCCCCCGGGCACAGGAGTTCTTAAAGAAGATTTTGAAATAACCACGATGCGCAAAAAGGCTCACTGCCAATCACGTGACAGTGAGCCTTTTCCTGTGTACTATTTGAGCCGCTTAATCAAACGAGCAACATTTTCCGCCGTCAGGGCCACGTCGGCGGGAGCGTCGGCAATCGCCTGGTGGAGGTCCTTGGCGCCGCTGGGTGCGGCAAAGACGGCCGTGAAGTCGTCATCCAATGCATCGATACCCGACCCCAAGCTCCCGGCCAAGGCAATCACCGGAACGCCAGGAACTACCTGACGAGCAGCCCGGGACACGCCCAACGGGGTTTTGCCGAATTCGGTCTGAAAGTCAACCTG
Source organism: Limosilactobacillus pontis DSM 8475 (assembly GCF_001435345.1). GTDB lineage: Bacteria > Bacillota > Bacilli > Lactobacillales > Lactobacillaceae > Limosilactobacillus > Limosilactobacillus pontis. The sequence goes on along the minus strand of NZ_AZGO01000065.1, from coordinate 138,673 downwards.
GCCTTCACCGGTAAAGACGTAATCCGCCCCGACGACCTGCCGGGCAAAGTCGGTGTACTGGAGGACCAGGTCGATCCCCCGCTTCACCTCGGCATGGGTGAAAGCCAGCAGGCCGAAGCCGAGCCCCCCTGCGGCCCCAGCACCTGGCTTTCGGGATGGGTCACGGCAACAGTCGTGCTTCACAACCGTGGCAAAGTGGGCCAGTCCCCGCTCTAAGATGGTCACCATCGCCGGGGTGGCGCCCTTCTGCGGTCCAAAGACCCGTGCAGCCCCCTCTGACCCGGTTAGGGGGTTGGTGACATCGGCAGCTAGGAGGATCTCCACCTGGTGCAATCTCGGATCCAGTTCACTCATGTCAACCCGCGTAAGGTGCGTGAGGGCCCCACCGCCATGGGGGAGTTCTTGTCCCGCCTCATCCCGGAGGTGGACCCCCAGGGCCTGGGCCATTCCGGCACCCCCATCAACCGTCGCACTGCCGCCCAGGCCGATGATAATCCGGTCCACACCGCGGGCAACGGCATCCTTAATCAGTTCGCCGGTCCCGTAAGTCGAGGCCAACAGCGGGTTACTAGTCTGCGCATCGACGAACTGAATCCCGCTTGCGGCGGCCATCTCAATCACCGCCGTGTTGCTGGTGCCAAGCAGGCCATAGCTTGCCGTGACGACCCGGTCAAGGGGATCATGGACCGGTACTTGAACCAGCTGTCCCCCGGTCGCATCAACTAGAGCCGCCACGGTCCCCTCACCACCATCGGCCATCGGTACTAGGGTATATTCGGCCCTTGGAAAGACCCGGCGAATTCCCGTGGCCATGGCAAGGGCGGTGCTTATCGGTCAGACTCCCCTTAAATGAGTCCGGGGCAATGA
>NZ_AZGO01000065.1:77549-137754 GCF_001435345.1 Limosilactobacillus pontis DSM 8475 | reverse complement strand
TCTCACCAGCCACTATTAGTTTTCCGAATATTACAATGCAGTTACGGGAAACCTAACAGGCTAGCTTCGCGTCGTAAGCGCGCCCTTAGCGTCTAACGCAGCGTAGCAAGTCTATTTGACTACGAACGAAGGCCGACGCCTCTAGCGTCAACCTCCGTTCTAGGCTAGCCGTACAGGGCGCCGAGAAGCTTATTTCCCAGCCTCTTCTTTCACCTTAATTTTACTTGTCCAGCTTGTAGTCAACGTCCTTGCCGAATTCAATCTTCAGGTCGTCAAGCTGCTGCTGGCTAACCTTGCCAGGGGCGGCAGTCAGTGGTTCCACGGCCTTGGAGTTCTTCGGGAAGGCGATGACGTCCCGGATGTTGTCGGCCTGGGACAGGAACATTACCCAGCGGTCGAGCCCGATGGCCAGTCCCCCTTCCGGCGGCATCCCCAGCGTGAGGGACTTGAGCAGGAAGCCGAAGCGGGCCTCGGCACGTTCCTTGGTATAGCCGAGAGCCTTCAAAACCTTCTCTTGAACCTTTGGATCGTGGATACGGATCGAGCCCCCACCAATCTCCTGACCATTTAAGACGATGTCATAGCTCTGGGCGTGGGCCTTGTGCGGGTCCTCGCCGTCTTCTAAGTAGTGGAGGTCCTCAGGGTTCAGCATGGTGAACGGGTGGTGAGCCGCAATCCACTTGCCAAAGCCCTCGTCGTATTCAAACATTGGCCAGTTAACAACCCAGACATAGTTCCACTGGTTCGGGTTGGTCAAGCCGAGCTCGTGCCCGAAGTGACGCCGCAAGTAACCCAGGGAATCGCAGACCACGTGGAAGCTGCCGGCAACGAAGAGGATCAAATCACCGCTCTTGGCACCGAGTTCCTGGTTAATAGCGTCGGCTTTATCAGTAAGGAACTTGGCAACCGGGCCACTGTAGCCGTCGTCCGTAACCTTGACCCAGGCCAGGCCCTTGGCACCGTAACGCTTGATGTAATCCTCCAGCTTGGAAATATCCTTACGGGAGTACTTGTCGGCCCCACCCGGCACCGCAATGGCCCGGACGTAGTTACCGTTTGCCACTGTCGTAGAAAAGACCTTGAATGAAGAGTCCTTGACGATGTCGCTTAAGTCGTGGATCAGCATACCAAAGCGGGTATCCGGCTTGTCGGTCCCGTACTTGTCCATGGCGTCCTGCCATTCCATCCGTGGGAACGGCAATTTGACGTCGACACCTAAGACTTCCTTCATGACGTCCTTGATTAACCCCTCGGTCATGTCCTGGATGTCCTGTGGCGTGGCGAAGGACATTTCCGTGTCGACCTGGGTGAATTCGGGCTGCCGATCACCACGCAGGTCCTCGTCCCGGAAGCACTTGGCAATCTGGTAGTACTTGTCGACCCCAGCCGCCATCAGCAGCTGCTTGAACAGTTGTGGTGACTGTGGCAGGGCGTAGAAGTGACCAGGGTAGACCCGGGAAGGCACGATGTAGTCCCGGGCCCCTTCTGGCGTTGACCGGGTCAGGTCGGGGGTTTCAACGTCGAGGAAGCCGTTCTTTTCAAAGTAACGGTGAATGACGTGGGTCACCTTAGAACGCAACATCAGCTTCTTCATCATCTCGGGCCGGCGGAGGTCCAGGTAACGGTACTTCATCCGTAGGTCTTCGGAGGCGTCAACCCCATCCGTGATATCAAACGGCGTCGTCTCGGATTGGGCCAGGACGGTGGCCTTTTCAACCGCCACTTCTACCTTCCCGGTCTTCATGTCGGGGTTGATTTCCTTCTCGGCTCGTGGCTGGACCTTCCCAGTAACCTCCAGGACGTACTGGTTACGGACGGCATTAGCCACCTTAAATGCTTCCGGATTTTCCTTTTCGTTGAAGACCAACTGGACAATGCCTTCCCGGTCCCAGAGGTCGATAAAGATTAAGCCACCGAGGTTGCGCCGCTTGGCAACCCAGCCCTTTAAGACGACCTCTTGACCAACCTGCTGTTCGTTGGTATCTCCACAATAATTGGTTCTCTTCATTCTCGAGTGCTCCTTTTTCATTCATAAAATAATAAAAGAGCACCCCTGCGTCTGCAAGGGTGCTCTGATGCACGGTACCACCTTGGTATCAACTCAACGATAACGTCAGCGAACTGACGGGACGAATGTCCAACCATAAAAGTGTCAATCGGTCCCTCGCAAGGTGGGCTTCCACCATCCCCACTCGCTGGTCCTTTGAAGGTATCGAGCATTCTTTTATTACTGGTTATGAATATCAAATTTTCATTTTTTACCTTACTCGTCCCCACCCCGAATGTCAATATCCCACCTGTAATTTCCCGTTTTGAATCCCAAGTCACTCCTCGTTATAATTAACCTAAACTAGTAAAGGAGTGGTTCTTTGAGTACGTTAAATCATCAGTGGTTCCAGCAGCTACCATTCAAGCAATTGACCAGCTATCAGCCCGTCAGTGGTGGTGACATCAACGAGTCCTACCGTATCGAGGCGGATGGTCGATCCTACTTCATCAAGGTCCAGCCCAACCAGCCGGCCAAGTACTTTGCCCACGAGATCAACGGGCTAAAGGCAATCGGTAAGGTCACTAACACCCCAACCCCCGTCCACAACGGGGAGATCAACGGCAATGCCTACCTGGTCTTAAATTGGCTAGACGAGAGCACCGGCAGCCAAGCCGACCTCGGCCGGGCCGTCGCCACCATGCACCAGCAGTATAGTGCCAATAACCAGTTTGGCTTTACCGATAACCACCGTACCAAGGCCCTGGTCAAGGACAACTCCTGGAACAGCAGTTGGCGCGACTTCTATGTCCACCAGCGTCTCCTCCCCGAGGTCCAGGTGGCCAGTGACCGCGTCCGCTGGAACCGGTGGCGCCAGGAGCACTTCGCCCAGATGGTCAAACAATTCAACGCCTACTATCAAGGCCATGACATACGACCAAGCCTGTTGCACGGTGACCTCTGGGCGGGTAACTTCATGTTTGCCAACGACCAGCCCTACCTGATCGACCCCGACGCCGTCTACGGTGACCGGGAGTTTGACCTAGCCATGACGACAGTTTTTGGTGGCTTTGACAACAACTTTTACCAATCCTACGCCGCCCAGTACCCGTTCACGCCAGGGATCAACGACCGCCTGCCCTGGTATCGTTTCTACTATCTCTGCATGCACCTGGTCTTATTCGGTGAAAGCTACGGTGGCGCCGTCGACCAGATCCTGGCCCAGTACTAGAGCAAAAAAATTCGCGACCTCATTTGAGATCACGAATTTTTTTATTTCTCATAGATAATGGTGGTTGGCCCGTCGTTTTCCAGGTCGACCTGCATGTCGGCGCCGAAACGGCCGGTCTCAACATGAACGCCGGTAGCAGCGAGTTTCCGGTTGAACCGCTCGTACAGTGGCGCGGCGATCTCCGGCTTGGCAGCATCAGTGAAGCCCGGCCGGTTACCGTGACGGGTATCAGCATACAAGGTAAACTGGGAGATCGACAGGATCGCCCCGTCGACGTCCTTCAGTCCCTTATTCATCTTGCCGCTCTCATCCTCAAAGACCCGCAGGTTGACGATCTTGTGAACGAGGTAGTCGAGCTGCTTGTCCCCGTCTTCGGGAGCAAAACCGACCAGGAGCATATAACCCCTACCAATCTTGCCGACAACCGTCCCGTCGATTGTTACCTGGGCCCGGTTTACTTTTTGTAATACAACACGCATAATTCTCCTCCTAGCGAATGACCCGCTTGGCCACGTAGACATCCCGGATGTTCTTCAGAGCGTTCATGATCAGCTGTAGCTGCTGCAGGTTACGAACGCCGATTGTCAGGCTGATCGTGACCATCTTGTTGTGGTCGACCTTCCCGTTGACTGAGTTCAGGAAACGGGTACTGTTGTTGATCGACCGCAGGACATCGTTGAGCATGCCATTGCGGTTATAGCCCTGCACCTCGATGTCAGCGTCATAGTTGGTCTTGTCCCCGCGTGGGTCGGCCCAGTAGACACTGACGATTCGCTGGCCGCTCTTCTCGGCCGCCTTGATGTTCGGGCAGTCCTTACGGTGAACGGAGACCCCACGCCCCTTGGTGATGTAGCCGACGATCTCATCGCCGGGAACGGGGTCACAGCAGTGGCTGAGCCGGACAAGGAGGTTGTCAACCCCCTCGACCACGACCCCCTCACTGGAAGCCTTAGCCTGCTTCTGCTTAGCCCGCTCATCGGGTTTCTCCAGGGTCTTGTGTTCCTCGAGAAGGGCCCGCTGGGCAGCCTCCTGACGGTCGTTTTCCTCCCTTTGACGAATATCGGCCGTGAAACGGTTCCTGACCCCCACCGGTGCCAAGTCACCAAAGCCAATTGCGGCGTACATGTCATCGGCAGTGCTGTAGTGCAGGGCCTGGGCCACGTCGGCCGCCTTTTTATCCGTCAGCAGGGCAAACGGGTCATAGCCGGCTTCGCGCAGCTCGGTTTCAACCATCTGCTTCCCCTGCTCAATGTTCTGCTCCCGGTAGTGGGCACGGAAGAACTGACGAATCTTGTTGCGGGCCCGCCGCGTCTTAACCAGGTCAAGCCAATCCCGGCTCGGCCCCGCCGAAGATGGTGAGGTCAGGATATCGACAATCTCACCGTTCTTGATCTCGTAGTCCAGGGGCACGATCCGCCCGTTGACCTTGGCCCCGGTCGTGTGGTTGCCAACCTCGGTATGGATCTGATAGGCCATGTCCAGGGGACCAGACCCCTTGGGCATCTCAATCACGTCGCCCTTGGGGGTAAAGGCGTAGACCTTGTCGGTGAAGATATCGCTCTGGACACCCTGCATGAACTCATCGGTGCCGTTGCTGTCCTGACGCAGTTCGAGAATTTCCTTGACGACGTTCAGCTTCTGACTGTCACGGGTCTGCTGAACCCCGTTGGTCTTACCCTCCTTGTAGGCCCAGTGGGCAGCGACCCCGTATTCCGCAACCTCGTGCATCTTGTGGGTCCGGATCTGAACCTCCAGTGGCCGGCCCTCGGGTCCAATCACCGTGGTGTGCAGTGACTGGTAGCCGTTGGTCTTGGGCATGGCAATGTAGTCCTTGAACCGGCCCGGCATTGGCTTCCAATTGGTGTGGATGGCCCCAAGAACGGCGTAGCAATCCTTGATGGTGTCAACCACCACCCGGATCGCCAGCAGGTCATAGATCTGACTGAACTGCTTGTGCTGGGTCACCATCTTACGGTAGATCGAGTAGATATGCTTGGGCCGGCCGTAGATCTCAACGTTGGGGCCCAATTTCAGGTCCCCCAGGGCGTTTTTGATCAGTTCGATTGCACTGTTGATGTAGTCAACCCGCTGGTCACGCCGTGAGTTCATCAGGTGAACAATCCGGTAATACTGCTGCGGGTTGAGGTAGCGCAGGGACAGGTCCTCTAGTTCCCACTTAATCGTACTGATCCCCAGCCGGTCAGCAATTGGGGCGTAGATCTCCAGCGTTTCATTGGAGATCCGCCGTTGCTTGTCCGGCCGCAGGTGCTGGAGGGTCCGCATGTTGTGCAGACGGTCAGCCAGCTTAACAATCATTACCCGAATATCCTTGGACATCGCCAAAAGCAGCTTCCGGTGGGTTGCTGCCATCTGTTCCCGATTGGACTTGTAGTGAATCTTGCCCAGTTTGGTGTCACCGTCAACGATCATGGCAATGGTCGGACCAAATAGCTCCCTGATGTCGTCCAAAGTTGCACCGGTATCCTCAGCGATGTCGTGGAGGTAACCCGCGCAGACCGTCTCCGGGTCCATCTGGAGGTCAGCCAGGATTCCGGCAACCTGGATTGGGTGGATGATGTATGGCTCGCCGGACTTGCGCCGCTGGTCATGGTGGCAAACGGCGGCGAAGCGGTAGGCCTTCTCAACCAGGGCCACATGTTCATCATTCATGTAGGAAGCAACCATCCGCCGCACGTCTTCATGCGTTAATTCTTTTGTCTGTGACATTCCCATTCCCCCTTCGTCAAATTATTGTTGCCGACTGGCCCAGGCCAGGTAGCTTACCGCCCAGTAAGCTGGTGCAAAATAGTAGGTAAAGTGTGGCATGAAGAAGTAAGCCGCCAGCAGAAACAGCACGGGAAAGACTAACAGGTTAAGCACACTCAGCTGCCGTTTGGCAACCCGATTTCCAATCCAGATACTATAGATACCATTGACGACCAGTAGGAACCAGACAACCCAGTGGACCCGGGTCAAGAACGATAGCTGGTCGGTCAAAACGGGTACTAGCATCCCAAAGACGACCCCCAGCTCCCAGAGCAGTTTATCCATCGCTTGCCATTTACTTTTGAAGATTGCCATTTTACAACACCTTATTATCAATATTCTCTTTCTTACTGATTTTTCTCATTGTAGCACAATCCAGTGTAATCATTAACGCTGGGTGGTCGCCAATTCACTGGCGTAGGAGACCGCCGCCATGAAGTAGAGCGGGGCCGTTTCCGTGCGCAGGATCCGCGGACCTAGGCCAACCGGGACCACCCCAACCTCCTGCATCCGTTCGACTTCCTGGCCGGTCAACCCACCCTCGGGACCAAAGACCGCCAGTAGGGACTGGCCCGTTGTCATCCCCACTAGCAGGCGGTGGAGGGCACTCGTCTCCCCCTGCTTGGCTGACTCCTCCCAGGCAACTACCCGCTGATCGGCTGGGTTGGCAGCCAGCGCCGATTCCAGGTCTGGGTAATAGGCCACCTGGGGTTGACGGTTGCGGTGGGATTGCTCGGCTGCCCCATCGGCAATCTTCTGCAGACGGGCCAGCTTCTTGGCCTGCTTGTTTTTCGCCCAGTGGCTGATCGACCGGGCCGATTCGAAGAAGACGATCCGATCAGCCCCCAATTCGGTGGCCTTCTGGACAATTAGCTCCGGCTTCTCCTTGGTCTTGGGCAGGCCGCAGACCAGGGTAACCCGTAGCGGCAATTCACTGTCTCGGTCAAGGTCTTGAACGATCTTGACCTGGGCCGGGTTGGTAGCCGTCACCGTGGCCAGGTAAACCCGGTGGTCGGCTAAAACAAGTTCAACTTGGCTGCCGACCGTCGCCCGTAAGACCGTAACCAGGTGGTGGGCAACGTCCTTAGGCAGTGCCAATTCCTGCCCGTCAGCCGGTTGATTGATAAAGTAGCGTTGCATCAGTCCTCATCCTCCGTCGGTTTGTGGGCGATAATCCCATGCCAGTCACCCATCTTGGTCTCACTGTCAATAACAAAGCCCTGATCAACCATCTTCTGCCGGACCATGGCCGCCTTATCGTCGATGATCCCCGAGACCAGAAAGTGACCACCCGGCTTCAGGTTAGCAAAGGCCTGGGGAATCAGCGGTACGATGATCTCGGCTAAGATGTTGGCCACCACCACGTCAACCTGGGTATGGATCCCGTCAAGCAGGCTGTTGACGCCCAACTTGACGTCCGCAGCGACCGGGTTCAAGTCCAGGTTCTTCCGGGCGGACCGGACAGCCACCTCATCAATGTCGTAGGCCTGAACATCCCCGGCTCCCAGTTGCTTGGCGGCAATGCTCAGCACCCCGGACCCGGTGCCAACGTCAATCAACGATTCCCCGCCCCGGATGACGTTTTCCAGTGCCATCAGCATCAGCTTAGTCGTCGGGTGGGTCCCGGTACCAAAGGCCATCCCCGGATCGAGCACCAGGAGCTTCTCTTGATCCTGCTCCGGCTGGTAATCCTCCCACTGGGGGACGATCGTCAATTCATTGGTAACCCGCAGCGGGTGGTAATACTTCTGCCAAACGGTCGCCCACTGCTGGTTGTCGACCACCGCAGACGTGACCTCATTGTCGCCGGAATTCAAACCATAGTCACGCAGCTTAGCCACCCGTTGACGAATTGTCGGCAGGAGCTCAGGAACGAAGGTGTTGGCCTGGAAGTAGCCCGTCACCGCCGCTCCAGACGTCCGGTGGGGGATTGTCGTGAGGTCGACGATCTCGCCGTTTTTACCATAACGACCGGGTTTGAGCTGGGCAAAGTCGGCGGCGTCATCAATTTGAACGCCCTGGGCTCCCTCGTTAGTTAAAATATAGCTGACCGCCTCAACGGCCTCGCTAGACGTAGTTACGGTTACTGCTGTCCATTCCACTTAAAAAGCCTCCTTAAATAATAAAATCGCGGCCACAAAATCATGGTCACGATCTGTGCAACGATCACCTATTCTGCTTCACCATCATCGGCATGTGATCGTTCTTTTTCCCACCGTTTTTCCTTTTCCATATGGTGCTTCAGGTAGTCGATCAGGTCGGCCTCGGTCAAGAAGATGCGCGGGTGATGTTGATGATGAAGTCGGACGTCAATTTCGTTAATCTTCAAACGGCCCGTCCAGGTGTGGGAATACCGAATGATTACCCGATTGTTTAGCCTGTGTTTACCAAACCGAAAGACATAGACGTGCTGTGGCGTCATCATTGGACGAATGTATTCTTTCTTATACATTAAATCATTTTCACGCATAAACTGCTTCGTTCGATTCAGAATGGTAACCACCTCCTCCATCGTTATTTCGCGGCTAATTAGCCATTTAGATAACTATATTTTATCACAAGGTTAAGAAAGTGCCAAAGTTTAATTCACCAGCTTCACCCTCGGCCGAAGCTGGTGATATACTTGGCACCATCAAATATGGAGGAAAGAAAATGAGTATCCTGATCCTGTTGCTCGCCCTGTGGATCCTATGGAAGTTAGGGATCTTCACCCTCAAGGTCCTGGGAATCCTGTTTGTGATCCTGCTGGTCGGCGCCCTGATTCACGTCCTGCTCTGGCCGATGGTTGTGGTAGCCCTCCTAGTGGCTGGTTATGTTGCCTTCAACTGACAATCTAAGCGGTGAATGTTAAATTTTCGGGCAAAATTGAATCTCATTTCACAAATTGATAGCTTTTTTCACAAGGAATGCTATAATTAATTATGAGAGGAATCTCAAAATAGCACATATAGGATGAAAGGGAGACTGTTAAATTATGTCTAAGAATCATCAAAAAGTTGTTCTCGTCGGTGACGGTGCCGTTGGCTCAAGTTACGCTTACGCAATGGTACAACAAGGTCTGGCTGAAGAATTGGCCATTGTTGATATCAACAAGAAGCGTGCTGAAGGTGACACTTTGGACCTCGAAGATGCTACTGTCTTCACTGCCCCAAAGAAAATCTACGCCGCTGACTACGACACTTGCAAGGATGCAGACCTGGTAGTTATCACTGCCGGTGCACCTCAAAAGCCAGGTGAAACCCGTCTTCAATTGGTTGACAAGAACCTCAAGATCATGAAGTCCATCGTTGACCCAATCGTCAAGTCCGGCTTCAACGGTGTATTCCTGGTTGCTGCCAACCCAGTTGACATCCTGACCTACGCTGTTCAAAAGCTTTCCGGCTTCCCAAAGAACAAGGTTATCAGCTCCGGTACTTCACTGGACTCATCCCGTCTGCGGATTGCCCTTGCCAAGCTGTTTGACGTTGATCCACGTGACGTTATGGCAAACATCATGGCTGAACACGGTGACTCCGAATTTGCTGCCTACTCCAGCGCTACGATCGGTGGCAAGCCACTTCTTGACATTGCCAAGGAAAACAACGTTTCCATGGACCAACTTCTTAAGATCGAAGACGATGTTCGTAACAAGGCTTACGAAATCATTAACCGTAAGGGTGCTACCTACTACGGTGTTGCTACCTGCTTGATGCGGATTTCCCGTGCTATTTTGCGTGACGAAAACGCTGTTCTGCCGGTTGGTGCTCCAATGAGCGGTCAATACGGTGTCAACGAACCAATCTACCTTGGTACCCCTGCCGTTATCAACGCTAACGGGATTGCCAAGATTATTGAAGTTCCACTTGACGAACGTGAACAAAAGGCCATGGATGCTTCTGCCGCTGCCCTTGCTAAGGTTGCTAAGGACGGTTGGGCAAAGCTTGAAGGTAACAACTAATCCTCATTAGTTATAACCTAATCCGTTAAAACGACTGGTCGTCTGACCGGTCGTTTTTTATTTGGGGAGGAATCATGAATGCACTATCGATTCGATCCGACTATGTGATGGACATCTTCTGGGGGAAGAAGACCATTGAGTACCGTAGCTGGTCAACCAACTATCGGGGGGATCTGCTAATTTGTGGTACCGCCAAGAAAGTTCACGGCGGCATCCCTGGCTACGCTACTTGTGTTGCTAAGTTGGTTAAAATTGACCGGTATGGCGACCACGACTATGGCTGGCGCCTTGCCCCTTTTGGTCTCAGTGGTTCATACTGGATTGAGCCAATCCCGGTCAAGGGGCAGCTAGGCCTCTTCAACGTTGATGACCACTTGATCAAACCGGCCCCCGTTACCGGTCCCCAAGACGTCGTTGCTAAGCGCTGGTTTACTGAGGTTGTTGCACCGCTGATCTATTGAAATGGTATACTGAACATAAAGCAATTATCAAAGGAAGTCCAAAGCACATGAAAAAGCAATCAACGATGATCGTTTCCATCATTCTATTAATCGTCTTCGTCATCTTTGCCCTACTCAACACGGCCACGGTCGAGGTCAACCTACTCTTCAGTCGGGTCAATACACCACTAGTTCTATTGATTTTAGTTTGTCTATTGATTGGCGCCCTGATCATCTACCTCTTCTCCTTCTCCAACCACATCAAGGTCAACAAGGAAATCAAGGAATTGCAGAAGCAACCTAATAAGCAGGAGATTACACGGCTAAAAAGGGAAATCAAGCAGCTGCAGGACGAAAACCGGCAGCTCAAGCACTCCCTGACTACTCGTCAGCAGGAGGTGGTCGGTTCGGCAACGCAACCGACACAGCCAACGAATAACTAATACGAATGGCAGTCCCAGGCTGGGCTGCTTTTTTGTTTGCTTCGTGCAGCAATCTGCACCATGATCGCATAAATTACTCAGACATACCCACTTTTTCAAATTATTAAATACCCGGAGAAGAAAAGGGCCCCACGATTATAAACGTATGGTACCCCTGCATTGTCAATAAGAAAGTAGCTAACTTCAAAATTATACTCGAACATGATCTATGCTTGGCCCCGGTTGAGCTTGACGTGTCATTCCTTAAATTTGGCTTCGGCACTACTAGTCTTAATTAAATTTAACCTATCCTTACCTTACCTAACCTTACTCTAACCTAACCTGTGGATCCATTTTGGTTCCATTCTGGTTCCACCGATTGAATTCCTTGTCCCCCAGCGGATTATTGAACACAATTAAAGAAGACCAACATCCTAATTTTATTTTCTCTCTTACAATCCCGCGTAGGGGAAGATTAAGGGAAAACCGTTAGAATATTGGTCTTACTTTGTGAATTTTAAGAATTGAGAATACCGTCACATCAACGATCACTTATCATCCAGTTGCTCATCGGTCTTCAGAACGGCCATAAAGGCTTCCTGTGGGATGTCGACCTTACCGACCGCCTTCATCCGCTTCTTACCGCGCTTCTGCTTTTCCAGCAGCTTGGCACGCCGGTCAGGGTCCCCGGTGTGGATACGGGCCGTAACGTCCTTCCGGTAGGCCTTGATGTTGGTCCGAGCGATGATCTTGGAACCGATGGCCGCCTGGATCGGAATCTCAAAGTTCTGCCGGGGAATGATCTTCTTCAACTTCGATGTGATATCCCGTCCCCGCTCGACTGCAAAATCCTTGTGGGCAATGAAGCTCAGGGCATCGACCTTGTCCCCGTTCAGGAGGATGTCGATCTTGACCAGGTTACTTGGCTTGTAATCGTCAATCTCGTAGTCCAGGGAAGCGTACCCGCGGGTGGAACTCTTCAGCTTATCGAAGAAGTCGAAGATGATTTCCGACAACGGGATATGGTAGATCACGTTGACCCGGGTATCGCTGAGGTACTCCATCGTGTCGAAAATCCCCCGCTTGCGCTGGCAGAGCTCCATCACGGGGCCGACGTAATCGTTGGGCACCATGATCGAGGCCTGCACGTACGGCTCCTTAATGTCCTTGATGGCAGAAGCATCCGGCATCTCGGCCGGGTTCTCGACCTCCTTCATCGTCCCGTCCGCCAGGTCAACGTGGTAGGTAACCGATGGCGCAGTGGTGATCAGGTCGAGGTTGAACTCCCGCTCCAAGCGTTCCTGAACCACGTCCATGTGCAGTAACCCCAAAAAGCCACACCGGAACCCGAAGCCCAGGGCCCGGGATGACTCCGGCTCAAAGGTCAGGGCGGCATCATTTAGCTGTAGTTTCTCCAGGGCATCCCGGAGGTCGTTGAACTTGGCATTGTCAGTCGGGTAGAGCCCGGCGTAGACCATCGGTGTCATCTGTCGGTAGCCTTCCAGGGGCTTGTCGGTTGGCCGGTCGGCATTGGTGACCGTGTCCCCAACCCGGGTATCCTTGATATCCTTGATAGCGGCGGTGATATAACCAACGTCTCCAGCCATCAGGACGTCACGGGCCAAGGGCTTGGGCGAATTGATCCCGACCTCGGCCACCTCGTACTCGGTCCCGCTATTCATCAGCCGGATCCGGTCACCCTTCTTGACGGTCCCCTCGAAGACCCGTACGCTGAGGACCACCCCACGGTAGTCATCATACTTGGAATCAAAGATCAGGGCCTTCAGCGGGGCGGTCAGGTCACCAGTTGGCGCCGGCACGTCATGGACGATCTTCTCCAGGACCTTGTCGACCCCCAGCCCAGTCTTGGCACTGACGTCGACGGTCTCACTTGTGTCCAGGCCGATCTCGTCCTCGATTTGTTTCTTGGTCCCCTCCGGATCAGCGGACGGCAGGTCAATCTTGTTGATGACCGGCAAAATCTCCAGGTTATTGTCCAGGGCTAGGTAAACGTTGGCCAATGTCTGGGCCTCGACCCCCTGGGTGGCGTCGACGACCAGGATGGCCCCTTCACAGGCCGCCAGGGACCGTGAGACCTCATAGGAGAAGTCGACGTGCCCTGGAGTGTCAATCAGGTGGAAAATGTAGTCCTGACCGTCCTTGGCATGGTAGGTCAGGGCCACAGCATTCAGCTTGATGGTGATCCCCCGCTCCCGTTCCAGGGGCATGTCATCCAAGATCTGGTTCTTCATCTCCCGCTTGCTAATCGAATCGGTCATCTCAAGGATCCGGTCAGCCAAAGTCGACTTACCGTGATCAATGTGGGCCACAATTGAAAAGTTGCGAATGCGCTTCTGCCGCGCCTTCATCTCGTCTAGACTCATTGTCATCTGCTCTGTCACTCTTTCTACGAAAATACTATTTTTAGTATAACAAAATCTGGGGCACGATGAAAACACAAAAGGACGGCCGCCCTCAGCAGTCGTCCTCAGCTTAAATTTTACCGATCCTCAAAAGCATCCTTGAGCTTGTCCAAAACGGACTTCTGGACGCCCTTGACGTCCTCACCACTGGCGGCGGCAAAGGCCATCATGGCCTCCCGCTGCCGCTTATTCAGGCTCTTTGGCGTCCGGACGTGAACAGTGACGTGCTCATCACCGTTGCCATTGCCGTTGAGGTGCGGGACCCCCTTACCGCGCAGGCGGAAGTTGGTCTCGGACTGGGTACCAGCAGGAATCTTCAGGTCGACATCACCGTGAACCGTCTTGACCTTGACCTCGTCACCCAGGGCCGCCTGGGCAAAGGAGATGTCACGATCGACGTAGATAGTCGACCCATCCCGCCGGAAGTCCCGGCTTGGCGTTACCCGGAAGACGATGTAGAGGTCACCGGCCGGTCCGCCGTTAGCCCCGGCATCACCCTGGCCCTGGAGCCGCATCTGCTGACCATCGTCAACCCCGGCTGGCACCTTAACCTCCAGCTCGTGCTTCTCTTGAACGTGACCGGTCCCGTGACAGGTCGTGCACCGGTCCTCCGGCTTGATGACCTTCCCCGTCCCGTGACATTCGGGACAGGTCGTCTGGGACCGCATGTTACCCAGTGGTGTCCGTTGCATGGTGACGATGAAGCCCTGGCCACCACAGCGCTGACAGGTCGTCGCCGACTTGCCCGGCTTGGCACCGGTCCCGTGACAGGTCTTACACTCCTCGTCGCGGTCGTACTTGATGGTCGTCGTCTTACCAAAGACAGCATCCATAAACTTCAGCGTCATCGCGTACTGGAGGTCACGACCCGGGCGTGGTGCGGTCGGATCCTGACGCCGCTGGCCACCACCGAAGAACTGGCTGAAGATGTCGTCGAAGCCGCCGCCACCGAAGCCCTGGTTGAAGCCGCCCTGGCCACCGCCAAAGCCGCCAAAGCCGCCGAAGCCACCGGCACCAGCCTGCGGACCAGCCGACCCGTATTGATCATACTGGGCCCGCTTCTGCTGGTCACTCAAGACATCGTAGGCCTCGTTGATCTGCTTGAACTTCTCCTCAGCCCCAGGTGCGTGGTTGACATCGGGGTGGTACTTCGCTGCCAGGCGCCGGTAAGCGTGCTTGATATCGGCCTCGGACGCGTCCTTGGAGACACCTAAAATGTCATAGTAATCTTTTTCTGCCATATACATCCCTCACAAGTCGATTTGGTTTAGTTATACCACAGTTGGCAAACGAAAGTAAAAGCCAAAGTCCGCAAACGATGGCCTTTGGCTTCTACATTACTCTTGTCAACAGTTGAGATTACTTCTTGTCGTCAGGCGTTACATCCTTGAAGTCACCGTCAACGGTGTCACCGCCATTACCATTTTGGTTGTTGTCGTTGTTGGCATCACCGTTGTTTGCGCCTTGGCCGCCCTGGGCACCACCTTGGGCATCCTGGGCCTGCTTGTAGAGCTTGACGCTGAGGTCCTGAATAACCTTGTTCAAGGCATCCTTCTTGGCCTTCATGTCGTCGAGGTTACCGCTTTCCTTGGCCTTCTTCAGATCATCACGGGCACTTTCGGCCTTCTTGATGTCCTCTTCTGGAACCTTGCCCTTGACTTCCTTCAGGGTCTTGTCGACTTGGAAGAGTTCCTGGTCGACTTCGTTCTTCAGGTCAACCTCTTCCTTCTTCTTCTTGTCGGCTTCGGCGTGTTCCTCGGCATCCTTCTTCATCCGTTCGATTTCGTCATCGGACAGCCCAGAGTTGGACTTGATGACGATCTTTTGTTCCTTACCAGTTCCCATATCCTTGGCAGAAACGTTAACGATCCCGTTCTTGTCGATGTCGAAGGTAACCTTGATCTGTGGAACACCACGTGGGGCGGCTGGAATGTCCGTCAGCTGGAAGTTCCCCAAGGTCTTGTTGTCGGCTGCCATTGGCCGTTCACCCTGGAGAACGTGGATGTCAACGGCAGATTGGTTATCAGCGGCGGTCGAGAAGATCTGACTCTTGGAGGTTGGAATGGTCGTGTTCCGGTCGATCAGCTTAGTGAAGACCCCACCCATGGTTTCAATACCAAGGGACAGTGGCGTAACATCGAGCAGGACAACATCCTTAACATCACCGGTCAGAACCCCACCTTGGATAGCGGCACCAAGGGCAACGGCTTCATCAGGGTTGATGGAGTGGTTTGGTTCCTTGCCAGTCAGTTCCTTAACCATTTCTTGAACGGCTGGAATCCGGGTTGAACCACCGTTTAAGATGACTTCATCGATGTCATCAAATGACAGGTCGGCATCCTTTAAGGCGTTCAATACTGGTTGCTTCGTCCGTTCAACCAGGTCGTTGGTCAATTGGTTGAATTGAGCCCGGGTCAGGGTCTTTTCCAGGTGCAATGGACCGTTTTCACCAGCGGAGATGAATGGCAGGCTGATCTGAGCTTCTTGAACACCGGAAAGGTCCTTCTTAGCCTTTTCAGCGGCATCCTTCAACCGTTGCAGGGCCATCTTGTCCTTGGACAAATCGACACCGTTTTCTTCCTTGAAGCCATCAATCAGCCAGTCCATGATCTTCTGGTCGAAGTCGTCACCACCCAGGTGGGTATCACCGTTCGTGGAGAGGACTTGGAAGACCCCGTCACCTAATTCCAGGATGGAGACATCGAAGGTCCCACCACCAAGATCGTAAACCAGGATCTTTTCATTCTTGTTCTTCTTGTCCAGGCCGTAAGCCAGAGAAGAAGCGGTTGGTTCGTTAATGATCCGCTTGACGTCCAGGCCGGCAATCTTACCGGCATCCTTGGTCGCCTGACGTTGAGCATCGTTGAAGTATGCTGGCACCGTGATGACGGCCTTGTCAACCGTGTCACCGATGTAGTCTTCCGCGTACTTCTTCAGGTATTGCAGGATCATGGCTGAAATTTCCTGTGGCGTGTACTTCTTACCATCGACTTCAACCGTGTAGCCGGCTTCTCCCATGTGACTCTTGATGGATGAGATCGTGTTCGGGTTCGTGATTGCTTGCCGCTTGGCAACTTCACCAACCTGGGTCTCACCATTCTTGAACGAAACAACAGATGGCGTCGTCCGACTGCCTTCTGGGTTCGTGATGATCTTCGGCTCGTTACCTTCCATGACGGCAACGGCGGAGTTAGTAGTACCTAAGTCAATACCAATAATCTTGTTACTTGCCATTGTTAAATTCCCTCTTTTTACTTAATTTTTATTGTGCCACAACAACCATTGCTGGCCGTAAGACGCGGTCCTTGAGCTGGTAACCAGCCTGAAGGACTTGCACGACGGTGTCCGGCTTCTGCCCGTCCTGGGCCGGGACGGTCTGAACCGCCTGGTGCAGGGTCGGGTCGAACGGCTTCCCGTCGGCTTCGATCTCGGTGATACCGTGATCAGTCAGGGCGCTGGTCAGGTGGTCATGAACCATCTGAATCCCCTTCTTCAACTGCTTACCGTTCTCATCGGTCACCTCAATTGTCAGTGCCCGCTTAAGATTATCGAGAACCGGTAAAACAGCCTTGGCAAGGTCCTGTCCATCGTACTTGAGGATCTGGGCCCGCTCCTTCTTGAACCGGGTCGTCATGTTCTGGATCTCGGCCTCGGCTCGCAGGTACTTGTCGTCCTTGTCAGCCAATTGCTGCTTGAGGTCCTTGATTTCTGCTTTTAATTCATCAACCTGACTGGTTGCTGATTTCTTCTTATCTTTAGATTGGGCGTTAGTTGTCTTTTTAGCAGCTACCTGCTCCTCTGCAGTCGGTTGCTGCTCAGCCGTCTTCTTATTATCCTTTTCTGCCAATTAACTCGCCTCCTATGAATCATAGTAATGCCAATAAAAGTCCAACAGGCGCTTGGCCAGTTCCTGACGAAAGGCATTTACCAAACCGATCGTCCGGGAATACGGCATCCGCGTCGGCCCCAGTACGGCAATGATTCCCTTGCCGTACTGGTCGACATCATAGGTCGCCGTAATCAGACTGTAGTTATCGAGCACCTTGTCCTTAGAGATCTCGGACCCAATGCGGACGTTGACCCCCTCGCCGGTCTTCCCGGCATCGAGCAGGTGCGAAAGCTCATCGTTGTGGTCCAGCAGGCGGTACATGGTCTGCAGCGCCTGGGGATCACGGGTGTTCGAGAAGTCCAACAGGTTTAATCGGCCGCCGATAAAGAACTGCTCCCGTGCAGCCTTTGAAACGACATTGTCAAAGAGATCCAGAAACCCATCGGCGCTGTGCATATAGTGCATCACCCGCAATGGGATGTCGTCGTTTAAGCGCTTCATGACGCTCGTCAGCGGGAGGCCGACCAGTTGGTCATTAATCATCCGAATGACCGCCTGGAGAGCATCTAGGTCGAGATTGCGCGGCAGGGTAAATGCCTGACTCTCGACATCCCCACTGTCCGTAACCAGGATGGCGATAACCTTGTGGTTGCCCAACGGCACCAGTCGGAAACCACTCAACCGCACGTCCGCCTGCTCAGGCTTAAGGGTGAACGCCGTGTACGAAGTGAGGTTTGACAAAATATCAGCCGAGTGCGAGATGATCTCGTCAATCTTCTGAAAGCTGGTGCCCAGCGAGTTCTGGATAACGACCAGGTCATTATCCGTCACCGCTTGGGGGTCCAGGAGGTGGTCAACGTAGTAACGATAACCCTCCTTGGATGGCACCCGTCCCGATGAGGAGTGCTCCTTGGCAATCAGGTGGGCCCGTTCAAGGACGGCCATCTCATTGCGGACGGTCGCGGAACTGACCTTAAATGGCAACTCCTCGGCCAGGTGCTTGGACCCCACCGGTTGACCAGTCGACGTGTATTGACGTACAATCGCTTGCAGGATCTTATTTTGACGCTGTGTTAGCATTGTTATCACTTCCCCTTTTAGCACTCTTTAGGGTTAAGTGCTAAACACACTGTATAATATACCAACCACCGTCCTAAAAGTCAAGAAATGTCAAAGATTTTCCGAGGAGATTTTAAAATGAGTACAGACGACCATCGTTACGTCCAACCGCACAGTGCCAAAGAGGCCATGGAGCTTATCCAGCACCTGTTTAACAAGTACCGAAACGCCCCGCTAACCAACGAGCTGCTCGCTTATCATAACAACCTAATCTACCGTCTTCAGTCCGACATCATGCAGGCTGCCCAACAAGAAGGTAATCCCGACCTGGTTGACCAGCTCAACTCAATGACCGACGTGATGCGGTCCTGGACCAACCTTAAGCTGACCGGCCACCCCTTCCAGGGCAAGCTGCGTCGCTTCAAGCTGGTCACCGATGACGGGCCGAAGTTTAAGCGGCGGGTTCATAAGATCCACCATGGTAATAGCCACCGCGCCAGCCGACATTAAGCCTGATTTTTCTTTACTATACTTAGCTTTAAATCAGTAAACGCGTTGTAGTGGAGTTGTAATAATAACTAAAATAATACTGTTTTCGTTTGGGAAGTGACTGGCTTGCAAGAACTTGACTGGTGTCTGCGGATGCTGTTAGCAGCCCTTTGCGGCGGGATTATTGGCTTTGAACGCAAGAGCAAGGCCAAGACGGCGGGGATCCGCACCCATGCTCTCATCGCCCTCGGGGCCGCCCTGGCAATGATCGTCTCCAAATATGGCTTCTTTGATCTATTGAGAATTACCCACCAGAACTGGTCGGTGGACCCCTCGCGGATCGCCGCCCAGGTCGTCAGTGGAATTGGGTTCCTGGGGGCCGGAACCATCCTCAACCGCCACGATCACGTCATCAACGGCCTCACCACCGCTGCCGGAATCTGGGTAACCGGGGCGATTGGCCTCGCTTACGGAAGTGGCCTTTACAGCATCGGCGTCACCGGGACGATCTGCGTGCTGATCGCCGAGATGCTGGGTAAGTACATCGACCAATTTGCCCTCCGGCGGGGCCGTGAGTTTTCCTGCTTCCTACTGCTGGATGGCGGAACCAAACGGCTCTATGAGGTCATTGACCAGCTCAACCACCAGGACTTCCGGGCGCCCCTAAAGCATACGGTCTACAGCTACCAAAACGGCACGGTTTCCTGTCGCCTGTTTGGTGAACTCAAGCCGGGCGTGAAAACGGAAGAAATCTTTACTGAGCTTGCCAACATGACCAGCGTGAAAAAGTCGAATTAGAATAAATAAGGTAAGGGAGAAAAGCTATCACTCTCATCAAAAACAAAGCGCCGGTCCGCAATTCAACTTGCAGATCGACGCTTTTTCTATATCTTACTAATGAACCAGTTGGTCCCCCAACACTGGTGGATCCTGAACGACGGTCCGGGCTGCCCGTTCATCGCGTTTCATCTGGGTCACCAGTTCCTCGGCACCGGCGAACTTTTCTTCACCGCGCAGGTACTGGTACCAGCGCACCTTAACCTCCTCGCCGTAGACCATCCGGTCGAAGTCAAAGAGATAAATCTCGACCGTCAACTGATTGTGTTCGCCAAAGGTGATGTTGTGACCGACACTGGCCATCCCACCGTACCAATGATCCCCAATCTGCACGCTGACGGCATAAACCCCGATCCCCGGCAAGCGTTCCGGGGTCGGCGTCTCGACGTTGATGGTCGGAAAACCCAGGGTCCGCCCCCGGGCCAGACCGTGGACGATCAGACCGGTGGTTTGGTAGTGGTAACCGAGCTCCTGATTAGCTTCCTGAACGTCCCCGGCATCAATCAGCCGGCGGATTGTCCGCGAACCAACCTTGGCTGTAGAGTCGTCAGCTGTAAACTTGGGTACCGTCACCACAGCAAACCGGCCCCGGGCATAACCGGGCAGCCGGTCCATGGTCGCCACGTCTGCCGGGCCATAGGTGTGGTCGTAGCCGGCCACAACGACCCGACTATGAAAGGCAACCAGGTACTGGTCGACGAAGTCCTGGGGGGCTAGGCTGGCAAAGCTGGAGGTGAAGCTGACCAGGTAAACCAGGTCCACTCCCAGCTGATCGAGCAGGTCCAGCTTCCGCTTAGTCGTCGACAGGTACTTGAAACCACCAGGATACTGACGGTAAGCAACCCCCGGAGCGTGACTGTAGGTCAACACCGCCAGTGGCAGTCCCTGCTGGTCAGCCAGCCGCTTGGCCCGCCGGATGACCGCCTGGTGTCCCCGGTGCACCCCGTCGAAGAAGCCCATGGCGAGTACCACCGGCCCTGCCGGAATGATTCTTGGATCGATCGGGTGATGAACTCTGATAACCTGCAATCTTGTTGCCTCCTATTTTGTCGAAAACATCTTGGTCGGCTTGTAGGCCCCCTGTTGCTGGTCAAGGTGGTACAAAGCCTTTACCTGTTTATTATACTTCAGGACCAGCTCGACTGCATCAGTAGCCAGTTCAGCTGGTTTCAACCAGCCCCCGTTCTGGACCGCCCGCCACTGAGTATCGGTCAAGTCAACGGCCGGATAGTCATGTAGGGCATAGTCAAGGGGATAGAGATAGTGGTTAATCGTTCCGGCCGTCACTGCATCTTGCACATCGGTCAGGCTCAGCGTCTGGTCGAGGGTGAAGCCACCACTAGCCAACCGGGTCAGCCAACTCATCGTCCCCGGGTAGCCGAGGCGCTTGGCCAACTCGACCACCAGGGTCCGGACGTAGGTCCCCTTGCTGCAGACCACGTTGAAACAGATCCGCTGCTGCTTGACGGTCGGGTCATACTTGCTGCCCAGTAGTTCAAACTTGTCGACGGTGACATGGCGCACCGGCCGCTCCACCGTCTCGCCGGCCCGGGCATACTCGTAGAGGCGCTTACCCTTAACCTTGACCGCAGAATACATCGGCGGAATCTGGGTAATCTTCCCGGTCAAAGTGGCCATCTGCTCCTGAATAGCAGCCGCCGGAATCTCGTCGGTGACCGGCTGGGCGGCAATAACCTCACCGTCGAGGTCCTCGGTGGTGGTGGCCTCACCGACCAGTAGTTCCCCCTGGTAGTTCTTGCCGGACGCCATCAGGTAGGGGACCACCTTGGTTGCGCTACCCACGCAGATCGGCAGGACCCCATCCACGGACGGATCCAAGGTGCCAGAGTGGCCGATCTTCTTGGTGTGCAGAATTCGGCGCAGGCGGCTGACACAGTCAAAACTGGTCATTCCCCGCTCCTTGTACAACGGGATAATTCCATCCATAACTTGTTCCTCCACAATAAAAGAGGCTGGAAAATAAGCTTCGCGGCGTCCTGTACGGCTAGCCTAGGACGGGGGTTGACACTAACAGCGCCGGCCTGTGTTCGTAGCTAGACGCTAGGGACGCGCTTATTTTCCGTAACCACATTGTAATATTGAAAAACTGACAGTGGCTGGGAGAAAACACTGTTTTCTCCCAGCCACCATTACTTACTTCTCCTGTTGGTGCAACTTGTTGATCAGCTGGTCAATCTTGCTACCATAGGCAATCGACTTGTCCCGTTCGAACTTGATTGCCGGAGTTTTAAAGATGTTGAGCCGGCTCCCCAGCTCACTACGGATCAGGCCGGTCGCCTTATCCAGACCGGCCTGGGCCTTCTCACCGTCCGAAGCCAGGTCCGAGAGCAGGCTGTAGTAGATGGTGGCCTGCTGCAGGTCCCCAGTAACGTCAACACCCGTGATGGTAATGCCCTTAACCCGGGGATCACGCACCCGCTTCAAGAGGATATCATCAACTTCGCGCTGGATCTCACCGGCAAGCCGGTCAACCCGAAATTGTTTGCTTGGCATATTATTCTCCTTAAGTTTTACTTAACTGGAACTTCCTTCATCCGGTAGGCTTCGATGACATCCTTTTCCTTGATGTCATTGTAGTTGGCAATCGTCAGCCCACATTCGAAACCGGCCTTGACTTCCTTGACGTCGTCCTTGAACCGCTTCAGGCTGCCGAGTTCACCCTCGTAGACAACCACCCCGTCGCGGACCAGACGAACCTTGGAGTCCCGGGTGATCTTTCCAGAGGTAACCATCCCACCGGCAATCGTGCCGACCTTGGAGGCCTTGTAGATCTGACGAACCTCAACCTCACCGATCGTCTCTTCCTCATAGACCGGTTCCAGCATCCCCTTCATGGCATCCTCAACCTCTTCGATGGCCTTGTAGATAACCCGGTGAAGACGAATATCGATGTTGCTGGAATCAGCCAGGGACTTAGCAACCGGGGTCGGCCGGACATTGAACCCAATAATGACGGCGTTGGAAGCCTCCGCCAGGGTAACGTCGCTCTGGCTGATAGCCCCGACGGCCTGGTGAATGATGTCAACCCGGACACCATCAACCTTGATCTTCTGCAGGCTCTGGCTCAGGGCCTCAACGGAACCCTGCACGTCGGCCTTGATGATGATCGGCAGGGTCTTCATCTTCCCCTTCTTCATCGTGGCAAAGAGGTTGTCCAGGGTAACGTGGGAGGTCTTCTGCCGTTCCTTATCCTGGGCCCGCTTTGCCCGTGCTTCACCGGCAGCCCGGGCCGTCTTTTCATCATCGAAAACGACGAACCGGTCCCCGGCTTCTGGGACCTCGTTGAGCCCGGTAATCTCGACTGGTGTAGCTGGCGTTGCGGCCTTGATCCGACGACCATTTTCATTGGTCATTGTCCGCACCCGACCATAGGTGTTACCAACCACGATTGGGTCGCCGACGTGGAGAGTCCCCTGTTGGACCAGCACAGTGGCCACGGAACCCTTACCCTGATCCAGCCGGGCTTCCACAACAGAACCCGCAGCATTTTGGTCTAGGTTGGCCTTCAGCTCCATCATTTCGGCCTGGAGGAGGATCATGTCGAGCAGTTCGTCCAGGTTCTTGCCGAACTTAGCGGAAATCTTGACGAAGATCGTGTCCCCGCCCCAGTCTTCTGGGATCAGGTTATATTTGGCCAGTTCCTCAGTGACCCGGTCAGGGTTGGCACCCGGCTTATCGATCTTGTTAACCGCCACGATAATCGGCGTTTTGGCAGCCCGGGCGTGGTGAATGGCCTCAACAGTTTGCGGCATGACCCCGTCATCGGCGGCAACCACCAGGACGGTGATGTCGGTGATGTTGGCACCCCGGGCCCGCATCTCGGTGAAGGCCGCGTGTCCTGGAGTATCCAGGAAGGTGATCAGGTGGTCATTGTAGTGGACCTGGTAGGCACCGATTTCCTGGGTGATCCCACCGGCCTCGTGTGCGGTGACGTGGGAGTGACGCAGCTTATCCAGCAGGGTCGTCTTACCGTGGTCAACGTGACCCATAACGGTAACGACTGGTGGCCGGGAAACGAGGTGGTTGGTGTTGCTCTGCTCCTCCTCGAAGATCTTGTCAATATCGGAAACGTCAACCTCGACCTTCTCCTTGGCCTCAATGCCGTAGTCGGTCGCCAGCAGCTCGATCGTGTCCTTATCCAGGGACTGGTTCTGGTTGATCATGACCCCGAGCATGAAGAGCTTCTTGATAATCTCGGCTGGGGACCGGTGGAGGATCTTACCCAGGCCCTGGGCGTTCATCCCCTCACTGTACTCCAGCACATCCGGTAACGGCTTATCCTTGCGCTGGGTTGGTTGCTTGTGTTCAACCTCGCGCATCCGGCGGTTCTTGTTATGCTTGTTACGCTTCTTGTTCTTCTTGTTGAAGCGGCCACCCCGCCGGTTGTCGTTGGCGTTCAAACTACCACCGAACCGGCCGCCGCCATTGCGGTGCTGGTTATTATTGTTGTGGTCAGCCTTGTGCCCCTTGTGTTCGGCCTTTGCCTGGCCCTGGTCGTTAGCACGGTGTCCCTTGTTTTCTGCATGCCGGTGCTGGTTAGCAGCATGCTTGTCATGATGGTCACCCTGCTTGTGCTCCTGGTGCTTGCCAGCTGGCTTGGTTGCCTTCTTGCCCGAATTGTTCTCGTGCTTCTTGTTGACCGGCTTGCTCTTGGCACTCGGGTTCTTCTTGGCTGACTGCTGACCCTTGACTACCTTCCGTAACTGGTTGGCCTGTTCGGGGGTCACCGAGGACATGTGGCTCTTGATTACCATCCCCTGTTGCTTAGCCACCGTTACCAAGTTCTTGCTTGTCATCTTGAGCTCTTTTGCTAGTTCGTAAATTCGTTCCTTGGCCATACGCTCACACTCCTTATTCCATTGTCATTAAATCCTCAAACTTTCTTGCAAATCCAGATTGCATCACACCAAAAACGGTTCTTGCCTGACCCGTTGCCTGACTGAGCTGCTTTCTAGTAAATTGCTGGCAGAACGGAACGTGGTAGAAGTTGCACTTGTCAGTAAACTTCTTGGCGCTCGCCGCCCCAGCATCACTTGCTAAAAACACAAACTTTGCCTTATTTGTTTGAACATTTTTTAAAACGATTCCTTCCCCGCTGGTCAGCTGACCGGCACGCCGCGCTAACCCCAGCAGGTTGAGGACTGCTTGTTGATTATTTTTGGGCATCTTTTCCAAATAATTCCTGCCGTGCCTGCAGGTGGTCCGTGTACTGGATCAATTCATCGTAGAATCCATCGTCCAGGGTAACGTGGAAGGCCTTCTCAAAGGTCTTCTCCGCCTTGGCCCGCTTGGCGATCTCAACGTCGACCGCGATGTAGGCGCCCCGGCCAGCCTTCTTACCGGTCGGGTCGAGGGAAACCTCGCCCTCCTTGTTCTTGACCACCCGGATCAGTTGCCGCTTGGGCATCATTTCACCAGTGACAATATCCTTGCGCATCGGTACTTTTCTCTTTTTCATTATTTTCACCCCGCTGCTTAAGCTTGATTATTCTGCTTCAGTTGATGATTGGTCATCATTGTCGGCAACGGTGCCATCGACATCGCTGTCCTCCTGGTTTTGGAGTTCCTCCATCTCGGATTCGGACTTGATGTCGATCTTGTACTTGGTCAACCGGGCCGCCAGACGGGCGTTTTGCCCCCGCTTGCCGATGGCCAGAGACAATTGGTTGTCGGGAACCACGACCGTGCAGGAACGTTCTGCTTCCCGTGGTGCTTCTGAAGGCGTCGTTTCGGTAGTGTCCTCGTCAGCAGTAGCGTCCACATCATCAGCGGGCGTTTCAACCGGTTCCGGTACTGGTTCCTCCGCCGGTGCTGGTTCATTGAAGATCACGTCCAAGACGTCGGCCGGGTTCAACGCGTTGGCGATGAACTTGGCCGGGTCCTTGACGTACTCCACGATGTCCATGTTCTCGCCATCCAACTCGTTGACAATCGCCTGGACACGGTAACCACGGGGGCCAACACAGGTGCCGACTGGGTCAACGTTGGGGTCATTGGAGTAGACCGCAACCTTGGCCCGGTCACCGGCCTCCCGCGCAATATTTTCAATCAGGACCGTACCGTCCTTGATCTCGGGAACCTCACGTTCAAAGAGCCGCTTCAACAGTTCTGGAGCGGTCCGGCTGACGTAGATCTGCGGGCCCCGCCGGTCATCGTTGACCTTGGAAACGTAGACCTGGATCCGGTCGTGAACGTGGTAGTGTTCGTTTGGCATCTTATCACGGAAGCCCATCGCACCTTCGACGCCATCACCGAGGTCGACATAGGTGAAGCGACGGTCCTCTCTGGAAACCTCACCGGTGATGATCTCGTTTTCGTAGGTCTTGTACTTGTCGTAGACGATCTTGCGCTCTTCCTCACGCAGCCGCTGCATGACCACCTGCTTAGCAGTTTGGGCAGCGATCCGGCCGAAGTTGCGTGGTGTTACCTCTTCGCGGATCTCGTCGCCGACGTCGTAACCCTGACCGTGGGGGAGCTTACGGGCATCCGCCAGACTCATGTACTCGTTACTGTCTTCAGCCACGGCGTCCTCGTCATCGGTGATCGTCTTGACGGCGTAGACCTTGATGTTACCAGTCAAGGAGTTAAATTCAACCTCAACGTTCTTTTCACCGTAGTTCTGCTTGTAAGCCGTCTCCAGGGCCTGCTCTAAGGCCTCGATTACGACTTCCTTCTTGATTCCCTTTTCCTTTTCCAGGTAATTGAGGGCGCCAATCATTTCCTCATTGACTCTTGATTTGCTCACTTGAGACACTCCTTTAACTAAAACTTGATTGCCAACCGGGCCTGGGCAACCTTGCTCCGGTCGATGACGACCTGCCGGTGCCGGGTCTTATCCAGGTAGTCGAGGGTTAGTTCCTTATCCGTCAGCTTGGTCAGGGTTCCCTCGTAGACCTTCTTACCGTTGATCTGTTGGTACAGGGAGACGTGAATGTAGTCGTTGACCGCCCGCTGATAATCTTCTTCGTTGCGCAGCGGCCGTTCAGCACCCGGTGATGAAACCTCCAGGAAGTAGGCCTGAGGAATCGGGTCGGGTTCGACATTGTCCAGGGCCTCGCTCAGCTGGTCGCTGACCGCGGCACAATCATTCAGGGTGATCCCGCCGTCCTTGTCGATGTAGACGCGCAGGTACCAGCTTTTCCCCTCCTTGACGAATTCCATATCGTACAGGTAGAAGTTGTGCTCATCCAGAATCGGCTTAACAAGCGCCGTTACCGTTTCGACAACAGTACTCAAATGTGTCACCTCCATCGTTTGCAATAAAAAGAGCGAGCATCACTGCTCACTCCCACGAGTTATTTACCATAGTTTATTTTAGCATAAAAGATCGCTGATGACAAACGAAAACGAGCACGTCGACGAAGCTTCCTGCATTCGCCACGCGTTCGTTTCAAATTGCCTAGAAGAGGCTCAGCTGATTCTCATCTGGCAAATCATCCAGGACATGGTTGATTGTGAAGAAATCAATCAGAGTCTTGGAGACCTTCCCCCGCTCGGCGAGGTCCTCCTTAGACAGGAAGGGCTTCTCCTCCCGGGCGGCCACAATCTGCTTGGCCACGTTCAAGCCCAGCCCGGGCACGGCCCGGAATGGGGCAATTAGGCTGTCGCCGTCGATCAGCCAGTTGGCGGCGTCTGACTTGTTAAGGTCGACCATCTTGAACTTGAAACCCCGCTCCAGCATTTCGTTGGCCAATTCAAGGATCGTCAGCAGGCTCTTGTCCTTGGCACTGGCGTCGTTGCCCTGCTCGTTGATCTCGGCCATCCGGTGCTTAACCGCGTCCTTACCGTGGGCCATGGCGACCACGTCAAAGTCGTCGGCCCGGACGGAGAAGAAGGCACAGTAGTAAACCAGCGGGAAGTAGACCTTGAAGTAGGCGATCCGCAGGGCCATTAAGACGTAGGCCGCCGCGTGGGCCCGCGGGAACATGTACTTGATCTTCAGACAGGAGTCCATGTACCACTGGGGCACGTTGGCCTTGCGCATCTTGGCCTGCCACTCATCAGGGATTCCCCGCCCGTGACGAACGGATTCCATCACCTGGAAGGAGGTTTCAGAATCCAATCCGTAGTGGATCAGGTCGGTCATGATGTTGTCACGACAGCCGATCACATTGGCAATCGTCGCCGTCCCCTCCTTGATCAGCTCCTGGGCGTTGTCCAACCACACACCCGTCCCGTGAGACAGGCCAGAAATCTGGAGGAGCTGGGAGTAGTTCTTCGGGTGGGTATCGTTCAGCATCCCCCGGACAAACCGGGTTCCGAACTCGGGCAGCCCCAATGTCCCGGTCTTACTCTGAATCTGCTCCTCAGTGACCCCGAGCTGCTTCGGGCTGGAAAAGAGCGACATCACGCCTGGATCGTTCATCGGGATGGTCCGTGGA
The DNA here is from genome assembly GCF_001435345.1 of Limosilactobacillus pontis DSM 8475. Taxonomy (GTDB): domain Bacteria; phylum Bacillota; class Bacilli; order Lactobacillales; family Lactobacillaceae; genus Limosilactobacillus; species Limosilactobacillus pontis. Next base: position 109,932 of record NZ_AZGO01000065.1, on the reverse strand, counting down.
TTGATGCCGGACAGGTCCTGGAGGGCACGAATCATCGTTGGGTCATCGTGACCCAGGATATCCATCTTCAGGATGTTATCGTGGATTGAGTGGAAATCAAAGTGCGTCGTCTCCCAGGCGGCACTCTGGTCATCGGCCGGATACTGAACCGGGGTGAAGTCATAGATGTCCATGTCGTCGGGCACGATGATGATCCCGGCCGGGTGTTGCCCGGTCGTCCGCTTAACCCCGGTGGCCCCCTTGGCAAGGCGGTCTTCCTCGGCGCCGCGGAACTGGACGTCCTTGTCCCGCTCGTAGGCCTTTACGTAACCATAGGCGGTCTTATCCGCCACGGTACCAATCGTCCCGGCCCGGAACACGTTCTTCTCACCGAAGAGGACTTTCATGTAGTTATGGGCAATCGGTTGATAGTCCCCGGAGAAGTTCAGGTCAATATCCGGGACCTTGTTCCCCTTGAACCCAAGGAAGGTCTGGAATGGGATGTCGTGCCCGTCCTTGACCAGGAGGGCCCCACACTTTGGACAGTGGCGCTCCGGTAAGTCAAAGCCCGAGCTATACTCCCCCTTGGTGTAGAAATGAGTGTACTGACACTTCGGACAGCGGTAGTGCGGTGGCAGTGGGTTGACCTCGGTGATCCCTGACAGGGTGGCCACCACACTGGAGCCGACCGACCCCCGGGACCCAACCAGGTAGCCATCCTTGTTGGACTTGGCAACCAGCCGCTGGGCAATCAGGTAAATGACCGAGAACCCGTTCTTGACGATACTATTTAACTCCAGGCGTACCCGGTCCTGGACCAGCTTCGGCAATGGGTCACCGTACCAGGCCTTGGCGGTGTGCCAGGTCCGGTCCTGGATCTCCTGCTCCGCCCCCTTCATGTGCGGGGTATAGAGGCGGTCTTTAACCGGCCGGATGTCGTCGTCGACCATGTCAGCGACCCGGTGGGTGTTGTCAACCACGATCTCGTGGGCCTTCTCGTCCCCCAGGAAACTGAATGCCTTCAACATCTCGTCGGTCGTCCGGAAGTGGACGTCGGGACGGTGGGTCCGATTCAGCGGGTTGGCACCCCCCTGGGAGTTGATCAGGATCTTCCGGTAAACCCCGTCGTGCTCGTCGAGGTAATGGACATCCCCGGTGGCAACCACCGGCTTATCCAGGTCATCACCCAACTTGACCATGTTCTTCAGGATGTCCTCCAGGTGGGCCTCATCCGTGATCACGTGCTGCTCCAAAAGTGGGGCGTAGTTGGCCTTAGGCTGGGCCTCGATAAAGTCGTAGTAGCGGGCCTTCTTCAGGGCCGGGGCGTACCCCTTCTCCATCATCGCCGTGAATACCTCCCCGGACGAGCAGGCCGTTCCCAGCAGGAGCCCTTCACGATACTTGGTGAGCAGGGTCCGTGGAATCCGTGGGACCCGGTGAAAGTACTTGACGTTAGAGTATGAGACCAGCTTGAAAAGGTTCTTCAAGCCAGCCTGGGTTTGGGCCAGCAGGGTGACATGAAAGGGCCGGGCGTGCTTGTAGGCATCGTTTTCGGCCATGTGCTGATTGAGGTCGTCAACGTAACGGATGTCGTAGCGTTTTTCGGCGTCCTTCAAGAACTTGTAGAGCAGGTGGCCAGTGGCCTCGGCATCGTAGTTGGCCCGGTGGTGATGCTCCAAGGCGACCTTGAACTTCTTACTCAGGGTGTTCAGCCGGTAACCCCGCAGGTTCGGGTAGAGAAAGCGGGCCAGGGGGAGGGTATCAATGACCGGTTCGGTGATCTCCTCCATCCCATGGCGCCGGTACCCGGTGTTCATGAAGCCCATATCGAAGGAGACGTTATGCCCGGCAATGATACAGCCGTCGCAGAAGTCCTTGAACATCTTGAAGACCTCTTCCTCGCTCTTGGACCCGTGCACCATCTCATCGGTGATACTGGTCAGCTGGGTAGTCTGTTCCGACAGTGGGAAGCCAGGATCAATGAATTCATCGAAACGCTCCAGGACGTTACCATCCTTCATCTTGACCGCCGAGAGCTCGATCACCTTGTCATAGATTGCAGACAGCCCGGTGGTTTCCACGTCGAAGATTACGTAGGTGTTATCCAGCAGGACGTCGTGATTCTCGTTGTAGACCAGCGGAATCCCGTCATCGACCACGTTAGCCTCCATTCCGTAGAGCATCTTGATGCCAAACTTGTTGGCCGCCTTGAAGGCCTCCGGAAAGGCCTGAACGTTGCCGTGGTCGGTAACCGCCAGTGCCGGTTGTCCCCACTGGTGAGCGCGCTGGGCTAGCTCGGTGATCGAGTTAGTGGCATCCATCTGACTCATCTCGGTGTGGGCATGAAGCTCAATCCGCTTGTCATCGGCCGGCGCCTGGTCCTGCCGTTCGGTATGTTGAACCTGGTTGATATCGTAGGCGTTGATCACCAGGTCATGCATCCAGGTATCCTCCTGGACCGGCCCCCGGACCTTCAACCAGATTCCGGGCTTGATGTTAGCAAACTGGGCCTCATCCTCGGTATTGCGGGAGAACTTCTTGACCGCAAACGAGGAGGTGTAATCGGTAATCTCAAAGGTCAAGAGCTGGCGCCCCGAACGTAATTCGCGGACCTCGGCATTGAAGGCGTAGCCCTCAACCACAACAGACCGCTCCTCGCCCTGGATGTCCTTCATCTGGGTGACATTCTCCTTATCGTTGATCACCCGGCCCAACTGCGCCGGTCCTTCGGCAGGAGCAGCGGCCTGCTTCTGCTTGGTCTTGGCCCGGGCGTTGTTCTTCTTAATCTGCGCCATCGCCTTGGCCGCCAGGGCCGCGTCATCGGCCTCGTGTTTGGCCTTTAATTCCTTGATCTTCTCCTGAGATGCCGACTGGTCAACGAAGGGGTGGATCCGGAACTGGGGAAAGCCGAGTTCCTGGTAACGGTGCTCGATCCGGTCGAGCAACTTCTCAACCAGCATCTTCTTGACGATCTCGTTTTCAACCACCAGGGTCACCCGGCCGTCCTTAACCTCGGGACTGGTCTGCAGACAGGCCTGTTGGAGCATCGCCGAGTCATGGGCAGTCGTGTTGACGATATATTCCCAGTAGTCGGCGATTTTCTGCTGGTCAAGTTCGGTCATCGGACTGCTAATCTTGACCTGGACGCCGGCGATATCGCTAAAGCCTCGCTCCAGGGCCACAGTAAATTCCGAAAAAAGGCTGAAGGGAAGTGCCTGGCGAAAAATCAGGTGAAACTCCCATACCCGGGAACTCTTATGAACGACGACCGACTGAATCGCCGCACTTTGGAAGGCCGCCGCATTCTTTTCTGGAAAGTGAATCTGCTCAAGTAGTTTGGCAAACAGTTCATGCCGATTCAATCCCACACTAATGTCCTCCTATCTAAAAATGTGGCGCAAACCCATCTGATTCAGCTTTGCGACCACATTGAATATTTCAGTATTTAACTAGTTGTTCTGACTGTTTAATTGCTTCAGCAGGATGCCAACCGTGTTGGCGACCTCCTCCTGCTTGACCTCGATGGTTTCACCGGTCTTGCGGATCTTGACCTCGACGATCCCGTCAGCAGCCTTCTTACCGATGGTGATCCGGATTGGCAATCCAATCAAGTCGGAATCAGCAAACTTGACCCCGGCCCGTTCCTTCCGGTCATCCACCAGAACCTCGTAGCCGGCTGCCGTCAGCTGCTCGTCAATCGCGTTAGCCATCGCCATCTGGTCATCCTTCTTGGCGTTGACCGGGATGACGTGGACATCAAACGGCGCAATACTGTCGGGCCAGACCAGCCCATTCTCGTCGGCGTTTTGCTCGGCAACCGCGGACAGGAGGCGGGTAACGCCGATCCCGTAGGAGCCCATGATCACGTCAACCAGACGGCCATTCTCATTTAATACCTTGGCGCCCAGCTTATCGGAGTAATGGGTCCCCAGCTTAAAGATGTGACCAATTTCGATTCCCGGCGTGAACTTGATTGGGTGACCATCTGGGGCGATCTCCCCCTCCTTGACGTTTCGGAAGTCACCAAATTGATCGACCCGGAAGTCACGGTCGATGTTAGCGTTGACGTAGTGGTGACCATCATCGTTAGCCCCACATGCCATGTTGACCAGGACCTTGACGTAGTTGTCGGCCAGGATCTTAACATCCTCGCCAACGCCCACGGGACCCAAGGAACCCGGGTGAGCACCCAGGTACTTGACGGCCTGTTCCTCACTAGCCAGGGTCAATTCCTCACAGTCAAGTGCATCGGTCACCTTCGCCTCGTTGACCTCGTCGTTGCCCCGCATCAGGACCATGACCGGCTGGTAGTCATCCTCACCCATCTTAGCCATGAAGAACATTGCCTTCAGAATCTGGTCGGCATCAATGCCCAGGCTGGCCGCTGCCTCATCAACGGAGTGGGCGCCCGGGGTGGCCTTCTTAGTCAGTTCAGCTGGTTCCGCCGTTTGTTGAACCCCGGTGAACTTGCTGGTGGCCTTTTCTAGGTTGGCCGCGTAGTCCCCATCGGTGTAGGCGATCACGTCCTCACCCACCTTGGCTGGGGCGGAGAATTCCTGAGAATTCTTCCCGCCCATCGTGCCGGAATCGGCCAGGATGACCTTGTAGTTCAACCCAACCCGGTCAAAGATGTTACGGTAGGCCTGGGCCTGCTTATCGTAGGCTTCATCCAGGCCAGCCTGATCGGCAGAGAAGGAGTAGCCATCCAGCATTTCAAATTCCTTTCCCCGCAGGATCCCGTAACGCGGCCGGTCCTCATCCCGGAACTTGTCTTGAAGTTGGTAGACCACCAGGGGCAGCTTCTTGTAGGACTTGATGCTGTCTCGGATGACCTCGGTGAAGGTCTCCTCATGGGTCGGCCCCATGATAAAGTCCCGATCGCGCCGATCTTTGAGCTTGAAGAGGTTGTCCCCATAGCTCTCGTAACGACCAGATTCCTTCCAGAGGTCAGCTGGCAGGAGGGCCGGCATCATCATCTCGACAGCATCGGCCTTGGCCATTTCATCACGGATGATGTTTTCAACCTTGCGGATGACCCGGTAGGCCAACGGCAGGTATGACCAGACCCCGGCGGATACCTGGTAGATGTAACCGGCCCGAATCATCATCTTGTGACTCAGGGCCTCGGCATCACTCGGTACCTCTTTCTTGGTTGGAATCAAAATCTTTGATTGTCTCATAAAAAATACTACTCCTCACAAAATCAATTTTAATGAATGAAATAACGTTGAATGTCGTTCCAGGTAACAAGGATCATCAACAGCAGCAAGAGCATGAAGCCAATCATAGTCACCACGCCCTCAGCCTTCTCGGGAATCGGGCGCCGGATGATGGCCTCAATGATGTTCAAGAGCAGCTTGCCACCATCGAGGGCCGGAATCGGCAGCAGGTTGACGATCCCCAGGTTGATCGACAGCAGGGCCAGGAAGTTCAACACCCCATTGACCCCCAGCGCCGTCGCCTGGGACGTCCCCGCGTAGATGGCAACGGGGCCACCCAAATCGTTGAGACTAAAGCCATGTGTAAACATACTCCCCAGCACGCTAAAAATCAAGGTTCCGGCCTGGATAAACTGCTGCCAGCCAAAGAGCAGGCGGGCCTTGATCCCAGTCTTCTGCTCCTCAATGATACCGATCTGGCCGACCTTCTCCTTGCCCTGGTGAACCGTCTTCGGTACGACGGTAACCTGGTGTTGGTGGTGATTACGCTCATAGGTCAGGCGAACTCGCTTACCCGGCTGACTGGAGATCTTGGTGGCCAGTTCACCCCAATTGTTGACCGTGGCATTACCGACCTTGGTGATCCGGTCACCGGCAACCAGCCCCGCCTTGGCAGCCACCGAACCGCTATTGACCTTACCGAGCCGGTTGCTGTTGGTCGGCACCCCACTGAGGGTGAAGCCAAGGATGACGAACACAATCAGCGATAGAATGAAGTTATTCATCGGCCCAGCAAAGTTTGTCATCATCCGGGCGGACAGACTGGTGGAACGGAACTGGACATCGCGCGGTGCAATCTGCACATGGGTACCGTCACGCTCAATAATCACGGCATCATGATCGACATCATAGTTCTTCAGCTGATCTTCATCACCGTTGACGTAGCCCTTAATCCAGAGGCCGTCGGTGAGGTCACAGTCAACAAGTTGCAATGGAATCCCCCGAAAGAGGGCTGCCTTGTTGCTCGCGTTGATGGTGACCACCTTGCCAGAATCGTTGAGCTGGACGGTCACCGGGGTCCCGGGCCGTAGCTCATCCATGTCCTCGTCGTCGTTGCCGGCCAGCCGGACATAGCCACCGATCGGCAGGAGCCGGATGGTATAGGTGGTCCCATTCTTACGGTGCCACCAGAGCTTGGGGCCCATCCCGATCGAGAACTCCCGAACCAGGATGCCAGCCCGCTTAGCAAAGTAGTAGTGGCCGTATTCGTGAACCAGGACCAGGATACCGAATACCAAGATAAAGGTAATAATTGTTACTATCACATGATCCCCTCTTTAATGCTGTAGTTATTAAATAATCCCGAGCAGGTGCAACATTGGCATCACGATAAGCATGCTGTCAAACCGGTCCAGAATACCACCGTGACCGGGGAGGATCTTTCCGGAATCCTTGACCCCGTAGTAGCGCTTCAGTGACGACTCGATCAGGTCACCAAACTGCCCCATGATCGAAAGAACAATGGTCAACAGGATCATTGGCAGCCAAGCACCACCGACCGGCAGGAAGTACAGGTAGATGGCCAGGATAACTGTGGCCGCAACCGTCCCACCGATGGAACCCTCCCAGGTCTTGTTGGGACTGATCTTCGGCGCCAGCTTGTTCTTACCGATCTGCCGACCAATCAGGTAGGCACCACTATCAGTCAACCAGACAATCAGCATCCCGTACAGGAGGGTGATGAAGTTGATTGAACGGGCGGTGATAAAGTAGTGGAAGCCCATTCCAATATAGAGCATCCCCAGCGTCAGCACACCAACATCATCAAAAGTAAACCGTTGCTTGCGCAGGACCGTGTGCAACAAGAGCAATACCACCAGGACATAGAAGCCAAACCAGCGCGTAGTCACGCTCGGCAGGAAGTCTAACCAATTGTCTGGCAGGATCAAAAGGGCCACCCCGAGGTAGCTGACGATCGCCTCAAAGGAGATCACAAACATCTTCTTCATGACCAGGATCTCCGACATGGCAATGATTCCCAGGGCAACCGCTGCAATGGTCAGCGGCCAGCGGCCGTAGACGATCAACGGGATGAAGATTGCCAGGGCAACCACCGCCGTAATTATCCGTGTTTTCATTATTACTTACTCCTTTACTTATTTACTAGGCCGCCAAAGCGCCGGTGTCGACCCTGGAAGCCAATGATCGCCCGCTTCAGGGCTTCACCGTCAAAGTCCGGCCAGTGTTCTGGTACGAATTCAAGCTCACTGTAGGCAATCTGCCAGAGCATGAAGTTACTAATTCGTTCCTCACCACTGGTCCGAATCAGCAGGTCGGGATCAGCCAACTCGCCCAGCGGGGACGACATCAGGTGGTCGCTAATTGTCTGCTCCGTGATTGTGGTGGGATCCAATTGACCATCCTGGGCCGCCGTGGCGATTGCCTGGACTGCCCGGGTGATCTCATCCCGGCTACCATAGTTCAGGGCAAAGTTCAGAATCATCCCGTCACAATCGGCGGTGTCTTTGATGGCATCTTTAACCGCTTGTTGTGTTTCCGCTGGCAAACGGGTGATGTCCCCCATCACCATAACCTTGACGTTGTGTTTGACCAGGTCCGGGACGAAAGTCTTAAAGAAACGGATCGGCAACTGCATCAGGTAGTTGACCTCCGTGGCTGGGCGCTTCCAGTTTTCGGTGGAAAACGCGTATAGGGAAAGCACCTTGACCCCGAGATCGCTAGCCGCAATGGTCACCTTCTTGACCGTCTGCATCCCCTGCTTATGACCGGCAACCCGCGGCAGGTGCCGGGCCTGGGCCCAACGGCCGTTACCGTCCATGATGATAGCAATGTGGGCTGGAATTCGATCCATGTCCAATTTTTGTTCCGTGTTTGTGTCCTTTTTATTAGAAAACACCGACTTCGCCTCCATTAGTTGGTTTTGACAAATAATCACCCATTAATTATAAGGCTCTTGGGATTAAAAAGCTACTTGACCAAAAAGCAAAAAAACGAGGGTGGGGTCGCCCATCCTCGTCAATCGTGAACATGGTTCAATTATCCTTCGAGCAATTCCTTTTCCTTGGCGCTGGCAATGTCTTCCAGGTTCTTGATCCCGGCATCGGTCTCGTCTTGAACCTTCTTTTCGAGATCATGGAATTCATCGTCGTTGAAGTCACCGTTCTTGTTACCCTTCTTCAGGTCATCCATGGCTTCACGCCGGACGTTTCGAACGGCCACCTTAGCCTTCTCCAGCTCGGCCTTAACGTCCTTGACGAGTTCCTTACGCCGGTCTTCCGTCAGTTGTGGAATAATCAGCCGGATGGCACTACCGTCGTTTTGCGGCGTCAGGCCAAGGTTGGAAGCGTAGATGGCCCGTTCGATTTCTTCCAGGATGCTGCCGTCATATGGCGTGATCAGCAGTTGCCGAGCCTCGGGAATCGTGATTGAGGCCACCTGGTTCAGCGGGGTCGGTGCCCCGTAGTATTCAACCTTAACGGAATTGAGCAGGCTGGCATTGGCCTGGCCGGCCCGGATGTCCGCCAGCGTCCGTTGCAGGGCTTCACCGGACTTCTTCATCTTGTCCTTAGCACCGTTTAAAATATCCTTACTATTAGCCATTATTAGTCCCCCTCAATGGTCGTGCCGACCTGCTCGCCGGTAACGACCTTCATAATGTTTCCTGGTGTATTCAGATTAAAGACGACCAATGGAATGTGGTTGTCCATTGACAATGAGCTGGCCGTCGTGTCCATGACGTGCAGGTTCTTTTCAATCAGGTCCATGTGGGTCAGGTGATCAAACTTGACCGCACTGGCATCCTTGTTTGGATCAGCAGAGTAGACACCATCAACCCCATTCTTCCCCATCAGGATTGCGTCGGCGTTGATTTCAGCTGCCCGTAAGGCGGCCGTGGTATCGGTTGAGAAGTACGGGCTCCCGGTCCCACCAGCAAAGATCACGATCCGGTCCTTTTCCAGGTGCCGGATGGCCTTGCGCCGGATGTATGGTTCAGCAATCTGCCGCATCTCAATCGACGTCTGCACCCGGGTTGGAACATCGATGGACTCCAGGGCATCCTGCAGGGAAAGAGCATTCATGATGGTGGCCAGCATCCCGATGTAGTCAGCTTGGGCCCGCTCCATACCGAGCTGTTCACCAGTGACGCCCCGCCACATGTTACCGCCACCGACCACGATGGCAATTTGAACGCCCAGGTCATGAACGGCCTTGAGCTCCTTGGCAACGTCTTTTAAAACTGGTGGGTTAATGCCAAAGCCCTTCTCACCGGCCAGAGCCTCACCGCTCAGCTTCAAGATAACACGATTGTACTTAATATCAGCCATGATTTTCCTCCTCAGATTATCTGAACGTTTGAGTATTGTAAAAAAGGACGCACTGAACCCAGCACGTCCTTTCGCCAAGCGAACCTTAGTTCATTTGGTCCTTTACTTCTTGAGCAAAGTCATCCTGCTTCTTTTCGATTCCTTCACCGACTTCGTAACGGATGAAGGACTTCAGCTTGCCATTGTTAGCAGAAACGTATTCGGCAACCGTCTGGTCTGGGTTCTTAACAAAGTCTTGGTCTGCAAGGCAGATTTGGGATAAGAACTTGTTAAGACGACCTTCAACAATCTTGTCAACGATCTTAGCCGGCTTGCCTTCGTTCAGCGTTTCTTCCTTGAAGACGGAACGTTCGTGGTCGAGACGGTCCTTGGAAACGTCGTCACGAGTCATGAATTCAGGGTTGATAGCGGCAACGTGCATTGCTACATCCTTAGCAGTCGTTTCATCGCCGCCTTCGAGAACAACTAAGGCCGCAATCTGGCCACCCTGGTGCAGGTAGGCACCGAAGCTGTCGCCATCATCCTTTTCAACCACGCTGAACCGACGAAGGCTAACCTTTTCACCGGTCTTCTGGGTGGTGCTGATGATGTCATCCTTCAGGGTACCATTGGCCGTCTTGATAGCCAGGGCTTCGTCAACGTTAGCTGGCTTGTTTTCGCTGATCAGCTTGGTAACTTCCTTGAGCAGGGCCTTGAATGGGTCACTAGCAGCAACGAAGTCCGTTTCGGAGTTCAACTCAACAATAGCTGCGGTGTTACCGTTGATGGCAACGTCTGCCAGACCTTCGGCAGCAACCCGGTCACTCTTCTTGGCGGCCTTGGCAATTCCCTTTTCGCGAAGGTAGTCCATTGCCTTGTCCATGTCACCGTCGCTGGCAACCAGGGCCTTCTTGGCATCCATGATCCCAGCGCCAGACTTCTTCCGTAATTCCATAACTTGAGCAGCTTTAATTTCAGCCATGACTAAATCTCTCCTTTAAATAATCAATGGGATTTTCAAAAAAAGGGCTGTTTGTACTTAGGGCCACTATGGTCCATAACACAAAACAGCCCAAGTATTTAATAACTTAATGTTAGTCTTTGCCTTCAACACTGTTCTTGAGGTTCTTCAGGGAATCTTCACTAACAGTTTTTTCTTCGGCGTTGTCGTCAGCAGCGGCATCTGCTTGTTGTGCGTCATCTTGGCCCTGCTTACCTTCAACAATGGCATCAGCCATCTTGGAAGTGATCAGACGAACGGCACGGATGGCATCATCGTTTGATGGAATTACGTAGTCGATGTCATCTGGGTCCGTGTTGGTGTCAACCATGGCAACGATCGGGATGTGGAGCTTTTGTGCTTCCTTAACCGCGATTTGTTCCTTGTGTGGGTCAACGATGTACATAACATCTGGGATCCGTGGCATGTCTTCGATACCACCAAGGAACCGTTCCAGCTTTTCGCGTTGCTTAGTCAGCACAACAACTTCCTTCTTTGGCAAAACGTCAAAGGTACCGTCTTCGGCCATCTTCTTGAGTTCCTTCAGACGAGCGATCCGTGATTGGATGGTCTTCCAGTTGGTCAAGGTCCCACCTAACCAACGGTGGTTAACGTAGTATTGACTGGCACGGGTAGCTTCTTCTTCGATGGAGTCTTGAGCTTGCTTCTTGGTACCAACAAAAAGAACTACACCGCCGTTAGCAGCAACGTCCTTCATGTAGTTGTAAGCAGTGTCGATCATCTTAACCGTCTTTTGCAGGTCAATGATGTAGATCCCATTACGTTCAGTGAAGATGTATTCTTCCATCTTTGGGTTCCAACGACGAGTTTGGTGACCGAAGTGGACACCGGCTTCAAGCAATTGCTTCATAGTAACAACAGACATAATAAACCTCCAAATTGTTTTTTCCTCCCCATGGCTCTGCTAACCCAAGAACCCTTCACAAGGGCACGTCTCGAATTATCACCATGGGTGTGTTATATGTTGTTAAACACCGTTTAATAGTATACAAAAAAGCTTGTCCATTGACAAGCTTTTTGAATGCCTAATTTGAATGGTGGTGATGGTTTAATCGGTAAAACCGGGCAACACTAACCCCGTGTGCGGCCAGGTAGGCTACCTTTTTTGTCCGGGACTGGTGTTTAAAGTGGTACTCGGCGCTCAGGGCGGCATGCTTGCTGTCAAAGGCGGTCTGATAGATCAAGCGGAGTGGGTGACGGGCATGTACCCGGGTGTACTTGGCCCCCTTCCCCGCCTGGTGGGTGGCAAAGCGGCGGGCAACGTCGGTGGTGAAGCCACAGTAGAGGGTATCGTCGGCGCAGTAGAGAACGTATATATAGTAATTACGACTGGCCATAGAGCATCTCTTGAACCGCCGGCAGGTAGTGACCATCCTCATCACTAACGGTCAGTGGCGGCACCACCTTCAATCCACCCGGTTTACCATCCTTGATCACCTCAAGCAGGAGCATGTTAGCATCCCGCCCCGGCTTTGGATGGATGAAGCGTAGCCGCTTGGGAACCAGACGGTGAGCCTGCATCGTCGTCAGGATCTCAGTCAGCCGGTCAGGGCGGTGAACCAGGTAGCCGTGACCGTTCATCTTCAGCAGCCCGCTCATCTGAGCAGTCACCGTGGCTAGGTTAGTCGCAATCTCGTGGCGGGCAATCGCCAGATAGTGGTTAGGATTCTTCTGACTCTTGGCACTCACCGGAAAGTAAGGCGGGTTGCACATAACAACATCAGCCGAGTCCTTGGGTACCGCCGTGAAGACGTCGGCTATATCCATGTTGAGGACCCGGTAGCGGTCGGTAAGCCGGTTGAGTTCAACACTGCGGCGGGCCATGTCAGCAATCCGTGGTTGCAGCTCCACCTCAGCAAAGGTTCCGCCGAGTTTTTTGTGGAGGAAGAGGCCGATCGCCCCGTTGCCAGCACAGAGATCGACCGTCCGCAGCTTATGCCGGTGGTTGGGCCGGACAAAATCGGCCAGCAGGACCGCGTCGAGTGAGAAGGCAAAGCAGGTCGGGCTCTGGATGATCTGGACGTCCTGGCTGTACAGCTGGTCGATGCGTTCATCGTCTTTTAATAGGGAAGCGGATTCCATCTTGTCATGCTCCTTTCGTGATTCGCCCCTTGCATCTGGAAGCTTTTTTCGTCATACTTAAAGGCTAGAGATTAAAAATTATTCGAAGATTGGAAGAACAATCATGCTTTACAACTTTTTAGTACACCTCATCAACCCCCTGCTCAACCTAATCAACGGGTGTACCCGGGTCTACAACCGGGGAAATCTGCCTGATGGCAACTACATCATCGTGGCCCCCCACCGGACCTGGATGGACCCGGTCCTGATCGCCCTAGTCGTCTGGCCAAAGAAGTTTAGTTTCATGGCCAAGAAGGAGCTCTTCGCCAATCCGGTTGCTGGTTGGTTTCTCAAGAAACTCAACGCCTTCCCGGTTGACCGGAAGCACCCTGGTCCCTCGGCAGTCAAGAAGCCAGTCACCATCTTGCGTAAGACCGACCTATCGACGATCATCTTCCCGTCCGGGTCCCGTTACTCCGCCAAGCTCAAGGGTGGTGCAATTGTCATCGCCAAGCTGGCCAACGTACCCCTCGTTCCGGCGGTCTATCAGGGACCATTGAAGTTTGGCCAGCTCTTCACCCGTAAGCACCGGCACATTGCCTTTGGTAAGCCGATCTACATCGACCGCAAGCAACGCCTGACCGATGAGAACCAGGCCAAGATCGAACAAGAGATGCAGACGGCCTTCGATAAGTTGGACAAGCAGATCAACCCGGATTTTCACTATGTCATGCCACCAAAGCCGGCGGACGACGACTTCTAAAAGAAAAAGGATGCGGCAACGCATCCTTTTTTGTTACTTGCGGTTTGCTTTCCGCGCTTGTGCCTTCATGGTTTGCATCATCTGATGAAGCTTACGGCTAGAAGGCTTTTGCCCCATCTGGAGCATCATTGTCCGCAGCATTTCTTCTGAAATTGGTGGATTATTACTAAGGTAATTTTCCATGTACTTACGAGCGCCGAAGAAACCGGCAACCAGGCCAATCACCAATGCGATGATGGCCCATAAAATTGTCATACCCACGACTAATTCCTCCTTTGGTTAGTTACCTTTCCATCTTACACGAAAGAAAGGGGCTTGAAAAGAGAAAATCGGGTCTTAGTCGTCACGCAGGCCCTTTTTGTGTTGGATTTCCCGCACCTTTTCGGGGGTGACCTCCTTGCCTTCCTTGTTGAAGATCCGCATCATCTCAATATTGCTACGCATTGCTTCACGGAAGTTCTTGATGTATTCCCGGCGCAGGCGTTCGCGTTCCCGCGTTTCTGCCTCAGTCAGCCCCTCTTTCTTGTTCTTATGGGCTAGTTCGTTGATCCGTTTTAATAACTTATCTTGTTCTTCTGATTCAGCCATGACTGTCTTCCCTCCAATTGGTCTAACACCGTCAACGGCTTGATTTTACCGAATTTGGTGGCTAATTGCAAATTTTCCGTTAACGGTAAAATAATTGCGAACGTACGTTTGAAATATCATTATTACTATGCTATCCTAAACATAATAAGAATGATAATGAGGTGTTATTATGCCACGATCCGCTAAAAACAAACAGATGGCGGTCCTTTCCTACATTCACAAGCAGGTTACCGAACACGGTTATCCACCGACAGTTCGAGAAATCTGTAGTGCGGTCAGGCTCTCGTCGACATCGACTGTTCATGGTCACATCACTCGCCTGATCGACAAGGGCTTTTTGCGCAAGGACTCCGCCAAGCCACGGGCACTTGAGATCACACCAAAGGGGCTTGACCTGCTAGGGGTTAAGCCAATTCAGACCAAGATCCCAATGCTTGGGGTGGTCACCGCCGGGCAGCCGATTCTCGCCGTCCAAGACGCAACTGACTTCTTCCCCATCCCCCCGTCAATCCAGGACAACAACGACCTGTTTATGCTGAAGATCCGCGGAAGCAGTATGATTAAGGCCGGGATCCTCAATGGCGACGACGTGATCGTCCGTAAGCAGTCGACCGCCCGTAATGGAGATATCGTAATTGCGATGAACGACGACAACGAGGCAACCTGCAAACGATTCTTCAAGGAGAAAAACCGTTTCCGCCTCCAACCTGAAAACGACACAATGGACCCCATTTTCCTGCAAAACGTTAAAATTCTCGGTAAGGTAATTGGCCTTTTCCGTGACCACATTTTTTAAAACACAATAACCATCTCCGGCGGTCAAACCACGGGGATGGTTGTTTTTTCTATTGACGTTGGTAGATTCGTTGGTGGTCCTTCTGTCCGGCCAGGACAAACGGGGCCCCATCAGCTTGGGTATCGAATTGGACGTCATCCTCTCGCATCCCCAGCTGACCGTTAAACAACTGCTCGTACTCGGCCACCGTGACCTGGCGGCGCCCGGCCAGGTCGTGCGCAACGTCACTGAGGTAGTTGGCAAAGCCCGGCTGGACAATACCACTGTAGAACTCCCCTTCCGCACCGGAACCATAGGAGAAGAGCCCTAAGCGATCGCCGGGTGTGACTTGGCCGTTTTGCAAGAGGGACATCAGGCTAAGGTAGAGCGAACCCGTGTAGAGGTTACCGACCTGCCGACTGTAAGTCTGACTGGCCGTCAGCTGGGCGCGAAGGCGGTTAGCGACCTCATCGTTACGGCCCTGCAGCACCGCCTCCAGGGCCTTCTTCCCCATCTTGGTAAATGGCAGGTGAAAGGCGATTCCAGCAAAGTCCGCTAATCGGCGCCCGGTTCGTTGCTGATAGCGGGCCAGGGTGTTCTTGAAGAAGTCGATGTAGGCGTTGGTGGAGTATTTACCATCGACCAGGGCCTCAGTAGCGTAGAGCGGCCGCCAGAAGTCCATGACGTCACGACTATAAGCAACACTCGTCGGCTCGATCGCCAGGACGTGTGGGTTAGCACTGATCAGCATGGCGACCGCTCCCGCCCCCTGGGTCACTTCGCCGGGAGTGTTAAGACCGTAGCGGGCAATGTCTGCCGCAATCACCAGGACGGACTCCTGCGGGTTGAGAGCTACCAGGCCGCGGGCAAACTGCACGGCCGCGGTTCCGGAGTAACAGGCTTCCTTAAGCTCAACGGTCCGCACATAGTCATCGAGCCCCAACAGGTGCTTGATGTAGATGGCACTGGCCTTGGAATTATCGATCCCTGATTCGGTAGCCACGATGACCGTCGACAGTTGGCGCGCAATCTCAGGGGTCAACAGCTTCTGTGCGGCCCGTGCCCCCAATGTCACAATGTCCTGGGTTGGCGGAACCACGGCCTGACGATCCTGACCGATCCCGATGGTGTACTTATTGGGGTCGACGCCACGTTTTTCAGCCAGCTCAGTTAAGTCAATGTACTGGTCCGTACTGGCAAAGGCCATCTTGTCAATTCCGATTTTCATCCTACTCACTCAATCCCTTTCCATTCGATCCATCGTCTTATTCAGCAATTCGTCGACCGTGTTGTTACCCTGGTTGGTGGCGTGCCCCTTCGTCCAGGCAAAGTGAAGCTTGGCGAAATGCGGTAGCAGGCGGAGGACAGTCGCCCACAGCTCCTGGTTGGCAACCGGTTTCCCACTAGCGGTAACCCAGTCACGCCGACGCCAGCCGTAGAGCCAGCCCTTGGTGATCGGGTCCAGGACATAATGCGAATCCAGAGTCGCTACGATTGGCTCATCATTTAGCTGATGGTCAATCAAATATTCCAGGGCGCGGATTAGGGCGGTCACCTCCATTTTGTTGTTGGTCGCACCAAACTCCCCGCCAGTTCCCGTGATCTGTTGTTGGCGACACTCGATCAGGTATGCCCAGGCCGCCTTGTCATTGTCCTTAACGTGCTGGCCGCGCTTGTTACCATGATTCCGTGAGCCACCATCCGTGTAGAGACGGATGGTTGGCGCAGTGGGCGGAGTGCTGGCGCCTAGCGAAAGGCTCAACTGTTGGTGCTCCGACGACCGACGATCTGTCCCCTTCAGCCAGGCAGATGCCGAGCGATAGTCGGGAAAGCCTTTGTAAACTGCCCCGGTGAAACCACTAACCTGGCTCTGGCATTCCGGCCAGGAGCTGTAGATTCCCGGTCGATAACCCTTCTTCACCGCGTAGAATTTATGTGCCACTAGTGATGCCTCCAAATAAAAAGGTCGCTCATTGTCAACGCATGTTGATAAAGGGGCAACCACGTATCTTACGTTAATATCTTAACACACTTTACACTGGGAATGGTGGTTTTACTGTCGGACCTGTTGTGTTCATTTCCAGTTGTTTAAATATTTTGCGGAATCAGATATCAATGACTCTAATTTGTCTACCGCCTCGAACACCTATGCTTCCCTGATTGACGAGTACAAGAACAAGACGGACGAACAAATTGTCGATGCACTGAAGTCCCTGTAGCTCTAAGGATGAGACCGGATTTGCCACACGAACCCAAAGTTGCCACACAAAACGGTAGCTTTTTTCGTAAATGTGTGGCGATTGTGTGGCAGTTGTATTATTCATGGTGTTTTCTCATGATTCATAAAAGACGCAAGCCCTTGATATTAAAGGGTTTGCGTCTTTTATGATTCTTCACAATTCTTAGAAAAAGGAGAGTACAGGATTTGAACCTGCGCGCCCGCTCAACACGGGTTCGCCGGATTTCGAGTCCGGTGCATTACCACTCTGCCAACTCTCCAAAATTCAACTATTACATTATAGCAAGTTTTCTCTCCTGCGTAAAGTGCAACAGTTGAAGGACTAACCTAGTTATCCTGGTTAGCAATATCATACGTGGTCTTGCCATTTTTAGCCGTATAGAGGGCCTGCTTGGTATTATCTGGATTAACGATGCTCATTGAGTACTGATCAGTCAAAACGTTGTCGACCTGCTTGGAGTTGCTCTTGATCGACTTAGTCAGATTTGACCACCCCATTTGTCCAGCCTGACTTGGATCTTGAACCAAGGCCTGCAGTGCCTTAACCGTGTTGTCATCGGTTGGCTTAATGTTGAAGGTCTTAGAATCCTCATCAAAGGAGACCGTCCCCAGTTTAGCATAGCCCTTCTGCAACTGACGCAGGACCGCCATCTCCTTGGTCTCGGTGTCAGCCTGGTTATTCTGCTGATTGATGCTGCCCAGCTTATTGGAAAACGAGCTGCTGCCCTGCCCGGCTCGCATGACCCGCGAGGAGGAACTGGCCTGTTCACTGCTACGCTGCTGACTGCGGTGAAAATATGGTAGGTTGATGGTCCCGTAGATTACGGCCGCCAGACTCAGGACCACAATGATCGTCCCACCCTTCCATTCACGATACTGTTGCCATGAATTTGCTAGGTAGAAGCCCCCCAGAATCAACATCAGCGCACCAAAAATAACTAAAAAGATCATATCTCGATACCTCTTTATGTTGTCATTACCGTTTGGCATTAGGATCCTAACGATATCCGTTACGGCTAATGCCCAGATACAGTAAAGAGACTGAGCATGCCCAGTCTCTTCATGTTAAAACTCCATCAAGGCCTTCATATCATAGTCCTTGATCTTCTCACGGCCGTGGAGGTCCTTCAACTCAATCAAAAAGGCACAGCCAACAACAATACCACCCATCTTTTCAACCATCTCAATCGTGGCCGAAATGGTACCACCGGTCGCCAGTAGGTCATCAACCACCAGCACCCGCTGACCCGGCTTGATCGAATCAGCCTCCATCTGCAGGGTAGCAGTACCATACTCAAGGTTGTAGCTGGCGCTGATCGCCTTACGTGGCAGCTTCCCTTTCTTACGGGCCGGAGCAAACCCAACCCCCAGTTCACGGGCAATCGGGCAACCCACGATGAAGCCCCGGGCCTCGGGACCAACTACCATGTCAACCTGCTTATCCTTTGCATAGTCAGATAATTCATCCGTTGCCTGCTTGTACGCTTCACCATCGGCCATCAGTGGCAAGATATCCCGGAAGATGATCCCCTTTTCAGGGTAGTCTGGAATACTAGCAACGTATTTATAGAGGTCTAAAGTCATACAAAAATTGTCTCCTTTAATTCATCTTAAGGCACTGTAGTATCCACTGGGTAACGGTTGCCGCATCTTCGTATAGCAACGTTTTCTCCGCCTGATAACGGGCCAGTTGTTGTTGATACCGTGTCGTCTGTTTTATATCCGTCTTACCACTCGTCGGCTGCAGATTTAAAACACCATGTCTAATTGTAACAAATCCCGCCTCAGAAAACACTTGAATTACGAAATTTAATCGTTCTTCATTCATTTTTAGGTATTTACTCATCGCCAATCGTTGCCCGGGCCACTGTAACTGCGAATACCGCTTCAGGAACTTGAAAACCTGGGCGAAATCAGACCGGGTCGGCAAACCGGACAAGTAAGCGCTGTGTCGGCTAGCCAACAGGAGACGGACAACCGCCGGAGCCCCACTGTCGTTATCAAACAGTTGCTTAAAGCTCGTCAGGCTGTCTGGCAAATCCACCAGGGTCACCGTCTTACCAGCCAGGTCCAGTTGCCGGGCTGCCGTCGGGCTCAGGGTGTGCGTGACCCCGACGTGCGGCGCCACGTTCTCCCGTAAACGTTCATCATAGACGACGTACTCGCCGGCGGACTGGAAGTGGTCGGGGCGCAGGTGGGCTGTCCGTTCGTCCAGGATCATTGTGCCGTGCACGCGAACATCAACCAGCATCAGCTGAACTTGCCGTTGACCATGCCACTCGTTGATGGCCACCTTAGCGGCAATATCAATCTGACCGCCCTGGGCTGCAAACAGCTGAGCAGCGTCCCCCCAGCCAAAGGCCACTACCGCCACATCGGCCTGCTTTCCCGGTAGCATGAACTTCAGGTGACTGTTATCCTTACCCATTGTCCTTACCTTAGTTGGGTGAACGTCATGAAGCTCAAAGACCGGCTCTTCATTATCGGGGCCAAAGGGGGCTAACTTCTGCAGTTCATCGAAGAGTTGGGTACTAACCTCCTGGGATTTCAATTGCCCGGCCAGGAATAACGGGGCGGGCTGTTGCCAGTCGAAGTCCTGCTTGGCCGCCTCATCGCGCAGGGTACTACGCAGGTCATCCAGACGGTCAACCGCAAAGGAGAGCCCACAGGCGGCCGGGTGCCCCCCAAAAGCCGTCATCAGGTCGCGGTGAGCATCCAGGGCGGTGAAGAGGTTAAAGCGGTCGTCACTGCGCCCCGAAGCCTTAGCCACCTGACCATCCCCCGTGGTGCTGGCAACGATCGTTGGTTTGCCAGTCTGCTCGCGAATCCGGCTGGCAACGATCCCCAGAATGCCCTGGTGCCAATCGTGCCCCAGCAGGACGAGAACCGGTTGATCCTTATTTTCGGCTGCCCGGGCCTGCGTGCTGGCCGCCACCATAACTTGGTCAACGAGCTGGCGGCGCTGCTGGTTAGCCGCCTCAACCTGGGCGGCCAACCGTTGCCCTTCTTCCTCATCAAGGGTGGTCAGGAGCTGGACCCCCAAACTGGCATCAGCTACCCGCCCGAGGGCGTTGAGCCGCGGAGCAATCCCAAAACCGATGTCCTGGTCGGTCAGGTGCGATTCATTCAACCCCGCCGCCTCAACCAGGGCGTGCAGGCCCGGCCGTAACCCCTGACGAAGCTCCTGAAGCCCCATCGTGATCAGGGCCCGATTCTCATCGGCAACACTAACCACGTCGGCAATTTCACCGATCGCTACCAGGTCGAGGAGCTCCGCTGGAAATTCGTCAGTCAATGCCCAGGCCACCTTGAAGACTACCCCGACCCCAGATAAGCCGGCGAAGGGATAGTCACTGCCCGGATATTGCGGGTGGACGGTCGCCACCGCGTTGGGCAGGTCCTCCGGTAGCTCATGGTGGTCGGTGATCACCACGTCAACCCCCTGGGCCATCACGGGATCGATCACGTCTTTACCGCTGACCCCGTTATCAACGGTAACAAACAGCTGGGTCCCCTGGTCAATCAACCGTTGGTAGGCCGCCGCATTGGGCCCGTAGCCATCCTTGAACCGGTTTGGAATGTAATAGTTAACCTTGGCCCCCACCGCCTGGAGGGTCTCATACATGACGGCAGTGCTGGTGATCCCGTCGGCATCGTAATCCCCATAAATGGTGATCTGCTCACCTCGCTCGATGGCCTCCTGGATTCGGTCCACCGCCTTGTCCATGTCGTGCAACTGGTGGGGGTCGTGGATCGTCTGCGGATCGGCCTTGAGAAAGGACTGCACGGCATCGGTAGTCTTATAACCGCGCTTAGCAAGCAGGTCGGCCACCACTGGGCTGACTTGGGCGCCCGCCGCCAGTTCCTTGATAACTACCGGATCAGCCGCATCTGCAAATTTCCATTTGAACCGTGTCTTAACCATGTTTTCACCCTTAACCTTCTTGACTAGCAATAAGGAAGGGCTGTACCAGTTGCGATAACAACCCTCCACTTCTCTACATTGATAATAAACACTTACAGGTTCTTCTTGTCCTGCTGAAAATCAAAGAACTTCTTGATGGCCCAGTCACCGAGCCCCGGAAAGACCTGGTAGGCCCAGCCAAGGTAGGCCACGTAGGCCGGTACGTTGATTTCTCGGGTCTTGTGACCGACATTGTCCCAGATCCGCGTGGCCAGGTCATCCGGCTCGATGAACATCCACTGCGGCAAGTGGGCCTGGTAGTCACCGGTCTGATCGGCCTTCTTGAAGAACGGGGTCGTGATCGGTCCTGGATTGACCGTCAAAACCTGGACCCCGTAGTCGGCAACCTCCATCCGGAGAACATTGTCAAACTGAATCACCCCGGCCTTGGTTGCCGAATAAACCGCGCTGTTCGGGGTTGGGATCTTGCCAGCCAGGGAGGAAATGTTGATGATTGCCCCGTAGCCCTGGTTCATCATCTGCTTAGCCACGCATCGACTGATGTACATCAGGGCCAGGAGGTTGACGTGCACCATCTCAGCCATCGTAGAGTACTTCTCGTGGGCGGCGGCGGTAAATTCGCCCAGCCCCGCCGAGTTAATCAACACATCAATGGCCCCAACCTCGTGTTGAACCTTGTCCAATACCCGGTCAATGGCATCCGGTGAGGTCACGTCTAAGGCATATGCAAAGGCTGGCCGGCCGGATAGGATTAGACACTTCTTGGCCACCGCCGCCAACTTCTCCTGGTTGCGGGCAACCACCACGACGATGGCACCGCGGCGGGCCGCCTCAAAGGCCAGGGCCTTACCGATTCCACTGGAGCCGCCGGTGATCAGCACGACCTCATTTCTCAAGAATCGCAATGCTTTAACGCGTCCTAACATCACTCACCATTCCTTTCCCCTTGCTTGTTAAACGGAATATCGAAGACGTCCAGGTCATTGACCACCCGGGTTGCCGGAAAGTAGTTACGCACCTGGTAGGCCAGCTGGTAGGCCGCCTTGCCGGCATAGCGGGCCGAGATATGGGTCAAGAAGAGCCGCTTGGCCCCCGCTTTCTTGGCCACCTCAGCCGCCTGCTTACTAGTCGAATGGTAATAGTTGTGGGCCAACTTAGCCTCGTCCTTGCCAAAGGTACTCTCGTGAACGAGAACATTGGCATCGCGCGCTAGCCAGACCGCGTTCTTCGTCTGCCGGGTATCACCCAGGATGGCAACGATCCGGCCAGGCTGGGACGGACCAATGAAGTCCTGACCGTTGAGGGTCCGACCGTCGGCAAGTTTGACCGTCTTCCCGGCCTTTAATTGTCCGTAGACCGGCCCGGATGGCACGTTCATTGCCCGTAGCTTATCAACCTGCAGCTCCCCGGGATGATCGTGTTCGACGATCCGGTAACCGTAGCAGGTAATCTTATGATCCAGCTTCTTGGCGTAGACCGTGAAACCCTGGTCACGAAAGATCTCCCCCTCGTGGTCGATCTCCACAAAGTGCAGGGGGTAACTGAGCCGGGACTCACTGACCTGGAGGGCCGTCTGAACGAAGCGCTTGATTCCCACTGGACCGTAGATGGTTAGCGGTTCATTTCCACCTTGAAACGACCGGGAGCTAAGCAGACCAGGGAGACCAAAGATGTGGTCACCATGGAGGTGCGTAATGAAGATTTTCTCAATCTTACGTGGCCGAATGGTTGTATAGAGAATCTGGTGCTGGGTAGCCTCCCCAACATCAAACAGCCAGATGGCGTTGCGCTCCTCCAGCAGGCGCAGGGCCACACTGGTGACGTTACGCTGCTTGCTTGGTGAGCCGGCACCCGTTCCTAAAAATTCAAGTTGCATGGTTTTATTTCCTACCTTCTAAAAAACTTTATTGTACGAATTCAAAGACGAACTTCTTGATTCGAACCAGGTCGCCATCCTTGATTCCCTTGGCCCGCAAGGCATCGTCAATACCCATCGTCCGTAGCTGACGGGCAAAACGAAGCTGACTCTGCTCATGGGTCAGGTCGGTCATATCAAAGAGTCGCAGTAGCTTGGCTCCCCCGAGAACCCAAGTACCGTCCTCATCCCGGCTGATGGTGAAGTCAGCCGTTTCCTTGTCCGGTGCGGCCGCCTTGTACTCGGCAACCAGCTGCTCGTCGTGACTCTCACTGTCGAAAGCCGGTGTCTTATCGAGCAGGTCGGCCGTCAGTTGCATCAGCTGTTGGACCCCCTGGTGGGTTACCGCCGAGATTGGGAAGACCCGTGGTGTCTGCTCAAGGGTGTCGTCGGCGGCCAGTTCCCGCTTGAAGTGTTCTAAGTTATCGTTGGCATTGGGCATGTCCATCTTGGTGGCCACCACGATCTGCGGCCGCTTGAGGAGCTCCGGATCGTAGTTAGCCAATTCATGGTTGATCTGCCGGTAGCGCTGGATAGCCTGCTCGGGATCCTCACTGCTCATATCAACTAGGTGAAGGAGGACCCGGGTCCGCTCGATGTGACGAAGAAACTTCAGGCCGAGACCGACCCCCTTGGCGGCCCCCTCAATCAGGCCGGGCATATCAGCCATGGCAAAGTCACGACCGTCTGGCAGCATCACCATCCCCAAGTTGGGTACCAGGGTGGTGAACTCATAGGCCGCGATCTTTGGCTTGGCCCCCGTCACTACTGACAAGAGCGTCGACTTCCCAACCGACGGGAAGCCGATCAGGCCGACGTCAGCCAGCATCTTCAATTCGAGCTCCAGGTAGTGGTCCTCACCAGGCTCACCGTTTTCGGCAATCTCGGGTGCCGGATTTTTGGCACTAGCAAAGTGAATGTTGCCACGACCACCACGACCACCACGAGCAACGACCAGTTCCTGGCCCTTCTCTACCAGGTCACCGATAATCTCCCCAGTATCGAGGTCACGAACCGTTGTTCCCTGGGGTACCGCAATCACCGTATCGGCGGCACTGGGCCCGGTCATCTGCTTGTTCATCCCGTTGCCACCGTTCTTCGCCTTGAAGATCCGGTGGTAGCGAAAGTCCATCAACGTCCGCAAGCCCTCGTCGACCTTCAGGATAATGCTGCCACCACGGCCGCCATCACCCCCGGCGGGTCCCCCGTTTGGAACATACTTCTCACGCCGGAAGGCAACCATGCCATCGCCACCCTTGCCAGCGTGCACCTCGATTTTAATCTGATCTACAAACGTGTTCATACGATTTGTCTCCGTTCTATCGTTATTCCTTATTAGTATATTGGAAAATCAGTAAGGCGTCAAAATCAATTGTGACTGCTTCCCTTGGCGACCGCCGCATTTTTCTGCAGGGAAAGCTTGATCAGCTGGGCGGTCGATCGGTTAATCCCCAGGGCGTGGATGTCATCCACCGAGGCCTGGGCAATCTTGGTGATCGAACCATACTGCTTGAGCAGCTTGGTCCTGGTCCGTGGCCCGACCCCCTTAATCTCGTCCAGGCGGGAACTCAGGGAATGCCGGGTGTGGACCCGCCGGTGGAAGGTAATCGCAAAGCGGTGGACCTCGTCTTGAATCCGCTGGACCAGGTAAAAGCCCTGACTGCGCGGGTCAAGGTTAACGTGCTGGTCCTGATCACCGAAGAGCAGGTCGGCGGTCTTGTGCTTGTCGTTTTTGACCATCCCAACCACCGGAATATCCAGGCCAAGCTCGTTCTCCAGGACGTCCTTGACGGCGTTCATCTGGATCTCGCCCCCGTCCATGAAGATCATATCCGGCATCGGCTTGTTTTCCTTCAACAGGCGCGAATAACGTCGGCGGATGACCTCCCGGGTGCTGGCCGCCTCATCGGCGTGGTCGATCACCGTCTGGAGCTTGTACTTGCGGTAAAGCTTCTTGGCGGGCTCACCGTCAACAAAAACAACCATCGCGCTGACCGGATCGGCTCCCTGGATGTGGGAGTGGTCAAAGGCCTCGATCTTATGCCCCGCCGGTAGCCCCAGGGCGTCGGTAATCTCCTTCATCGCCCCGGTAGTCTTACTCTGGTCCATCTCCAGCAGGCGGAACTTCTCGTCGAGGGTCAGCCGGGCATTTTCGGCGGCCATCTCCATCAGGTCGCGCTTCTCCCCCCGTTCCGGTGTTCGGACCGGAATACCCAGGATCTCACTAATCTCCTGGTTGGGCAGGCCCGCCGGCAGGAGGATCTCCCGGGGTCGGATGTTGTTACGCCGGTTGTAGAACTGGAGGATGAAGCTGGTCATCTCCTCAACGGCGGTATCGACAATCGGGAAAAGACGCTTCTCCCGCTTCATCAACCGCGCCTGACGGATGAAGAAAACTTGGATCGACAGCCAGCCCTTGTCCATGTAGAAGTTAAAGAGGTCCCGCGGTGTCTTGTCATTGGAAATAATCTTCTGTTTTTCAACCGTCACCTCAATGTAGTGGAGCTGGTCGCGGATCTCAGCCGCCCGCTCGTACTCCAGAGCTGCCGCAGCCTTCTGCATCCGGGCCGTCAACTGCCGCTTGACCGCCGCCGTGTTCCCGTTTAAGAAGGACTTGATGCGGTGAATCTGCCGGGCGTACTCCTCCCCTGGTACCTGCTTGAAGCACGCTCCCAGGCACTGGCCCATGTGGTAATAAAGGCATGGCCGGCCCTGGTAGCCGTGACAGCGGCGCAGGGGGTAGACCTTCTGGATGAAGTGGAGGGTCTCCTCAGCCGCGTAGACGTTCGGGTAGGGACCAAAGTAGTAGGCCCCGTCCTTCTTAATCTTCCCAGTGATCATCGTCTGTGGGTCCCGTTCGTTGGTGATCTTGATGTAGGGGTAGCCCGTCCCCCGCTTCAGCTTGATATTGAAATAGGGTTGGTGTTTCTGGATCAACGTGATCTCCAGCAGAAGGGACTCCTTGTTGGTGGAGGTGATGATCGTCTCAAAATCGGCCACCTCCGAGACCATCTTGGCCACTTTCCCGGTATGGCTACTCTTGAAGTAGGAACGGACCCGGTTCTTCAGGTTCTTGGCCTTACCGACGTAGATGATCTGGCCGTTGATATTCTTCATCAGGTAGCAGCCGGGCTTATCCGGTAGCAACGCTAGCTTATGTTCAAGGTATTCACTTGCCATCATAACCCTCCGATCAACTTGCTAATCATAATATTATAGATTAAAATCCGCCGAAAAGGCAATGAATGTGCTGGCAGCTGTTTGGACAAGTCGGCCGGTTTATGCTAGCATTTTGGTAAAACACTAAAGGAGCGATGAAGATGGGACTCGTAACACGTCGCAGCCAGCAGCTCGACAAGCTCTTCGACCAGTTCGCCGTTGATCCCCGAACCAAGCCACTGAAGAAGAAGCCAGCTGATAAAAAAGATCCAGACAAGGCTGGTAAAGATGCCACCAAAAAGACAAAATAATAAAAATGCGGAAATGACTGAAGCATATCACGGCGCACCAGGCGCTGCATCGTCGTTTCCGCATTTTTTACTACTTCTTGAAACCGGTTGGGTAGCGCCGGTTCAGCTCATCAATATTAGCCTTGGCAACCTCATCAAAGGGAATGTCAGCCCATTCCGCAATCTGTGATAAGTACCAGAGGACGTCACCCATCTCGTGAATTAGCTCCTGCCGGTCCAGTTGCTTACTGCGGAAGGTATAATTCTTCACCAGGTCGACCACCTGGCCCGCCTCACCGGCCAGGCCGAGGGCACAATTGGTCAGTACCTGTTCGTTCCCATAGAGGGTACGCTTCGCTGCCTTTTGGTAATCATTAAACTCCACTTAGTTCATCCCCGTCTGTTTATCAATCCATTGCCATACCTGATCCTTGCCATGCTTGGTGGTTGCCGAGAAAAGAATGAGTGGTGCCCCGGGAGCCATCCCTAGACGCTTGCGAATCTGACTCTCCTGGCGATTCCAAACGTTGGACTTAACCTTATCACACTTGGTCGCCACCACCAGGATTGGGATGTGGTAAAAGTCTAGCCACTCATACATTGAAACGTCATCAGCCGTGGGTACATGGCGGGCATCCACCAGCTGAATAACCCCACACAATTGTTCCCGCTGGGTCAGGTACTGTTCGATCATTTGGCCAAACCGCTCGCGCTCCTTCTTGGAGACCTTGGCGTATCCATATCCCGGCACGTCGACAAAGTAGAACCGGTCTTCAACATCATAGAAATTCAGGGTCTGCGTCTTCCCCGGCTGACTGGACGTATGCGCAAAATTTCGCCGGTTGATCAGAACGTTAGTCAGCGATGACTTACCGACGTTGGAGCGCCCCACTAGGGCAATCTCTGGATAGTCGGTCTTCGGGTACTGGTCAGCAGCTACTGCACTGATGGTCAGGTTAACGTTATGCACTTCCATCTGAGATCCCTCACTTTGCCTGCTTGGCTGACTTCATCACGTAGCGGGGCTCCTTGTGGTTGGTGACGCAACGCTTGTCGATGACCACCTCAGCCACGTCCTCGCGGCTCGGCAGTTCAAACATGACGTCCCGCATAACCCCTTCAATGATGGAACGCAGGCCACGAGCACCGGTGTTACGGGCAATGGCTTGCTGGGCCATCGCCTTCAGTGCGCCTTCAGTGAAGGTAAGCTTACTGCCGTCCAGACGGATCAACTCCTGGTACTGCTTAACCAGGGCGTTCTTCGGTTCCGTCAAGATCCGAACCAGGTCGTGTTCATCCAGCTTCTCTAGGGCGGTCATCACCGGTAACCGGCCGATAAACTCGGGGATCAGCCCAAACTTGAGCAGGTCCTCGGGGATGACGTGCTGGAGAATGCTTTTCTCGGTAACGTTGTTGGCCTCGTTGGAGTCGGTCCCAAACCCAATCGTCTTCTCACCAAGCCGCTCTTTAACAATTGTCTCGATCCCGTCGAAGGCTCCCCCGACGATAAAGAGAATATTACTGGTATCCACCTGGATAAATTCCTGCTGCGGGTGTTTCCGACCGCCCTGCGGTGGTACATTGGCAATGGTCCCTTCCAGGATCTTCAGCAGGGCCTGCTGAACCCCTTCACCGGAGACATCCCGGGTGATCGAGACGTTCTCCGCCTTCTTAGCGATCTTGTCGATTTCGTCGATGTAGATGATTCCCTTCTCGGCCCGCTCCACGTCAAAGTTGGCAGCCTGGAGAAGCTTCAGGATGATATTTTCCACGTCCTCACCGACGTAGCCGGCCTCGGTCAGGGTGGTGGCGTCGGCGATTGCAAACGGCACGTTCAAAATCCGTGCTAGCGACTGAGCCAGGTAGGTCTTTCCCGAACCGGTTGGCCCAATCACCGCAATGTTACTCTTTTGAAGTTCGGTATCGTTGTTATCACCATCCATCATGGCGTTAACCCGCTTATAGTGGTTGTAGACGGCCACCGCCAGGGTCTTCTTGGCGTCGCTTTGCCCGATGACGTAATCATCGAGGTCCTTGACAATTTCTTCCGGGGTCGGCACCCGAAAGTCCGTGTCCGCCTGGTCATCGGCCAGTTCCTGGTCAATGATCTGCTTGCAAAGGTCAACACATTCGTTACAGATGTACACACCCGGACCGGCAACGATCTTCTTCACCTCGTTTTGGGACTTGCCACAAAACGAGCAGTGAATCGAATCCATTCCACTGGTATCTTCAAACATTAAGAAACCTCCTCTAAAGTTCTGAAATAATCATAACAAAATTAGTCCGTAATTTCGAACAAAGTGGTTCCCAGCTAAACAAAAAGTGTCCAATCATAATTGATTGGACACTTCAGCTGTGACAGAAGCTAAGGATTACTTATTGGACTTCTTATCGTCTTCCTTAACCTGCTTTGCTGAATCGGCAACTAAGTCAACGGCCTTCTTGATCTTGATGTCATGAGAAAGCATGTCCTTGGACAGTGCCTTTTCAACGGCGTCTTCCTTCATGCCGTATTGCTTTGCCAGGTCGGCGATTTCCTTCTTGATCTCGTCGTCGCTAGCTTCCAGCTTAGCATCATCAACGATGGCTTCCAGAACCAGGTTAGTCTTAACCCGTTGTTCAGCATCGTTGGCGAATTGCTTCTTCAGGTCGTCTTCCTTGGTACCAGTGATCTGGAAGTACATTTGTGGGCTGATCCCCTGTTGTTGCATTCCAGCAAGGTATTGTTGCATCTGACGGTTAGTATCATCATCCAACATTGCTTGTGGGATGGCCTGGATTTCAGCGTTGGCAACGGCCTTTTCAATAGCAGCATCTTCAATGGCTGCCTTGGCTTGGTTGTCCTTGTCTTCTTGCAACTGCTTCTTGGTCTTGTCCTTCAGTTCGTCGAGGGTGTCAACGTCTTCGTCGACGTCCTTGGCAAAGTCATCATCCAATTCAGGAAGTTGCTTTTCCTTAATTTCGTGGATCTTAACCTTGAAGTCGGCATCCTTACCAGCCAGGTTCTTGGCGTGGTAGTCCTCTGGGAAGGTAACCTTAACGTCCACATCATCACCGGAGTTGTGGCCGATTAGCTGGTCTTCAAAACCTGGGATGAATGAACCGGAGCCCAGTTCAAGGGAGTAGTTGTCAGCGGAACCGCCGTCGAACTTCTTGCCATCGACACTACCTTCGTAGTCGATAACAACCGTGTCACCCTTTTCGGCTGGCTTATCTTCCTTGAGAACCAGTTCAGCTTGCTGTTGACGCTTCTTTTCCAATTCAGAGTCAACGTCGGCATCGGAAACCGTGGTGTCTTGTTCAGGAACTTCCATCCCCTTGTAGTCACCCAGCTTAACTTCTGGCATAACATCAACAGTTGCCGTCAACGTCCAAGGTTGGCCCTTTTCCATGCTCTTGATTTCAATTTGTGGTTGAGCAACAGGTTGGATCTTAGTTTCCTTAACTGCAGCGCTGTATGCGTCTGGCAGAACCTTGTTCAAGGCGTCTTGGTAGAGTGATTCTTCACCATACATCTGGTTGAAGATTTGGCGTGGAACACGGCCCTTACGGAAACCTGGCACCGTGATCTTCTTCCGGGTTTCAACGAAGGCTTCGTCGATCCCCTTCTTAATAGTGTCTACATCGATATCAAATGTCAATGTACCTTTGCTGGCATCGCTATCGCGTTCCCATTTTGCTGACATTTTATTTCCTCCAATAACAAATCAATTTGACCATTCCTATTTAATAGGTTGGTCTTTACATACTTTACTAGTTTACCGTAGCTGTCACGCAATTGCAACCAATTGCCAGACATCACGGGCTTTTTTAAAGCAAAAAAGGAATCCGGCAAGCCGAATTCCTTTTGCGAAAGCCTAATTGAAAATTAGTCCAGCACTTCTGATACCACACCGGCACCAACAGTGTGTCCACCTTCACGGATGGTGAACTTCAGACCCTTTTCAAGGGCAACTGGCTTTTGCAGGTTAACAGTGAACGTTACGTTATCACCAGGCATAACCATTTCTACACCATCTGGCAGTTCAATCGTACCAGTAACATCAGTGGTGTGGAAGTAGAATTGTGGACGGTAGTTGGAGAAGAATGGCGTGTGACGGCCCCCTTCTTCCTTGGTCATAACATAAACTTCACCCTTGAAGTTCTTGTGAGTTTGGATCGAACCTGGTTCTGCAAGAACTTGACCACGTTGTACTTGATCGTGTGAAATACCACGAAGAAGGACACCAACGTTGTCCCCGGCTTCACCAAGATCAAGAGTCTTGTGGAACATTTCCAGACCGGTAACAGTTGACTTCAGAACATCTTCAGTCAAACCAACGATTTCAACTTCGTCACCGATCTTAACAGTACCACGGTCGATACGACCAGAAGCAACAGTACCACGACCAGTAATGGTGAAGACGTCTTCGACAGGCATCATGAATGGCTTGTCAGTAGGACGCTTTGGAGTTGGGATGTAGTCATCGATAACGTCCATCAGGTGAAGGATAACCTTTTCTTGTTCTGGGTCACCTTCAAGGGCCTTCAGAGCGGAACCACGGATAACTGGAACATCGTCACCAGGGAAATCGTATTCGTTAAGAAGGTCACGAACTTCCATTTCAACCAAGTCAACCAGTTCGTCATCGTCAACCAAGTCGGTCTTGTTAAGGAATACAACGATGTATTGAACACCAACTTGACGGGCAAGAAGAATGTGCTCACGAGTTTGTGGCATAGGGCCATCGGTAGCGGCAACAACCAGGATAGCACCATCCATTTGTGCAGCACCAGTGATCATGTTCTTAACGTAGTCGGCGTGACCTGGCGCATCGATGTGTGCGTAGTGACGCTTTTCAGTTTCGTATTCAACGTGGGCAGTGTTGATAGTGATACCACGTTCCTTTTCTTCTGGAGCAGCATCGATATCAGCGTAATCTTCTGCCTTTGCCAGACCCTTGGCTGCCAGTACCTTGGTGATAGCAGCAGTTAAAGTAGTCTTCCCATGGTCAACGTGGCCAATAGTACCAATGTTTACATGGGGCTTTGTACGTTCATAATGTTCTTTTTCAGCCATTAATGAGAACCTCCTATTAATTTACAAGTATAATGTCAGTTATTTCAGAAAAACAACTGACACACCCTTGGGAATATTGTACTACTTCTTTTCGCCAATTGAAAGCTTTATATCAAAGGCTTGAAGAAGAATTCTTAAATATAATATCAACTATCCTCCGGTTTGTAAATAAATTTGCCGATGTTTTTCGCCTAAATTAGAAAAACTTTATTTATCGTTTT
Source organism: Limosilactobacillus pontis DSM 8475 (assembly GCF_001435345.1). Lineage (GTDB taxonomy): Bacteria > Bacillota > Bacilli > Lactobacillales > Lactobacillaceae > Limosilactobacillus > Limosilactobacillus pontis. The sequence goes on along the minus strand of NZ_AZGO01000065.1, from coordinate 78,450 downwards.
GGGCTAGGGTTGAAATCAAGCTCATCAGGCGCCGCTGCCAACTTTGCGTTGGGGTCGCATCCCCCAATTGCTGACCATCAAGGGCCGCCAGCAGGACAGTCGCCCACTCGTTAGGATCAGCAATCACTTCCCCTGCCCGCGGATAAAGAAATATCAATTGCAGATCCAGTTGCTGGCTCGCCATCTGGTAGCGAATCGCGTCCGAATCAGCCAGACGCTTAGCAATCATCGACCGCACTGCCTTGACTGCTGGCTCCGCCTCCTGGTCGGGCAACGTGGCGGGGTTTGCCTGGTACTCGTTATTATCAATCCAAAGGTAACTCAACTGGGTATCAACCCCGATTCGACGCAGGCTTTCGATGATGTCGGCCTTGATCAAATAGTTGACAAAGGGATCCCGGAGAACGAAGCGGGTCCCCAACAGAAAGCTGGTCAGTGGGAGGTCATAGGCATCCATCAGGCGTTGACGCTGCTCCAGCAGGGTGCCATCACCGAGATGGTAAAATTCTTTCAGTCGTTGCTGGATGGTCTGGCGGTACTTCACCTGAGCAGCCCGCTCGCCGTCTTTGGCAATCATCAGCAGGGGGTTCCGCCATTCTGCTGATCCATTAGCGATGAAGAGTCGGGCCAACATGAAACGCTGGTTCTGCACCATCAAACGCACCACCAGTTCGGCACTTTCCTTGTCCGTACCAAACAAGTTGGGATCCTCTAAAACGTTGCTTAAAGCCTGGACATACTGGTGGTCTGCGGCGAGGGCACGAACCAATTGACGGGTGGCCACGGGATCCGCGGTTTCCTCGACCAGGTCATCCAGGATATCGGCAGCACGCCCCCATTTCTCCTGCTTCATTAGTGTTGTGGCCTGACGATAGCGTTTAGCTTGTTCTTCATTCATATT
>NZ_AZGO01000065.1:9924-77499 GCF_001435345.1 Limosilactobacillus pontis DSM 8475 | reverse complement strand
TTGTTTTCTCACCAGCCACAATTAGTTTTCCGAATATTACAATGCAGTTACGGGAAGCCAATAGGCTAGCCGTACAGGGCGCCGAGAGACTTATTTTCCAGCCTCTCTTTGATTGTCTTATTGCTTGGCCTTGGCAACCTGCTTCTCATGTTTACGGCCACGACCATTGCGGTGATGGCCCTGTTTCTTTTCCTTTTGGCCCTGACCATTACCCTGCTTCTTGGCCTCGCCATTGTTATTGCCCTTGTTCTTGCGCTTAGCGTGCTGGTTGATCTCCATGATCACCGGCAGGATAACCGGGTGACGCTTGGTCTGATCAAAGAGGAAGCGGTTCAATTTCTCGCGAACGTCCTGCTTGAGGTGGCTCCAGTCGAACTCCTTCTGGTCGAGGTTCTCCTGAACGACCTTCTCAACCAGGTCGGCACTCTGCTTCATCAGTTGACGGTTAGTCTTGACAAAGACGAACCCCCGAGATGTGATCTGCGGTCGGGCAACGATCTTCTTCTTTTTCCGATCGATGGTGGCGACCACGACGAAGATCCCGTCCTCAGACAGAACCCGCCGATCACGGAGGACGATGTTGCCAATGTCACCGATCCCGGTACCGTCGATCATCGTGTTGCTGACGTCGATATGGTCGCCGACGTGGAACTCACCATTCTTATAGGTAAGGACATCCCCCTTGCTGGCAATGAAGATGTGGTCAGCTGGAATACCAACCTCCTCGGCCAGCTGGGCGTGACGGTCCAAGAGCCGGTACTCACCCTGGATGGGGATGAAGTACTGGGGCTTCATGAAGTTGAGCATCAGTTGCTCGTCATTCTGGTTGGCATGGCCAGAAGGGTTGAGATCGTCCGAGATGAACTTGACCTCGGCCCCGGTCCGGTAGATCATGTCCTTGGTCTTTTGAACCTCCGTCTCCTGAGCATAAGAAGGAGTGGTCGTGACAAAGACCAGGTCGGTATCGGTCAGGTGGAGCTTCGGATTGGCACCACTGGCAATCTGCTGAAGGGATTTGATTGGCTCGCCCATCTTCCCGGTCTCCAGGATGATGACCTGATTTGGCTCCAGCTTATCGGCCTCTTTCATGCTAATCAAGAGTCCCTTCGGCAACTTTAGCTTACCTAGGCTCATCGCCGTATTAATGATCTGCTCGATGTCCTTACCAGACAGAACCAACTTACGATCAACCGCTACGGCAGCGTTGATGATCTGCTGAACCCGCATGATGTTGGAAGCGACACTGGCCACGATAATCCGGCCGTTTTGGTACTTGAAGGTTTCCTTGATGTATTCACCAATATCCTTTTCCCGGGCTGAGATGCCAGTGATACCAGCCCCCGCCGAGTCACTTAACAGGGCCAGTACGCCTTGCGAACCGATCTCGGCCAGCCGCGCCAGGTCCGTTTGGTAACCCTGGGTGGCCGTTTGGTCAAACTTGAAGTCGCCGGTGTAGACGATGTTGCCATCACTAGTCTCGATCACCACGCCCAGCGTCTCAGGAATCGTGTGGGTGGTCTGGAAGAACGAGACCGTGACGTCATTGAAGTCGATCGTGGTGGCGGCGTCGACAACGTGGAAGTCGTTGAACTTCTTAACCTCCTTGTGACCCTTCACCGCCAGCTTAGCCAGGGCAATCGTCATCTCACTACCGAAGACCGGGACGTTGAAGTCCATCAGAAAGTACGGTAAGGCCCCGATCGAGTCGGCATGGCCGTGCGTCAGGAAGACCCCGACGACTTGATCCTTGTGTTCGCGAAGGTATTCCCAATCCGGAATCACCACGTCAATCCCCATCAGTTCATTTTCGGGGTACTTCAGCCCACAATCCAGAATGAAGATCTGCTTACCAACTTCAACTGCGTACATATTCTTACCGTTTTCGCGGACCCCGCCAAACGGAATAATCTTAATGCTGTTACTCATTGAGTAATCTCCTTTTATTTAATTTTGAACTGCTTACCGTCTAAGCTCAACGGCAAGATTTTTAATTTCGTTCATGATTAGCTATTCATATCTTACCACAATCAAAGTTATCATTGGAACTAAACGCAATAAAAAACGTCCCGACCCCAATGGAGCCGAGACGCACAATGGCAATGGTATTAACGACGAAGACCCAATTTCTTGATCAATTCACGGTAAGCAGGAAGGTCAGTCCGCCGAAGGTAAGCCAAGAGGTTACGACGGTGACCAATCTTCTTCATCAGACCACGTTGTGAGTGGTAATCGTGCTTGTGAGTACGAAGGTGCTCGTTTAATTCGTTGATGTCAGCGGTTAAGACAGCAACTTGAACCTGGGTAGAACCAGTGTCACCTTCATGCGTTGCGAATTGCTTGATAATTTGATCCTTACGTTCTTTTGAAATAGCCATGCTATTTTCCCACCTTTCAAATAATTTGATACGCCTAGTTCTAGGTATAGCGTCGGTGAGGATCGCTAAACTGAGAAGAGGCAGTTGGTTAATTAACCTTTAACACTATAACCGATTATTCCCCCACTTGCAAGGGTCCAACAAAATCCAGGTTGAATGCCGGCGAAACTATTGCATTGGCCGCCAGTCTTTTGTATAATAAAAACGTTGAAAATTCTGGTCAACTGAATAACCGGGTAACGGAGGTGAAACTCATGCCAATTATTAAGTCAGCAATCAAGCGTGTTAAAACCAGCGCTAAGGCCGAAGTCAAGAACGCTTCACAATTGAGCCACATGCGGACTGCTATCAAGAAGTTCGATAAGGCAAAGCTTGCTGGTGAAGATGACCTTGAAAAGTTATACAAGGATGCCATCTCAGCAATTGACCGTGCACACTCCAAGGGTCTTATCAAGGCCAACAAGGCAGCACGTGACAAGTCACGTTTATCAGCTCGTTACAACAAGTAATGACCGGTAACGGTAACAGGCGATCGTTTTGATCGCCTGTTTTTGTTTTAAACGATAAATCGGCACTGTGATATCGTCATCGCAGTGCCGATTTGTTAATTGGCCACCTTAGCCTGGTGGGCATATTGGAGCATGAATAATTGAAACAGCAGTGCCGGATCACGCTGGGTCGTCTTGAGTGCCCGCTCGATCCGGATCAGACCGAGATAAGCATTTTCCAGGGCCAGCAGGGAGAAACGACGGGCGGTCTGCAGTCCCAGCTTAACCCGGTACGGGTGCACGTTCAACTGCATGGCCAGGTTCCCCTGACTGAGGCCCCGCCGACTTAGCACCTTCAGCTGAATCAACAACCGAAACTGACCCACCAGGACCGCATTGATCCGTAATGGTTGCTGCTGACCGGCCAGCAGCTGGTGATAGAGGTCGAGAGCCTGCACCTGGTCATGACGGAGGACAGCCGTCACCAGGTCGAAGACGTTCTCGTCAAGCGACTGTGGCACCAGAGCCGCCACCTGTGCCTGTGTGATATGCTTATCCTGATACGCAAGGAGCTTGAGTTTGGCCAAGTTGGCAATCATCAATCCGTAGTCAGCGTTGGTCCGCCGCACCAGCTCATCGACCGCCGCCTGGTCAATCTGAAAACCCGCACCCATCAGTCGTCCCACCACCTGTTGACGGGCCTGCTGCTCGTTTAACGGGGCCGCGCTGATGGTAACCGCTGCCCTCTTGAGGGTCTTAACGATTCCCTTACGGCCGTCCAGTTTCTCATAGGGGGCCAGAATAACTAGGGTGGTGGTCATCTCGGGCTGGGCCAGATAGCGTTTAAACGAGTCGAGGTCATGGTCGATCTTCCCCCGCTTCTTCTCACCAGTCAGAAAATAAGGCTTATTGATTACGACCAACCGACGTTCCCCGAAGAAGGGCGCAGACATCGCGTCGTCTAGCGCCGTAGCCACCGGCGTTGTCTCCATGTCGTAACGCCCAACGTTCATCACCCGTTCGCTCTCCGGAATCAGGGTTAAAAACAGATCAAGGGCCTGTTGTTGTAAGGCTTGCTGGGTTCCCAGTACCAGATAAATTGGCGCCGGGCTCGCCTTCTTTAGTTGTTGAGACAGTTCGGTAATGTCCACTTAAGTTCTCCTCCTTCAAGAGTGGTCTGAAAACGACCATGTTGCTGTGCATATACGTACCTGATCATCCCGTACTGCTGGGTTGATAGGATCTTAATCTGCCGTTGCCGCAAGCTGGCTACAACCTCATCATTGGGATGATGGTAGCGGTTGAACCGCCCCGCCGAGATAATTCCCCACTGCGGGTGCAGCTGATCCAGAAAGCGGTCATCGCTCGCCGTCCGACTACCATGGTGGCCAAGCTTCAGTACATCGGCGTGTAACTGCGGATAGCGGTCGAGGACTGCACATTCCCCGGCCCGATCCAGGTCGCCAGTGAAGACAAATTGCCGACCACCAAAGCATCCAGTCAGCACCATCGAATCTTCATTCTTCGCCTCACCAGGGGCAAACGGATGAAGGATCCTGAGCCCCGGATCAATGCTGGGGTGCTGGTCCATAACCGAAATAACCTGGGGCTGGTTTACGCCTCCCACCTTACGGGTCAGGACGGGTTGCTTCTCCACCCCCGCCGGTACCGCAACCCGTTTGACCCGCATCGCCTGTAGGACCGTCGGCAGGTAGCCAATGTGATCGGCATCCCGGTGACTAAGGTAAATGGTATCAATATGGTCGATACCCCGACTCTTCAGATAATTAATACTGGTCCGGGTAGCCACGTCACACCCCGGTGCCTGCTGCCGGTGGCCAAAGTTCAGCTTACCCCCGGTATCAATCATCATTACCCGGCGATTCAGCGGCTCACGAATGATAATGCAGTCTCCCTGACCAATATCAACGAAGGCAACCTCACCGTTGAGTGGAAAGTGAATCACCATAAAACAGGCTAAGTAAGCAAGCCCCAAGAGTACCCACCGCCGGACTTGTCGGTAGTCACTAATTGTCCAAAGGGTCAGTAGAAATAGCACCACCGCTAGCCAAAGTGGTGGCTTACCGAAGACGACCTCCCCTGGTAGGTGGGCTGCAAACTCAATCAGCCGCTGAAAGGTCAACAGAACCTGGTTGACCAGGTTACCGAATACGGGTAGAGCCCAATAGGTTCCGGCACTGATCAGAACCAGGGGAAAGAGGACCAGGGAAAACAGGGGAATCATCGGGTAACTAAGCACCAGACTGAGCCAGTGAAACTCAAAGACGTAGCTCAGAATCGCTGGCAGACTGGCTATACTCAATAGGAAGGTCTGCCGCAGGGCCGGCAGCTGCCGGTCCATCACCTGTAGCAAAAACGACAGGAGATAACTTAGCTGGCCGCCCAGGCTGAGTAGGACGGCCGGTTCCCAGGCAGTCCCGACGAGCAGGCTCACCGCCCAACCGTCGAGCCGATCCAGTCGTAAGGCACTGCGGAATAGGCCGGTCTCGGCCATGATCACCGCTCGAATCAGACTCGGTGCCCCACCCGCGATGACCAGGTAAAATGGCAACGCCACAATCAACAGGACATCAACCAGCTCCCGGTCTAGCCACAGGTACACTCCCAGCCAGCGCAGGATAGCTACTAACAGGACCACGTGCATTCCTGAGATACAGAAAAGATGAATAATCCCGAGTCGTTTGACGTTTGCCATTGCCGACGCGTTGTATGGATCACTCTGACCGATGATCAATTGCTGGCAATAACTGGCTAGCGGCATGGGCATCCCCGCAAAGTGGTGCCCCAACTGCCAACGCCAGCAGTGGCACTGATCACACAGCCCCCATCCCGTCAGTGGCATGATCGTCGGGGGCTGGTCAAGCTTCACCTGATTGTAGACCCGTCGCTGCTGATAGTATCGCCGAAGGGCAAATTCATTCTCGTTGGTAGCTGGCATCACCGGCTGAACCATCCCATTCACCCGCCAATTGGCTGGCCGATCGAGCCGCCTGTATTGGTCAAGTAAATGGGAATCACGAACACTAAAGATCAGGGCTTCACGAACTCGTGATTGGGTATCGGTCCCGATCGCCGTCACAAAACCATCGTGAACCTGGACGTCATCAGGGCGAACCCTGACCAGCTGAGTGACCGGGTGACGATCGACAACGGTCCGCCGGCTGATCTGGTGTTGATAGAGCAAACAGCCACCGATCGCCACTACTAGGCTCAGACAGCAGGTCGCTAGGACCACTGGCCGGCGGAGATAGCAGACGCGGAGCAGGAGGTAGGCAACAAACAACCAAAAGAACGGCTGCGGGCCCAGCATGGTGACGGTCACCGCCCCCACGATTAGGGCTGGAAATATCCAGTAATGATGAATTGTCCTACTGCTCAGGCTGAATGTACTGGCCTAAGCGAACCTCATCTAAGATATTATCGTCAAGCTTGATTTGGTGAAGGTGGATGTCTTTAAGCTTAATCAGCTTCATGGCGTAATCGTCATTATGGTAGTTGCGAATATAGTTGATCTCCTTAATACCGGCCTGCAGGAGGCTCTTCGTGCACTGGAGGCACGGAAAATCAGTCACGTACAGACTGGCCCCGTCCATCGAGATGCCAAACTTGGCACACTGAAGGATGGCATTCATCTCGGCATGGATCGTCCGGACACAGTGACCATCCCGTAGGTAGCAGCCTGCGTCGATGCAATGGTCGTCACCGGATACTGATCCATTATAGCCACCGGCAATGATCCGCTTATCACGGACCAACACTGCCCCGACCGAGAGCCGGTTACAGGTGCTGCGTGAGGCCAGCAGGGCAGCTTGGATCATGAAGTACTGGTCCCAGTCAATTCGCTTTCTTACCATCTTTTCATCACTCCTTTGTCTGATATAGTATAGCAAAAATCCACTCAAACCAAAACTAGACCGCCAACTGGTCCCTGATTTTCTCCACCGACTTGTCACCAAAGCCACTGACCTGTTTCAATTCATCAACCGACTTGAATTGACCGTGCTGCTGCCGATATTGCAAGATCAGGTCGGCCTTCTTGTCACCGATCCCGGTAATCTGACAAAGCTGCTCCTTGGTCGCCGTGTTAATGTTGACCGTAGCCGTCTGACTCCCACTGCCGGCTGTCGCGTCCCCGCTACTAGCACCGACAGTACTTATCCCCGGCATCGTCTCCCCGTTTACCGGGACATAGACCACCTCAGCGTCATTCAGCTGCTTAGCCAGGTTGACCTGTTTCATATCGGCGCTATTGATGATGCCGCCCGCGGCCGCAACCGCCTCGTTTACCCGGGCACCATTCTTCAGCTTATAGATTCCCGGATGCTTGACGGCCCCCTTAACGTCAACACAGATCTGGCTGCTGGTTGTGGACGGTGCTTTCGTCATGCTGCTGGCTGTCGTGCTTATCGCCAGGGTCTGATCCGGCTGCGCGGGTTCGGCTGCTGGTCGCTTTACCAACCATGCCATAACCAATCCCAAGACCGCTATCAGGATCAACAGTTGATAACGATAGGTCTCCCAAATTTCCTTCAAGCGTTCCATTAAACTCCCCTCCCATATATTAAATACGGCAAGTTGTTAATTCGGCACGAAAAAAAATACCCCTGCGTAATTACAGGAGTATTTTTCGTTCTATTTAGATTTAGTAACGACGCTTATTAGCACCCACCAGGCCAAACATTGCCAACAGGGATGCGAAACCAAGGCCCATTGCTACTTGACCATTATGGTTGCCGGTTTGTGGTAACCTAGTTTCGGTCTTGTTAGACGTCTGTGGTTCACGCGGCGTGTTTGGTGTATTCGGGACATTTGGTGTGTCCGGAGTATTTGGTGTATTTGGCGTATTCGGGATATCAGGAACGTTAGGCGTGTTTGGTGTGTCTGGCGTATTCGGAACATTAGGAACGTTAGGTGTGTCTGGCTCACCCGGGTTATGAGGGATCAAATCGTCGCCGCCGACCAGGTTCCAGTCGATTGGCTTGCCCCACTCACCAGGCAGGGCTGCACTATTAGCAGTATTCTTGTCAAGAACGCCCGCCATGTTGTCATTCTCACTGGTGTTGTCCCAGATCCAATCACCCTGGTTAGTCATCCGTGCGAGAACCATCGTGGTGTTATCAGGGTTAATCTGAACCAGGAAGCTTGGAGCCCAGGTTGAGTTCATATTCTTACCAGCAACCTCATTCCGGTTGGTGATGTAGGAAGTGATCAGGACCTGGTTAGGGTGTCCTTCAACTGGGATTGCATAGTAGGAATAGGTAGCGGTCCGCCAGTTTGCTGGAACTGACGTCGTCAAAACAACACTGGAGTCGTTCAGAGGCTTGTAACCACCCGTCAGCTTATCGGAGACGTAACCAACCATGACAACGTTGTCCCCAACAGCCTTGTTGGCAGCATTCCAAGCATCATCATTACTACCACGATTCAACCGCGTTGCCGCAAAGAGATAGTACTTGTCTCCTAACTTAACAACATCCGGCCGTTCAATCTCATCGCTAACCATCGGTGCCGTAAGCAATGGCGTGTAGAGCTCACTTACCTGTGGATTCTTAATGTCATTATTAAGCTTCAGAATACCAATAGCGGCATTGGCCCAACTTGCACGGCTCCGCATATCGTTATTAGACAGCAGGTGGAAGAAGTTATTAACGTTAAACTTATCGCTGCCTCCGTAGTTTTGCCAATTATAAAGCTGACTCAAGCCCTGGTAATTTTCAAGTCCCGTGCTGGCCTCAAATACCAGGTAACGGTTGCCGTCATTATCTTCAATAATATGAGCATCACGCATTGCAATGTTGTCGGCTCCATTGTTAGTGGCACGCCATTGTTTGTAGGTCTGGTAGTAGTAGCCATCCCCTTCAAAGATGACGTGATCATTGGCCACATGATTAATTGAAACCGTTCCGGTCTTATCATCATGATCAAGGTAGATCGTTGCACTCGCCAACTTCTGGTGGTTGGTGTAGTTATCACTTGTGTCAACGCGTGTATAGAACAATTGAATGGACCCGTCTGGGTTTACGGTTGCAGAACCAGACCATTCCTGACGAACCGCATTAGCGTTATAACCAAAGATCGGACCAGCGTTCTTCCAGTTGGCTAGGTTGTTGTCCCCATACTTGTTGTACAACAGGTAAATATGATTATCGTTGACGTTTGGTTCCCCCATCATTCCGATAACTAATTGGTACCCATTCCAATTTGAGACATAGCCGGTCTTGGTATCCTGAACTGGCCATGAGTCCCAAATATCCAGGTCAGTAACCTCACCGGTCTGGGCATCGCGAGTGTGAGCGGCCGGCATATTCTGAATTTGCTTAGCGTTAAAGAATGGAATTGCGTAACGGCCATCTTGCTTGATCAGCGTGTTAGCAATCTTCTTGAAGTCATTGTAGGTCATTTGTGTACCGGTCTTGGCTGACTTCGAGAAGTTGACCTTATTCAGTTCCTTGACCTGTTGAGAAGTCAGGCTGTTCGGGGCAATACCAGCATTCTTAACTACCGTGGCTGCCTTGTCTGTTAAGTGCGTGGACCGCTGCTCAGCATCCTTAGCTGCGCTGCTTACTGGGTTAAGCTGTGCCTGGTGGTGGTCAGCTGGTTGGCTGTCGGTAGTTTTGGCAGCAGGTGCCGTTGTGGTGTTGCCTTGTTTTGTTACCGGGGTTGCCGTCTTTGGGGCGTCGGACGATTGAACGTTATCAGCACTTGACTGGGAAGTCGTTGCGGTCTGTGCAGCGTTAGACTTAATTGGCGTCGAAGATGAACTCATAACGGCAGAACTGCTGTTGACGGATTCAGTAACCGGGACATCAGTACTACTTGTAACAGGCGTAGTGGCGTCTGCGTTTGCATTAACGACAGAGGCACCTAAGGCCAATGCTGCGGTGGACAGGGTTACTACGACCCAGTTTTTACCACTCTTGTACATTTTTTATGTTCCTTTGGGGCTAACATAATTTCTCCTCCTTAGCGAATTGCTAAACGCTTAACAATTTATTTAAAATTATTAATACCCCGATATTAAAAGGCAGCGACCACAATCGCTGCCCTAAATATTCGTTTACTTCTGTTCTAGGTAGTGGACCGCCTGCTTAAAGGAGGTCACCGGAACGACCTTCATTCCCGGTGCATATCGTTTAGCCGTCTTCTTGGCCAGCTGGTAGTTGGTCTGGTGGCCGTCCTCGTACTTCAGAACCAGCTTGGTGGGTTTGATGTACGGCGCCAGAAAAATAGTGGCACCGGCCCGGTGCGCGGCAATGACCTTCTTGTCGATCCCACCGATCTCACCAACACTGCCGTCCGGGGCAATCGTCCCGGTGCCAGCAATCTTGCGGCCCCGCTGGAGGTCGTGTCCGCTGATCTGTTCATAGATCTGCAGGGTAAACATCAGCCCACCGGACGGACCGCCCAGCTGTCCCGGATCGACCTTCACTGGCACCCTAGTCTTAACCTTCATATTATTGGTCAACAGGATCCCAATCCCGGCTCGGCGGGCGGTTAGCCGTACCAGCCGACGAGTCGCCTGGTGCTGACGACCAGTGCGCTCATAGGTTACCGTCAGCGGGGAGCCGATCTTTTGCTTACCAATGTACTTCTGAAATCCCTGGGCGGTGTTGAAGTGACGACCATCAACCTTCGTGATGGTATCCCCCACCTTAATCACCCGCTTGAACTTAGAGTTCGGTTCCACCTGGAGAACATAAATCCCCAAATACTTTCGGGAAACCGGCTGGTGGGCCGCCTGAAAGGCCACCGCGATGGCCTCGTTGATCGAGCTCTGCATGTAGAAATGCTGAACCCGGTCAAAGGTCGCCCCACTCTGTCCCCCCGTGACGTCCGCCGCCTTCTCAATGGACAGGTATGGGACCGCCTTGGCAACGAGATAGGTCGCCGGGTGGGCACGCTGGAGCGCCACCGAGGTGATCATAAAGCTTCCCTTCCCCAAATCCGGGTGGTCTTTGACCCGGACAAAGGAGCGTAGGTTGGTAGCGGTCCCCGGCGCCTCAACGTAGGAATTCAGCGGCCAGAGGAGAAACCAGCCCAAAAAGAGGATCAGCGCAAGGACAACCCCAATCCAGCGGAGGACCTGTTTATCTTGTCTTTTCATTCTGTGCCTTTACCCGCATCAATTGCCGTTCTTCCAGTCGCTTCTTCAGGGCCGCATTGATATTGGCCGGCAGGTAGGCGGAGATGTCACCACCATTGGAGGTAACCTCCTTCAGCAGACTACTCGATAGGTGCTGATACTCCGGCTTGGCCAGGAAGAAAATCGTCTCGCACTGGTCATCTAAAAAGTTGTTCATGGCGGCGATATCGCGTTCATACTGGAAATCGGTATTGTTTCGCAACCCCCGCATCAGGTAGTCGGCCCCGATCCGGTTCATCAGGTCAACAGTTAACCCAGACGCCGTAATTACGGAAACGTTGTCTAGTCCAGCCACGGCCTCCTTAATCTGGTCAACCCGTTCCTCAACCGTAAACAACGGTTTCTTGCTGTTATTGGTCATCACAGCAACAGCCAGTTGATCAAAAAGGGCGCTCCCCCGCTTGATCAGGTCCAAATGACCCAGGGTTAGCGGGTCAAAGGTCCCGGGAAATACAGCAACTTTCATAAAAAACTACTCCTTTCGAAAACGGTAAATGGTCAGTACCGTTATACCATATGTCTGCCGGCGAATAAACGTAAAGTTCGGTCGGTCGGTGGTCGGCAGGTCCGCCGCCTGGTTGGTCTCGGCAACGATCACCGCCCCATCGTTGAGCAGGTTGTCTGCCACCATCTGATCAAGATCCTTCAAGATCTGCTGCTTAGCATATGGCGGGTCCAGATAAACCAGATCAAACCTAGCCTGGTGCTTACCGAGCATTCCTAGCGCCTTACGAGCATCCATCTTATAAATTGAGAATCGCTCAGGGTGCTTAGTCACTTCAACGTTGTGGCGAATCGTCTTGATCGCCTGGTACTGCCGATCAATCAGGACAGCGTGATCGATGCCGCGGGAGACCCCTTCAATACTGAGTCCCCCGCTACCGGCAAACAGGTCCAGACTTTGTCCACCATCGAAGTATGGCCCGATGATGTTGAAGAGGGCTTCCTTCACCTTATCGGTCGTGGGCCGGGTCGCCATGCCGGGTACGGCACTTAGCTTCCGGCCGCGAAACTCACCAGATACTACTCTCATTGCTTATCATCCTCATCATGTAGTTTGTATAGTCCAGTCATCTCCAGGTCGGTCAGGGTTGGGTCGAGGTCGGGGCGGACTGATTCCTCCACTCGCCGAACCGCCCGCAGGTGTTTGACCTTGTCCTTTACCGTGTCGATCTGATCTTGATCAACGTATAGAATCACGTAATGCATTCGTCGGGAAACGTAACGGACCAGCCCGTAATGGCGAAGGGCCCGTACGACCCGGTTGCCATTGACGTACACCACTAGGGCCCGCCGCGCAGTTAATTTAAACATCCTATCATATCCTTACTAATCTGTTGGTAAAAATGGTTCGCCGATTTCCAACTGGGCCTTATTCTGGCGAATACTGATGTTCATGATGATCCCCACCGTTGCCGAGAGGACCAGCATACTGGATCCCCCATAACTGATGAAAGGGAAGGTCACCCCAGTAATCGGCAGCAGGCCCAGGACCCCACCGATGTTAAAGAAGGTTTCAATCGTGAAGAAGGTGGCGGACCCATAGCAGATCAGGCTTTGGTACAATGACTGGCTCTTGACCCCCAGCTGGATCATCCGGCAGATCAGGACCAAGAGGAGAACCAAAATGACCGTCACACCGACCAGGCCGAGCTCCTCGCTGGTGATCGCCATGATAAAATCGGTGTTGGGCTCTGGCAGATACCCCATCTTCTGGACACTGTTTCCCAACCCGACGCCAAAAATACCACCGTTACTGATGGCGTAGTAGGAATTGACCAGTTGACTCCCGGACCCGCTGGCGTTACCAAACGGGTTCATGAAGGCGATGAATCGCTGAATCCGGTAGCCACCATGCAGCCACCCGTTGATGATGGCCAGTTGCAGGCCAAAGTAAACCAGCAGTGGAAAACCAATCACTGCGGTGATGGCCTTCCCCCAACGGATGTCACAGGCGAGAATCATCACGGCGATGATGCAGGCGTTGATCGCAAAGCCCCCCGTGTCAGGCTGAACAAGAATCAAGATCAGGTAACCCGCGGCAAGAATCAGTGGTCCCCGCGATGACTTGGAAAGCAGGAAGTGTTTCCCCTGCTGCCGTGCGCGGGCCATCCGGTCGGCCAGGTAGAGAATAAAGTAGAGTTTACAGAACTCCACCGGCTGGATATTGATCGGCCCCAGATTCAGCCACCCCTTGGCGCCGTTGACCGCTTTCCCAATCAACAGGACTACCGCTAGCAAGAAACCCATGCCGACGGTCGAATATTCGAGGAAGCGACGGTGCCGGTAGTGTTCAAGGGGGTAGTTGGCACAGAACAGGAGGACGAGGACCCCCAGGATGACATAGATGGTCTGCTTGATCAGGTAGGCCTGGGGCGTGCCCCCATTTTGCATCTGAATTGCCGCGCTTGATGAATAGACCATCACGATCCCGATCAGGCACAGAACAAGGTAGGGAACCATCAAGTAATAGTCCCAAAAATGAAAGTTTTGTTTAATTGTGGCCAGTCCATGACGGGGCCGCAGCTTTATCTTTTTCACGAAGTTACACCTGCTCCAACTAAAAGTATCCTTTTCATTATAGCATTATAATAGCAAAAACCCGAAAGGCATCACAGCACCTTTCGGGTTTTCTTAAAATTGATTACTTGCGTGAAGCCGCACGACGGCGCTTGGCTTCCTTTTCACGAGCATTCGTGTTCAGGATCTTCTTACGCAGGCGGATGTTTTCAGGCGTAACCTCACAGTACTCATCTTCGTTCAGGAATTCGAGTGATTCCTCAAGGGAGAAGTGGGTTGGCGTCTTGATGTGGGCCATCTCATCAGAACCGGCTGCCCGGACGTTGGTCAGGTTCTTACCCTTGGTGATATTAACCGTGATGTCATTTTCACGGCTGTTTTCACCAACGATCATTCCTTCGTAGACCTCCGTACCTGGGTCGATCAGAAGCTGCCCACGACTTTCAATCCCCATCATGGCATAAGTCGTGGCCTTACCAGCGTTCATGGAAACCAGGGTACCCTTTTGCCGACCTGGGTTCCAGTTCTTGATTACTGGAGCGTACTTCTCGAAGGTGTGGCTCATGATCCCGTAACCACGGGTCTGGGTCATGAACTCGGTGGAGTAACCGATCAAACCACGTGATGGTGCAAGGAAGATTAACCGGGTCTGGCCGTTTTCACCAGGCTCCATGTTCTTCATCTCACCCTTACGCTTGGAGAGACCGTCGATCACGGCCCCGGTGTATTCATCAGGGGTGTCAATCTGAACCTCTTCGAATGGTTCACACATCGTCCCGTCGATTTCACGGTAGATAACTTCTGGCCGTGATACGGACAGTTCGTAGCCTTCACGCCGCAGGGTCTCGATCAGGATGGACAGGTGGAGTTCACCACGACCGGAAACAGTCCAGGCACCTGGATCATCCGTGTCGTCAACCTTAAGGGAAACATCGGTCTGCATCTCACGCTTCAGGCGGTCTTCCAGCTGACGGGCCGTCACAAACTTACCTTCCCGGCCGGCAAACGGTGAATCGTTGGTCCGGAAAGTCATCCGCAGCGTCGGTGGATCAATCCGCAGTGGGGTCAGGGCTTCTGGGTGGTCTGGGTCGGTAACCGTCTCACCGACGTTGATGTCTTCCATCCCGGAAACGGCAATCAGGTCACCAGCCTTGGCTTCCTTAATTTCCAACCGCTTCAGACCGAAGAAACCGAACAGCTTGGTAACCCGGAAGTTCTTCTTGGTCCCGTCTAACTTCATCAGGGTAACGTTGTCGCCGACCTTGATCTTACCACGGAAAACCCGACCAATCCCGATCCGGCCGACAAAGTCATTGTAATCCAGGATGGCAACTTGGAACTGGAGCGGTTCGTCGGAGTTGTCAACTGGGGCCGGAATGGTCTTGATGATGGTGTCGAACAGTGGCTTCATCGTGTGTTCCTGAGTTGAAATATCAGAATCGTAACTGGAAGTCCCGTTCATGGCTGAGGTGTAAACCACTGGGAAGTCCAGTTGGTCTTCGTCAGCACCCAGTTCAATGAAGAGGTCCAATACTTCGTCGACAACTTCTTCCGGACGAGCACCCTTCCGGTCAACCTTGTTGATGACCACGATTGGGGTCAGGTGCTGTTCCAAGGCCTTCTTCAGCACGAAGCGGGTCTGTGGCATGGTCCCTTCAAAGGCATCGACAACCAGCAATACCCCATCAACCATCTTCATAACCCGTTCAACTTCACCACCGAAATCGGCGTGTCCCGGGGTATCCAGGATATTAATCTGGTACTTGCCGTACTTAACGGCCGTGTTCTTGGACAGGATGGTGATCCCACGCTCCCGTTCAATGGCGTTGGTATCCATGGCCCGGTCTTGGATGCTGAAGTGTTCCGGTAAAGTATCTGACTGCTTCAACATTTCGTTAACCAGGGTCGTCTTACCGTGGTCAACGTGGGCAATGATCGCAATGTTACGAATGTCCTCACGAGTTTTCAAAGCGTAATTCTTCCTTTCGTTTCAATCTGTTCATCTTAACCAGTATACACTGGTTAGCGACTGATTTCATAAAAAAACTGTGACAAACCGGTCACAGCTTCGACAACTAATCGGTGCGATCCAGAATATCCTGACCCGCGCGCTTCGTTGCTACTAATACAAGATTAGATGATAGCACACTTATTCCATCATCGTCAATTGATTTAACGCTCAATCCTAATTCTTCTGCCAAGACTCGTCCCGGGGCCAGGTCCCATGGCTTCAGGCGTGAAACGTATGCTCCCAATTCACCGGTCAACACGCCGATCATCTCCATCGCCGCACTGCCATACATCCTAAGGCCACTCGCCTGACGGGCCACCCGGGTCAGGTGGGCCACGTCATCTAGGACCAGTGAGGAGCTGATGGCAACCAAGATATCATGGAGACCAACGTCAGCCGGCCGTGTCAGCCGGCGGTCGTTCTTGAAAACACCCCCGCCGTTACCGCCATGATAGAGGTCCTGGTTGACCGCATCCATGATGTAGGCCAGGGTCGGCCGTCCGTCAACGTAGAGGGCCAACATGATGCCGAAGTGATCATGCTGTTTAACAAAGTTGAGGGTGCCGTCCAGGGGGTCGACGATCCAGACATGACCATCCAGGTCGTCAACCCGGCGGTCACCAAAGCCCTCCTCACTCAAAATCCGGCAGCCAGGATCAATCACCCGGAGCTGACGGTCAATCTCCTGTTCATTCTGCCGGTCGATCGTGGTCACCAGGTCGCTATAGCTGCTCTTGGTAGCTACCTGGTAGGAGCCATCCAGGTGCCGGAGGGTCTGACGGTTAACTCGACGCAGCATTCTTTGCACTTGTAAGTCAATCCCTTCCAGCATCAGCGCTCCCCCGCCATCTTGATCCGCTTAGTATCACCCTCCTGAGCCGCCTTGACGGCCCGGTAGAGGACGTAGCCGGATTCACGTTCAAAGTCACGACCGATCTGCTTCTCCTCAGCCTTGGAATTAACGACCTCTTTGAAGGAACGGTAACGTTTCAACAGTTCTTCACGATTGATCCCGACCTCGTAGGCATCCTCAACGGCCCGGAGCATCGCGATCACGGTCTCCATCTCGGTAGTTGACCAACTGGGGTTCAATGGGTAAGAGTAATTTTGGCTTTGCATATGACCACTCCTCTTCAGTACTTTATCCCTATTATAACCTTTAAACCAAAAATACGTTGTCGATTATGACAACGTACTTTGGATTTGATTAAGATGTTAGTAACTTAATTAAATGTGGGTTGGGAAGCCCATTGCAACGTCAGCAGCTTCTTGAATTGGTTCATTAAGGGTTGGGTGCGGGTGAATGGTTAAGGAAACATCCTCAACATTCATGCCACAGTTGACAATTAATGACAATTCACCGGCCAGCGTACTTGCTTCTGGCCCAACAACCTCAGCACCAACAACATTCTTCTTGTCCTTGGTGTAGGTGAACCGGACAAACCCATCAGGTTGGTCAAGTGATACCGCACGTGCGTTCCCGGCAAATGGGAACTTAGCGGTGGCAACCTCGATCCCCTTCTCCTTGGTTTCGTCAGCAGTCATGCCGACTTGGGCCAATTCAGGGTCAGCGAAGCAGACGGCAGGTACCCCTACCCAGTCATTGGCGGTGTTCTTACCGGCAATCGCTCCAGCAGCAGTCTTACCTTCAAAGAAGGCCTTGTGGGCTAAGGCAGGACCTGGAACAATATCACCAATTGCCCAGATACCTGGTACGTTGGTCCGACCCTGCTTATCAACGATCACTTGATGGTGATCGTTGAGCTTAACACTCGTCATGTCGAGGGCAAAGTTATCGGTGTTTGGCTTCCGACCAACAGAAACCATGCAGTAATCTGCCTTGATACTGTTTTCCTTGCCATCAACTTCGTAGGTAACCGTGACAGAAGAATCATCTTGGGTAGAGTTCTTGGCCATGGCTTTGGTGATAATGTCAATCCCCTTCTTCTTCAGGTTCTTGACAACGACCTTTACCATATCCTTGTCAAAGCCACCAAGGATACTGTCAGTACCTTCAATGATCGTTACGTGTGAACCGAGATCAGCGTAAGCACCAGCCAATTCGGTCCCGATGTAACCACCACCGATGACAACTAATTCCTTTGGAACTTCCTTCAGGCCTAAGCCACCCGTAGAGTCAATAACCCGACCTTCAAACTTGAAGTTAGGAATTTCAACTGGACGTGAACCAGTTGCCAAAATCAGGTTCTTCCAGGTAATCTTCTTACCACCGTCAAAACCCATGAATTGCTTTGAACCAGACTTCAGAACCCGGAGCTGGTGATCGTTGTCCATCATGGCAACCCCGTCGATAATCTCAACCTTGTGCTTCTTGAGCAGCATCTTGACACCACGGGTCATCCGGTCAACAACCTTATGTTGCTTCCAGTCTTGGGTCTTCTTAAAGTCAATTGTTGCGTCGGTCTTGGAAATTCCGTAGGTCGAGGCATCACGAGCTTCACGAAGCCGGTGACCAGCAGCAATCAAAGCCTTAGAAGGTACACAACCAACATTCAGGCAGACACCACCCAAACCAGTATGGTTAGGCTCACCTGTACCCTTTTCGATCAGGGTAACCTTTTGTCCTAATTCAGAGGCACGGATAGCGGCAACGTAGCCACCAGGGCCCCCTCCGACAATAACCGTATCTTTTTGTTCAACATCAGCCATATTTAATTAGCCCTCCATCATTAACAATTCAGGATCTTCAAGGAGCTTCTTCAGATAGTTCAAAGCTTCAGTAGCTAAGGCACCATCAATCAGACGGTGATCAACGGTCAGTGATAACTTCATGTTATGGCCAACAACAATTTCACCTTCAGCATTGACAACTGGTTCGGTAGCAATGGTACCCATCCCGAGAATAGCAACTTCTGGTTGGTTGATGATTGGTGTGAACCAGCCACCACGCATGGAGCCAATGTTGGAGATGGTGATGCAGCCGTGTGCCATACTCTCCGGACTAAGCTTGTTGTCTTCAGCAGCTTGTGCGTTGTCGGAGATTTCCTTAGCAATTTCAAACATGCTCTTAGAGTCAGCATTCTTGATGTTCGGGTTATACAGCCCGTGATCAGTGCTAGTAGCAATACCAATGTTGTAGTAGTGCTTTTGAACTAATTCTTGAGTGCTGTCATCAATTGAACTGTTGAATTCTGGGTACTTCTTCATCATGGCAATGAGGGCCTTAACAACGTAAGGCAGGAAGGTCAAGTGAATACCCTGGTCAGCAGCAACTGACTTGTACTTCTTCCGGTTAGCCATGATCTTGGATACTTCAGCGTTAGCGAAGACCGTAACCATTGGACTGATGTCGGCAGACTCACGCATGTTCTTAGCAATGATTTGACGCATCTTGGACAGTGGTTCACGAGTTTCAGCATCCTCACCAGCACCGGTGTAAGGCTTGATCGTGTTACCAGCCTTTGGAGCGGCGGCTGCAGCTGGTGCCTCGCCGGCAGCTGGAGCACTAGCAGCAGCGCCGTTGAAGTTGTCAATGTCTTCCTTCAGTACTTGACCGTGGTTACCACTTGGCTGTACCAAGGAGATGTCAACGCCCTTATCACGAGCGTATTGACGAACTGATGGCATGGCCATAACCAGCTTGTTTGGTTCAGCCAGTGGTGCAACGCCACCCTTGGCACCTTCAGCTGGCTTTGCTGGAGCAGCACTCTCGGCTGGCGCAGCAGATTCTTCCTCAGCTGGTGCCTCATCAGCAGCATCATCACCAGCATCGTCGTCATCATCCTCGGCTTCAACGTTGGTGCTTACACCGTCCTTGCCGTCATCGATTTCAACCAGGTCATCACCCTTTTCAACGTGATCGTCTTCCTTAGCATCCAGCTTAGTAACGGTCCCGTCAACTGGTGATACCAATTGGGTGGTTGATTTATCGGTTTGAATTTCTACTAATGGATCGTCGGCCTTGATCTGGTCGCCTTCCTTAACCAGGAATGAAGCGATGTCACCTTCGGTAAGGCCTTCACCCATTTCAGGTAGTCTGAATTTGTAAGCCATATTTATTTAACTTCCTTTCTAATTAATCGTAGCGGTTGGCTGTGATTAATAGTTAACTACTTGACGAGCTGCGTCTTCAATTTCCTTAGCACGTGGAAGCCATACGTCTTCTGCCATTGGGAATGGGTAGACAGAGTTAGGTGCGGCAACCCGGGTGATTGGTGCATCCAGGTACATGATGGCACCTTCGGAAATTGCGGAAGCAACTTGGGCACCAACACCGGCCATCTTTTGTGATTCTTGAACGACAACAACATGGTGCGTCTTCTTTACAGATTCGAAGATGGTGTCAGTGTCAAGTGGGTAGAGTGAACGAAGGTCGATAACTTCAGCAGAGATGTTGTCCTTAGCCAGCTTCTTAGCAGCCTTAACAGCTTCTGGAACCATCCCACCGTAGGTAACGATCGTAATGTCGTTCCCTTCTTGAACAACATTAGCCTTGTCCAACGGAACAGTGTACTTGTCATCAGGAACTTCACCCTTAACTGAACGGTAGAGACGAAGGTTTTCAAGGAAGAGCACTGGGTCGTTGTTTTCAATAGCGGAAATTACCAGACCTTTGGCATCGTAAGCGGAACTTGGGGTAACAACCCGCAGCCCTGGGATACCAACGAAGAAGTT
This sequence comes from Limosilactobacillus pontis DSM 8475, assembly GCF_001435345.1. Classification (GTDB taxonomy): domain Bacteria; phylum Bacillota; class Bacilli; order Lactobacillales; family Lactobacillaceae; genus Limosilactobacillus; species Limosilactobacillus pontis. The sequence continues at coordinate 57,306 of NZ_AZGO01000065.1, read as the reverse complement.
TTCAAGGTCGTCCCCGTGGAGCTCAGCAGTGTGGGTACCACCACCGTAAGGAGTCCGGATGGTGATTGGCATGTTCTTGGTACCGTTGTATTGGAAACGTACACGAGACATCTGTCCGGCAATGGAGTCCATTGCTTCAAAGGTGAAGCCCATGAACTGAATTTCTGGAACTGGACGCCAGCCAGTAGCAGCCAGACCAATTGACATCCCTAAAATACCTGATTCAGCAAGTGGGGTACTGAATACACGATCCTTGCCGTACTTCGTTTGTAAGCCATTAGTAGCACGGAAGACACCACCGTTTTTACCAACATCTTCACCGAAGACCAAGGTCTTTGGATCTTCAGCCAAAGCAATGTCAATACCTTCAGTAATAGCTTTGATATATGTCTTTTTAGCCATGATTACTTCGACTCCTTTGCTTCGTACTCTTTGATTTGTTCCTTAATATCTGGGGTTGGTACTTCGAAGGTCCGCTTCAGCATGTCAGAAACCTTTTCTGGTTCAACAGAGTCAGCTTCCTTGATAGCCTTCTTGAAGTCGTCCTTGCATTCATCGGCGTACTTCTTTTCTTCGTCTTCAGACCAGAGGCCCTTCTTAGTTAAGTACTTACGAAGCCGAATCAGTGGGTCCTTGTCGAACCAAGGCTTTTCTTCTTCCTTGGTACGGTACCGACTAGGGTCATCACCAGCAGAACTGTGGGCACCGAACCGGTAAGTTAAGGTTTCAATCAGAACTGGGCCGTTACCGGCAGCAGCGAATTCACGTGCTTCCTTGGCAACTTCGTAACATGCCAGTACATCCATCCCGTCAACTTGAACGCCTGGAATACCAGCAGCAACACCCTTTTGAGCAATAGTTTGTGCTTCGGTTTGAAGCTTACTTGGGTAAGAAATTGCCCAACCATTGTTTTGAATAATGAATACGGCAGGTGCTTGGAATGCACCAGCGAAGTTCATCCCTTCGTAGGTGTCACCCTGTGAAGAACCACCTTCACCAGTGTAGGCATAAGCAACGGCATCCTTTTCACCGTTCTTCTTGATACCAAGAGCGGCACCGGCCATTTCAACCATTTGGGCACCAATGATAATTTGTGGACGAAGAGCACGAGCTTCGAACAGGTTACCCTTGAGGTGACCCTTGGACCACAGGTACATTTGAGCAACAGTAGCACCGTGTTGAATCAATTGTGGTATGTCACGGTATGCAGGGCAAAGGAAGTCCTGCTTCTTGAATGCTGATGCCGTACCCATTTCGGAAGCCTCCTCACCCCAGGTTGGAGCATAGAAGCCTAAACGACCTTGTTGAGAGAAGCTCATCGTTTGTTCGTGCAGTGCACGTTCCCAAACCATTTTCTTCATTAAGTCTACTAATTGGTCATCAGTGAAATTAGCCATTAATTCCTTGTTAACGACGTTCCCATCATTATCAAGAATTTGAACAGGCTTTGCGTATGCAGCGCCTTCATCGGCTTTAATCTTTGCAAAGTCAACAGCATTGGCCATTATAAAACATCCCTTCCCAAATCCAATTAACATCATGTAAGCGGTTGCCTACTTACATTTTCTAGTATAACTGTTTTTCGAGACAAAACAAGCGCTTTCATATACTTTTTACCGAAAAAATGACTAAAAAGTGCTTGTGAAAAGGTTATTTTAAAGATTGGCGTATTTTTTTATGAATCTGGTTTATTTAATTAGCTATTTCCGGTGAGTATGATAGTATTAATAAGATAGAGTATTTTTTGGAGGCGAATATCCTTGTACCTAATGAAGGACATTACTCGCGACGGTAACCCCGTCTTACGGAAGCGAGCCGCAAAAGTTGAATTCCCACTCTCGGAAGAAGATCAAGAGTTAGCCAAAAAGATGATGGAATACCTGGAGGTCAGCCAGGATCCCGAGCTGTGCGAAAAGTACAAGCTCCGCGCCGGGGTCGGCCTGGCCGCTCCACAGGTAGGGGTTTCTAAGCAGATGGCCGCCGTCCTAGTGCCACCGCTGGATAGTGACGACGAGGACGCCAAGCCCTTGTTCAAAGACGTCATCATCAACCCGGTGATCGTCAGTGAGTCCGTCCAGTACGGTGCCCTGACAGAGGGCGAGGGCTGCTTATCAGTTGATAAGGACGTCCCCGGCTATGTTCCCCGCCACGACCGAATCACCCTGCGCTACCAGGATGTTAAGGGCGAAAAGCACCAGGTTCGGCTAAAGAACTACCCAGCGATCGTCTGTCAACACGAAATTGACCACCTGCACGGCGTTCTCTTCTATGACCACATCAACAAGGAGCATCCCTTTGAGGCTCCGGAAGGCACGATCATGATCAGCTAAGATACAAAAAAGAAGCAATCGCGAACGGTTGCTTCTTTTTTTAATGCTTATCGTGATGGTCGAGACGCTTCAGGTCGCTGACGTATTCCATTGTTGACTCATTCAGCAAGTAGGCCACGTCGATATGGAGGATTTCCTCATATTCCCACCAGTCGGTCACCACAAAAACCGGTTTCCCTGGCTGGGCGGGCTTTAGGTCGTGCCGGTTGGCATAGTCGCCCAGGGCCGCCATGAGCTGGTCCCGATCTAGCTGAGCGCTGGCTTGCTTACGATCAAAATGATACTCAAAGGCCAGGACCCCCTTGCCCCAAACATCAGCCACCAGCTGGGAATTCAAGGTCTGATCCCAGCTCAGTAGCTTCTGCAGGCTGGCGTTGACCGCATCATCAGTCGTCTGTTGTGCACGATTGCGCAGCATAATCGTTGCCCGGTTAATCAGGATCCGGTGAATGGCTACGTATAGGCCAATCACAATGATGACAGCAACCAAACATACCCAAAATAGTCGCATACTATCGCCCCACTTTTATTTATTACTTGACTTAATAATACCATGTCGGTAAATTCTAGGACAGCATTGATTAGTTGTGCTAAAATGGATAGAGTAATTACAGTAAACAATATCTTTAAATAAGGGAGTTTTTACAGTATGACTTTCAAGGTATACTACCAACCGGATAAGACCAAGCGGCCGGTCCGTGAGAATACTCAATCCATGTACATCGAAGCCGACTCAGAGGCTGAAGCACTGCTGATGGTTGAGCACAACACCGATTACAACATCGAGTATGTTGAACAGCTTGATGACCAGGCCCTCGCTTACGAAAAGCAAAATCCTAACTTTAAGATTACGACATTTGATTAATGGGCGTTGATGGGGGTTGCGGCAATCATTTTGTCGCAACCCCCTTCTATTTTCAACTAAAGGAAGAAGAGCAATGCATTATTCAATCATCATTAATCCCCAGGCTGGCAACGGTACAGCCAAGCAGGCATGGCAACATATCAAGAGCCAGCTCGATGCAGCAAACGTTCACTATGACTACCAGCTGACCAAAGAGGTTGGAGATGCCGAATACCTTGCCCGTCGGATCGGTCATCGCCAATGGTCACAGTCACTGGTGATGATCGTGGTGGGTGGTGACGGTACCCTCCACGACGTCTTGAACGGTCTCATCAGGTCCACGCCGAATCACGCCGACCAGGTCCCCCTCGCCTACATCCCCATTGGGGTTAACAGTGTCTTTGCCAAGGGCTACGGTATCTCAATGGACCCAGATAAGGCCCTCCAGCAGATTCTCAGTGCCCACGAAATTCGTCGAATCAACATTGGCCACTACCATGATGCGATCAAGGACCAGGACCAATACTTTCTCAACAACCTCGGAATCGGTTTTGACGCCGCAATCATCAGTCGGGTGAACAGTCACTCCAAACGGCAACGACCACTCAGCCGATTCGGTTTCTTCCGTCACGCCCTTGAGGTCCTATATAATCAGCAGCAGGCCTTCAACCTGATGGTCCAGCAGCAAGGCAGCCGCGAGTTCTTCAAGAAGGCCTACATTGTGATCATCGCCAACCACCCTTACATGAGTGGTCACCTCCAAATTACCCCAGCCGCCGACCTAACAGAATCCTCCTTGGACCTGATCGTGGCTGAACGGAAAAACTGGCTGGTCACCTTCTGGCAAATCTGGAAGTTTACCCACGGCAAATTAGCCAATTCACGTTTTGCTAGCTACTACCATGGTCGCAGTTTCCACTGCACGACCACCTCACTAGAATTTGCCCAGGTTGATGGTGAAGAGATCGGTAACCAGTTCATGGACCTGCTAATCACCACCACCAGCTACCCTTTCTATCAACAAGCACAGAACTAAAAAAAGCATTTGGAAAATCCAAATGCTTTTTTAGTCTTCAGAGGCTTCCATCGCTTCGAGGATAATCTGCAAATTGCTGCATTCCTCACGCAATGACTGCATCTCATCACCATAGGTTGGTTGAACAACCACCGTTTGATTACCATGGTCGTCAACCGTCCCCTCATTTTGACAGAGGGCGTCAAGCCGCGCCTGGGCCTGGTTCAATTCTTCTTCAATCTCATGTTTATTACTCACTTTAAACACTTCCAATCTAGATTAGTAAATATTTAAAGCAATCAACAAATTGCATATAAACAAAATATCATGCCTGATCGAAAAAGTTAACCCCTGCGACGTTACACTTCTGTTACTTCATGGTGAAAATTCTCTAATGTTACTTAACCGTTCCGGCAAAGCTTGGCTGGAAGTATGGACTGATCGTGTAGGAAGCCACATTGGTTCCGGGCTTAGCCGCCGCAACGAATTGGTTGTTACCGGTGTAGATTGCACAGTGATACGTTGACCCGTGCTGGCCCCAGAAGAGGATGTCCCCCGCCTGGGCGTCACTGACAGCGTGCTGGTTAACGTGGCTTTCGAGGGCTACCGTGTTATGCGGCAGCTGCTTGCCCTCGGCATTGGCGTAAACGTAATCCACCAGGCCAGAGCAATCCATTCCGTTCAATGAGGAACCACCCCAAACGTAAGGGACGCTGTTTGAGTTCGCAACCTTGGTAGCCAGGCTAACCACGGAACCAGAGCTGAGATTCTGACTGGCGTTAGTCTGTGGTTGGGCCGACGCTGGTGTGGCCGGCTGGCTAGATTGCTGAACTGGTGCCTGACTGGCCGATTGTTGAGCCGGCGCTTGACTGGCTGCTTGTGGGGCGGCCTGCTGGCTAGCACTAGCCGGGGCCTGGGAGGCAACCGGCTGCGGTGTTGCCGAGCTAGTGTTTGCCGTTGTCGTGACGTTGGCACTGGCGGATTGCATTGGAGCTGGCGCAACGGAAGTCGACTGGACGTTGGCCGGCGTGGTGCTCGTCGCTACCGCGCTGGTCTGACTCGCCGTCTCTGCCGTAGTGGTCGTATCAGCGTTACTATTAGCAGCACTATTAGTGGTGGCAGCCACGGCCATCTGGTCAGTTGCTTCGGTACTAGTCGGGGCAACAGAACCAGCACTAGCACTTGTGGCCGGGGTCGTCACGTTTGCTGAGCTATCAGCTGCACTAACCGGTTGCGCTTGACTGGCGCTGGCAGACTGGACCGGCGTTGGCGTGCTTGTTGCTTCTTGACTAGCAAGTGGGGCGGCACTGGCCACCGACGTTTCACTCGTTGCTACTGGCTGAGTGGTAACCGCTGGGGTGGTAACAGTGGTCGAAACCGCCTGGCCATTAACAACCAGTTGCTGGCCGATGTAAAGCTGATCACCAGACAACCCGTTTAAGGCCCGCAGGTTGGCAACTGAGGTGTGGAAGTGTTGGGCAATTTTACTCAGGGTATCACCGGGCTTCACGGTATAGTGGCCGTTGGCATCTGCCTGCATCGCCTGGTCGTTGCTACCAGGAAGGGCGAGCTGTTGACCAGCATAAATCAGGTCAACACTATCACTAACCTTCTTGACAGTATTAGTATTGGCGTTTTCCAGGGCGGAAACGGTGGTCTGGTGCTGTTCGGCAATCTTCCAGATGGTATCCCCAGCCTTAACAATGACGTGGTTAGCACTAGCGACCTGGGTAGTTACCGCTAATGCACCTAAGGTACCGATTGTCCCGGCCAGCACGTTGCGGACCGCTGAACGATGGTGTGCTCGTTTTACCATAAGCAAAACTTCCTTCCTACAAATGATTTTGTACAAAAATAAATAATTAGTTAAGCATATAATGTCCACTGTAGCATTATTTGAACGATTAGTATAGCGAACATCTGGTCAGTTATCGGCTCAGGGGCCCGCTGGCTAATAAGGCGCTGGTCCTGTCCCCTTCAACCGGGCAAGACCAGCGCCTTCATCAAGCACCGAGCCGTCAACCGACTAATCCAAGCGTTCTTCGGTTTGCTCAATACAAAAAATTAATTATGAATTTTTAATCATGCTTTAGAGAAGACCGTCCTTGACCAGGCACTCGGCATTCTCAACCGTGTTCCAAGCAGCCCCCTTCAGGAGGTTATCGGCAACCACCCACATGTTGAAGGAACCCGGGTTTTCGGCGTCCGCCCGTAGCCGGCCGACGAAAGTGTCACGCTTACCGACGGCGTTCAACGGTTGTGGATAGACCTGGTGGGCCGGGTCATCCTGGAGGGTAACACCCGGGGCCCCCTGCAAGACTTCACGAAGTTGGTCAACGGTGACGGTCGGGTCATCGACCGTAAAGTAGACCGACTCACCATGGGCGATCGGAACCGGTACCCGGACACAGGTGGCGGTAACCTTGATGTCACCAGCGTCCATGTCGTTGAGCATAATTTTCTTGGTTTCGTGGATCATCTTCCACTCCTCGTGGGAGTAGCCGTCGTCCTCGAAGACGTCGATCTGTGGCAGGAGGTTGAAGGCCAGCGGGTAATGTTTCTTATCCCCCTTGGTCGGCAGAATCTGAGCATCCTCCTGAATGTCCTTGCCGTCTAGGTAGTCCTGGGCCTCATGCTTCAACTCGTTTAAGGCGGACTGCCCGGCCCCGGATGCCGCCTGGTAGGTGGAGACGATCACCTGCTTGAGACCAAACGCCTGTCGGATTGGCTCAAGAGCGACGACCATCTGAATCGTTGAGCAGTTCGGGTTGGCAACGATCCCATGATGATTCTTCAGGGCTTCCTCGTTAACCTCGGGAACAACCAGTGGCACGTCCGGTTTCATCCGGAAGGCGCTGGTGTTATCGACACAGACCGCCCCACGCTTGACGGCCTCAGGCAAGAGCTTCTTGGAGACACTGCCCCCAGCAGAGGAAAGTACTAGGTCGACCCCGTTAAAGGCATCTGGGGTGGCCTCCTCAACCGTGATCGGCTGCCCCTTAAACTGGAGCTGCTTGCCGGCGGATCGGCTGGAGGCCAGGAGCTTCAAGCTCTTAACCGGGATGGTAGATTGTTCAAGTTGTTGAATCATCCGGGTACCAACCGCACCGGTGGCCCCTAAAATTGCGACATTGTATTCCTTACTCATATAACGATTCTTCTTTCTGTCTGTGCTAAAGGATGTTCTCAAGGCCAATCACCAGTTGATCCAGCTGACAGATCTTTTCTAGGGCGACCTTGACCCCGCTCATGAATGACTGGCGGTCAAAGGAGTCCTGCCGGATAGTCAGGGCCTCACCGGCGCCCCCAAAGAGAACCTGCTCGTGGGCAATATAGCCGGGCAGGCGAACGGCATGGATCTTGATCCCGTGGTAGTCACCGCCACGGGCCCCGGCTAAGCTCTCCTGCTCATCCGGGTTGGTCTCGTGGTCAGACCGGACCTGGTCGATCAGCTTGGCCGTACTCAGGGCGGTCCCAGAGGGGGCATCCTTCTTGTCAGCGTGGTGCATCTCGATGATCTCCACGTCCGGGAAGTAGGTCGCCGCCTCCTTGGCAAACTTCATCAAGAGGACGGCCGACATCCCAAAGTTCGGGGCGATCAGGCCGCCCAGCCCCTGCCGCTGGCTGAGCCGGACCAATTCCGCCTCCTGGTCATCGGTCAGACCAGTCGTGCCGACGATCGGCCGCATCCCGTGTTGGAGAGCGAACTTGACGTTTTCGTAGCCGGCGTCCGGTAGGGTAAAGTCAACCCAGATATCAGCGATCCCGTCTTCAATCTCGGCCAACCGGTGGTAGACCTTGACCGCGGCAGCCAGGTGGTATTGCTCCGCCTGCTCAGCCGCCAGGTGGGGAGCCAGGACGGCTGTTAGCTGGTAATCCGGGAGGGAGTTAACCAGGTCAACGGCCTTCTGTCCCATTGCTCCGGCAGCCCCAGCAATTAAAACCTTTTTCATGCTCGTCACCACCCTTTACAAGTCCAACGGCAGGTCCTGGGTACTCAGCGAGTTAGCCGGCAGTTCCAGGGCGGATTCCAGGGCCCGCTTCTCCGGATCGTTTAAGGAGAGGATCGGCAGCCGGCAGCCGCCAGCGGCCAGGCCCTGGGCATTCAGGACCGCCTTGACCGGTGACGGTGACGGGTACATGAAGAGGGCGGCCATCTTTGGCGTCAGCAGACGCTGTAGCTGACCAGCTTTCTGGTAGTTGCCGGCGTAGAGTTGGTCATACATCTGCCGCATCTCCTTGACGTAGCAGTGAGAAGCCACGGAGATAACCCCGTTGGCGCCGAGAACACGGGCGGTCAGTGCCTGGGCGTCCTCACCGGTGAAGATGGCGAAGTCGTCAGCGGCGTGGTCGATGATGTACTGCATCTCTTCGAGGGAGGCACACTGCTTGACTCCGGCAATGTTTGGGTGCTGTGACAGTTCCACGACGGTCCGGGCATCCATCTTGACCCCGGTCCGCCCCGGAATGTTATAGATAATAATCGGGATCTTAACCTGGTCGGCGACGGCGGTAAAGTGGGCGATCATCCCCCGCTGGTTCGGCTTGTTGTACGGCGGAACCACCACCAGGGCGTAGTCGATCCCGGCAATCGCGGCGACCTCGTTAGTAAAGTCAATCGTCTCTTGGGTGTTGTTGGACCCGGTCCCAGCGATCACGGGTACCCGGCCAGCGATGATCTGACCGAACTGCTGGTAGAGGGCGATCTTCTCGTCGTGGGAGAGGGTTGGCGTCTCACCGGTGGTACCCCCGATGACGAAACCGTTACTGCCCCCGGCCAGGAGGTGCTCGGTCAGTGTCTTAAGGCTGGCAAAGTTGATATGATTGTCGCCGTCAAACGGGGTCACGATTGCGGTTAGTAAATCAGCGTCTTGTAATGTTGTCATCTTTTCATCCTCCAATTAATTCTCTTGCATCCGGTAGTTTAGGAAACCAGCAATGGCGTCAACACCCTTTTGGATGGCGTCCTCCTTTGGTGTCAAGGTGGCGGAGTGGAGCTGGGAGTCTTCGTCAACTCCCAGCCAGAACATCGTGCCCGGAAACTGGGCCAGCAGGTAGCCGAAGTCCTCCCCGGTCATCGCCGGGGCCGTCTCGATGAAGTTAACATCCGGATTCTGCTGCATATAGTCAATAAAACGCTTAGTCAAGGATGGATCGTTCTCGACCGGCCAGTAGCCGCCCTGGTTGAGCTCCAGGTCGACGTCCAGTCCGAAGCTGGTGGCAACCCCGTCACAGACGGCCTGCAGGCGGTGGTCGATATGCTCGATCATCTCCTGGGTGAGGCCGCGGATCGTCCCCTCAATACGGGTGTGGCCCGCGATGACGTTGCGGATCGTCCCACCCCGAATCTTGCCCAGGGTGATCACCCCACTGGCAATCGGGTCAATGCTGCGAGAGATAATCGTCTGGACCTGCATGATCAGGCTGGCGGCCGCGACCACAGTGTCATTGGCGTCCTGGGGGTAGGCTGCGTGCCCCCCCTTCCCGTTAATGTCGATGTTAACCTCAGTGGTCCCGGCAAACAGGGTTCCCATCCGACAACCGATCTCCCCGGCAGGTAGGTCGGGGTTATCGTGGAGGCCGTAGAACTCGTCTGGGTGCCACTTACCGGTGAAGATCCCCGCCTCGTAGGCCCGCTTACCACCGTAGTCGCTCTCCTCCGCCGGTTGGAAGAAGAAGAGCAGGTTGTCCTTGGGCTGGTGGGTACTGAAGAAGCTCAGCACTCCTAAGGCCACGGTCATGTGGATGTCGTGTCCGCAGGCGTGCATCACCCCCGGGTGGCGGGAGGCAAAGGGCAGGCCCGTCTGCTCCTCCACCGGCAGGGCGTCGATGTCGGTCCGGTAACCGATCGTCCGGGCTGGCTGACGGCCGTGAACCAGGACCAGGATCGCTGTCGGCAGATCGTCTGGCACCCGGATTTCCAGGTTGGCCTGGTTAAATTCGTGAATCACTTCTAATAGGTAGTCATGGGTTTGGTATTCGTGTAGGGCCAACTCCGGAATCTCGTGAAGGTGGCGCCGCACGTGAATCAGTTGTTCTTCCGTTAGCATCTGCTCACCCTACAGCTTCCTGAGGCCGTCTTCCAGGGCCGTCTTACTCTCAGTCTGTTGGTCGACATTCTTGATAAACTTGGCGGGTACCCCGGCGACCATCGTGTGCGGTGCCACGTCATGGGTGACGATCGCCCCGGCGGCGACCACGGCACCCTCACCAACGTGAATCCCCTCGATCACCACGGCATTGGCCCCGATCAGGACATTGTCATCAATTCGCACCGGCTGGGCAGAGGCAGGTTCAACCACCCCGGCGAGAACGGTCCCGGCACCGATGTGACAGTGCTTACCGACGATCGCCCGGCCACCGAGGATGGCGCCCATGTCGATCATCGAGTCGGCACCGATCTCAGCACCAATATTGATTGTGGCTCCCATCATGATGACGGCGTTGTCACCAATCAGGACCTTATCCCTGATGATCGCCCCCGGTTCGATCCGGGCGTTGATCCCCTTCAGGTCAAGCAACGGGACAGCGGAGTTGCGGGCGTCGTTTTCGACGTGGTAGTCGGCAATCCGGTCGCCGGCCTGTTCAAGGAAGGGCTGGACGTCTGCCCAATCACCGAAGATTACTCCACTGTGGGCCTCGGTGAAGTGCTGAACCCCTTGAGGAAATTCCAGATCGGCCAGGTTCCCACGCAGGTAGACCTTGACGGGGGTCTTCTTAGGGGCGTTACCGATGTAGTTAATGATCGTCTGTGCGTCTAATTTTGCCATGTTGCTAACCTCTTTCTACATATTTTATAAGGAATCATTATTGTTGTTCATAGGGCCGGTCTAGGTGCACCAGGTCGGCATAGCTCTCGCGTTCAATTACCAGCTGGTCATGGCCGTTTTCGGCGAAGACCACCGCTGGCCGCGGGTTACGGTTATAGTTGGAGGCCATCGCGTAACCGTACGCGCCGGTATCCAGCATTGCCAGTACGTCGCCAGGCTTGGTCGCCGGTAGCCCCTGGTCCTGACTCAGGATATCGCCGGACTCACAGTACTTGCCGGCCAGGCGAACGTGTTCCTCGATCGGGGCGTGGGGGTTGCTGGCCAGCACCGTCTCGTACTCGGCCTGGTAAAGCGCTGGCCGGATGTTGTCACCCATCCCCCCATCAACGGTTACATAGGGTTTCAATCCCGGTACGTCCTTGCGCGAACCCACCGTGTAGAGGTTATAACCCGCGGGGCCAACAATCGACCGACCAGGTTCAATCCAGATGGCCGGCAGGTCCAGGTTGGTCTTGGCTACTGCCGTTTTGATCGCCTTGATGATGGCGTCGACGAACTCCTCTGGCATCAGCGGGTGATCAACGCTGACGTAGCGAATCCCGAAGCCGCCCCCGACGTTGATGACCCGGGCCTGGTAGCCGTACTTTGCTTGCCAGTGGCTGGCCACCTCGACCAGCTTGTCAGCGACCCCTTCGAAGCCGGCCAGTTCAAAGATCTGCGACCCGATATGGGCATGCAGACCGAGCATCTCCATCCGTGGGTTAGCCAGGACCTTTTCCAATGCCTCATCCGCTTGGCCGGATGCCAGGTCGAAACCGAACTTGCTGTCGACCTGCCCCGTTTGAATGTACTTATTAGTATGGGCGGCAATCCCCGGGGTGATCCGGAGCATGACCTTGATTTTGGCGTCATTTTCTTCCAGAAGTTGGGACAGGAGGTCAGTCTCGTGGAAGTTATCCAGCATGATCACCCCGACATGGTGGTGGATCGCCATCGCCAGCTCGTCGGCAGACTTATTATTGCCGTGGAAGCTGACCCGGTCCATCGGAAAGCCAGCTTTGATCGCCGTGTAGAGTTCCCCACCGGAAACCACGTCGATGTGGGCGCCCGCCGCCGCAGCCACCTGATACATAGCAATAGCGGCGAAGGCCTTGCTGGCGTAGCTGACCTCGTAATCCACCTGGTTGGCCTCGAAGACCTTCTTAAAACGGCGGATCTGGTCACGGATCCGGCTGACGTCGTAAACCACCAGCGGTGTCCCATACTTGTGGGCCAGTTCGATCGCGTCACAGCCACCGATTGTCAGGTGGCCGGCGGCGTTAATCTGTTGCTCAGTTAATTGCTCATTCATCTTGTTCCCTCCTGTGCTGTCCGTAGCGGGGATTCGACTGATAAAAAAATCCACTGTCTGCGCAAACAAACAGTGGATCCCATTGATTATCCATTTCATCTGTCGATAGCGCAACGCAGGCTCCTATCCGTCCTGCGACAGTCCGTGACCTATTCGACCACGCCCCAGCCAACCCAGCCGTGCCTGGCTGAGCGCTTCGGCAGCCGCCCTGTTCACCGACCATCAATACTTGGCATCGTTCCGGTCGACTACTGGTGTTGGCTGCACCTCTTCGATTTATGTTTCTAGCTTATAATAAATTATGAGAAAGTCAATAGGCTAAATTAATTTTTATCAGGTTAATCTAATTCCGTTATATGAAGTAAAACGTTAACATTACGCCGGATTAGAATAATTATACTTGCTTATTTTAAGTTCCATGTTAGAATTCGATTAAAATAAGTCGACGATGATGAGGATTATTAATTATCCGTCCAAAGGAGTTTGAGAAAGATGAAAGTAGTTAAATTCGGTGGCAGCTCTCTGGCTGACGGGGACAGCTTCGCCCAGGCAATTAAAATTATCACGGCCGACCCTGAGCGGCGAGTGATCGTTACCTCCGCCCCCGGTAAACGCCACGCCGGCGACACCAAGGTCACCGACCTCCTGATCAAGTACGCCCGATCAGTGATCGACGGGCAAGCTACGGATGATGTCCTCCAGCAGGTCACCGACCGCTACCGGGCCATCGCCAACCACTTCCACTTACCGGCAAGCCAGTTAACACCGATCATCGACCGCCTCCGCGACCTGCCAAATGGGGACTACCCGAACAACCAATATCTGCTGGCCGCCTTCAAGGCCCACGGTGAGCGTTCCAACGCCCAGTTGATGGCCCTGATTCTCAACCACCTGGGTTATGAAGCCCGCTTCGTCACCCCAACAGCTGCCGGGATCCGGGTTTCCGGAACCCCAAACAACGCCAGCGTAATCCCCGAGACATACAGCCTGCTCGATCAATTTACGGCCAAGCAAAGTGAGCTCCTGGTCTTTCCCGGTTTCTACGGCATTACCCTGGCTGGCCACATTGCCACCTTCTCCTGGGGCGGCTCCGACATCACTGGCGCAATCCTGGCCCGCGGCCTACACGCCGACCTGTACGAAAACTTCACCGACGTCGACGCCATCTACGCAGCTAACCCCAGCGTAGTCGACGAGCCCCAGCCGATCCGCAAGATGACCTACCGTGAGATGCGGGAGCTCTCCTACGCCGGCTTCTCGGTCTTCCATGATGAGGCCCTAATCCCGGCAATCGAGGGCAATGTTCCAATCAATGTCAAGAACACCCACCACCCTGAGAAGTCTGGCACCCTGATCGTTCCCGACAAGGACTTCCAACCAAGCGACATTGTCACCGGGATCGTCAGTGGTAAGCATTTTGCGGCCCTCTACCTCCACAAGTACCTGCTCAACAAGCAGACCGGTTTCACCCTGCGGATTTTGGAAATTCTAGCCAAGTACCACGTTTCATACGAACACATGCCATCAGGAATCGACGACATCACCATTATCATGGACCGCAACCTGGTTGACGACCAGCTGATCGACACCATCTCCAACAAGATTCAAGAGGCGGTCAATCCCGACCGACTTGAGTGGATCAATAACTACGCCATCACCATGGTCGTCGGCGAAGGGATGCGTAACCTGATCGGGGTCATCAACGATATTCTGGCCCCCCTGGCCCATAACCACATCGCCGTACCGATGATCAATCAGGGAGCATCCCGAATCTCGATCATGATCGGTACCGACGACCAGGATGCCGACAACGCCGTCCGTGCAATCTACCACCGTTTCTTTGCCAACTAAGTTAGGAGGAATGTACATGCCAACCCTACTCAAAGTCCACGGTTCCCAGAACCAGTTCTTCATCCTTGACCAGACCACTCTTGATCAGCCATTGACCGACCCTGAGCTCCGTCAACTGACCCAACAGGTCACTAACCCCCAGACCGGACTGCTGGGCGGTGCCGACGGGGTTCTGGTGGTCGATCGACCATTCCGTCCAGGTGCCCAAGCCCAGATGCGGGTGATCAACGCTGACGGTAGCGAGGCTACCATGTGCGGCAACGGACTGCGGACGGTGGCCCGTTACGTTGCCAACCGTGACCAGCTTGACCAGTTCAAGGTCGATACCAAGGACGCCAGCCTTCGGGTCCGCAAGCAGGATGACCTGGCCCCCGGGGTGCCCGCCTTTGCCGTCGAAATCTCACCGGTCCGTTTCGCCAAGGACGCCCTCCCTTTTGATAACCTCGGCCACGACCGCCTACTCGACACCCCAGCACCAGAACTCTGGCCCCGCCTACGTTTCAGTGCCATTGCGGTCCCTAACCCCCACCTGATCAGCTTCGTTGACCGTCCGGCCCTCCAGGATGACGTTCTCGGCGTGATTGGCCACCGTCTAAACGGGAAGAACCCCTACTTCAATGACGGGGTCAACGTCAACTTCGCCCACATTCTTGGTCATAATCAACTCTTCGTCCGTACCTATGAGCGTGGGGTAGGCTTCACCAACGCCTGTGGAACCGGGATGTCGGCCACCAGCTTGGCCTTCGTCCTCCTCCACCCCGAGGCTGCCGACTTCGATCAGCCGATTGAGGTTTTCAACCCGGGCGGCAAGGTGCGGACCATCGTCCACTTCCAGAACCAGGAATACTGGATTGAACTGATCGGTAATGCGACCTTCACCCACGAGATTGTGGTGGATGAGGCGGATCTCCACCGGGCAGCGGTCCAGTGTCAGATCACAACCACCGGGGAGCAGGCAGCCTACCAGGCCTTTGTCAGCCAGCTCCCTCAGCTGGGTCTCATTGATTAACTAATATGAAAAGCGACGCAAACTGAAGCTAATCAGCTTGCGTCGCTTGTTTTTGGATAGCAATTCTTACTTGCGATTAAATAGCGTATCAATAGACTGATGATTATGGATGCGAACCATCGCCTCGGCCAGCAGGTCAGCCACTGACAACCGGACTAGCTTATCGAAACACTTCTCCTCTGGCAACTGGATGGTATCCGTGACGATCATCTTCTCCAATCCAGAGTCTTCCAGGATATTGACGGCATCACCGGAGAGGACGGCGTGGGTCGCAATCCCAAAGATCCGCTTGGCACCAAACTTCTGCAGGGCGGCAGCAGAAAGTTTCATCCGGACCCCAGTATCGACAATATCGTCAACCACCAGTGCAGTCCGTCCTTCGACGTCACCGATGACGTATTCCGGAACTTCCTGGCTGGTCCGCTCCCGGACCTCATCTGCCCGGTTGTCGACGATGGCGATCGGCGCCTTGATGTGTTCGGCAAACTTCCGGGCCAGGTTAACTCCGGCGTGGTCGGGTGAAACAACGACAACGTCATCCCCAGTCAGGCCATGCTGCTCACAGTAGCTGGCAAAGAGGCTGGTGGCTTGGAGGTGATCAACTGGAATGTCGAAGAAGCCTTGAACTTGGGCGGCGTGCAGGTCAATGGTGACCAGGCGGTCGATCTGATCCATTTCCAGGAGGTTGGCGATCAGCTTGGCCGTAATTGGTTCCCGGCTCCGGGCCTTCCGATCCTGGCGGGCATAGCCATAGTAGGGCATGACCACGTTGATCTTCGCCGCACTGGCCCGCCGCAGGGCGTCAACCATGATCAGGAGTTCCATCAGGTTAGTGTTGACCGGGTCCGAAACAGACTGGATCACGTAAACCTCACAGCCCCGGACACTCTCGTCAATCGTGATCTTGATCTCCCCGTCAGCAAAGTGGCTGATGGAGGCCTTACTCAATGGCAAGCCAATCCGGTTGGCAATGCTCTTAGCCAAGGGCCGGTTTGAGTTTAAGGCAAACAGGCGGACATTCTCAGCGTTCTTAATCTGCGTCATGTTTCTGTGCTCCTTTTAAGTCAATGCAAAAAATCCACCTTCATTATCGCAACAAATGAATGGTTGATTAAGTTAAATTTACGTTACTAGCAGTTATCAGGGGTGAGACCAGCCATCCCGATCATCGGGTCGATTTGCTGATCTTCAATCATCGCCGCCGTCAGGATAGCTGGCTGATCGGGAGCTGGGGATTGGGCGACCGGTTCTAACACATCGGTACTCTTAATCTGCGGCACCACCTGCGAGGCAGCATGCTGGGGCCGTGCGATGGGCTTATCCAGCGGTGACTTCAACTGATCATGGCGCTGCCAGACCGTCACCAGCCGTTGCGGCAGGGACGTTTGCCGATTCTCACCCGTGTGCTGGGTGGCCGTCACCAGGGCGGCTGGTTCACCGATTAAAACCAGCTTCTCGGCTGCCCGGGTCACTGCCGTGTAGACCAGATTCCGCTGAAGCATCCGGCTAAACTGCCGGACCAGGGGCAAAAGGACCATCTTGAACTGACTCCCCTGGGCCTTATGAATTGAGATACAGTAGGCCAGACGGATCTGCGTCCATTCCTGACGACCGTAATTGACCTCGTTACCATCGAAGTCAATCGTGATCGTATCGGTCCGCTCCCCCCCCTTCTTGGCCCCCGTCTCGACGGCCGTGATCTGACCAATGTCGCCATTGAAGACGTTGTTCTCCGGGCTATTGACTAGCTGGAGGACCTTATCTCCCACCCGGAAGATCTGCCCCCGGAACGCGACCTCCTGCTTGCCCTTGGCCGGCGGATTATAGGACTGCTGGGCAAGCTGGTTGAGGTTGTCGACCCCGGCCTGGCCGCGATACATCGGGGCCAGAATCTGAACATCGGCAGCGGTGTAACCCCGCTTGGCCGACAGGGTGATGATCTGGTTAATGATGCTTGGCACCTGGGGGGTATGACACTTGATGAAGGAACGATCCGGCAGGCGGTTGGTCAGGTCGGCCGGCAGGTGTCCCTCCTTGATGGCATGGGCCAATGGGATGATGGTCGAATCGGCCGCCTGCCGGTGAATGTTGGTCAATTCCACCCGGGGGATCTCCGGAAAGCTAAGCAGGTCGTGGAAGACCTGACCGGGACTGACCGAGGGCAGCTGGTCCTTATCGCCAACCAGGACGACGTGCATCGCGGTCGGAATCGCCTGGACCAGGGTCTTGAAGAGGAGGGTGTCGACCATTGACATCTCATCAATGATCAGCAGTGCCCCCTTGATGTCCCGGGCGTTCATGTCGGTCGGCAGCTCACGCCCGTTGAGCCCCAGCATCCGATGAATGGTGCTGGCCGGCAGGTCGGTCGCCTCGCTCATCCGTTTGGCAGCCCGGCCGGTTGGGGCGGCCAGCAGGACCGGGAAGGCGTTGTCCTTATATTCATCCAGGTCAAGGGAAATCTGGTGCAGACGGGCATAGGCCGCCACGATCCCCTTGATAATTGTGGTCTTACCGGTCCCAGGCCCCCCGGTCAACAGCATCACCTTATGGTTGAGGGCCATCTTGATTGCCCGCTCCTGAACCGGGTCATACTTGATCCCGGTCTGGACACTGACCTTATCGACGGTCTGGTCAACCGTCTTCTGGTCGAGTTCCTCTTCTGGGGCGTTCATCAACCGGTGCAGGTGATCGGCAATCTGCCACTCCGCCTTGTAGAGGGACGCCGGGTATATTCGCTGGTCCTCATAGTTGATGGCGTCCTTTTTCTCCAAGGCCACGATCTGATCCGAAATCGCATTTACGCCAACCTGCCCGGCTCCGCTCTCGTTAAGCAGGCGGACCGTCTGCGAAAGGAGGGGCTGGCTGCTGGTGTAGGTATCCCCGGTGGCCATCATCAAATCATCGAGGCTCTGGAAGATGGCCGCCGTGATCCGCCGGGGGTCATCGGGGGCGATCTTCATCTGGTTTGCCACCTGGTCAGCCCGCTTAAAGCTGATCCCGTCAATGTCTTGGGCCAACTTGTAAGGGTTCCCCCGGATTACGTGGAGGGTCTCGTCGCCATACTTGTCAAAGATGGTGCTACTGAGGTTGCTCCCGAAGCCCAGGTCATTCAGCCCGATGATGATCTGGTCCATCCCCTGGCTGGCCTGGAGGTTCTCGATGATCGACTGTTTAACCCCGTGGCGGAGAGTGATTGAATCCAGCACGTGGGGGTCACGGTTGATCTTCGCGATGGCGTCCGTCCCCAAGGTGTCGACGATCTTCTCGGCCGTTTTCTTGCCGACCCCACTAAACTGCTTGCCAGACAGGAAGTCGATCAACCCGTCCCGACTGGTCGGCTGGTTGATATGGTAGGACTGGGCCTGAAACTGACGACCGTAGCGCGGATGGTCGACCAGCTGACCCTCAAAGCGATAGGTGCGATCGTCGCTGAGGTCGCCGAAACTCCCGGTGACGGTGATCTCAGTCTCATTCCAGTCAAAATTAGCCTCCTCCACCGAGACAATCAGGACTTTATAAAAGGAGTCTGGGCTGGTGAAAATTTCCGACTGGACCTGCCCAACAAAAAAAGACGGCTCCGTCGGCGTCTTAAATAGATCCATTTCAGCTGCCATTGAAGTCATCCTTTCCAAACGGGATCAATTGTTTTTGCCCTGGGTCTTCTGCAGGGTCTTTTCGATGTCGGCCAGGCGCTGTTCACTCTTCTGGTAGTAGTTGAGGTCCAGCTGCTTGGCCTGGGCGAGGTAGTCCTTGTAAGGCTCGCCGAGGACCATGGCGACGATCCCCCGGTTGAACTGGGTGTCAGCCCGGCCTGGGTGCCGCTTCAAGATCGCATCGTAGTACTCCTTGGCCTTAGTAAATTCACCGAGGGCCAACAGTGAGTCCCCGATTACCTGATTGATAGCCGGATCCTCTTTCCGTAGCTCATGGGCGGTCAGACCGTACGCCACGGCCTGTTTATGCTGCCCCTTCTTCATGTAGCTCTGGGCCAGCATCAGGTAGGCGTCCGCTTTGAGCTTACCGTCTTCGATCTTATTGTAGAGTTCGATGGCCCGATTAACCTTACCAACCTCGTAGTAAAGGTTCCCCAAACCGTAGTTCAGCAGGTCCTGGGCTTCCCGGTCATTTTTGGCCTCGAAGATTCCAAGCGCCTTCATGAACAATTCTTCAGCCTGGGTGTAGTCATTCAAACGGGTCAACAGAGAACCCAGATCATAGTAGTTGTTCACCTTGTCCGGGTGCTCATCAATCTCCTGGATCAGCTTGTGGACCAGCTTTTCCGTTTCCTTCTTCTTTTCTTCACGAAATTCTTTTTCTGCCATTGTCTTCGCCCCTTTAAATTGTGTCCGTCGGGTCAACCTTGGTCTTATGCAGGTATGAGGTGTCGTTCCATTGCTCAAGCTGGAAGTGCTCCGCATCCGTCGTCTGTAGGATGGTGGTCGAGGTATTGCTCAACCCACCCCGGTCCTTCAGATGAGCCATCGGGGTCCCCACCAACGCGTTGATGGTGGCGTTTAGGGCTGCCCCGTGAGAGACGACCACAATGTTCTTGTCGGAATTGAGACGGCAGAACTCCTTAATGGCCGACCCCACCCGGTCGATAACCTCCTGAAAGCTCTCACTCTCGATCAGTTCGGCATCGTACTTGTCGGGATGGTGGCGGAAGTTATGGAGGGCTTCCGGCCACTTGGCCTCAACATCGGCGAAGTGCATCCCTTCCATCTTCCCCAGGTTGAACTCCCGGAGACGGCTGTCGATCGTCAGTGGGATCGGCCGGTTGAGGTGATCAATCAGCTTCTGGGCGGTCACCCGGGCCCGCTTCAGAGGACTGGCGTAAACATGCGCGATCGGCACGGATTCCAGCGGCTTAGCGAGCTGAGCAATCTCGTGATAGCTGCTGACCAAGAGCGGTGAATCACCGTGGGCACCCTGATAGCGGGATTGCAGATTCCATTCAGTTTTTCCATGACGGATTAGATAAACTTTTGTCATTACTTATCGCAGACCTTTTTAATTAATATTCTACCAAAAAATCAGCCACTTGTTCATTCTTACTTAAAAATAAATGAAGCCAGTCGAAACTAACTTCATTTATTTGCCTAAACATATTGCAATTGCCGGTCATGGTTGTAAGCCCGGTCGATGATGGCACTACCAAGGCACTCGTCGCCATCGTAGAAGACCACCGCCTGACCCGGTGTGATGGCCCGGGCTGGATCATCAAACTCGACCGTGACCTGCTGGCCATCCTCGCTGGTGTGGGCGGTCACGCCGACGTCCTTTTGACGGTAACGGAACTTGGCCGTGCAATGGAAGTCACGACCGTAGCGGCTGACCATGTCGTCGACCCAGTGGATATCACTGGCCTCCAGGTGGGTGGCGTAGAGGTGCGGGTTGTGGTAGCCCTGACCGACGTAAAGGACGTTCTTGTCGATATCCTTACCGATCACGAACCAAGGCTCATTACTCTCCTTGTTACCACCGAGACCCAGACCGCGCCGCTGACCGATCGTGTAGTACATCAGCCCCATGTGCTGACCAACGACCTTGCCATCGACGGTCTCCATGTTCCCGGGCTGAGCCGGGATGTACTGACTGAGGAACTCGCGGAAGTGACCGTCCTCACCAATGAAGCAGATCCCGACGGAGTCCTTCTTGTCCGCCGTGGCCAGGCCAGCATCCGCTGCGATCTGCCGGATCTGCGGCTTGGTGTAGTGAGCCAGCGGGAACATGACCTTGTCTAGCTGGTGGTAGTCTAGCTGACTCAGGAAGTAGGTCTGGTCCTTGTGCTGGTCGGCAGCTCGCATCAGGTGCATCCGGCCACCTTCATCCCGCTTGAGGTCCGCATAGTGACCCGTGGCCACGTAATCAGCCCCCAGCTGGTTAGCATAGTCGATGAAGGCCTTGAACTTAATTTCCTTATTGCAGATAACGTCCGGGTTGGGTGTCCGCCCCTTCTTGTACTCGGCGATGAAGTACTTGAAGACCCGGTCCCAGTACTCCTTCTCAAAATTGACCGAGTAGTAGGGAATACCGATCTTGGCGGCTACCTTGGCCACGTCCTTGTAATCCTCGGTGGCGGTACAAACCCCGTTCTCATCGGTGTCGTCCCAGTTCTTCATGAAGACGCCGACAACGTCATAGCCCTGCTTTTTGAGCAGCAAGGCGGTCACTGAGGAGTCAACACCCCCGCTCATCCCAACAACAACACGTGTGTGACTGTGATCAGTCATTTTTTACATCACCATCATTTCGAATAGATTCTGGAATAATCTACGATTGAAGGTCGCATGCATCCAGTATGCACCATTGTACCAAATGATCCCCAACCCTGCACAGATTTAATTCTTTACCAGAACGTGACGGTCGAGCATCTCTTTTAAGATGTAGTGGTACTGCTCAACGAACTCAGCCGACCGCGGGTGGGTGAAGATGTTGACCTTGCGCAACCCGTTACCGGAGAGGGTCTCCATTTTGAACCCGGTCAGGTCGCTATCAATCAGGATCCGCAGCCGGGCGACCGGGTTAAAGGGGTTGTCGGTGTCCAGGCTCCCCTTGTACTCGAAGTTCCCCCGCCGCGTCTGTTCGAAGCCTAGGTCTAAGAGGGCGTACTTCTTGATGTCGGTACTGATGGAATAGGTGTCAGAATCACCCTGAATTTGCACACACTTGGTAAACTGCATCAGGCTTTCCCCTCTTCCTTGACCCGCTTGAGCTTGGCCACGATCTCGACGATGGCGGCAATCAGCTTGTCGATGTCCTCATCGGTGTTCATCGCCCCGAAGCTGATCCGAATAGACTGACTGATCCGCGGGCTGTCCGCCCCGTACATCGCCGTCAACACGTGGGATGGCTCGATGCTGCCGGCAGTGCAGGCAGAACCCCCAGAGACGGCGATCCCGGCCAGGTCGAGGTCGGTCTGCATGACGTAGGTTGAGATCCCCTTGAACCAGATACTGAGAACATGATTCAGGCCACTCGGGTCAAGCTTGCCGTTGACCGCAAAGTCAATGTGATTATCGCGCAGTCCCTGAACAATCTTCTGCTTAAAGTGGTAGTAACGCTCCTGGCGCCGCTGCTTCTCTTCCGGCGAATCGAGCTCGACCGCCTTGGCAAAGGCCGCGATGGCGGGCACGTTCTCGGTGCCGGCCCGGCGCTTGGTTTCCTGGTCACCGCCCTTGATGAAGCTCGGGAAGCTGATCCCATCGCGACGGTAAAGAAAGCCAATCATCTTGGGGCCGTTGAGTTTGTGGGCCGACGTCGACAACATGTCGATGTGGTCACGCTTGACGTCAATCGGCAGCAGGCCATATGCCTGGACAGCATCGGTGTGGAACCAGGCTTGATGGTCCTTTAGGATTTCACCGATCTCGTGGATTGGCATCCGGCTACCGACCTCGTTATTCCCGGTCATGATGGTAACCAGGATGGTGTCATCACGCAGGGCGGCTTTGAAGTCGGCAAGGGAAATCTCACCGTTCTCGTCCACCGGCAGATAGGTAACCTCAAAGCCTCGCTGTTCCAGGAAATGCAAGGGCTTTAGGACCGCCTCATGCTCGATCGCCGTGGTGATGATGTGTTTACCCAGTTGCTGCCGGGTCAGGGCGGTCTGGATAATGGCGGTGTTATCACTCTCGGTCCCCCCACTGGTGAAGATGATCTCGTTGTCATCTGCATTGATGCTCTGGGCAATCAGGTAACGACTGTTCTCCATCACCAGCTTGGAGTGACGCCCGTAGGAATAGCCTGTCGAGGCGTTTCCCCAGGAATCTGCCATCTCCTTGGTCATCGTGGCGATTACCTCCGGGGCCATCGGGGTGGTAGCCGCGTTATCTAAGTAAACCTCACTCACTACAATTCATCCTTTCAATTACTTGTTCAGGTCGGCAAACAGCTGCAGGAGCATGTTGGCGGACCGCTTACCGGCCTCAATGATAAACTCATCGAAGCTGACGCCGGCATCCTCGTTCCCGGTATCGGACATGGCCCGCACCACGACGTATGGCACGTCATGATCGGTGGCTACCTGACCAACCGCAGCCCCCTCCATCTCGCTGGACAGGGCTTCAGGGAAGTAGTGGAGGATTTGGTCGATGGCGTCCTGGCTGGCGATGAACTGGTCACCGGAAACGATCAGGCCGCGCTTGATGTTCAACCCGGTCTGCTCCCCGGCCGTCTCCAGGGCTCGTCCCCACTTTTCGGAGGCCTTGAAGCGGGGCTGCTTGCCCGGTAGCTGACCGTAAACATAGTCAAAGGCGCGGGCGTCAACGTCATGGTAGGCCGTCTCACTGGAGATGACCACATCCCCAATGTGGAGGCCCCGACCGATTCCACCGGCGGAACCAGAGTTAATCACCACGTCGACGTTGAAATCGGTAATCAGGTGTTCCGTAGTGATTCCGGCCTCGACCTTACCGATCCCAGACTCCACTAAGACGACCTGCTGGTTGCTGATCTTCCCCTGGAGGTAGTCCTTACCGCCGATTGTCTCAACTTGCTTATCAGAGAGCCGGGCAGTCAACTCCTTGATTTCTTCTGGCATTGCACAAATAATTCCAAATTTCATTTTCACTTCTCCTCATATTCTATAAACCACATGACTTATCCAACGTAAAAGAGGATCAAATACACGACGATGATTGCGGCCACAAGGGCCACGATAGCGATGTTCAGACGCCGTTTCAACCGCCGCACCTTTTCCTCTTGGTCACTATCGGCGCGCTCATTTTCAAAGTCGCGACGCCGCATCGCCGGCTCCGGAGCGGCCGTATTTTCGACGGGTTGCTCCGGGCGCTGGTGACGTTGGGCTTTCTGTTGCTGCCGGTACTGCTGCCGGGACAAAAAGGGTTCTGCACTTGGTTGGCCATCATGGGGGGTGGTCGGTTGGTTATTCATGGTTCTTCATTCCCCGCCAGTAGTAGATGGCCATGATCGTCTTGGCGTCTTCAATCTCACCACGGTCAATCATCGCCAGGGCCTCGTTTAGGCTGACCGTTTGCAGGGCCAACTGCTCGTCCTGGTCCTGGGGTAGCTCGTGGTCGACTCGCTCCAGGCCCCGAGCCAGGTAAAGGGTCATGTATTCGTCCATACAGCCCACCGAAGTATAAAAGGATGAGACCTTCTCCAGGTCAGTGGCCCGATAGCGCGTCTCCTCATTCAGCTCCCGTTTGGCGGCGTGAACTGCATTATCGGCATCACGGTCATCGAGCTTACCGGCCGGAATCTCCAAGGTGGTCTTAGCAATTGGGGCGCGCCATTGCTTCTCCAGGATCATCTTGTCATCACTCGTCAGCGCCAGGATCGCAATGGCCGGTGCATGGTGGACGATCTCTCGCTGGGCCACGTTGCCCTGGGGGGTCTTGACCTGCTGCACCTCAACGTCGATCAGGTGACCGTGAAACACCGTCTTACTTTCGATCGGTTTTTCTTCAAAATCCACTAGAATCCCTCCTTCGCTAGGATACGGACATGAGCGGCCTGGGGCCCCTTCTTCCCCTGAACGATCACCAAAGACACCCGTTGGCCCGGATGCAGGACACGCCGGTGGGTACCCTCAATCCCGCTGTAGTGGACGAAGATCTCGCCCTCGTGGGGAACAGTAATGAAGCCCCACCCCTTCTGCTCATCAAAACTCTTTACTTTGCCTTCAAGCATTTCTTCACCTACTAATTTCATCAAACTAAAAATACCAAGCGACACAGTCACTTGGTATTTTACACCGCTCACAAATAATTGTCATGAATCGGCAATCAGCGGCTGGATTTTACGCGTTTCTTTACTTCTCTAAGCCTTCATCGACCGTCTCTGGGAAGTTGTCGCGAACAATCTTGGCACACCGCGCACAGAGGGTTGGGTATGCACTGTCGCTGCCGACATCTTCCTTAACTATCCGACAACGAGCACAGGCCTCACCAGGAGCCGGACTAACCTTGACCGCAACCCCGTCGTTGAACTGGTCGGCAGCATCAGGCGCCTCATCCAGTGGGTGAACATGGAGAGCGGAGACGCCAAGCAGGAGCTGGGCATCAGCATTCAGGCTATCCAGGAGCGCCGCCTGCTGATCGTTTAAGTAAAGGTCGGCCTGAGCTTCCAGGGACTTCCCGATCATCTTGGCGTTCCGGGCCTCTTCCAGACTCTTCAGGACGTGGGAACGAACCTCCATGAAGTCGCGCCACTTATCCAAGAGGTCACTTTCGTTATCAAAGGTCTGAACGTCCGGAATCTCGGTCAGTTGGACGAATTCCTCTGGCTCGTCCATGTAGCCCCAGACCTCTTCCGTCGTGTGCGGCAGGATTGGCGTCAGCAGCTTGACCAGGGTCAGTAGGATCTGGTAGAAGACCGTCTGCATCGACCGGCGAACATGGGAGTCGGCCGGTTCGATGTAGAGGACGTCCTTGGCCACGTTCATGTAGAAGGCGGACAGGTCGTTGTTGACAAAGTTGATCAAGAGCTTGTAGGCGTCCAGGAAGTCGTACTGGTCGAAGTCGTCCCGCATCTGCTTGAGGAAGTGGTTCAATTTAACCAGCATGTACTGGTCAACGGCTTCCAGCTTCTCGTAGGAAACCGTGTTTTCGGCCGGCGTGAAGTCGGCGGTGTTGGCCAGCAGGAAACGGAAGGTATTCCGCAACTTCCGGTAGGCCTCAGAGATCTGTTGGAAGGTCCCCATGGAAACCCGGACGTCGGCAGAGGTGTCGGCAGACATTACCCAGAGGCGGATGATCTCGGCCCCCATCTGCTTGACCACCTTGTTCGGGTCGATGACGTTCCCCATTGACTTGCTCATCTTCTTACCCTTCTTGTCCAGGGTGAAACCTTGGGAGATGATGCTCTTGTACGGGGCGTGGCCGGAGCAGACCACACTGGTGATCAGACTAGAGTTGAACCAACCACGGTACTGGTCAGACCCTTCCAGGTACATGTCAGCCGGGTAGGTCAGGTAGTCACGCTCCGCCAGAACCCCCTGGTGGGAGGAACCGGAATCGAACCAAACATCCATGATGTCGGTTTCCTTGGTGAACTTCCCGTGTGGTGAATGCTCATTGGTGTAACCCTCTGGCAGGAGGTCCTTGGCGTCACGGTCAAACCAGACGTTGGAGCCGTACTTGGCAAAGAGGTCAGCAACATGGTTGATCATTTCTTCTTCCATGATCGGCGTGCCATCCTCGGCGTAGAAGATTGGCAGCGGCACACCCCAGACCCGTTGCCGGGAGATAACCCAGTCGCCACGGTCCTTGATCATGTTACGCAACCGGACCTTCCCCCATGCCGGGTGGTACTCAACGTCTTCTAAGGCGTCGAGGATATCCTGCCGCATCTTCTCGATGGAGACGAACCACTGGTCGGTGGCCCGGAAGATGATCGGCTTCTTAGTCCGCCAGTCGAATGGGTAGGAGTGCTTGAGCGGTTCTTCCAGCAAGAGGGCGTGGTTGTCTTCCAATTTCTGCAGGGAGATATCGTCGGCCTTCTGGTAGAAGACGCCATCGAAGTCAGCACCGTTCTCCTTGGTCAGGACACCCTGGTCATTAATCGGGGCAAAGATTGGCAGGTCATACTTCTTACCGAAGTTGTAGTCGTCGTCACCATAACCAGGGGCGGTGTGTACCAGGCCAGTCCCGGTGTCGGCGGTAACGTAGTCGGCGTTGCCCACCAGCAGTTCCCGGTCGAGGTATGGGTGCTGAGTTGTCATCCCTTCCATGTCAGCGCCGGCAAGGTGGTCAACAACCTCGTAGTCGTCCCAGCCGAGCTTCTCGGCTAGGTTGCCCAACAGTTCGGTACCAACAACGTACTTACGGTCGTCACCAGCGGGCTTCACAACGGAGTAATCGAACTTCGGGTTGACAGCGACCGCCTCAGATGCGGGAACCGTCCACGGGGTTGTCGTCCAAACAACCAGGTAGGTGTTGTCGTCTAAACGTCCCTTACCGTCCTTAACCTGTTCAACGAAGAAGGCCGTCTTGGCTACAACGTCGTGGTATTCAACCTCGGCCTCGGCCAGGGCAGACTCGGATGACCATGACCAGTAAACGGGCTTCTTGGCCTGATAAAGCAGCCCCTTCTTGGCAAATTCACCGAAAACCCGGATCTGGGCCGCCTCGAATTCCTTGTCCAGGGTCAGGTATGGGTGGTCCCATTCACCGCTGACGCCCAGCCGCTTGAAGTCAGTCCGTTGCTTGTCAACCTGCTCCAGGGCGTACTTGCGACAGAGGTCCCGGAACTCGGAGGTGGACATCTTCTTGCGGTCGTAACCGGACTTAGTCAATTGGTGTTCAATCGGCAAACCGTGGGTATCCCAGCCGGGTACATATGGAGCCCGGTAGCCGGTCATCGACTTGTAGCGGACGATGAAGTCCTTGGAGATCTTGTTCATGGCATGGCCAATGTGAATGTTCCCGTTGGCGTACGGGGGGCCATCGTGGAGAACGAACGATGGCTTCCCCTCATTCAACTTTTGCCGTAATTGATAGACTTTATTCTCTTCCCAAAGTTGTTCACGTTGGGCTTCGGTAACCGGCAGCTTCCCGCGCATTGGAAACTTGGTCCGGCCGATGTTCAGTGTGTCTTTCACACGCATCGCAATTACCCCTTTCTGTTATGCAAATTGGTCACCTTAATAAAAAAACCCCATCCCGCTTGGGACGAAGCTAAACGTGGTACCACCCAGATTCAAGGCCAACAGCGGCCTCCTCAAGTCATTGGGTAACGGTAATGAGCCGAACGGGGCTACTAGCTTCACCCCATTACTCAGAGACGATCAGCACTCGCGGTCAGGTGCCAATCTTGCACCACCCATTGGCTCGCTGAACCTGACCATTACGATTGCAATTCTCCTCAACGTTTTATTAAAGCGCCTATGATTCAAACACGGCCTACTTGTCGGCAGAACTGTCATCATCCGGGAAGACAACGACAGTCTGCCCGGCATCAGCACTCTGATCGTCAGAATCAGATGCCGCACTATCATTGTCCGCCGGCTCAACGGCTGGCTGGTCACCAGCTACGGGCTGCGTGTCTGAACTAGTTGTTGATGATTCTACACTGTCGTCGGAATGCTTGTCAAGCGATGCTCCCAAGATCTTTTGGATTTCATCGTACTTGTCAGTGTTGTCGGTAGCCAAGAGCTTATCCCACTCATCGCTCTTGACAACCTCAAGCTGGGACTCCAGCATCACCTGAAGCCGCTGCCGGAAGATCCGGGTCTGCTTCTTAAGGTCGTTGGTCTCCGTGGTCAGCTTCCGCGTATCTTCCGCACTCGTCTCAATGACCTGGTTGGATTTTTCATTCGCCTCGGAGACGATATCAGTAGCCTGCTTTTGGGCCTCACGAATCATGATGTCCGCCTCACGTTTAGCATTTGTCTTGACCTTATCAGCGGCTTCCTGGGCAACCAGAATTGACTTGTTCAGGGAATCCTTAAGTTCCGTGAAGTACTTCAGCTTCTCCTCATCGGCCTTGATGGCTTCCTGCA
The DNA here is from genome assembly GCF_001435345.1 of Limosilactobacillus pontis DSM 8475. Lineage (GTDB taxonomy): Bacteria > Bacillota > Bacilli > Lactobacillales > Lactobacillaceae > Limosilactobacillus > Limosilactobacillus pontis. Next base: position 28,671 of record NZ_AZGO01000065.1, on the reverse strand, counting down.
AGGCATTGTTCTTTTCAGTCAGTTCCTGAACCGTCTGGGAAACCTCCTGGATGAAGTTGTGGACCTCCTCCTGGTTGTAACCCCGCATCTTAGTCGAGAAATCCTGATTGTTGATTTGATCAATTGTTAACCCCATTTTATTTCCTCCAAACTTAATTTATGCCCGGACAACGGACATGCTTATCCGATCCTTCTGCTTTCTGGTCTTGCCACCGATTGCGTCAATCCTAATCCGACCCGCGTGCCGTACCGATAGGAGGTCATGGGCGACGATCGGGTAATCCGGTCGGTCCATCACTTCCCAGTTTAGGTGGACCAGCCCGTGCTCAATCAGCTGCTTGGCCCGGTTACGAGAATAATTAAAGCCGGCCGCCACGACATTGTCAAGACGCAGCGACGAAATGGTGGTAGCTACCTGCTCCCAATCCTCAACTGGAGTCAGGACCCCAGTTTGTTCGGTGACCAACCACTTCACCTTCACCCGGCCAACATGGTGAACTTCCTGACGCAAGAATTGGGCCATCTCCTTAGTCACTACCACCTGCCAACGCTGACCATCGGTGATGATATCACCAAACGATTCCCGACTGAGCCCCTCCCCGATCAGAGTCCCCATTATCTGCCAGTGGTGAAGTTCGGCAAACTTAACCGGGTAATCAACGGTCAGGAGCTGGAGGTCAAAGTCAGCAGCAGTCGGCTGATAGTAGGTCGGGTAGAAGAGCAGACGCTGCATCTCGGCCCCTGACCAACCACCATCACTAGCCAATTTAATCTCATCGACCCGGTTGGCAATCGTCTGGGCAATGTAGCGTTGACGGGGGTTCAAGAAGGCGGTCAAGACGGGCCGGTACTGTCTGGTTGCCGTGGCTACCCAATCGTTGACCTGGTCGATCAACGGGGCCTCTTCCGGGCGAAAATGCTGTTTAATGTTTTCACTATCCATGCTGGTCCCTACCCACTAGATCAGGTGTGCCAAGAAGGCCAGTCCGTCCTGCACCAGGTACAAGACAATAATGGCCACAACCGGTGCGAAACTGATACCGCCCAACGGTGGGATGAAGTCGAACCAGTGCATATAGGGTTCAACCAGCCGATTAATAATCTCACCCAGCCGCGTGTCCCGAGAAATCGGGAACCATGACAAGAGACACCAGACCACGATCACCAGGATATAGGCGTTGATCAGCCAGTTCAGGCACCAGAATATGTATCCTAACATCGCTTCGCTCCTTAATTTGGCAGGTTGCTGTTATCCATCTTCAGGCTGTCAGACAGGTTACCGGAAACCTCGTAATTCTTCGGTGTACAGAGGAAGATCTCCTTGCCAATCCGTTTAATCCCACCATCAATCGCAAAGGTGGCCCCGTTTAGGAAGTCAACTACCCGCTTAGCGTTGTCGTTATCCATCTGGGTGAAGTTAACGATCACCGCCCGGCCATCAAGCAGCTGCGTCGCAATCTGGCGAACATCAGCATACAAGCGCGGTTCGTACAGAGAAATCTGACTGAGCCGGGTCTCCTGCTTGGCCTGGCGGATAGAAACGACGTTGTTGCGTCGCCCAGACTGTTGAGCTGGCGCCTCATCATCGTAGTATTCATCCTGGGCAGCGTCATCGTCACCGAACAGGCTCTTGAAAAGTGCCATACTAATTCCTCCTTTAATCCACAGAATATACTAAAACGGGTGCAATTAGATGCCCCCGTTAATCCCTTATTTACGCCGGTTCTTGAAGAAAGGTGGGGTTGACAGGTTGTCGTCATCGCTATCATCCGAACTAGCGGTATCATCATTGAATACATTGAATTCCGGCTTATCAACGTGCGCAAAGCTGCTATCCGCTGCTGAACCCGGTTGAGCTGCCGTGTTGCCCGCCGTTGGGTCACTCCAGTTGTCAAACGGGTCCTGCTCCTTAGCCGCTTCCGTTGGTTGCGATGGAGCGACACTCTGTGGGGCCGCACTTTGCGCCATCGTTTGCTGGTGCTGGCTAGGATTAGATGACTTCTTCTTGTCGATTCCCGTGGCAATCACGGTTACCCGAACCTCATCACCCATCTTCTCGTTGAGGGACATCCCAAAGGCAATGTCAACGTCGGTCCCTGCTGCTTGACGGATGACGTCGGAAGCTTCCTGGGCCTCAAACATTGACAGGTCCTTGCCTCCCGTGATGTCCATCAGAACGTGCTGGGCACCATTGATGGATACTTCCAAGAGTGGTGAGGAGATGGCCTTCTTAGTAGCCTCAGTGGCCCGGTTTTCGCCGGTAGAGTTACCAACCCCCATCAGGGCTGCCCCCTGGTTGGACATCAAGGTCTTAATGTCGGCAAAGTCCAGGTTGATGTAACCTGGCGTCACAATCAGGTCAGAGATCCCTTGAACACCCTGCCGCAGGACGTTATCGGCTTCCTTGAAGGCTTCCATCATTGGCGTCTTCTTGTCGATCATCTCCAGCAGACGGTTGTTAGCCACAATGATCAGCGTGTCGACGTTGGACTTGAGTTCCTCAAGACCATCGGTAGCAAACTTAGAGCGCCGTGGTCCCTCAAAGGAGAATGGCCGGGTGACAACCCCCACCGTCAGGGCGCCGCTGTCCTTAGCGATCTTGGCAATGACCGGGGCGGCACCGGTCCCGGTACCACCGCCCATTCCGGCAGTGATGAAGACCATGTCAGCACCCTCAAGCGCCTTTTGAATCTGTTCTTCACTCTCCTGGGCCGCCTTATCACCAACTTCAGGGTTGGAACCGGCACCCAGGCCCTTGGTCAGCTTAGGGCCCAATTGAATCTTGGTTGGAGCCTGCGAAGCGTTTAGGGCCTGCAGGTCCGTGTTGGCCACGATAAAGTCAACCCCCTGTACCTTTTCACTGATCATCCGGTTGACGGCGTTACCGCCACCGCCACCAACACCAATTACCTTAATCCGTGCACCGGCAAATTCGTTTTCCATAGTGTTTGTTTCGTTGTTGTCCATACAGCTGTTCCTCCGTGAATATTAATCGAATAAGTTGTTAAACATACTCTTAAAGCGGTTGCCAATCGAGTGGCTCTTATTCTTTTTAGCGTGCGCCGGCTTCTTTTCCACCGCCTGGTTGGCCGTGCTAGGCTGAGTCGGTGTAGCGGTCCACTGCCCTTTGTTGGCCTGGGCAGGACGTGGCTTGACCGCCGTTTCGTGTGGGCTGGTGATCAGGTCCGTCTGTTGCAGGGTCTGCTTGATAAGACGGTCAACGTCCGTCAGCTGACTCTCGTACATGGTCAGTGCCAGGGCCAGTGAGTAGCGAGGATAACGAACCCCCATCTGTTCAGGCTGGTAGACCTTGACACTCTCCTTGAAGTACTGCTGAGCCAGCTGGACGATTCCCGGTAGTGAGGCACCACCACCGACCAGAACCACCCCGCCGGGCAGCCGTGGAGCGTGAATGGCATGCAAACGTTGAACACTCCGCTCGAGGATCTGGCGAACCCGGGCCTCAATGATCTCAGCCAGGTACTCTTCCGAAAACTGCTGTGGGGTATTTTCACCCACGACTGGGACATCGACCTGGGCGTCAGCCTTGGTCAAATTAGCCATGGCATAACCATGGTCGAGCTTTAGTCGCTCAGCATTGCGCAGGGAGGTGTTGAGTACCGTCGAGATATCTCTCGTGACGTACTGGCCACCCTCGGGATCGACGAAGGTATACTTAAGCTGGTGATCATGGATGATGCTGGTCGTCGTCTGGCCACCACCAAGGTCGATGACCACCGTCCCAAAGTACTGCTCACCATCGTTGAGGAGGGTAAAGCCGGTGGCAATCGGCGCGATCACGAAGTCGCGGATGCCATAGCCGGCCTGCTGAACGGCCTTCTTTGTGTTATGAATAATAGTTTTAGGTCCGGTATACAGGGTCCCTTTCATTTCGAGACGGACACCAACCATCCCACGGGGATCCTTAATACCATTAAACCCGTCCACCGTGAACTCGGTTGGAATCAAATCAAGGACCGCTAACTCGGGTGAGATGCTCTGAGTCAACGTCTCCTTGGCAACGTCAATCACGTCACGGTCAGTGATCTCGCGCGACTGACCCTGTGAGGCAATCGTGATTGAACCGTGGACCCGCTGCATCTGGAGATAGTTTGCCGGCAACCCCACGACAACATTCTTAATATCGATATTGGACCTTGCCTCGGCCTTCTTAACAGCTTGAAAAATTGCACGAGCGGTTTTATCGATATCAACAATCACGCCACGATTCAGACCAGCCGAAGGTACAACGCCAACACTGATGACCTTCAGTTGTCCCTTTACATTTTCACAGACCATTGCCTTGATCGAGGTGGTTCCAATATCTAATCCAACATAAACTTCTGAATTATTCATCTGGTCGGAACCCTCCTAAAACTATTATACTAAATTATTTTTTTCGTAATTTAATGTTGACCTAATAAAGATTTTACCACAGTTAATCCTACTCTCAAATGGATTGTTACAAGCTTTTCAAATTTTATCACTTATCCTTTGCACCATAATCGTAGGAAAAGGCCCCCACTTGCAGGTCAACAACCCCATTTTGCTTCATGTTTGCCGCAATACCAGGGTAGTAGGCCATCTTCGTGCCCACCGTGTTCTTGTTGGCCAGGACCGTATTGCCATCACGCATGTACAAAACAATCCGGTTTGGCATCTGCTTAGTAGGCTGATAGACGATCGCCGAAATCCCGCTACGAATTGCTGGCTTTAGTTTACCTATCTGGCGAGCAACCAGCTGAAGATCAGCGCGGTGACCGTTGAACTGCCGATAGTCGATCCCCGTGCTATCCATCGTGGTTACCTGCAGGTGTCCATCGGCCAACACGGCGTATACCTGTTTACCGAGCCGGGCAGTCCCAAGTAGCGGATTCTCCTGGACTGTGACCGTCATGCTCTGTAACCCGGTAACCCTGATCTTGGCACTGGCAATCCGGGGTTGGGTCACCCGGGCCTGCCGACAGAGCTTGCCCCTGTTCAAGTAGACACCCCAGATAAAACGCCCCGGGTACACCTTCACCGCGTCCTCAACGTTTGTGGCCGTCAACTCCTTGTTGCCAACCACCTTCACGGATGAAAGCTTGCTCAGTGGTGAGATGATATAGGCCATCAGCAGGAGGACAAGGCCAAACACCAGGACTAGTTTGAACACGCGCTCACCGTTCTTGCGGTAGTGGTGGTGACGCAGGCGCGGCAACCGTTTGCTAATGTGCTTCTTATTTGGCTGCTGACGTTGCTGGTGTGCCTGACGGCTTCGTTCCTCCAGCTCTGCCAGCCGCTTGGCGTAACGCTGGTGTTCAGAGACATAGTGATCCCTTGTCATCTTCAGCCGCCCTCCTCACTTCTTACCTGTGTTCATCCATTGCCTGGTGCAGGACCTTAATCAGTCGATCGGCCGCATCGGGGCGTCCCATCTTCTTGGACGCTGCTGACATCTTAGCCCGCAGGTCGTCATTTTCCATGATCCGATCCGCCTGTAAGAGTAATGACTTGGCGTCCAGCTTGTCCTCGGTGATCATGGCGGCCGCATTGTTCTTGACCAGGGCCTGGGCGTTCTTCACCTGGTGGTTGGCCGTGACGTACGGGCTTGGGATCAAGATGGTAGGCACACCCAAAGCGGTAACCTCGGCAATGGTCGTCGCCCCCGCCCGGGAAACCAGGGCTGCTACCCGGGGCATCTTGGCCGGCATGTCCTTGATATATGGGACGACCTTAACGTTGGTGCCAATCTTGGTGTCACCCAGCTGCTCCTTGACATGGTCATAACGCTTCTGCCCGGTGGCAAAGATCACCTGGTAGTCGCGCTTACTAAACTCGGGAATGGCATCCACGACTGCCTGGTTGATCTTCGGGGCCCCCTGGCTTCCACCAAAGATCATCAGGGTTGGCACGTCATCTCTGAGGCCATAGCTGGTCCAGGAGAAGTCACTGTCGGCCTGGGCTGCCACCTGTTGAGCCCGTGGGTTTCCCACCATTGTTACCTTATCAGTCGGGAACTGGTCACGCGCCGCCGCAAAGGCGATCGCAATCTGGTCAACATAGCGGCTGAGGAACTTGTTGGTGACCCCCACCACGCTGTTTTGCTCGTGGATAACCGTTGGAACATGGTGTTTGGCTGCCGCATACAGGACCGCCCCACTGACATAGCCCCCCGTACCAAGGACGACATCGGGTTTGAAGTCGCGAATGATCTTCTTAGCATGGTGAACCGAATGCAGGAATAAATAAATGGTCTTGAAATTATCCAGGGAAAGGGAACGCTTAAAGCCCTGCATATGCATGGTCTCCAGTTTAATGCCCGCATCGGGGACAATCTTATTCTCCAACCCCCGGGTGGTTCCAACATAGAGGACCTCCGTATCGGGTTCCACCTGTTTCAAACGTTCAATCAGGGCCAGCGCCGGATAGATATGACCACCGGTGCCCCCACCAGATACAAGTAACCGCATTTTTACTTCTCCTTTTGATTCGTTAACTTCTCAACGGCTTCAATGAACCGGTCCCCGCGTACCTCAAAACTCGGGAACTGGTCCCAGCTGGCGTTGGCCGGTGACAGCAGGATTACATCCCCGGGTTCACTGACCTCCCAGGCCGCCGGAACCGCGGTGATGGCATTCTCACTCTCCAGAATCGTCGGGATACCAGCCTGCTTTGCGGCATCCTTCATCTTGTCCTTGCACTGACCGAAGACGATGATTGCCTTGACGTGCTTCTTAAAGTACGGTACCAGTCGTTCAAAGGTATAACCACGGTCCAGGCCCCCGGCGAGGAGGATCACCGGACGATCAAACCCCTGCAGGGCAACCTCGGTGGCCTCAATATCGGTTGACTTGGAATCGTTGTAAAACAGGCGATCCTGGTATTCCATGACGTACTGAAGGCGGTGCCGAACCCCACCAAAGGTTGTTAGGACACTGATGATGTCTTCGTTTGATACCCCACTAAGCTTGGCAGCGGCGATGGCGGCCAGGGCGTTCTCGACGTTCTGGGGACCGATCAACCGAATATCCCTTGCCTTCATGATTTGTTCACCACGCCAGCAGATCATCCCGTCCTCTTCATAAGCCCCCTCATGGCTCTTGTTAAGCCGGGAGAACGGTACGATTGTCGCCTGGGAACGCCGGGCAATCTCTTGCCACTCGTCGCGGTCCCAGTTCATGATCAGGAAATCATCCTTGGTCTGGTTCCGGGTGATGTTGAGCTTAGCGTTAATGTAGTTCTCCCGGGTCTTGTGGTAGTCCAGGTGGTTGGAGAAAATATTGGTGATGATGGCAATGCGCGGGTGGATGGTCGGGCAGCCAAGCAGCTGGAAGCTGGATAGCTCAGTGACCAGGGTATCGTCGGGCCCCATCCCCTCGGCAACCTTGCTGAAGGACACACCGATGTTCCCCGCGTACTTAACATTGTGACTGGAGCTCTTAGCCAACATCAGCTGGGTCAAAGTCGTGGTGGTCGTCTTCCCGTTACTCCCGGTAACGCTAACCAGGTGGCCATCAAAGATCTCCCAGCCGAGTTCAGCCTCGGTAATGATCGGCGTGCCCTGCTCAACAAACTTGGCAACCAGCGGATTATCGTACGGGATTCCGGGGTTCTTCACCACAATATCAAATCCCTCATCGGCCAGGCTGACCGGGTTGGAACCGGTGATAACCTTAATGCCGTCGTTTTCCAGGTCGGCAACCACCTTCGGGTCCTTAGGTGTCTGCTGGTCATTGGCCGTTACCGTGGCTCCGAGCTTGACGAGCAGGTGGGCTGCGTTAATCCCACTAATTCCAAAGCCCATTACCAGAACCTTCTTGCCTTGATACTTACTAATCTTCTTCATCGGATGTTCCCTCTCTTAATCTGAAATTAGCCTGCAATTAAAATCCAACTTACGGCAACAATGGCACCGATCAGACCAACGATCCAAAAGACAATATCAATCTTCCATTCACTCCAGCCACAAAGTTCGAAGTGGTGGTGGATTGGACTCATCTTGAAGATCCGCTTACCAGTCAGCTTGAATGACGCCACCTGCAGCATAACACTGGCCGTCTCGCAAACGTAAACGATCCCGATAACCAGCAGGGACCATTCGTGGTGCAGTAGCAAGGATACCGCTGCCAGGGAGGCCCCAATTGCCAGCGACCCCATGTCACCCATGAAAATATTGGCTGGCTTGTGATTATACGGGAAGAAGCCCACCAGCGTCCCGATCATCGCCAGACAGAACAGGGCTACCTCAGGATAACCAGGCTGGTTGATGTCGATCAGGGCAATGATCAGATAGGCGGCAAAAGAGATAATCGACAGGCCACTGACCAGGCCATCGAGGCCATCGGTCAGGTTGACCGCGTTAGAGAAACCAACGATCCAGAAGATAATGAATAGGCCAAACCACCAGCCGATTTGACTGGTGCCAAAGCCCATCCAGAAACCTTCGTGCTGGTAGATCACCGTGAAGGTCATCGCTGCAATAACCTGACAGAGGGCCTTCTGCCATGCCTTGAAGCCCTCATTTTGGTGGTGAAAAATTTTAATACTGTCGTCCCACATCCCGATCAGACCGTAAACGACCAGGATAAAGAGGAGGGCCCAGAGGGTGTTGGTAACCATCCCCTGCCAGACCGCCACCCAGAGAATGGTGATCACTGCCGAGATGATGAAGAGGAGTCCCCCCATCGTTGGGGTCCCAGCCTTCTTGGCGTGCCAGGTTGGTCCTTCCTTTCTGATCTGCTGGCCCTCTTTCTTGGCCCGAAAATAGCGAATTAGTGATGGCATCAGGAAAAAGGTAATCGCAAACGCACTGATTACCGTCAGAATAGCTGTCAATAAATTCATAGTGTCCTCCAATTAGTTCTTTGCTTTATATTTAACAACCAAGGTTTGGTTCTTATTGATTGACGCGTTAGCCTTGATACTCTGCGAGTCGACATAGCCGTCACCCTGTTCACTGAGTTGTAGGTGCAGCAACTGGGCGAGTTCCTCAACGTCGGCAGCGCTCCAGCCGGTCAGGTCTGGCATCTTGACGCGACCACCGGTATCCAGGATAACCCGCTGGTTGACCAACACCTGCTGACCACCCGCTTGTGATTGTTGCTTGACCTTCTTGCCACTACCGATCAGGACCGGCTGGAGGCGGCGAGCGCTTAGTTCATCGCTGGCGGCCTGGCTGGTGTGACCGACAACGGATGGCACAGTGACCTTGCTGTGGGCAGCCTTCTTGCTAGCACTCCGCCGGTTGAGCAGCATCTTCATCGTTGGGTTGAAGACTTCGGCAATCTGATCAGCTGGCTGCGGGTTGATGTTCTGTGGCTGGCGCAGGGTAATGTAGATAATGTACTGGGGATTCTCGGCCGGTGCCATCCCAACCATCGAGTAGAGGTAATTGGTATCACCATTACTGTACCCGTTGGCCCCACCGATCTGGGCGGTCCCGGTCTTAGCAGCAATCCGGTGGCCCTTGATCTGATAGGCATGGCCGAGTCCCTTCTGGTCGTAAACAACTCCCTGCATCAGGTCAAGGACCTTATGGGCGGTCTGGCTCTTGATCGGGTGACCGACCTCGGTTGTCTTGACTCGTTTGACCACCTGACCGTCACTGTTCGTCACCTTAGAAACAAAGTAAGGCCGCATCATCTTACCATGGTTGGCAACTGCCGTAAATGCCTGCATCATCTGCATCACATTTACTGTAATCCCCTGACCAAAGGCGGTGTTAGCCTGCTCCAGGATTCCCTTGAACTGGGTGAATCCGGCGACCTCATTTCCCATCCCAACCACGTTGACCTTCTTTAATAGGCCAAAGCGCTTGATGTACTTATACCAGGTATCGGCACCCATATTCTGTTCCAGGTGAGCAAAACCGACGTTACTGGACAGGTCAAAGGCGTCCTTATAGGTAATTACACCCCAGCCACCGGATGACCAGTCGGTGATTTTACCACCACCCATCGACCAGGTTCCAGAATTAAAGGTTCCGTTGGGGTCGAAGTGACCAGAGTCAATCGCCGCACTCAGGGCCAGAATCTTCATCGTCGAACCTGGTTCATAAGCATCCTGGACCAGCATGTTGCGCCAGACCGGGTCCTTTTTAGAACGTAATGTCGGCCGTTGGGTGGCCGCAATGATCTTACCGGTCTTGGCCTCCATCACGACGGCCGTCATCGCGTTGGCCCGTGAATGTTCATAGACCTTATTGACCTTACTTTCAAGGAAGTGCTGGGTCTGCGGGTCTAGGGTGGTCCGAACATCATCACCATTAACGGCTTTTTTCATTGTCGCCTTAGAGTTGGCCAGCTGGTAGCCGTAAACATCCTGCTTATCCTGCCGGATCCCGTTAACTCCGGTCAGCTGCTTATTGAAGTAGCCCTCCAGGCCGAGCTGACCCACCAGGGTAGTCCCCCCAGGAACCTTTGGATCGGTCTTGGGGTTAGCCATCCCAATCAGCTGAGAGGCAAACTCCCCCTCTGGATACTGGCGGGCCGGGGTCGCCACAAAGTTGATCCCCGGTAGGTGGTGACTCTTGATTTTCTGCATGGTCGCCACGGATAGGTGACTCCCCGCCGCCCCAAATTCGACCTGATAGGTCTGCCGGTTAGTCGTCAGGATCTTCTCAATTTTAGCGGGTGACAGGTTGATATAGCGTGCCAGCACCTTGGCCGTCTTCTTCTTATTCGTCACATAAAGTGGCCTGCCGGTGTTGGAACGCTGGTTGCGATCAACCACGGCATAGAGCGTATAATTGCTAGTATCGCTAGCCAGCTGGTTACCTTCGGCATCATAGATCGTTCCCCGCTTGGCTTGAATTACCTGGCGCTGGGTGTAGATCTGCTCCGCCTTTGATTGAAGGTTAACGTGCTGAACATCCTTGTTAATCGCAATATACGCAAAACGAACGATAAACAAGACGAATAACGCAACCGTGATCATGAACAACCATTTACCAAATGTTCCGCGGTTTTTATTATTCAACTTGTTTTTCGTTCGTCGTGGCATCTTATTCATTATTTGTTAATGTTCCTTACATTCGAGATTTTATCGGATAGGCCATACTTGTGTGCCGCGGCCTTGAGGTTGGACTGGCTGGTCAGTTCGGCAATCTCCTGGTGGGCACTCGTATTAGAATTCTTCACCCGGGTGATTTGATTCTGCAGGTCTTGCAAGTGGTGCTGACGACTATTCATCGTCACCTTCGTCGATAATAAGGTAATGACTAAGCACAGGGTCACAATACTGCCGACAAACATTAGCGAACGTTCAAAGGGCGACCAGGCTACCTTGACAACCCCAACTGGGTGCGCCTGTTGAGCCGGTCGTGTCGCTTGCTCGTTTGATAATTCTCGTGCAGTATTTGAAACCACTTTAATCACTCTTTCCTTTATTTGACTTTCTCGATAATCCGCAATTTAGCGCTGTGTGCTCGGTGATTATCAGCTAATTCGCGAGCACTAGGAAGAATTGGCTTCTTATTTACTAGTTTGAAATGGGGCTCCATCCCGGCCGGAATTACCGGTAGGCCCTGGGGCAGGTCAGCACTCAGTGAAGTCTTTTCCCGAAACATCGTCTTCACCAGCCGGTCTTCTAATGACTGGAAGGTGATCACGCTGATCCGGCCATGAACATTTAGGAGGTCGAGGGCCTGTTCAAGTGACTCCTCAAGGGCGCCCAGCTCGTCGTTGACGGCGATCCGGATAGCCTGAAAGCTCTTCTTGGCTGGGTGCCCACCATGCCGCCGCGCTGCCGCCGGAATAGCTTCCTTGATGACATCCACCAGTTCAAAGGTCGTCTGGATTGGCCGATGCGCCCGCCGCTGCTCAATCTTACGTGCAATCTGCTTGGCAAAGCGCTCCTCACCATACCGGTAAAGAATCTTCACTAGCCGCTCATATGGCCACTCGTTGACCACTTGCATCGCTGACAGCGATTGCTCCTGGTTCATCCGCATGTCCAAGGGAGCGTCGTGCTGGTAGCTAAATCCCCGGGCACCGTCGTCAAACTGTGGTGACGACACCCCAAGGTCATAGACAATTCCGTCGATGCTCGTTACTCCCCGTGCAGTCAGGGCCGCCTTGAGGTGACGGAAATTGTCCTCCACCAGGGTCAGTTTCCCTGCCGCCAGGGTCGGTGCCAGGTGTTCCTGATTATATTCAATCGCGGTCTTGTCCTGGTCAAACGAATAAAGGTGGCCGGTGGTCAACTGCTTTAGGATCTCGCCAGAGTGACCACCACCACCAAGGGTTGCATCAACGTAGGTGCCAGTTGGTTGCAGATTTAATCCTGCCACGGCCTCATGAAGTAAAACCGTTACGTGCTTAAATTCTGCCATCAACTTGCCCTCCCTTTAAATTAAAAATCAATGTTTAGGTCCTCAGCAATCTCGTCAAAATTATCTGCGGTGGTGCTATTGTATTCATTCCAACGATCACAGTCCCAGATCTCCAGACGGTTAGAAACCCCCACCACCATGCACTTCTTACTTAACTTAGCATACTGGCACAGCGGGTCGGGGATGTTGATCCGTCCCTGCTTATCGATCACACAGACGGTCGCGGCGGAATAGAGGAAACGGACAAATGCCCGGGCATCCCGCTTGGTCAGTGGCAACGTCTTTAGTTTCTCCTCAAGGGCTCGCCATTCAGCCATCGGGTAGCCAAATAGGCACCCGTCTAATCCCCGGGTAACCACGAACTGACCACCGAGCTGATCGCGGAACTTAGCCGGGATGATCAGCCGTTGTTTGGTGTCAAGCGTGTGCTGATATTCACCCATCAACAAGCCAATCATCCCCTTTAACCACTTTATAGGACAAGTCTACCACAATCCCCCACTTCTCACCACGATATTTTAGAATTTTATTATAATAAAAAAATAACGGAAATTGTCCGATTTCCGCTACCTTATTTAATAGTTATTAATTATTAATTTATTAAATCAATGGCAGTTTTCCGCTGAACAGTGAGGCGATAAACACCACCACCGCATACAGCAAGGACCCGTGCCAGAAGACTGGCCAGGGCCGCCGATAAATGAACTCATGGTTATGGATCAACTGAATGAAAATCAGAACCAGGGCCAGGATCATCCAAAGGGCCATCGGATAGGCAAACCAGTATGGTCCTAGATTAGTAATGCTCATCCCCCAGAGAACCGTCACCCAGACGTAGCCGCAGATCTGTTTCATCCGGCGCCCCCGGCTGAACCGTTGCAGCAGCCGGGTCACTACCGCCAGCAAAATAACAATCGCCAGCTGCATTAAGATACGATGATAGTCAACCAACACTTTTTTAACCACCTTCAAAATTCATTGTCTTAAGTCTACCATAAATTTAGTATTCCGTTTGAAAGACGGCCGCAAAATGCGGTACACTACTAGGAGTTAACAATCGTGAAAGGCGGTTAAGGATTATGCAACGGAAAAAGAAGACACGTTTCCAAAAGATCACCATGGTCGCCATCTGGTTAATGCTGATTGCGATGCTGGGATCCCTCATCTTCAGTGCGGTCGCCGCATTGAACCTCATCTAACGTTAAAAAAGAAGGAGGCTGGGAAATAAGCTTCTCGGCGCCCTGTACGGCTAGCCTAGAACGGAGGTTGACGCTAGAGGCGTCGGCCTTCGTTCGTAGCTAGACGCTAAGGGCGCGCTTACGACGCGAAGCTAGCCTATTAGGTTTCCCGTAACTGCACTGTAATATTCGGAAAACTAAACGTGGCTGGTGAGAAAACAAAGTTTTCTCCCAGCCACGCTTCTTTTATTTTTGCTCCAGTTGATCAGGCTTCTTATAAACCTCGCGTGGCTTGGAGCCGTTAGCCGGACTGACGTAGCCGCGCTGCGCCATATCGTCAACAATCCGCGCCGCCCGGTTGTAACCAATCCGAAAACGTCGTTGGATCAGTGAAGTCGAGGCCCGCTGCTCCTGAACTACAAAGTCGAGTGCCTCCTTGAAGAGGGGATCTTCGTCCTCTTTTTCGGCCTCCGCAGCCATCTCGGAGTCGCTGACCACCATCTGCTGGTCATATTCGGCCGGTCGCTCCTGCTTGATGAAGTCCACCACGGCCTCCACATCATGATCGGAGATAAAAGCCCCCTGGACCCGAACTGGCTTGTTCTGGTCAATCGGTTCAAACAGCATATCCCCACGACCGAGTAACTTCTCGGCCCCGTTGGCATCTAAGATGGTTCGGGAATCAACCCCGCTGGAAACGGCAAAGGCAATCCGGGACGGCACGTTGGCCTTGATTAGACCAGTGATGACGTCGACGGATGGTCGCTGCGTCGCCAGAATCATATGAATTCCGGCGGCCCGCCCCATCTGGGCAATCCGGACGATTGCATCCTCAACATCATTGGAGACCGTCATCATCAGGTCCGCCAACTCATCAACGACCACCAGGACCAGGGGTAGTGATGGCTGCTGGTCATCCGGGTGGGCGGTATTTTGCTGCTGAACCAGGTGGTTATAACCCTTGAGGTTGCGCACCCCAAACTTAGCAAACAGCTCGTAGCGCCGTTCCATCTCCGCCACCACCTTGGCCAGGGCCCGGGCAGCCTTCTTAGGTTCGGAAACCACCGGACTGAGTAGGTGGGGAATGTCGTTGTAGACGCTCAATTCAACCTTCTTCGGGTCGATTAAGAGCATTTTCACCTGGTGAGGCTTGGCCTTAAGCAAGATGCTCGTCAGGATAACGTTGATGGCCACCGACTTCCCGCTCCCGGTCGCCCCGGCGATCAGCAGGTGGGGCATCTTGGTCAGGTCGGCCATCTCAACGTCCCCGGTGACGGTTCGACCAAGGGGCACGTTCATCGGGCTATCGTCCTGGGGTGCTGCCTCGAACATGTCGCGGAAGCCAACGGTGGCGACCTGCTGATTTGGCACCTCAATCCCGATCAACGACTTACCGGGAATTGGGGCCTCGATCCGAATGTCCTTGGCGGCCAGGGCCAGGGCTAGGTCATCCGCCAGATGGGTAATCCGGCTGACCTTGACACCTACGGCCGGCCGCAGCTCGTACTTGGTAACGGACGGTCCTAGGTTAACATTTTCAACCGTTGCGTCAACGTTGAAGGACTTCAGCGTTTTCTGCAGGAGCTGGGTGTTCTTCTTGATATTCTTCAGGTCGGCCTGCTGGTCAGTCGCCTTGACCTTACTCAACAAGGTCAGCGGCGGCAGCTGATAATCCTTATCCGCCTGGGCGGAAACCCCAGCCAGGGAAAGTTCCGGCCGCTCGTTGTCCTTTGCACTCTCTGGCGTCGTCTTCTCCTGGTGGTCACTAGCCACTGTGATCTTGGGCTCGGTCACCGGCGTGGTGGGTTGTGGAGCAGGGGCGGACATCGCCGGTGATGGTGCCTGATTATCGTCATCGTCTTTGAAGAAGTCCTGCACCTTTTTACCCAACGATGGGCCCGGGGCTGGCGCTGTCGGGGTGGTCACCCCCGGCTGCTTCACCTTGGCCGACAGCTCCTGCCCTCCGGTATGCAGGGCCCGCGCCAAGCGCTGAACCAGCTGACCACAGAGCCGGAGAGAATCCCGCCACGGCAGGGCAAAGAAGATCACCACCCCACAGATCATTAGCAGCCAGGCAAAGACCGCGGTGCCAACCCGGTCAACCAGGACGTCACAGGCAGTGTAGAGGTAAGCACCCGCCATCCCCCCACCGATCGGCAGCGTGCTGTCGCCATTGAGAATTGCCTTACTCAGGTTACTCCAGGTGACCACCGGAATCTTAGCGTGAACGTTTAGCTGGTTCATCATCAGGACGTGCAGCCAAATCAATAGACCGAGATAGCAAACCACCACCCCAACGATCCGCCGTGGGCCGAAGCGCAGCCACCGTGCATAAAGGGCAAAGCCAAGCCCATAGAGGAGGACAACCAGCATCAATACCGGGTAACTTGCCCCCACCAAGAGCTTGAAGATCCCCTGGATGAGTGCTCCCAGGGCCCCGAGCTTAAATAATCCCACTAGCATCAAGAGGGCCACAATGAGCCCAACCAGGTTGTTAATGAGGCGGTGCTGCTTAGCGCTTGAACTACGCCGCGGACGGCGCCGCTTGCTTATTTTCTTTCGCTGTGCCATACGCCCTCCCCTCGCTACTTCAGTTTGTCAAAGTGATAGGTGTGAACCCGGGCCAGTCCCGGAAAACTCTGCTGGCGCAAGGCCTCGTAGATGACAATGGCGGCACTGTTTGAGAGGTTGAGCGCCCGAATATTGTCATCATTTTGCGGGATCCGGATGGTATTTTCCGGGTAGCGCCGCATGAATTGTTCGGGCAGGCCGGTCGTCTCCTTGCCAAACAGGAAGTAATGATCACCCGCGCTGGTGTAGTCGACGTCTGTGTAGTCACGGCTGGCAAACTTGGAGACTAGGTAGAGCTTGCTGATGTCCGCTACGCTGGCAACAAAGTCCTGCAGGTCATCGTGGTAGGTAATCTTGACCTTGTCCCAGTAATCCAGCCCGGCCCGCTTCATGTGTTTGTCGTCGGTCGAGAAGCCCAGCGGCCGGATCAGGTGCAGCTCCGTATTAGTACCGGCGCAGGTCCGGGCGATATTACCCGTATTGGCGGGAAAAAGTGGTTCAAACAGTACGATATGATTGGTCATTGTTAAAACTCCTCAGAATATAAAAAAAGCAGGGTCTCGGTGTGGGCACGGCGAAACGCTGCTTTAATGAAGTGCTATTTGGCAGTTACCAACGAATTGGTTCGATGTCAACTGCCAAACGATTTCTCTATGTTACTTTAGCATCATTTTGTCGCTTGTGCAAACATTTTATTAAGATTTCTTAGCAATCAGCAGGGAAACATCGACGGTTACCGCCTGCAGACCAGCCAATTCACTAGCCGTCAGCTGCTTGGCGCCCCTTCCCCAATGCAGTGGTGTCATCTCAACCAGGGCCGCTGCCATCCCTGCCGGTAGAGCAAAACGGTAGCGGACCCGCTGCACCTGGCTATCCGGATAGTGCCGAGCAAAGAGCTCCCTGACCCGAGAGTTATCGTAGTGGGCATGCTGGTCATCCTGACTATAGAGTAAGTGACGGAGTTCGACCAGGTAGTCAGCATTGGGAATCACCTTGACTAGGGTTCCATCTGGAGCCAGCACCCGGTTAAACTCCGCGTAGTCTGACGGTGAGAAGAGCTCGATCACGGTGTCGAAGGCCTGGTCATTGAAGGGTAGCTGGCGGAGGTCGGCCACACAGAAGAAGGCGTCCAGGTCCAACTGGGTGGCCAGGATCACCCCGGCCTTGGCAATGTCAAAACCCAGCAGGGAGTCACCTTGACCGGCCCGCAACGTTGCCAGTTGAGCAAGTGGGGTTCCCTCCCCCGTACCGACATCCAGAATTTTCAGGGGACGCTGGGATAATCGCTCGGCAACCGCCTGAATAATCGGTTTGAACAGGCCCGCGTCCAGGAGCTGGCGGCGGGCCAGAAACATCTCCCGCCCGTATTCCGTATCTGCGGCCCCCTTCAGGAAATGGAGGTAACCGTGTTTGTTAAAGTCAATTCGGTGCCCCCGACCACAAACAATACTGTTCTCCTCCAGCTGGACAAAGGGTTCCTGACAGGTTGGGCACCGGAAAAGGTCCAGGTGCGCCCTTACAAACTGCCGCTGCTTTTCAATTTTCTTCACGTCGATCCGTCCTTTTCATTTTTCTCAATATTAATAGTTTACCATAGCCATAATTTTGTTATCATATAAGTAAGCATTTTCAAAGGAGGAATCCCATCGTGGAAGAGAATTTTCTAATTGGAACCTATACTAAGAAGGACAGCAAGGGGGTCTACGCCGTCACCCTCGATGACGACGCTGGTAAGCTGACCAACGTCCGCCTGGCCATCCCGTCACAAAAGCCCGCCTACCTGCAAGTCGGCAGCAATGATCGAGTCTACGCCATCAAGCAAATTGATGACCAGGGCGGGGTCGCTTCCTACTCCCTGAAGGACGACAACGCCAAGATGCTCAGTAAGGTGCTCGCTGCCGGGGCCCCACCGGCCTACGTCGGCCTTGATGAACAACGCCACCTGCTCTACAGTGCCAACTACCACACCGCCAAAGTCGACGTCTTCAAGATCAACGAAGATGGCACGCTGACCCAGACTGATTCTGTTACCCACCAGGGTGCTACCGGTCCACGGCCAGAGCAGGAGGCCCCCCACGTTCACTTCGCCGACCTGACCCCCGACAAGCGGCTGGTCGTCTGTGACCTGGGGATGGACCTACTCGTGGTCTACGATGTCTCCGCCGATGGCAAACTGACCGCCGTCTCCCGTTATAAGTGTGAAGACGGTTTTGGGACCCGTCACATCGCCTTCCACCCGAATGGTAAGTACGCCTACGTCCTCGGTGAACTATCCAGCAAGCTTGAAGTTTTGAAGTACAACGCCGCCGACGCCAGCTTCACCCATGTTCAGACGGTCAAGACGATTCCAGATGACTGGACTGCTCATAATGGGGCCGCTGCTATTCGCTTCTCCAGCGATGGTAAGTTCATCTACACCTCTAACCGGGGTGAAAACACGATCGCGGTCTTCGCGGTTCAGCCGGACTTCACCGTCAAGCACATCCAATCCATCTCAACTGAGGGGGACTTCCCGCGTGACTTCAACCTCAGCAAGGACGAATCCTACCTGCTGGCCTCCAACCAGAACTCCGACAACCTCACCCTCTACAAGCGGGATGCGGACACTGGTAAGTTGACCCTCCTACAAAAGGATGTCGCCTGCCCCGAGCCGGTCTGCGTCATGAAGTGGAAGTAATTAAAGTT
>NZ_AZGO01000065.1:1717-9894 GCF_001435345.1 Limosilactobacillus pontis DSM 8475 | reverse complement strand
TGTTTTCTCACCAGCCACTATTAGTTTTCCGAATATTACAGTGCAGTTACGGGAAATCTAATAGGCTAGCTTCGCATCGTAAGCGCGCCCTTAGCGTCTAGCGCAGCGTAGCAAGTTTATTTGACTACGAACGAAGGCCGACGCCTCCAGCGTCAACCTCCGCTCTAGGCTAGCCGTACAGGGCGCCGAGAAGCTTATTTCCCAGGTTGTTTTTTCGGTTCATTTAGCTTGAGGGCTGCAATTGCCGTCCGCATATCAGCCGGTAAGGGCGCGGTCACCGTGATGTTGGCGTCCTTAAACGGGCTATAGAACTGCAACCAGTAACAGTGAAGAGCCTGACGAGCAATGAGAGCAGACCCCTGTCCGTACATTTCATCCCCGAAAAGCGGGTGGCCCAAGTAGCTGAAGTGGACGCGAATCTGGTGGGTCCGTCCGGTATGGAGGCGGATCTTGACCAACGATCCCTGCTTGTTACGGTCATGAATCCAATACTCGGTAACCGAGGCCTTGCCCCCTGCGCCGACCATCCGTTGGACAAACGACTCGGGATCACGCATGATCGGGGCATCGACGTAGCCGTGAGTGGCCTGCAACTGCCCCTGGACCAGGGCCAGGTAGTTTTTCTTGACTTGGTGGTGCTTCAGCTGGCGGTCGAGGACGGCATGGGCAAAACGATGCTTGGGAAAGATCACCAGTCCACTGGTATCCTTGTCCAAGCGGGTCGCCACGTGAATCACCTGGTTCTCATAGGCCTGGTCTTGATAATAGGCCTTGACCCGGTTGACCAGGCTGTCCGGTACCGCTACGTGATGGGCAGGGACGGTTGCCACCCCAGCCGGCTTATTCAGGACCAGGAAGTCCCGGTCCTCGTAAACAATCTGAATCGGTGCCGGGTAGGCTTCGACGTGTTCATTCCCCGCCTCGGGTGGAAGGACCAGGGAGAAACGGTCACCGGGCTGGACCATGTCAACCGCCCACTTCTCTTCACCATTAATTAGCATCTTACCGCCGTGGTAGATGGCCACCTTCATTAAAGAGCTGGTCACCCCCATCATCCGCAGTGCCGACCGTAGCCGTCGGGGGACGGCCTGCTGATATTTCCAGCTAAACTCCATTACCGGGCCTCGCCAATGAATGAATCCTTAACCCGGTTCCAGAAGTTGGTGTGACGGTAGCGGGCGAAGTTAATCTTCTGGTCTGAGACCTGGTAGGCCAGCTCCATCAGGTAGCGCTGCCCGGCCTTATTCTTCAACATGAGCTGGTCCCGATCACAGGTCAGCACGTGCCCATTGACATCCCGTAGGCGCAGCATCAGTTTGGTATCGGCACCGAAGATGATTGGTGAGCCTAGAGTCCGGAATACCCGGTTGTTTAAGGATGCCATCTCGGCCAGCTGGAAGCCGACGCTATGGGGATCCATGATTGCCCCACCGACCGACTTGTTGTAGGCGGTAGACCCGGTTGGTGTTGAGATGCAGAGCCCATCCCCCCTAAAATTCTCGAAGAGCTGGTTGTTGATGTAGACGTCACAGACCATCGTCTTGGTGATGTTACGGATCGTCGACTCGTTTAAGGCGGTGAAGTGATCCACCACCCCATCCGAATAGACGGCCCGCATGTCTAACAGCGGGTAGGAGACCGATTGGCCACTGTCATGGACCAAGCTGTCGACTAGATCATCAATCTCAAAGTTACGCCAGTCGGTATAGAAACCCAGGTGCCCGGTGGGAATGCCGACAAAGCGTACCCGGTCAAGCTGCTTTTGATAGTGATGAAAGGCCGACAGGAGGGTGCCGTCTCCACCGATCGTGATGACCACCTCAGGCTGCTGCTGATCATACACCAGTCCAGCCTTCTTCATCTCTGCCCGGAGTAGCTTGGTGACCCGCTGGGACTCGGCCGTCTCGTTGTTATAAATCGCTACTTTCATTATGCTGTCTTTTCTCCTTATCCTGCTCATCATCCGCTTTTATCGGTTGGGCCGCTGTCCGCTGGGAGAACAGGGTCTGCGCCTCCTTGATCTCCTCACGAATCTCCGACATCTCATTGTCCAGGCGGAAAGCCGCTTCAGCCGCGCGCTGAAGCCGGGCTGACAGCTCCTCGGGGAAGACCCCCTGGTACTTATAGTTCAACGAGTGTTCAATCGTTGCCCAGAAGTTCATCGCGAGGGTCCGCACCTGAATCTCGGCCAGGATCTTCTTCTCCCCCGTCACCAGCTGGACCGGGTACTCAATCACAATATGGTAGGACCGGTAACCACTCGGCTTGACATTGGTGACGTAATCCCGCTCCTCCAGAATGGTCATATCGCTCCGCTGTCGCAAGAGGTCGACCACGACGTAGATATCCTCAACGAACTGACACATGATCCGCAGGCCGGCAATGTCTTGCATATCTTGCTCTAACCGGTCTTCATGGACGTGGCGCCGCACCATTTTCTCCTTGATACTGTCAACCGGTTTAACCCGGCCGGTGACGAACTCAATCGGCGAGTGCTCGCCCTGCTCTTGATACTGCTTACGCATCCCGCGTAGCTTAACCTTTAATTCATTGACGGCCTGTTGATATGGCAATAAGAAGTGCTGCCAATTTTCAATCATATTAAAGCCTCCCGTTAAATCTGAATATTATTTTAGCATACTTTAATGAACTGGTGGGACCGATGCAGTTTACTTTACAAGACGCACTTTTTTTGCCACAATTGAAAATGTTCACAAATCAAGTTAAAGTTATTTTGATCGGAGGAGCAGTTGATGCTTGAGATTCATTTATTTGTCAACCCCTTGGGGATACGTTGTTTCCGCTGTGAAAATGACGTTTTGCGGGTAGATCATGAACTGAATGCCAAAATTAATTATCAATTTGTCCCGCTGTTTAACATGCAGACAATTAACGATACCTTACGCCTGTACGACCTTAGCAGTCATGACCTGACCGTGCGTCAACACGTTGCTGACACCATCTACCAGGTCATCTTAGACTACAAAGCCGCTCTCTTCCAAGGCCGTAAACGGGGCCGGTGCTACCTCTTACGGCTCCAGGACGCCATCGTCAAGGACCAGGTCGACTATTCACGGCAGTTAGCTGAACGAGTCGCTAAGGCTGCTGGCTTGGATCTGGAGATGTTCCTCGAGGATCGCCAGTCCAATCTCGCCCGCCAGGCCTTTCATGAGGACCAGCAGATGGCCGCCGAACTAGGGGTCACCCAAACAGCTACGGCGGTCGTCTTCGATACCGACCAGACGGACTATGGCTACCTCATCGCTGACTTCGACTATGAGACCCTCATCCAGGTCTTCCGCGAAAATAAACTTGACCACCGCCAGAGTGCGGCCCAGTTTGCCGCCCAATTCCACCGGCCAGACCTAAAGATCGTTCAAAAGTAGGCTCAATCAAATTGGAATAAGCAACTAAATAATTGCCGTAATTCTCTTACCTTAAATGAAAATCCGAACCATGATTTTGATTTCTCAAAATTTATGGTTCGGATTTTTTGAGTTAGGATATTTTTGGTCCCTTTTCATTATATTTGGCGATTAGTATTGCAGCCTTGCATCCCCAAAGGCGACCTTAACCAGCTTACCCAGCAGGACCGTAGCCTCCTTCATGGCGACGGCCGCCATCCGCTCGTTGGCCGCGGTTAATGCTTCTGTAGGGTTAGCCGGGTCAACCTGTTGGTCAGTCGTCCGCTGAATATGTCGGGCAGTAGCGACTACCTTCTGCTCATAGGCTTCAACCATCGACTGAGCCTTAGCATAGTGGCTGTCCCCGATCGCCGCAATCGTGTGGGTCAGCCAGTACATGTTGCCAGAAGCATAATCAACGGGTGTATCACGGTAGCTAGCCGGGGTATCAGTGACGTTGGCATAAAAAGGTACCACCGTGTTGAAGGCGTTGGGGCCAAAGGCAAGCCAGTGAACCCCGGCAATGGTGTCCGGTACATGGTTGCGAATCTGAAGGATGTGCAGCTCCAAGTTCCGGTTGAGGGCGATTGACCGGTATGGTGCATGGTCGCGCTCATAGGGATCAAATGTCGTCCCCTG
Source organism: Limosilactobacillus pontis DSM 8475 (assembly GCF_001435345.1). GTDB lineage: Bacteria > Bacillota > Bacilli > Lactobacillales > Lactobacillaceae > Limosilactobacillus > Limosilactobacillus pontis. Next base: position 5,851 of record NZ_AZGO01000065.1, on the reverse strand, counting down.
GTAATGTGAGCTCATTAACTGCTTAATCTCTTCCACGGATAGCTTATGCCGCGGGTGACAGATAAAGGGCAGGTCCTGGTCAGTTGGCTGACCGGTCGGGTTAACGCTTATTTGTCGCTGCACATACCAGGCCCGGGGATTGTTGTAGCGGGTGTCGGTAACTGTCTGGCTCCCGAAAATCTGCCGCAGATTATAGTGGCCATCAAGGGACGGGTTAAGCCGGTTATCATCAATCAGCCCTTTTAAGTCGGCCGAGCACATGGTATTGGCCGCACTGAAGTCGAAGTCGGCAATGTTCAGCCGGTTGGGCGCAATCACGAAGGCATCGTCCGGAATTCGTACGGCAGCCCAGTGGTGGCCGCCAATTGTCTCCATATACCAGACCTCGTCATGGTCACCAAACGAGATCGCATTTGACTCATATGTTCCATAGCGTTCGAGCAGTTTCCCCAGCCGTTCTACCCCCTCCCGTGCTGTCTTGATATACGGCAGAACCAGGGTTACCAGGTCCTCCTCACCGATTCCGTCGGTGGCGTTGAAGGGGTCAATCCCGAGGATCCGGGAATTGGTCGTGATCGTTTCAGTCCCCGTCATGGCAACGTTATGCTGGTTAATTCCCCCGGCCGCGAAGGCCCCCGCGGAGCTGTCCGCGTCCGGGGTTGCCGTGTAGCCAACTGGATTATCCGGCAGGTCGATTGTGAAGTCCGTTGTCTTACTGGCGTAGTGACGCGGCTGATCCGCCGGTTTGACGTAGACGAAGCGCTGCGGGGCAAAGGCGTTACCGTAGTCCTCTTCTCGGCAGACGATTGTTGAACCGTCCAGGGTTGCTTTCTTGCCCACCAAGAGTGTCGTGCAAGTATGTTTTTCCAAAATCTTCATCCCCTTTTCTCCTATTCTAATCCACCGACCGACAAAAGCCCACCCCGTACTAGTAGGTTTAGCTTCTCGGCAACACTGGCAAACCAGTGTGGGTGCCGAAAGAGAACGTAGCCTCCCGGGCAGGCAATCAGGATTTGTTCCCGCAGTAGATCCCGCGTGAAGTTCCCCAGTAAACCACTGCGCAGTTCGTGCGGATCAAGGCAGGCAAATCCAAGCCAGTGGCCTGCCACTGTTGCCATCAGCCATCCCTGCCACCGCGCTTGCGACCAAAAGTAAAAGATCGGCAGCCGAGTGAGGGCCATGACAACCCGGATCCGCCATATGATAACCGGCTCATCCAGCAACGGCCAAGTTGGAACGGTATCATGACAGACTAACGGACAGGCCGCTAGCGGACGGCGACTCGGCAATTTAGCCAGTAGCTGGCGGGCAGCAATGCCACCACGACCATACTGGAGGCTGTCGAGATGGCGGGTCTGGACCTTGACCACAGACACCGGCCGCATCCCGGTCCCGTGAGTAAAGGAGCAGCGTACTAGGTCCCGCCGTACCACCAGGCGACCAACACGGGTATCCCAGAAGAGTAGGCCCGGCTGACCAGCCACTTCCTGGGTGAACTGCGCTATCTTAGGTCCCTGCAGATGACGGCGCTGGTAGGGAGCACCAAGCAGCCAATGAAAGCCAATGCCGCACTGGCGGTAACCGGCATTACGCTCCCGGAGCCGCTTCAGACTCAGTGGGCTACACTGAAACTCGATTGCCACTCGGTGTCCCCGTTCTATCAGCAGTAGGTCTGGGCGCTGCGCGATCTGGGGCAGGTAAACCTCTAGCTCGACCTGTTCGCCCCGCTGCCGGTACCACTGCAATAGCTGACGTTTACCGAGGAGGTGTTCGGCTGTCTCTCCCTCCCCAAGCTGACACTGACTCCCCGGTCGGTGGGCAAAGTGGGCAATCTTGTGACGTCCCCGCCGTAAGATCACCGGTTCGTGACAGCCCGGACAAGAGTAGCCAGTCTTATCGTGGGCATTGTCGGCCAGAACCAGCTGTCCAGCCTTCATCGCAACAAGCATCACTCTCACCCCCTACCCTATATATACGGAGGGAAAAAGAAAAAGCGCGAGATAAATCTCACGCTTGTGGTTAATTGAAGTAGTGACGAATCGTATGCAGGGCCGAGACAGCCATCAGCTTCTTCCCGTGTTCACTCAGATAAACCGGCGTCGTCGCTGTCGGGTTACCATATTCATAGGCGAGGGCCAGACTATCCTTTACTAGGCCATCGTTTTCAACCGGTTGAAAGTACTGGAGGGCCAGGTAGTACTTGCCCGCATACTTGTACAGTTCACTCACGACATCCTCATCCTCGGCGATGCGAGCAAAGTCGACCAGGTCCTCGAAAGAGTCGAAGGCAACCACCCGCCAGCTATTTGCCTGGTGCGGCTCACCCGCATTGGCCTGCTGCAACGGCATCGAATGCACCGCATCGTCATTTGGCCGTCCCTCCTGCTGAGCAGCGGCAGAGCGCGCCAGGTTATTTTTGATGTATTGAGCAATCTGAGCACTGTTATCATTATTGGGATCATTAGGATCATTCTTGCTGATAAACAACTCCAGCCCCTTCTCCGTTGGCATTACCTGAAAGGTTACCGTATCGTTGTCCTGAAATTGGTGGTCAGTGTCAACCTCACGCAAGATGCTGTAAAAGAAATCCTCAATCTGCTGGTGGTCACCCAGGAGATCCAGAATGGTAATTCCTCGGGCACTCAGATCATCATTATTGATTAAGACGCGAATCGTGTTTTTGTTTATGTGTTCCATTTCCATTGGCAGCACCTCCTAGATCCGCAATTTAAATCATTAGTTACTATTCTAAAGCCTTTATCATAAAAAAGTAAAGCTAAAAGAAAGCGGCCAGGAGAAAACACGTTTTCTCACCAGCCACTACTAATTTACCAAATAATTACACGAACAGGCTTTGCTTCCTAAGCGCTCCTCCTAGACCATCTTCGTCCTAGATTGAGAAGCCCACTTTCTGCCTCGCAAGTGATTAAATCAGATCTGCCTTGCGTTGAGCCTCGGCCAGCTCAAACGCCCGTACCTTTCGTGGTAAGAAACGACGGATTTCGTCCTCGTTATACCCCACCTGCAGCCGCTTGTCATCCATGATAATTGGGCGCCGTAGCAGGCCTGGATTCTTGCTGATCAGGGCAAAAAGCCGCTTCATCGGCAGTTCGTTAAGGTCCAAATTCAGCTTCTTATAAGCCTTGGACCGCTTAGAAATAATATCCTCAGTTCCATTTTCCGTCATCCGTAAGATGTTTTTTATCTCATCAAGTGATAACGGTTCAGAAAAAATATTTCGTTCCTTAAATGGAATGTTGTGCTCCTGCAACCAGGCACGAGCCTTGCGGCAGGAGGTACAACTTGGAGACGTGTAGAGAATAACCATTAAATAAAAGCCTCCTTAAAGATTAGTAACGACAACATTCATTAATACAACTAATATTATACTATCTTATAGCAAGCGATAAAAGGGAATTCAGCAAATTTATTAACTTTTTGTAAGTAAATTTACCTTTATTTAATTATTGACTACTTCCATCCGTCTTTTAGGCTAAACTGTACTATAATAATAGAGTATACATTGAATAGGAGGGATCTTCGTGTTAACTAAAGTTAGTTTTACGTTTGGCTCACACCAAATTTTAGAAGATATCATTAAAAATAACCCCGATCGCCAGTTCAAGTTAATGCAGGCATCTACGCATAGCAATAAGCTCGCCCTGTTTGACCTATCTGGAGAGGAAACGGTATTCAAGTCACCAGTTACCCTGAATGTTCTGGAGTCATCGCTGGATGCTAACCTCGCCGGTATCTTGTACTACCAGTCATTCCAGGTCAATGGCGACCGACAAAAGTTGCTCTACAACAGTCTGGAGAAGATTGTTGACGATGCACCAAGTATTGCTAACGGTGTCTTAATGACTTCCGTTGCCAACCACAACGAAAGTTCCACCCTGGTTCTCCTGACGGCTTGGAACGACTTTGAAGACCTAACCGCTTGGCGTGAAAGTGATGCTTTCAAGTCACTGACGAACTTCACCACCATGGGCTCAGACAACTACTACTATGACGAAATTTATCGTCCCGTACGTTAATCTACTCATTTGGTATTTATCAATAGACGATCAAGTGACTTGATCGTTTTTTCTTTTTAAACAAAAGAAAAAGTCTTACCAAAGCAAGACTTAAATA
>NZ_AZGO01000065.1:0-1117 GCF_001435345.1 Limosilactobacillus pontis DSM 8475 | reverse complement strand
GTGATCTCATCCGTGACAGGGATGCGTCCTAAACCAACTAGACCAACGGACCAAATTGCGGGGGCTGGATTTGAACCAACGACCTCCGGGTTATGAGCCCGACGAGCTACCAGACTGCTCTACCCCGCGATAATAAAGAGGAGGATGAGGGATTCGAACCCTCGCGTCGCTCTCACGGCCTAGCGGTTTTCAAGACCGCCCCCTTCAGCCACTTGGGTAATCCTCCATGATGTGAATGTGTTCACCAAACAATTGATGGACCTTGTAGGACTCGAACCTACGACCGGGCGGTTATGAGCCGCTTGCTCTAACCAACTGAGCTAAAGGTCCAAAACAGCCAGGTAAATCGCGGCGGGGGGGATCGAACCCTCGACCTCCCGGGTATGAACCGGACGCTCTAGCCAGCTGAGCTACACCGCGAAAAGGCTAATATTTAATTAGCAAATCGGGAAAACAGGATTCGAACCTGCGACCCCCTGGTCCCAAACCAGGTGCTCTACCAAGCTGAGCTATTTCCCGAAAAATGCACCCAGAAGGAGTCGAACCTTCAACCTTCTGATTCGTAGTCAGACACTCTATCCAATTGCGCTATGGGTGCATGAAGTGCCGAGGACCGGGATCGAACCGGTACGGTTATCACTAACCGCGGGATTTTAAGTCCCGTGCGTCTGCCAATTCCGCCACCCCGGCATTATAGAATTGGCAAAGCGGAAGACGGGATTCGAACCCGCGACCCCCACCATGGCAAGGTGATGTTCTACCACTGAACTACTTCCGCATATTTAGTGCCGACTAGAGGATTCGAACCTCCGACCCCCTGTTTACAAGACAGATGCTCTGCCAACTGAGCTAAGTCGGCATGGACAACACTTTTTATTATACCAAACCGATAGCTGTTTGGCAATGAGCCGTGTGGGGATCGAACCCACGACCCTCTGATTAAAAGTCAGATGCTCTACCAACTGAGCTAACGGCTCAATGGAGGATACAGGGCTCGAACCTGTGACCCTCTGCTTGTAAGGCAGACGCTCTCCCAACTGAGCTAATCCTCCAAAAACCGTGTGGCAACGTCCTATCCTCGCAGGGAGCGATCCCCCAACTACTTTCGGCGTGTTGA
>NZ_AZGO01000064.1:16578-37757 GCF_001435345.1 Limosilactobacillus pontis DSM 8475 | reverse complement strand
AAACAGCCTCGTCATCTTTTTAAGTCCATCACCTTTGACAACGGTAAGGAATTCGCAGGCTGGCGTGAGATTGCCAATAAGCACGATATCCAGACATATTTTGCGGAAGTCGGTGCGCCTAATCAGCGAGGGTTAAACGAAAACACCAACGGTATTCTTCGGCGTGATGGTCTGAGTAAAAAGAAAGACTTCCGTAATCTCCCGGATGAATTAGTTACTCAGCTAATGTCATACCGGAACAATATTCCACGGAAGTCACTGCACTACCGCACACCCATTGAGGTATTCATGGAGAATATCACAGATGCACAGTTAGTTTCTTTCTAACTTAATTTGACATTTCAGGAGATGAAAAAACTAGAACACGTTAACTACCGTGGCTTCATCTTGCCAGTCGTCGTGGGATTGATCCTCTGGCTGATGACGCCAATCAAACCGGCCGCGGTGCCGGTTGCCGGCTGGCATATGTTTGCCCTGTTCGTGGGGACGATCATTGCCTGCATCACCCGACCGCTGCCAATCGGTGGGGTTTCTATCGTCGCTTTTGCCCTGACCGTTCTAACCAAGACGGTGCCAATGGACAAGGCAATTGTTGGCTTCGGGAATGCCTCCATCTGGATGATTGCGATGGCCTTCTTCATCGCCCGGGGGTTCATTAAGACCGGCCTTGGTCGTCGGATTGCCCTCAACTTTGTGAAGGCCTTCGGTAAAAGGACGCTGGGTTTGGCCTACTCCCTGATCGGGGTCGACCTGATCCTGGCCCCGGCCACGCCAAGTAACACGGCCCGTGCCGGTGGGGTCCTGTACCCAATCATCAAGTCACTGTCCCAGTCCTTTGGTTCTGATCCGAAGAACGGGACCCAGCGCAAGATTGGTTCTTTCCTAATCTTTGCCGAATACCATGGTGACATGATCACTGCGGCCATGTTCATGACCGCGATGGCCGCCAACCCGCTGGTTCAAACGCTGGCCACGGGGAGCGGTGTTAACATCACCTGGGGGGGCTGGTTCCTGGCCGCCCTGGTTCCGGGGATCATCTCATTAATTGTCGTTCCATGGCTGATCTACAAGATGTACCCGCCGGAGGTTAAGGAAACGCCGAATGCCAAGCAGTGGGCGGAAGAACAGCTTTCTGAGATGGGCCCAATGAGCGTGGCCGAAAAGATCATGGCCGTCATCTTCGTCCTGGCCCTGGTTCTCTGGATGACCGGGAGCTTCATCGGCATCGACGCCACCCTGGCCGCCTTCATCGCCCTGGCACTGTTACTGTTGACCGGGGTGCTGAGCTGGCAGGACGTTCTCCACGAGACCGGTGCCTGGAACACCCTGACCTGGTTCTCCGTCCTGGTCATGATGGCCGGCTCCCTGACCAGTCTGGGCTTCATCCCATGGTTGAGTAAGGCGATCAGCAGTTCCCTGCACGGGATGAACTGGGTTCTCGTCCTGATCGTCCTGATCGTCTTCTACTTCTACAGTCACTACCTGTTCGCCAGTTCAACGGCCCACGTTACGGCGATGTACAGTGCCCTGTTAGCTGTTGCTATCTCCGCAAGCGTGCCACCAATGCTGGCGGCCCTCTTACTTGGGTTCTTCGGTAACCTGATGGCTTCCACGACCCACTACGCCTCTGGCCCGGCACCAGTTCTCTTCGGTTCTGGTTACGTGCCACAGTCCAAGTGGTGGTCACTGAACTTTGTCCTGGGGATCTTCTACCTGGTCGTTTGGATCGGGATCGGCAGTCTCTGGATGAAGCTGATCGGTATGTGGTAATTAAATATAAAGAGTCTGACTAGTGATTGCTAATCAGGCTCTTTTTGTTTTCCCCGGCGAATAATTGCTATAATGGATTGTTGTAAATGAAATCTGCCCGATGGAGGAAAACAAATGAACACGCGTGATCTACAGTATTTTGTCGCCCTGGTCAAGTACAAGAACTATACCCAGGTGGCTAAGCAATTCCAGGTGTCTCAGCCCACGATCACCCAGGCGATCCAGCGGCTTGAACGCGAATTTGGCGCGCCCCTGGTTCGCAAAGACCGGGTTCACCGTGACGAGATGATCACGCGCAGCGGGCGGTTGCTCTACGCTAATGCCCAGCTGATTAACGAGAAGATCGAGCTGACCCACAAGGAGATCCGTCGGGCCAACCAGAAGCAGATCCGCTTTGGGATGCCGCCAATAATCGGTAAACTCTACATCTCCAAGATTGTCAGCGAGTTCTCAAAGGACCTCCTGTCGCGGCTCAAGATCACCTCGGTCGGCTCCCACGAGCTGCTGAACCAGGTCCGCAACGGCAAGATTGACATCGCCCTGCTAGGGTCGACCGCCCCGATCAACGAGCCGGGAGTGTTTGCTGATCTGATTGCGACCCGGCGCTTTGGGGTGATCGTCAGCACCGCTAACCCGCTCGCCCAGCGTGACCAGGTTAGTTTCAAGGAGCTAGCAAATGAGCGCTTCATCAGCTTCGACCAGCAGTACGTTCACCAGGCTGCCTTCCGGGCCTACTGTACCTATGCCCAAATTAACCCGACCGTGGCGATGTACCGGATTCCTAACATTTCCTGGATCAAGGAACTGGTACGCCAAGACATCGGGATCAGCCTGATGGTCAAGGATGCCGTAGCCAATGAGCCGGGGATCAAGCTTGTTGAGATCACTGACCCCCTTCCGGAGCGCTTCTATATCTCGGTGGCCATTCGGGAGGGCTACGTGTTAAGCGCTGATGAGCAGGACTTCCTCGACCGCCTTCGCAAGCTCCCCATTAAAAACTAGTACCGGCTATTGACAGGGGTCGTATAATGATTAGTGATATTTTGGCAAATTTTGATTAATTGATTTTGGGGGACATTGAGAGTCATGAGCAAAGATGATGAACTCATGTCGGCGTTCGAGCCGGCGCGGCACCTATCCGCAAAACACCACATGGCGATTCCGTGGCAGGACTTCTTCACCAATGATAACTTCACACCGACCAGCGAGGCCAACCTGGTCGAACGGGCGGCCATTGTCGGCCGGATCGGCCTGATGATGCTTTCCTATGGGACCGGGGCTTGGCGGGTGCGGGACTCGATGAATATCGTGGCCCGGAAGCTCAAGATGACCTGCACGGTCGACATCGGTTTGGTGTCCCTCGAGTACACCTGTATGGATGCTCACCATAGCTATACCCAGGCGGTCTCGCTGCCCAGCACCGGGGTCAATACGACCAAGCTCTCCAAGATGGAGCGCTTCATCGACGACTTCAACGATCACGGTGACGAGATGACGATCGGGGAGATCCATGCTCACCTGGAAAAGATCGACCATTCCAAGGGAAACTATGCTCCTTACCAGGTGGGACTGGCGGCTGCCCTGGCCTGCAGCGCCTTCGTTTTCCTGCTTGGCGGGGGACCAATCGAGATGGTCTGCAGCTTTATTGGGGCCGGGTTGGGTAATTTTGTCCGCCGTAAGTTGATCGACCGCCATATCACTCTCTTTGCCTGCATTGCCGTGGCGGTGGCAGTGGCCTGTCTGACCTACCTGTTGTCGTTGAGCCTGCTCCAGCTCTGTCTTCACGTCAGTTCACGGCACGAGGCCGGCTACATCGGGGCGATGCTCTTCATCATCCCGGGATTCCCGTTTATCACTAGTGGCTTGGATATCTCCAAGCTTGATATGCGGTCGGGACTGGAACGGATGGCCTACGCGATCGCCATTATCATGGTGGCGACCCTGGTGGGCTGGATCGTGGCCTTGGCGGTGAACCTGCGGCCGGAGAACTTTGCCGCCCTGCCGCTGTCGGACATGGCGATGCTGCTGCTGCGGATTCCGGCCAGCTTCTGCGGGGTTTTCGGTTTCTCAATCATGTTCAATAGTACCCCGCGGATGGCGGCAATTGCCGGTCTGATTGGGGCGGTGGCCAACACCACCCGGCTGGAGCTGGTCGACCTGACGATGATTCCAGCGGGGGCTGCGGCCTTTATCGGGGCCCTGGTGGCCGGGCTCTTGGCAGCGATTGCCAAGCGCAAGGTCCGTTTCCCCCAGATCTCGATCACGGTGCCGTCGATCGTCATCATGGTGCCGGGCCTCTACCTCTACCGGGGGATGTATAACCTCGGCCTGACCTCGATCAGTGTCGGTGCTCTCTGGATTACCAAGGCACTGCTGATCGTTGTCTTCTTACCGCTCGGGCTGATTGCGGCCCGGATCCTGACCGATACCAAGTGGCGTCATAACGGCTGACGGGGGTGAGCAGATGATTATTAAGTATCCCACTGACCTCCTAGCCCAGGTCAAGGCGGCCACCGCAGGCCGGCGCCTGACCGGGTTTACCCCGGGGCAGGGTCCCCGTCACCCGGAATTGATGCTGATCGGGGAGGCCCCTGGCCGCCACGAGGAGCAGGTCAACATCCCTTTTTCCGGGGCGTCGGGGCAGGAACTGATGAAGCTGGTTGAGTCGATTGGCTACTCCCAGCAGACGGTCTACATCGCCAGTGTTGTTCGCCAACGCCCGTACTCAATTAAGCAGGTCCGGGATAAGAAAACCGGCGAGTTGGTGGAGAAGCGGCCAAATCGGACCCCGACTAAGAGTGAGGTTCGGGCCTTCGCACCGCTCTTTGACTGGGAACTGGGCTATGTTGATCCCCAGGTGCTGGTCCCCTTGGGCAACACCGCTCTCCAACGCCTCCTCGGCCCCCAGGCTAATATCGGTCGGCTCCATGACCACCTACTGACAGTTCCCGTTCAGGAGGCCGATCCAGCTGGCAATGGCTACCGATTGAGCCAGCGCCAGTATCAAATTTTCCCGATGTACCACCCGGCAGCGGTCCTGTATGCCCGGCGTCTTCAGCCCACGGTGGAAGCCGATTGGCAGCGTCTCGGTCGCTTCATACAGAAAATGCATGAGCAGAAAAACAAATAAAGTAATATACTTTTCGATGCTTTGCCCGTATAATAGAACCATAGATTTTGAAACTTCTTGCTTGCAAGGAGTTTTTTTGTTCTAAAGCATCAAATGGGAGGATGAGTTTGTGCTAGAAAATCAACGTCGGACAATTGTTACCGGGGCTCTGCTGCTTTCCAACATCATGGCCGGGATGGATGGGACAATTGTCAACACTGCCCTGCCAGCGATCACCAGTGACCTCCACGCCCTGCAGTACATGGGCTGGATCGTGGCCACCTTCCTGCTGGGGATGGCGGTGGCCACGCCCCTGTGGAGCAAGTTCGGTGAGCACAAGGGGAACAAGGTTGCCTACATTAGCGCCACGATGATGTTCATGGTCGGGGCTATTTTCCAGGGGCTGGCGCCTAACATTCTCTGGTTCATCATCGCGCGGACGGTGATGGGAATTGGTGCTGGGGGAATGAACACGATCCCCTTCATCGTCTTCGCCGAGATCTACCAGAACCTGCGGAAACGGGCCGAGGTGCTGGGGATCTCCAGTGCCTGCTTCGGGACGGCCTCGATCATTGGTCCCCTGCTCGGGGGCTGGCTGGTCGATACTTGGAGCTGGCACTGGGTCTTCTACGTCAACGTCCCCATCGCGATTGTGGCGATCACCATCATTTCGATCTTCTACCGGAACTCGGGACAACAGGCAGCTGGTAAGCCGGTTGACTACCTCGGCGCAACCCTGCTGGTGACTAGCCTGACCATGATCCTGGTGGCTGTCCAGTTAATCGGCTCGGTTGCCTGGTGGGTGGTCGTGTTCCTTTTCCTGATTGGCGTGGGCCTGCTCTACTGGATGGCCCAGGTCGACAACAAGGCGGCTGATCCGATCGTACCGAGTCGGCTCTTCAAGAACCGCGAGCTGGTGATCGACTTTTCCCTATTTGTGATTATCTGGGGATCCTTCATTGCCTTCATAACCTACATTCCAATGTGGGCCCAGGGCTTGCTGGGGCTAAGTGCCCTCCTCGGGGGAATGACCCAGATTCCGGGGGCGGTCACCAACTTTATCGGCTCCGAGCTGGTGCCGTTTCTCCAGGACCGCTGGGGGAAGTATTGGATTGTCACCTGTGGGGCCGCCTCGATTTTTATCGCCTTCCTTGGCATCTGGATTGCCGGTGAGGACGCCCCGTTCTGGCTCCTGCTGACGATGGGGGCCTTCGAGGGGATGGGGGTTGGCCTGGTCTTCAACATCCTGCAAATCAGTGTCCAGACCGACGCCGAACTGCGGGACGTCCCGATCGCCACCTCGATGGGCTACCTCCTGCGAATCCTCAGTCAGACCCTAATGGCGGCGGCCTATGGAGTGATCCTCAATAACCAGCTGTTCAAGGGGGTCCAACATTCCCACGGCATCACGCTGACCATGCTGAATAAGCTGTCGAACGCCGAGACGGCCGGGTCACTGCCCAAGGCATTAGTGCCGACGATGCGTGATATCCTCTACAATGGTTACCGGGATATCGTGATTGCGGCGCTTATCCTAATCGTTATCTCACTGTTGATCGTGGTACCGCTGGGCTGGAAGCACCACCTGGCGGTCCAGAAACAAGGCTAATATAGAAAAACGGAAGGCTGCACCACAACGGGTGTAACTTTCCGTTATTTTTTATTTTTGGGATGGTGGCGATGCCATTCGGCGATCTGTGCCATCCGGGCCCTGAAGCGGGGCTCGAAGCCTTGGTCGCCAGGGTGGTAGAAGCGACTGCCGGCCAGCTCCGGCGGCATCGTGGTCATGGTGGTCAACTTATCCTTGCTGTCATGGGCGTACTGGTAGCCCTGACCATAATGGAGGTCCTTCATCAGCTTGGTCGGTGCATTGCGGATCTGAAGAGGGACTGGGAGGTTGCCGGTCTTCTTGATCGCTGCGTGAGCCTCCTGGCGGGCCTGGTAGGCAGCGTTGGACTTGGGAGCGATCGCCAAGTAGATCACACACTCGGTCAGGTGGACATCACACTCCGGCATTCCCAGGAACTGACAGGCCTGGAAGGTGTTGATCGCCACGCGGAGGGCATTGGTATCGGCCAGGCCGATATCCTCGCTGGCAAAGCGGACCAGGCGGCGGGCAATGTAGAGCGGATCCTCGCCACCGTCGATCATCCGTGAGCACCAGTAGACCGCCGCATCGACGTCGCTGTTGCGCATCGACTTGTGGAGGGCCGAGATGATGTTGTAGTGTTCCTCGCCGTGCTTGTCGTAGCGCAGGGACTTGGTGTTGACCAGCTGATCGAGGTCGTCATCGGTGATGGTGACCTTCTTGCCGGTTCGTTGGCCGTTCAAGACCGCCATCTCCAGGGTGTTGAGGGCGATTCGGGCGTCCCCGTTGGCGAACTGGGCGATGGTGTGGAGTTCGTCGTCGGCACAGTGAATGGTCAATCCCGGGAAAGCGGCGGGGTGTTTGAGAGCCCGGCGCAAAACCTGCTCGAGATCCTCTGTGGTCAGGGACTTGAGGACAAAGACCCGGCAGCGGCTGAGCAGGGCCGCGTTGATCTCAAAGGAGGGGTTCTCGGTAGTCGCCCCGATCAGGGTGATACTGCCGCGTTCGACGAAGGGAAGGAAGGCATCCTGCTGGGCCTTGTTGAAGCGGTGGATTTCATCGATGAAGCAGATGGTCCGTTCCCCATACTCCCGGTTTTGCTCGGCCTCCTCCATAATCTTACGGATATCACGAATACTGGAGGTTACCGCGCTGAAAGTGATGAAGTGGGCCTTGGTCTGGTGGGCGATGATCTCTGCCAGGGTGGTTTTCCCGATGCCGGGCGGCCCCCAGAAGATCATGGACGAGATCTGGTCGTTTTCGATGATGTCGCGGAGGACCTTCCCCGGTCCGAGCAGGTGGCGCTGGCCAACGAACTCATCAATCGTCGTCGGCCGGATCCGGTTGGCCAGGGGGGTGTTATTGGCGTTGTCCTGAGCAAACAGTGATTCTTGATGCATACTGAAGTCTCCTTTGCCCATATTCTAAACTAAATCTTAACAAAATTGTATTATGAAGCGTGTTACGATAAGAATAAAGAGGTTAAAGGGGCGGAAAGAATGGAAAGACTCAAACGGCTGCGGGGCGGACTTGCCGGCCGACTGGTGAACAATTTAAGCAACAGTTTTCGGGACCTGCACCGGTGTGGCGACCACCGCTCCAACAAGGCCACCTTCATCGAGATGGGAATCCAGCTTAGTGGCTTCAAGCATGCCCTTGCTGAACCCACTGCATATGACAAACTGATCCAGACGGCCCGACAGACCAACGCCCAGCGTTACGACCTGCCACAGGTGACCTTCAACGTCAAGCTCCGTCAACTAAAGCACTACCGGGTCCCGGTCTATGTCTTAAATGAGCGCGGGTTTAACCAGCAGGTGATTGTCTACCTGGCCGGTGGGGCCTATGTCCAGCCCGCAGACAAGACTCATTGGCAGTACTTGAACCGCCTGGCCCAGGCGACAGGGGCGCGGATCTATGTCCCAATTTACTCCCTGGCTCCTCAGCATAACTTTCGGGCGGCCTACCAGGAGGTTGCCCAGCTCTATGGCAACCTCTACCAGCAGGCGCCGGCCAGTGATATCACGGTGATGGGGGACTCCGCCGGGGCGGGATTGGCACTGGGATTCAGTGAGTACCTGGGCCAGCGGGGCCTGCCCCAGCCGGGCCACCTGATTTTGATTTCCCCATGGCTGGACCTGGACCTGACCAACCCAGTCATCGCCCGTTACGAACAGGATGACGTCACCCTGGCCCGCTATGGGCTACGGCGGATCGCGGACCTCTGGGCGGGGGATACCAGTCACCGTGACTACCGGCTGAGCCCAATAAACGGTGACCTGGACCAGCTCCGCGATGTCCATGTCTATGCCGGCACCAGGGAGATCATGTACCCGGATGCCGCTCGGCTGGTGGAGAAAATCAAGGAGAGCCGGATTCCGGTGGACTTCACGGTTGGGCGGGGGATGTTTCATATTTACCCACTCTACCCGGTTCCCGAGGCTGATGCCGTGATGAAACAAGTTGTTAAGATTGTGAATAGTTAGGATGGAGTGATTGTTTTGACAAAGGTAGCGGTAGTATTTGCACCTGGTTGTGAGGAAGTTGAGGGATTGTCGATCGTCGACGTACTGCGGCGGATGGGAATCGAAACGACCATGGTTGGCCTGGAGGGGATCAAGGTTCCTGGGGCCCACGGGATCGAATTGACCTGTGACCATGTCCTTGATGATCACTTGCTGGACTATGACCTGGTTGCCTTCCCAGGTGGCCGGGGCGGGGCCGAGAAGCTCCGTGACAACGAGCGGTTGGCGGACCTGATGCGCCAGCGGAACCAACATGGGAAGTGGAACGCCGCCATGTGCGCGGCCCCGATCACTTTGGCCAAGTATGGTCTACTGGACGGGCGCGACTACACCTGCTTCCCAGGGATCAACGAAGAGGTTGACCGCCTGGCCAAGAATGCCCGCTTCAAGGAGACGATTACCGTGGTCGACGAAGCCGGCAAGGTGGTCACCAGCCGCGGTCCGGCTACGGCCCTGGCCTTTGCCTACCAGATTGCTGAGGTCCTCGGCTACGACACCAAACAGATCAAACACGAGATGCTCTATGATTATCTGATGGAGCAACGATAAAGGACGTAAAAAGGAGCGGCACGTTTGTTTGAAAAAAGCGTGCCGCTCCTTTTGTATGCTGCAGGATTGCAGCTTACTTGTTAACGATGTACTTGACCAGGTCACCCTTGAGGGCCGCAATGGCGTTGGTGGCGACAATCTTACCCATGGCGTCCCGGGCTTCCACGGAGGCGTTGCCGATGTGCGGCGTCAGGATAAAGTTGTCGAGGTCCTTGAATTCATCATCAACCTGGGGTTCTTTCTCGTAGACGTCGAGGGCTGCCCCGGCAATCTCCTTGTTGATGAGGGCCTTCAGGACGGCTTCCTCGTTAATAACTGGACCCCGGGCACAGTTGATCAGGATGGCTGACTTCTTCATCATCTTCAGCTGGTCTACGTCGATCATGTGGTGGGTCGCTTCGGTCAGCGGACAGTGAAGGGTTATCACATCAGCCCGTTTGAGCAGGTCATCTAGTGGTACGTACTCGGCGGCACAGGCGGCCTCAACTGCCGGATCTGCCTGGTGCCGTTGGGTGTAGATGATCTTCATGTTGAAGGCGTGCATCCGCTTGGCAACTGCGCTCCCAATGCTACCGAGGCCGACGATCCCGAGGGTCTTACCGGCCAGCTCGTGGCCGAGGAAGAAGAGCGGGGCCCAGCCGTCGAAACCGATCGACCGCATCCGGTGGTCACCCTCAACGATTCGCCGCATCAGGGCAATCATCAGTCCACAGGCGACTTCGGCGGTCGCCGTGGATGAGACGAATGGGGTGTTGGTGACGTCGATATTCTTACTCCGGGCGTACTTAACGTCAATGTTGTTGAAGCCGGCGCCAAAGTTGGCGATCAGCTTGAGCTCTGGGGCGGCGTCAATGACCGCGGCATCGACCTGGGTCGACAGTGGGGTGATTAGGACCTGGCAGTCGCCGACGTGTTTGAGGAGTTCGTCCTTGGTGATCAGCCCCTCACCATCGTAAACCTCGTAATCGATCCCCGCTGCATCGAGCAGCTTGGTCGTGATCGTTGGTAATTTTGCGGAAAGATATACAGTAGCCATATTCTCGCCTTCCTATATTATAAAAACAAAAGTAAACGCTTTCCGTTTATTATTATAGGTTAAGTTGATTTGTTATTCAAACCAGCGACTGGTGAAAAAACAAGTCGGCACAACTAGGCGGTTGTCGCTGACTTGTTTATTGAAACTAATTTTTGTTCAACCAGAAGAAGAGGTGGTGATTCTGAGCATCGACCCGCTGGTTGACAACGCTGACCAGGATCAGCATGGTGGCAATCAGGGAGTTCTTCTTCCGATAAGCGATGTAACGGGGGTACCAGACCGAGGCGTACTTATCCTTGTAGCGGCGCAGGCCCTGGAAGCCATAGAGGTGGTAGCCATACTCGTAGATGAAGTGGGCTGCCTTCTCCTCGATGAAGCTGAACTGGTATTCACCGACGTTGGAAAGGGGGGCCATCCCGAGGTCGAAGTAGGTATAACCATTCTCCTGGCCATACTGGTACATACTGATGAAGATCTTGTCCATTATCCCGGACGGGGCATCCTTGCTGTGCCGCATCAGGTCGATGGTCAAGATCTCCTTGCCGCCGGTTGGCATGAAGGTGGCGAAGGCGACCGTTTTGCCGTTCTTGTCACGAATGACACCGACCGGGGCCTGGTTGATGTAGTAGGGGTCAAAGAAGCCCAGTGAGAAGCCCTTTTCGACCTGGTTACCCAGCCAGCTGTCTGAGACGCGCTTTAATTCGGCCAGCTGGTCATCACTAAACGGCGGTTGCTCGACGGTGAAGGTGTACCCTTCTCGGTCGAACTTGTGCATCAGGGCCCGTTGTGACCGCTGCTTCTTACCGGCCAGGGTGAAGTCGGCGAGCTTGACCAGGCCGGTTTCCCCGGTCTTGATGAAGTCGAAACCGAACTCGTGTAAGAGAAGGGTGACTTCACTGGAGACCTCGTAGAAGACCAGCTGGTAGTCGTATTTGTCCGCCGCCCGGATGAACTGGCGGAAGGCTGACCGCCAGACGGTCTTGTTACCGACCGGGTCACCCATGACCACGAGCCGGTCGTTCTTCTTACGATACATGAAGAAGAGTTGGTCGTGGTCGCCCTCCTGGTAGTAGTAAATTGCCTTGTCCCGCAAGAAGGCCAGGTGGCTGGTAGAGGAACCGCCAAATTCGTTGATCACGCCCCGTACCCGGTCAGCGTTGAAGCTGTGAACCGCAGTAAATGGGTCCCAGCCAGCAGTGAAGTAGCGCAGGATCAAGAACATCAGAATCAGGCCAAGAAACAACCCTATCAGGCCGGATAGCCAGACGCTTTCACCGGGGAAGAAGAGAAAGTCGGGAATATGGTGTTTGCTGATGTACTGCGGTGTATTAATCACCCCAATGATTACGTAGAGGATGAAACTGCCAGCGAAGATGGTTCCGTCGATCAAGAACTTGCTGACGGAGTACTGGAGCTTCTCCCGGTAGAGGACGTGCCGTGACATCAGCACGAGGAGGAGGACGATGACCAGGTAGATGGTTAGGCTAAGCGTCCCTAAGTTCCAGATGGTGTTGCCAATTCCGATCAGCAGGAGGACCAGGGTGGGCCAGTACGCCTTCTTGACCTTAGCCTGCAGCCCACGGGCACAGGCTAGCATGGCAACCGCGAAGAGAATCGTGGTCATCTGGTGCAAGAAGAAGAAGGTGTAGGGGTAGAGCCGTTGGATAATCTTATTTTGACTAGTCAGATCCGGTACCGAGGCGGTTAACAGCATCAGGATTCCAGAGATGTACATGAAGGCAGTGATTAGAAAGTAGGCCGTCTTATGCAGCATCATCAGTGGGAGACCATCGAAGAACTCGTTGACCTGTTGGGCCAGGTTGTGGAGGAACATAACAGCTGCTAGGATCAGCGGCACGATGTAGTAGAAGATCCGGAAGAGCAACAGCCAGATGATGATGGTCGTCTGGGGTACCCCAAGCAGGGAGAGCTCAAGGATCATCATAACGTCGAAGGACCCCAGCGCTCCGGGGATCATGGAGATTACCCCAAGAACCTGGGCGACGACGTAAAGGGGAAGGACGCTGATCAGGTTATCACGAACCCCGAGACACCAGCCGACTAGCAGGAAGAAGAGGGCCACGAAGAGCCATTCAAAGGTCGAACTGGTGACGATAAAGGCCTCTAATTTTGGCGTGATGTCCTTGAAGACGTTACTGTTGTAAACCTGGGTGACGAAGAAGACAATCGGAAAGTAGAGCCCGCCGCCGATTAGCCAGATGGCATACTGGTTGAAGTGACCGCCATCGTGGAAGCCAAACATGATGATCAGGGCCACCCAGCAGAGAACCGACAGTCCGGACAAGAGAAAGATTGCGATCTTTGAAATGGCCAGCAGTATCTCTTTTTTGCTGGCGTTCTTCCGATAGAAGTAGGCCCGCAAAGACGATCCCAGCAGGCCGCCGAAGCCTGCAATGTTGGTCAGGGTGTTAGTGATCCACCCGCAGCGGATAACATAGGAACACTTAAATTTCCCGGGTAATAATCGGGTTACCGCGAAGTCGTAACCGAGCATCGGGATAACGGCAATACAGCCAGCAACCATCAAGAGCAGAAACTGCTCCCAGGTCAGGTCGGTCAGACCGATCCCCACCTTATGCCAGTCGACGGTCTTGAAAAAGCTGCCGAGTGCGTGAACCACGAACACGAGGACCGAGGTTACGAATAGCAGCTTGATAATCCGTGAATAATTTTCCCACCAGGATTCGAAACGCATACCTAGTGATTTCATTAGAAAAACTCCTCTCTGAAACAACTAACATAATTATTATAAGCTATTTATTAGACCGTCGGGAGGGGGCAATGGTAAATTAGTAGTTGACGGTTGAATTAAATTCACGTATACTCATAGATGTTGTCAAATGGTCCGTTGGTCTAGTTGGTTTAGGACGCATCCCTGTCACGGATGAGATCACGAGTTCGAGTCTCGTACGGACCGTCGTTATGAAGTTGAGTCAGTTGACTCAACTTTTTTTGTACGCAAAATTTTGGGAGGTAAACAATGGAAGCAAGTTGGCAGTATACTGGTGCGGAACCGGTCAAGATCAAGAAGTTCCTGCAGTCATTGGGGATGGGACACCGTCTCTTCAACGACATCAAAAAAGGGGAGGGGGAGTTTTTGGTTGACCACCGTCCGGTCCGGCCGACTACCAAGATCCTGCCCAACCAGCCCTTGACGATTAGGGTTAAGCCCGAGCCGGTTGATCCGACGGTGGCGGTTAGCCATGATCCTCTGCAGGTTGTCTATGAAGACGATAACTGGCTGGTCATCGACAAATCGGCCGGGGTGACCTCGATTCCCGGTCCCGGTGTGGCCAACGGGACGATCCTGAACCGGGTCACCGGTTACCTGATTGACCAGCAATCCCCAGACCAGCGGCCCCACCTGATTACCCGGCTCGACCGTGACACGGGCGGCCTCCTGCTGGTAGCCAAGCACCACGTGGCCTCAAGTATGATCAGTCAGCAGGTCCAGCAGCACCAGATGGTGAAAGAGTACACGGCCCTGGTTAGCGGTCACTTTACCGCTGATCACGGAACAATTGACCAACCGATCGCCCGGGTGGCCGGCCAGGTTCGCCGAGTGGTGGCTGACGATGGCCAACAAGCTTTGACCGAGTATTGGGTTGAGGACCAGGGCGACGATTGGGCCCGCGTTCGCGTTCGCCTCCACACCGGTCGGACTCACCAGATCCGGGTCCACTTTGCCGCCATCGGTCACCCCTTGCTCGGCGATGCCCTCTACGGTGGTGACACTAGCCGGGTCGACCACCAGCTGCTCCACGCCAGCCACCTGGCCTTCCTGGACCCCTTCAGCCGGCGTCAGCTCAGCTTCACATCGCCGTTACCGGCAGTCTTTAATGAAATCATGGCATAAGAAAAACGACGTCATCGTGCGGATAGCGTCGTTTTAACGTTTAAATCCTATTTTAGCAGGGCCTGAACCTTCTTGGCCTGGAACTCCTGCTCGGCCTGCTTGGCGACGGCCCGAATCTGGGCAGCCGTCATGTGGGGATTCTTGGTCATGGCAGCCTGAACCCGACTGGTAACGTAGGCCTGTCCCTGCTGGCGAGTCGTAGCCATGGCCTGTTGACCGGCCGGCGACTTGGCCTTGGCCTGGAGTTGCTTAGCCTGCTTGGTGGTCAGTAGGACGTAGGTCCGTGGATACTCCAGGGTGTTGGTCCGCTTGACCAGGGTACCGTCCATCCCGGACCAGGCGTAGAGGACCTTGTAGAAGTCATTCTTGAAGCGCCAACGGGTTGTGGTGGTCACGAGTCGGGGATCACCAGATTTCTTCCACTTGACCTGACTGTGGGTGTATTCGTTAGCCTGGGTGTGGGTCGGTTTCGTCTGCGACGGCTTAGTCTTGTAGATGTAGACATCATCTTTGCCGCTGGTACCGACCGGTTGATAAAGGGCCAGCGGCATCTTGGCGTTGACCGGGTAGATCTGGCGGCTGGTGGTCGTGGTGACCTGGTGCATACCGAAGTGCTGGCTGTAGTTCAGGGTCATCAGGGCCGTTGAACCAACAAAGACCAGTCCGGTGATGGTGGCCAACACGATCCGTGAGGCCCGGCTCCGGGTAAACATGATGCTGAGGAAGAAACAAACAGCCCCGAGAAAGGTTAAGACAATAACCATTAGTTAGCACCTCCCTTGTCGTTGAGGATATCTTCGCTGTCGATTCGCTGGTGAATTCCGTTACCCGACGTGACGAAGAAGGTTAGGATCAGCCCCAGGAAGGCAAAGGCGATGGTAAACCAGAAGGCGGCGTGGTAGTCCATCAGGGTGGCGTCAAACATCTTGGCCTTGTACTGGAGTGGGGACTGGGCCAGTAGGGCGTGGCCCGGCTTGTGACCGTTGGTGATGTTGGTCAAAACGGAAATCATGATCGCGGTCCCGACGGAGGTGGCCATCTGGCGAATCGTGTTATTGACCGCGGTACCGTGGGAGATCAGCTGGTAGGGCAGGGAGTTCATCCCAGCGGTCGTCACTGGCATCATGACCATCGAGATCCCAAACATCCGGACCGCATAGAGGAAGACGATATCGATAGTTGGGGTGTCCCGGGTAATGAAGGCAAAGGGCAGGGTGCCGACGAAGAGGATAAACATCCCGGTGACGGCTAGCCGCTTGGCACCGTAACGGTCAAAGAGGTTCCCGGTGATTGGGCTCATCAGACCCATGAAGATTGCCCCGAAGAGGAGGGTCAGCCCAGAATGAAAGGCTGACATTCCGTGGATAATCTGCAGGTAGAGCGGAATGACCAATTCGACCCCGACCATCGCCATCATGACGATGGAGCTGAGCGCCGTGGCAAGGGTAAACTCACCACTCTCAAAGACCTTGAATTCCAGAAACGGTTCGTCGAGTTTACCCTGACGCCAAACGAGGATGGCAACCAGGATGGCCCCGATAATGATCGTTGAGACGACGACCGGATTGGTCCAGCCCTTGTCACCGACACTGGAGAAGCCGTAGAGCATACTCCCGAAGCCAAGTGTCGAGATAATGACAGATAGCCAGTCGAGGTGGGGCCGCCGGTTCGGGATAACGTTCTTGACGAGAAAGAAGCTGGCCAGGATGACTAGGGCGGCAATCGGGACGATCATCCCGAAGAGCCAACGCCAACTGAAGTTATCGATGACCCATCCAGACAGGGTTGGACCGATCGCCGGGGCCAGCCCGATGACGAGGCCGTTGATCCCCATGGCGGCGCCCCGTTTTTCTGGTGGGTAGATAGTCAGCATGATGTTTTGCATCAGCGGCATGTTGACCCCAACGCCGACCGCCTGGATAAGTCGCCCGGCGAGTAGGACGCCAAAGGATGGTGCCAACCAGGACATGATAGTGCCTACCTCGAAAGTTGACATTGCCAGGATAAACAGCAACTGTGTGTTGAAACGGCTGCTCAGGTAGGCACTGACCGGGATCATGATCCCGTTGACCATCAAAAAGCCAGTGGTCAGCCACTGAACGGTGGAGGTGCTGATGTTAAAGGCATTCATTAATGCCGGAAAAGCGGTCGATAGGATCGTCTGGTTTAAAATCGTACAAAAAGCCCCGATCAAAAGGACCAGGACCATCAGGCTACGATTATAAGGTTTGCCGGTGATATCAACCGCTTGTGGATTATGATTCACAAGTAAAGACCTCTTTTCGTAAAAATAGCAATGTGAAAAATATAATCAAATTGGGTACCTTTGTCAAATAATTTGACAAAGATCGCAAATTAAATAATAATAAGATCCGATAAAATATGGAGGGGAGTACCGTATGGACGCACTGGGAAAGCAATTCCGTGAAATTTTTAAAAGCAACGACATTAAGATCGGCATGACTGAACTGGCCAAGGTGACGGGGGTGTCGCCGAGTCAGCTGCGCTATTGGGAGCGCAAGGGCTTCATTCACTCCCAGCAGGGCCAGCAGAATAAGAACCACCACTTCAGCCTGATGACGGCCTACCAGGTTCGGACAATTAAGTTCTACCTTGACCAGGGCTACACCCTGCAGGTTGCCGTCCAAAAGGAACACGAGCGCCGGACCCTGGGGAAGGTTTTTCGGCACTTCATCACCGACCGGATTCAATCGATTGACCAGGACGACAACGGCGATGGCCTGGTTATGTTGGGAAAGCTCGACGACGATCCGACCAAGGAGGTCTACGCCCGGGTTGACCAGGATGG
Source organism: Limosilactobacillus pontis DSM 8475 (assembly GCF_001435345.1). Lineage (GTDB taxonomy): Bacteria > Bacillota > Bacilli > Lactobacillales > Lactobacillaceae > Limosilactobacillus > Limosilactobacillus pontis. Next base: position 20,494 of record NZ_AZGO01000064.1, on the reverse strand, counting down.
GAAGACGACCCTTCACCTACGGCCGGTTCAGGACGATTAGTTAACCTGATCCGATTATTGTGGTATGGTGTAATTGACTAATTATTTAATTATGAAAGGGACGAGTCTTGTGAGTGAAGAAAGACTACATTATTCTGACCTGAGTGCGCCGGCCCAGGAGCATGCCTTAAAGTCATTTATTAACTACTACGTTAAGCAGTATCGGCAGGGTAGCCTGGAGATACTGGGTGCCAAGGTTTCTAACGGGGTGATGGGGACGATCAACGAAATCCTCAACCTGAATAAATTCATGGGCCACAGTGAGTTGGTTGCCGAGAGTTATCGTCTCTCCAAGAGTGCCTATGTTGAGATCATGAAGCAACTCACCAACGTGCTTTACCAGCAGGACGGCGAACCGGTCGTGGACTGGGACGTTTCCTGGGAGAATCAGGAAGAACAACTACCGAGTGAGGACTAACTTAAGACCAATTGATGGACTGCGAAGGTGCTTCGCAGTCTTTTTTGTTGTTCTGATTTTTAGACTTGTGGTAAAATAAATGTAGTTTTACGTACGGATAAAATTAACCCAAAATAAGAAAACTAAATAAGAGTTGCACCGTCCTTGCCGACCTGCAAACGGTTCTTTTGGCTTACTTATTTTCCGTTAGTATAGTCACGCTAAATAAAATTACAAAAGGAAAGAAAGGTATTATGGCAAAGCTAAAAATTAAGAATAACGAAGTTGCCTTTTTCGCCATGGGTGGTCTTGGCGAAATCGGTAAGAACATGTACTGTGTCCAATTCCAAGACGAGATCGTGATCATTGACTGTGGGGTCCTCTTCCCAGAAGACGAGCTTCTCGGGGTTGATTACGTCATTCAGAACTACGATTACCTGGTCGAAAACAAGGATAAGATCAAGGGAATCTTCATTACCCACGGTCACGAAGACCATATCGGTGGGTTACCGTTTTTCCTCCAGAAGGTGAATGTACCAATCTACGCGACCCCGTTTGCCATGTCTTTGATCAAGGGGAAGCTGGACGAGAAGCACCTCCTGCGTAGCGCCGAACTACACGAGATTAATGAGTTTGACGAGGTCCACTTCAAGAAGCTCTGGGTCAGCTTCTTTAGGACGACGCACTCTATCCCCGATACGATCGGGGTAGCGGTTCATACACCGCAGGGAACGATTGTCCAGACCGGGGACTTCAAGTTTGATCTGACGCCGGTTGGTCACTTGCCGGGGCCAAACCTCCAGCAGATGGCCAAGCTAGGCGACGATGGGGTTCTCTTGCTGACCTCTGATAGTACTAACGCCGAGCGGCCGCAATTCACCAAGTCGGAACGGTGGGTTGACATTCACATTCGTCGGATCTTTGAGCGAATCAAGGGCCGAATCATCTTCGCCTCCTTCGCCTCTAACGTTTACCGGCTGCGTGAAGCCTCCGATGCTGCCATTGCTCAGGGCCGTAAGATTGCGGTCTTTGGGCGGAGTATGGAGAACGCGATTGCCGCGGGCCAGGAGCTCGGCTACTTAAACATCCCCAAGGAGTCGCTGATTGATCAAAACAAGATCAACAACTACCCACCGGAGAAGGTTCTGATCATGTGTACCGGGTCTCAGGGTGAACCGATGGCCGCATTGAGCCGGATTGCCAACGGCACCCACCGGCAGATCTCAATCCAGCCTGGTGATACGGTTGTCTTCTCCAGCAACCCTATCCCAGGGAACACAACCATCGTTAACGCCCTGATCAACAAGCTGGAAGAGGACGGTGCCGCGGTCGTTCACGGTTACGTCAACAACATCCACACCTCCGGGCATGGTGGTCAGATCGACGAAGAGTTCATGCTGCGACTGATGAAGCCGAAGTTCTTTGCCCCAGTTCACGGGGAATACCGGATGCAGAAGATCCACACCAAGCTGGCCCAGATGACTGGAGTGCCAAAGGAGAACTGTTTTATCCTTGAGAACGGTGACGTCCTGGCACTGACGAAGGACTCCTGTCGCCTGGCTGACCATATCGACAGCGTTTCAGACGTCTACATTGACGGTCGGGATGCCGGCGATACAGTTGGTAACCCTGAGATCCGGGAGCGTCGTTTGCTCTCTGAAGAAGGGGTCGTAACTGCTATTGCCGTGGTTAATCTTAAGGACTACCAGATCGTGGCCGGGCCGGACATCGTCTCCCGAGGCTTTGTTTACATGCACGAGTCCCAGGAGCTGATTAAGGCTGCCAACCACGAGGCCTTCTGGGCTATCCTGAACACCTTCAAGAATCATAAGGTGGTTGACCAGCGGGCCCTGAACCGGACGATTGTCAGCCGGTTGCAGAAGCTACTCTTTGACCGGACGGGCCGGAAGCCGGTGATCATCCCAATGATTACCATCCTGAACGGGGATAACCGGACCGAGAATCATCACTATCGTCATTCTAACCGGAAGAGTGGCCAACACGAGGGCAAGAAGGGCCACCAAGGTAACAACCACGGTGGACACCACCAACACCGGTCCCACAACAAGAAAAACGAAAAGACACCGGTTGCTAGCAAGTAATCGGAAATAGGCAAGGCCAGTGGTCGTAATTTCACGATCACTGGCCTTTTTCGGTTAAATAAGTGGCGCTTTTCTGGTATCATTGAGGGGAACAATTATAATTTTATAAGCTATTGTTAGAGAGGAAGGTACTCCAGATGTCTGGAAGTGATTACCTAAAAATTTGGTACCGAGTACAGATCGGTGCCATCCTACTGATTCTCGCCATGATGATGATCCGTAACTACGAGTTCAACCGTCACCGGATTGCGCTCCTGCTCCTGTGTACAGTTGCAATCCTGGCGGTTGCCCTGGTTGCGGAGCTCTGGGAACAGTTACCGTCGCCCATCAAGCGAGTCAATGCCTGGCTACAGGCCCTAACCCAGCCGCTGATCTTAATCCTTGCCTGGGATGTTATTACCCGGGAAATAATTGTTCTCCTGCACCTACCGTCCCGTGGCGTCGTTACCCTGATGATCGTGTACTACTTCATCATGTTTGCCCCATTTGCTAGCGTGATCGGGAGCCAGTTGACCTTCAGCATTGAACGCTTTATCTTCGCCTTCTGGACGGTGACGGTGGTATTCTTGCCCCTGATGGCCCTGCCGATCGACCTGATCGACAACCACTTCCTGCTGCTCGCCTTGTCAACGGGCGCGGTGGGGACGGTGGCCTACTTCATCCTGATGACAACGGCCATGCGGGCCTGGAAGTTATCCTGGCCGGGCCTGCGTCCGCACTGGAGCGGCGACTTTAACTGGTGGATTCTGCTGGGATTGGTCGTAATTGACCTCCTCTTCACCAGCCTGAACGTCGGTCAGTGGCCGAACCTCCACTTGATCAACTGGCACCTGACGGTGTCGGCATTCGAAGCGGGCGTGACGGAGGAGACCCTCTTCCGTTTCGCAGTTCTGGGAATCCTATTTTATGCCTGGCGAAACATCAAGCAACGCCTGCCACTGGCGATCGTCACCAGCGCTCTCCTGTTTGGTCTGGCTCACCTGTCTAACGCCATGCTCCAGCACTGGGACATGACGGTTCTTCAGGCGCTCAGTGCTTTTGCCCTGGGTCTCTTCTTTGCCGTGGTTTACGTCTACACCGGTCAGCTCTGGTTGGCAATTGTGATGCATGGCCTGCTGGACTGGACGAGCTTCATCGTCACCGGCTCTGACCTGATGAAGGGGGCCACGACTTGGGCTGACTGGCTTAGTGCGATCCTGGAGCTAGTCGTCTTCGCGGGGATTACCGCCTGGATGATGTTTGGTCAACGCCGTAAGGTCATGGAGCGCCATGTGGCCCGGTTAACTGGTGAACACCAGCACTTTGGCTTCATGGTGCGCTACTAACTTAATTAATTGAGAGAAAAACAGAGGCTGGGAAATAAGCTTCTCGGCGCCCC
>NZ_AZGO01000064.1:0-16488 GCF_001435345.1 Limosilactobacillus pontis DSM 8475 | reverse complement strand
CCCCCCAGCCACTATTCTTAGTTTAAATCAATTTTAGGCGAGGTGGCGGTGTAGGTAGTCAGCTAACAGCGACAGGGAGTAGCAGACGATGAAGTAGAGGACCGCCAGAGCAACGAACATCGGAATGATGTAGTTGGTGTTTTGACCATAGATGATCTGGGCGTGGTACATCAGTTCCGGCAGGACAATGATGGTTGCCAGTGAGGTATCCTTGACCAGTGAGATGAACTGACTGACCAGGGCTGGCGTCATGTTCTTGATTGCCTGGGGCAGGACGATGATTCGCAGGGCCTGCCAGCGGGTCAGCCCATTGGCCAGGGCCCCTTCCGTTTGGCCCTTGTCGATCGAATTAATCCCCGAGCGGACGATCTCGGCAACCATGGCGGATTCAAAGATTGACATCGCCATGATGGCGGCCGGGATGATCTCCGGCTTGATCCCAATGTTCGGCAAACCGAAGTAGGTGAAGAAGATGATCAGCAGGAGGGGGAGGTTCCGGATGATGTCAATGATGAAGCCGACAATTGCGGAGAAGTACTTGATCTTCGCGTACCGGATGATCCCCAACAGGGTGCCGACGATAAAACTGATCACGATCGAGGCCACGGAGATCACAATGGTAATCCACAGCCCCTGCAGGAGGAAGCGGACGTTGATCCAGGAATAAGCATCAATAAAGTTTTGCATACCAAGTCACCTCCTAGGCCAGTTTCTTTTCCAGGTGCCGCATGTAGTAGCTGAGCGGCAGCGTGATGATCAGGTACATGATCCCAACAATGAAGTAGGTTGGAATTGTCTGTAGGGTATCGTTGGCGATCAGGTTCCCCTGATACATCAGGTCGAACCCGGCCACAAAGGCCAAGACAGATGAGTTCTTGACCAGGTTGATAAACTGATTGCCCAGCGGCGGAATAACGACCCGGAATGCCTGGGGGAGGATGATGTAGCGCATCGCCTGGTGGTAGGTCATCCCGTTGGAGAGGGCTCCTTCTAGCTGGCCGCCCTCAACGGAGTTAATTCCGGCCCGAACGGTCTCCGCAATGAAGGCGGAGGTATAGAGGGTCAGGCCGATTGTCCCGGCCGTGAAACCATTGATCTTGGCGATGTACATGGGAATAATCAGGAAGAAGGCCATTGTGATGACCAGTAGGGGAATGTTACGGAAGACCTCGACGTAGACCTTACCGATGACCCGCAGGATGCGAGTTTGTGAGATTTCGAGGAGCGCAAAGAGCGTTCCAATGATCATACTGCCAATTAGGGCGATGATGCTACAGAGGATGGTGTTCCAGAGGCCCATCAGCAGCGGTTGCCATTGTGTTGCAATTAAATGTGCCATTAGCGTTTCATCTCCTGATAATTAAAGCCTTTGACGTTACCAAACCACTTGAGGAGGAGACGGTTATAGGTGCCGTCTCTTTCAACTTCCCTTAGGGCCCAGTTCAGCTTGTTGCGGAAGCGCTCCTGGTTTTTATTGACGGCGATTCCGTAGGGCTCCTTGGTGAAGTTACCCCCGACAACCTCGTAGCCAGGGTTCTCAGCGGCCATCCCGTAGAGAATCCCGTTATCCGTGGTCAGGGCATCACCCTGCTTGGACTTGAGGGCCGTCATTGCCTGAGCGTAGTCGGAAAGCTGAAGGACCCGGGCCTTGGGGGCGTGCTTAGCGACGTTCTTGACTGAATTTGAGCCGGAGACACCGAGAACCACCTTGCCAGGCCGGTTCAGGTCGTGGATGTTCTTGATTGGGCTACCCTTCTTGACTAGCAGGGACTGACCAGCGTCGAAGTAGGAGTGGGTAAAGTCAACCTGTTTCTCCCGTTCCGGCGTGATTGTCATGGTGGCCATGATGGCGTCGATGTTCCCATTCTTCAGTAACGGTACCCGGGTTCCGCTGGTGACGGGGACGAAAACGCACTTGCCGTTGGGGCCGAGGATCTTCTTGGTCATTGCCTTGGCCAGGTCGATTTCAAAGCCCTCCAGCTTACCGGTTCGGATATTTTCTAGCCCGAATAGGCGGGTATCGGACTTGCCCCCCCAGGTGATCTGTTTACTCTGTTCATCGCGGGCCAGCACATCCTGCTTGGCCACGGATTGCCCACAGGCCGACAGGGTCAATAGCATTGCTGCCAGCAGGGTGCCCAGCCCTAATAAGTGCCATAATCTCTTCATGACGAGGCCTCCCTTAAATGATATGTCCACTGATCTTACTCATGAACTCTTGGGCCCGCTTGGTGCTTGGCTGCTGACCGAAGAATTTGGCGGTCGAGTCGTCCTCGAGAATCTGGCCGTCCGCCATAAAGATAACCCGGTCGGCCACTGCCCGGGCAAAGCTCATTTCGTGGGTGACGACCAGCATTGTCATGTTGGAGTTTTCGGCGATGTCCTTCATAACGTCGAGAACGTCATCGATCATCTCGGGGTCCAGGGCGCTGGTTGGTTCGTCAAAGAGCAGGCACTTGGGCTTCATCGCCAGACTGCGGGCGATGGCGATTCGCTGCTTTTGACCACCAGAGAGCTGGGCGGGCATATTATCAGCCTTGCTGGCCAGCCCGACCTTGTCCAGGAGCTTCATCGCTAGTTCACGGTTCTCGTCCTCGGGCCGCTTAAGGACGATCCGTGGAGCGAGCATGATGTTTTCGATGACGGACTTGTTGTTGTAAAGGTTAAAGTGTTGGAAGACCATTCCGACCTCACGCCGGATCTTGTTGATGTTGGTCTTCTTGTCCGAGAGATCATAGCCGTTGACGATTAGCTGGCCGGACTGAATCGGGTCGAGCCCGTTGATGGTTCGGATCAAAGTACTCTTTCCAGAGCCGGATGGGCCAATCAAAACGACCGTCTCTCCGCTATCAATTGTGAGGTTGATGTTTTTCAGTGCGTGAAACTTACCATAATATTTTTCCACATTATGGAATTCAATCATTGACATAGGTATACTCCCCAATTCATATAAACTTAATTATGGCCTCGGTACGGACACAATCCACTCAATTATAGTTCTCCTGGGAGGGAGCGTCAAAAGCAAATCTCATGTAAAGTTCGATAAAAAGTATGAGCAACAAGACTTTTGTTTTAGGATCACCAAAAATAATTATTTACAAACTGTAGATAAGTAGTAACATAGGGAGTGTAATTTAACGAAGACGAGCGGGTAATGCTTTCATCGTTAAATGAGAACATAGAGAGGGGTATACTAATGTTCGAAATTAAACCAAAGAAGTTCAAGCGAATCCTCGTTGGGGTTGATGACGCACCGGATGCCCGGGCCGCCTTTGCCTACGCGGTTGACAAGGCCAAGCGTGATGGTTCCGAAATTGGAATCGTCTCTATTCTGGAAACGGGCCACGTCAGCGTCTACCAAATTTTAGATAAGGACTATGTTCACAGCAGTGAAGATGAACTACGCAAGCGGATCAACGAGTACGTTCAGGCTGCCATCGACTACGGTGTTGACCCGAAGAAGATCACGGCAATTGTTGACCAAGGTGAACGGCCAGCTGAACGGATCTGCAACCACGTCATTCCTGCCTTCCAACCAGATCTGCTGGTAGTTGGCTCCATTGGTAAGTGGGGTAACCGGAAGGCTGTTGGTTCGCAGGCCTCCTACATGACCCGTCATGCGGGGACCTCCGTTTTTGTCATCCGGACGACCGCGGTTGAAACATACGAATAAAATCACGCTTGTATTAGCATTGTGTTGTCCTAATGTGGACAATATAAAGAGGCTGAGTTGATGCTCAGCCTCTTTTTCCATGCTTATGTTAATTTGAATGTTTCTAAGCTGGCGCTGGGAGATACTAAAAAATAGTTGTAAATCACGTGCTTGATGTTATAATGATTCTAAACTAAAGAAGAGAAGGCGGAACTATGCCAAAGAAGAAAATGTCATTGGCCCAAAAGGTCAACGTCCTGCGTGCGAGCGTCATGGGTGCCAATGATGGGATTATCTCCGTTGCCGGGATCGTCATTGGGGTGGCGGCGGCGACCAGTAATCCCTATTCAATTTTAATTTCTGGCCTGTCCGGGAGCCTGGCCGGAACAATTTCGATGTGCATGGGGGAGTACGTGTCGGTCTCCACCCAGAAGGATTCCCAGAAGATGGCCCTGATTAGTGAGCGGCAGCGGCTGACCGACCAATATCAGCAGGAGTTTGATTACGTCCAGCAGCAATACGAGAAGCAGGATATCGACCCCAAGCTGGCCAACCAGGCCACCCGAGAACTGATGGACAAGGATGCCCTGTCAACCGTGGTCCAGGAACGGTATGGTTTTAACCCCAAGGAGTTCACCAGCCCCTATGCGGCGGCGATTACGTCCTTTATCTCCTTCCCGACCGGATCGATTCTCCCGATGGTAGCGGTGACGATGGCACCGGAGCACGTTCGGATCTTTGCGACCATGATCGCCGTTTTGATTGCCCTTCTGATTACCGGGTACTTTGCCGCGGTATTGAGTAAGGCCAACCGGGTTAAGTCAATGTTGCGTAACGCCACGGCGGGACTCCTCACGATGTGTGTAACCTACCTGATTGGGCAGCTGTTTGCCCGCTAAAGGAGATGAGTGTTCATGGCGAAAATCAAACGAAAAAAGCAAACGATGGAAGAAAAGCTGAACACACTCCGGGCGGGGGTCCTAGGTTCTAACGACGGGATTCTGACGGTTGTTGGGGTCCTGGTTTCCGTGGCGGCGGCGACGACCGATCGCTTTACGATCTTTATTGCCGGTCTGTCTGACCTGCTGGCCTGTGCCTTCTCGATGGCCTGTGGTGAGTACGCCTCTGTTTCAACACAGCGGGACACCGAGGAGTCAGCGGTTAACACCGAACAACGCCTGCTCAAGACCGACTTTGCTGGCGAGCTCGCGACGGTCAAGCAGTACTATGTCGATAAGGGGGTTACCCCGGCGACCTCCATGGCGATTGCCAAGGATCTTTTGAGCAAGAAACCCCTAGAGATGATGGTTCGGATCAAGTACGACATTGAACTGGGTCACGTCCTGAGTCCGTGGGATGCCGCCTTTTCCTCACTCTTCAGTGCGGCAGCTGGGGGCCTCTTCCCACTGATGGCGATGACCTTTGCACCGAACGCCTACAAGTGGTATGCGGTGATCCTGGCGGTGGTCCTGACGAGTGCTTTGACTGGGTTCATCAGTTCTAAACTGGGGAACGGTCTGGTCAAGGTGGCCGTCATCCGGAATATCATCATCGGGTTGATCACGATCACGATCCACTACGGTGTTGGGAAACTCTTTTAAAAGCAAAAATGCGGTTGGCAATTGTCAGCCGCATTTTTGTGTTGCTTAGGTTAGTGGCGGTGTTTGTAGCCACCCGGCCTGATGACGTTTTCCTCGTCGACGGGGGTGTTGAAGAGCTCCTCGTCACGCCCTCGAGAACATTCCGCCTGGAGGGTGATGTGACAGATGCCGTACTTCTGACGGAGAATGTCTTCAACCTGACTGTAGATACCCTCCACTTGGCTGAGTGGGAGATCCTGGCAGTTGAGGTGGGCAGAGAAGATGATTCGGTGTTCATCAATCATCCAGGCGTGGACGTGGTGAACATCCTCGACACCGGGAACCTGCTTGATATCCTTGGCGATGTTGTCATAGTCCAGGTCTGGGGATGATTGCATCAGGATCTTGATTGTCTGGACGATGATCGGCCAGGACTCGTAGGCAATGTAGAGGGCCACGGCGATGGTCAGTGCCGGGTCAAGCCAGGGGACGTTGACGAAGGTCAGAATTAAACCGCCGATGATGACGGCAACTGATGAGAGGGCGTCGCTGAGTACGTGTAGGTAGGTGGCCTTGACGTTCAGGCTGTCATGACTACCGGCGTGAAGCAGCAGGGCCGAGGCGAGGTTGGCAACCAGGCCGACGATCGCCACGGCCAGCATGATCCCACCGTTAATGTGTTGGGGATGATCTAGTCGCTGAATGGCCTCACCGATCAGAAAGATAGCGATGATGACCAGCAGGAGACTGTTGGTCAGCGCCGAGAGGATCTCTGCCCGCCGGTAGCCATAGGTCTGTTCCCGGGTTTCGGGATGGCTGCCGATGTGCTGGGCAAAGTAGCCGAGGACAATCGAGAAGGAATCTCCCATGTTGTGGAAAGCATCGGAAAGCAGGGCCAGGCTGCCCGAGACCAGGCCCCCGATGATTTCAACAACCGTGATTAAGACGTTCAATAGGGTAACCGCTAAGAAGCGTTTACCGGTGATCTTTTCTTCCATATTAGTGGTCGCTCCTTAAAATAGATATGAATTGCAATTTTTTATCCCGTAGCATTATAATAGCTAAATGTTACTAACAGAAAAGTTAGGGTTTCCAAACTACCCTTTCATGATATGCTATAATGTTATTATATTCAATATTAGACGAGGAGTATTATTTTCGTGACCGTTCGAAGGCCAGAAATTCTTATTTAGAGGTGAATTGATATTGACTCCAATGAAGGAAGACTACTTGAAAATTATTTTTAAGCTGGGCGGCAGTCACAAAAAGGTATCAAACAAGGAGATCTCACTGGGCCTGGGGATCGCAGCCGGGTCCGTTACCGAGATGATTTCCAAGCTGGCTGACGAAGGCCTGGTCGTCCACGAGCCTTACTCGGGGATCTCACTGACGGCTAAGGGCCAGCGCTATGCAGCTGAGCTGGTCCGCAAGCACCGGCTTTGGGAGACCTTCCTGGTGGATAAGCTTCACTACAACTTTGCTGACGTCCATACGGAGGCCGAAATTCTTGAGCACCAGACCAGCGACCGGCTAGCCACGGCACTCGATGACTTTCTCGATCACCCGCAAAACTGCCCCCATGGTGGGGTAATCCCTGAGGCCAACGGGCACTTCCCAGACGTCAGTCACCGACTGTTGGCTGATGCAAATGATGGTGAGGAAGTCGAGCTGGAACGTTTCCTGGATAACCATGAGTTATTGACCTACCTGGAGGAGCTCAACCTGCGGCCCCAGGATAAGGTGAAGGTTGTCCGTCACGAACCGTTTGAGGGTCCAATCGTGATCACCAAGGACGGGAATACCCAGCCGGTCAGCGTTTCCTACAAGGCCGCTCACAACATCTTTATTAAGTAGGCAAGGAGGAGGTCGGTGGGAAACGATCGCTTTTTTGGTGCGGCCATGCTATAATGGTATCTGTAGTTTTTACGTGCGGTTGGCTCGATTTGTTTCATTCAGTTAAAACGGTCTTCCATCTTCACCAATAATTATTACAAATATAACGTGCCAACGGGCACAGGAGGATTCACACTAATGGAACAAGGAACTGTTAAATGGTTTAACAACGACAAGGGCTACGGCTTCATTAACCGGGAAAGCGGTGACGACGTATTCGTTCACTTCTCCGCTATCCAGGGTGATGGCTTCAAGAACCTGGATGAGGGCCAACACGTAACTTTCGACGTTGAAGAGGGCGATCGGGGCCTTCAAGCGGTCAACGTTGTTAAGGATTAGAAATTAAGCCTGACAGGTACTGCTGACAATGTAAATTGTTAGTGGTACCTTTTTTAGTAGAGTAAGGAAGTGGGCAGATGCTGACGAAAAAACGGCGCCGGCTGGCTCTGCGAACGTGTTCGCTGGCTGGACGGATCCTCATTGAGAACGGCTCCAACATGGAACGGGTCAACGATACCCTCCATCGGATGGCGCACACGGCTGGTCTTCAGGACTTTCAGGCCTTCACAACGGTGACCGGGATCGTGCTTGGCGCCAACAACATGCCTAACGCGATGGTGATGAACATCCGCCGTCGGAAGAATGACCTCAGTAAGGTGACCGCGGTCAACGAAATTTCCCGGGAAATGTCCCAGGGCCTGATCACCCTGCCCGAGGCCTATGCCCAGCTGAAGTGGGTTGACCGTCAGGGACCGTACAAATACCAAAACTTAGTTGAGGCGCTGGCGGCCGCGGTTTTGAGTATGGCGTTGATGATCGTCTTCACCGGTGACTACCGGGATTCCTGGGCTGGCTTCATCGACGGTGGGATCAGCTATGCCGTCTTCTCCTATGTGATTCGTAAGTTTAAGATCCAGTACCTAGGTGAATTTTGCTCATCGTTGGTGATTGGCTTTTTGACGGTTTTGATGGTTAAACTCGGCTGGGCCCACAGCATCAATGACATCATCATTGGAGCCGTGATGCCGCTGGTCCCGGGGATTCCACTGACCAACGCAGCCCGGGACCTGGTATCAGGTAACCTGATCTCTGGACCGACCCGGGGAATTGAAGCAATCCTGACGGCGGTTTCGATCGGCAGTGCGATCGTGATTGTCCTGCACTTTGCTTAGGGAGGTGGCAGCATGCATTATTGGTTAAATCTGGCGCTGCAGTTTTTTCTCTCCTACATCTCAACGGTCTGCTTCGGTATCCTTCTCCACATTCCATCCCGCGCCTACAACGTGGCCGGGGTTATCGGTGGTGGCTCCTGGGTTATCTACTGGGTCATGTACTACCAAGACGGGGTTGGGCTGGCCTTTAGCAACCTTTTTGCTGCCATCCTGATCGCCCTTTGCAGCCGGTGGGCGGCCCAGCACAAGAAAATGCCGGCGATCGTCTTCGAGGTTCCGGCCCTGGTACCCTTTGTTCCCGGCGGCCAGGCCTACAAGATGGTCCGCAACTTCGCCATCGGCAACTACTACCTGGTTACTGTTTATTTCTACCAGGTGGTGGTCATCGTCGGCGCGATTACCCTGGGTTTTGGACTGGGGGAGCTTTTGAACCGGATCATCCACTACCGCCGCTGGAAAATTGTAAAAAAGAACCGTTGACGGCTGGGCAGTGTGGTATACTCAGTTAATGTTATTAATATCAAAATAGGAGATTTACTAATGTTTATCGAACGCGATCAGCACCGGTGGTGGCGCTTTGCCATCTCAGGTGGTGCTTTTATTATTTTAATGCTGCTCATCAAGTTTAATTCGACAGTGGTTACCATGATTGATGCCATTCTCCAGTCGCTATTCACTGGACAGCGTGTTGAGGGGGCGGGCTGGTTCCACGCCCTGATGACCTTACTGTCGTTTCTGGCGAGTCCGAAGATGGACCTGCTCTGGGTAATCATCATCGCCGCCCTCCTCTGGTACAAGCACTACCAGATTCCGGCACTGTGGGCCCTGGGCACGATTGTTGGTGGGGACGTTTTTGGCGAGATCTTTAAGCACATCGTTAAGCGGGCCCGGCCAGCACAGCACCTGGCTGCCGATGATGGTTACAGCTTCCCGAGTGGTCACACCCTGGGGATCTTCCTGGTGGCCGCAATCCTGCTGCTGATCGTGGTACCGCTGATCAAGAAGCATTCCACCCGGACGATTTGCCAGCTGCTAATCGTCTTCGTGGTATTCTTCCTGGCGGTCTCCCGGGTTTACCTGTACGCCCACTGGCCCTTTGATACAATCAGTGCTATGTTGCTGGCTTACGCCTGGCTCCAGGTGGCCGAATGGCTCTACGTGGCCTGGGCACCGCGCTTGCGGGAGATTCCGTTTTTATCCACGTCCGAAATTTAGCGATTACTGCCGTGTTCTGAACACGGCTTTTTTATTAGAGGAGAAAACAATGCCGGAGATTGAACTTAACATGGCTACCATTGATGATGCCCCGGCCATCGCCCGTATCCTGACTGACCCATTGGTTTGTCAGCGCGCCCACCTGCTAGTTGTCCCTGATCCGGCCGCGGTAACCATGCTGATGGCGAGCGTTCACCTGTTGGCGATCCGCCGTGCCGGTCGGGTGGTGGGAATCATTACTCTTGACCTGGTCAGTGAAAACTGCTGGGAACTGGGCTACCTGCTTAGCCGGTCCGACTGGGGCCAAGGAATCATGACGACTGCTGTCGGCCTCCTCCTTGAACGACTGCGTTCGGGGACCCAACTGACGGCGATCGTGGACAATGAGAATGTTGCTTCGCAGCGAGTCCTGGTCAAGAACGGTTTCGTCCGGGTAGGCGATGATGGTGAGCGGGGCACCTGGCGATATAAAAAGGACTTGCGTTGATTCAATATTAGAGTATAATTAGAAAACAATGAAGAGGTTGCATTTTTTATCAGTATCCCGTAATAGGTGAATAAGCACCGGACGGCGGGTGAAAGGGAGAAATGCCGAAACAGGGTCCGGCTTATTCTGGCACGCTGTTGGGCCATGGCTGAACAAGTCATGGACTGTCGCAAGAAATGCGGGGCGCTTCCGGAAAAGACTTACCGTGGTTATTACCAGGTCTTCTGATGGGCGTCCCGTTAGGAGACCTTTTTTACTATTTTGGAGGAATGAGTTATATGGCAGAAACAAGTCACAGCGACGGAGCCAGTGGCCATATTAAACGGTCGCTGAAGACCCGCCACCTTTCAATGATTGCCCTTGGTGGGACGATCGGGACGGGGCTTTTTATCACCAGTGGTGAGGCAATCTCGACTGCCGGACCTGGTGGGGCCCTAATTGCCTACGTCGTGATGGGGATGATGGTTTACTTCCTGATGACCAGCCTCGGTGAGATGGCAACCTATATGCCGCTAACCGGGTCCTTCTCCGCCTACGCCACCAAGTTCATTGACCCGGCCCTCGGCTTTGCCATGGGGTGGAACTACTGGCTGAACTGGGCTGTTACCATTCCCGTGGAGGCGACGACGGCGGGGATCATCATGAACTACTGGTTGCCGGAGGTTCCCCAGTGGATCTTTAGTGTGACCGTCTTGGCCTTGATCTTTTTGATCAACTATCTTTCCGTCCGCTCCTATGGTGAGACGGAGTACTGGTTAGCCCTGGTCAAGATCGTTACCGTCGTTGTCTTCCTGATCGTCGGGGTAGCCGTCATCTTTGGAATTATGGGTGGCCACGCCGTTGGGGTCAGCAATTTCCACTACAAGAAGGCGCCGTTTGTCGGTGGGATACCGGCGATCATCAGCATCTTCCTGATCGCTGGGTTCTCTTTCCAGGGAACTGAGCTGGTTGGGATTACGGCCGGTGAGGCGGCAACCCCTGAGGTTTCGGTCTCCAAGGCCATCCGCTCGACCTTCTGGCGGATCCTGATCTTCTACATCTGCACGATCTTTGTGATTGCATGTATTCTTCCATACACTGACAAGAATCTGCTGAATCAGGATGTTTCCAACATCACGATGAGCCCGTTTACCATTGTCTTCAAGCGGGCGGGCCTGGCCGTTGCTGCCAGCGTGATGAACGCGGTAATTCTGACGGCGGTTATTTCATCGGCCAACTCCGGGCTCTATGCCTCGACACGGATGCTCTTTTCTCAGGCACGGGAAGGGTATGCATGGCGCTTCTTCGGTTACGTCAACAAGCGGGGGATCCCGATCTATGCCCTGCTAGGAACCATGATTGTCTCCTGCCTGATCTACCTGACCCAGTTCATCGCTCCTCAGGCATATAATTACCTGATCAGTGCCTCGGGGTTGTGCGGGTTCATCGCTTGGCTCGGGATCGCTGCTTCACACTGGCGGTTCCGGCGGGCCTACGTCAGCCAGGGGCGTGATATCAACGACCTGAAGTACAAGTCGTCCTTCTTCCCGTTCGGCCCAATCTTTGCCTTCATCCTTTGCTTCATCGTGATCTGTGGACAAAACGTCGATGCCTTCATCAAGTGGGACTGGCAGAACATCGCCATCTCTTACATGAGTGTGCCAATCTTTTTGATCTTGTTCATCTACTACAAGGTCCGTTACAAGACCCACGTCATTCCACTAGACAAGGTGGACCTGTCACCAAGTACTAAGGGTGAGAAGTATGTGGCACCAGATGATGAGGATAAATAAATATTAACCACAAAATATGGTCACTTTCGGGTGGCCATTTTGTTTTTTAGTGATAGAATTGTATTCGTGTGTTTTTAAGACTCTGATATTCAATTTAAGAAAGGGAACGTTATTAAATGATTGCTTTAGCCGGAACAATTGGTGCTGGGAAGACCAGCCTGACGCAACTCTTAGCTGACCACCTGAATAGTCAGGCCTTCTATGAATCGGTCGAGGGAAACAAGATTCTGCCACTCTTCTACAAGGACCCAAAGAAGTATGGCTTCCTCCTTCAAATCTACTTTCTAAACAAGCGCTTGGACGAGATTAAGGCCTCCTATGGCAACGATCTGAACGTTTTGGACCGTTCGATCTTCGAGGATGCTCTCTTATTCAAGCTGAATGCCGACATGGGGCGGGCCACGGAGACTGAGTCTGACATCTACTCATCCCTGTTGAGCAACATGATGGAGGAGCTGCCGGATCAAGTTCACCAGAAGGCCCCTAACCTGTTGATCACTATTAAGGTTTCCTTTGACACCATGCTGAAGCGGATCAAGAAGCGGGGTCGCTCATATGAACAGCTCGCCAACGACCCGTCCCTGTATAGTTACTACAAGAACCTGAACGAGCGTTACGTCAATTGGTACGAGCAGTATGACGAGAGCCCGAAGATGCTGATTGATGGCGACAAGTATGATTTTGTCGAGGACGAACAGGCGGCCCAACAGGTATTGAAGATGATTGATGCGAAGTTAGCAGAATTAAATCTCAAGTAGGCCTTGACAAATTTTAGAGATGATGTTATATTAATTAGGCTGATTTGTTTCAGTTTAATTTTCGGAGGATTAGCTCAGTTGGGAGAGCATCTGCCTTACAAGCAGAGGGTCACAGGTTCGAGCCCTGTATCCTCCATATGCGGATGTGGCGGAATTGGCAGACGCGCAAGATTTAGGATCTTGTATCTTTATGATGTGAGGGTTCAAGTCCCTTCGTCCGCATACGGCTTTACAATTATTAAAAAAGCTGTTGACAATTTCTGATTTATCATGTACAGTTTATAACTGTTGATACGGAATGTGTCGAAAACTTGAATATGCGGAAGTAGTTCAGTGGTAGAACATCACCTTGCCATGGTGGGGGTCGCGGGTTCGAATCCCGTCTTCCGCTCTTATGCACCCATAGCGCAATTGGATAGAGTGTCTGACTACGAATCAGAAGGTTGAAGGTTCGACTCCTTCTGGGTGCATCCTAAAGCGTGACAGTTATCTCGTGGAGATGGGTGTGGCGCTTCTTTTTTTCGGAAATTAGCTCAGCTTGGTAGAGCGCTGCGTTCGGGACGCAGAGGTCGCAAGTTCGAATCTTGTATTTCCGACTAATAAAAGCCCGTTGTAGTAATTGTTACTGCAATGGGCTTTTTAATTTCCTAAGGGGGCAGATACGTGATGCATAACTTGATTTATCTTAACAACCTGGAAGCTGCTGCGCTGGACCCCTACGTACGACTCAATGAAGCCCAGCTTTCCCATGCCATGAAGCCGGGAATGTTTGTTGCGGAGAGCCCCAAGGTAATCGAACGGGCATTGCGGGCCGGCTATCAGCCAGCCTCGCTCCTGATGGAGAAACGGGTTCTTGACCGCGACCTGGCAGACCTGGACCATGAGATGATTACCAACGGAACCGCCGACCTTGGTCAGACGCCGATCTATGTCGTCGATAGCACGCAGATTCGCCAGCTGGCTGGTTACAACATGCTCCGCGGAGCCTTGGCCGCGATGTGTCGGATGGCGCGCCCTGATCTTTTCGACTTTCTGGCCGCACTGCCGACTGACCACCCCCGAATCGCGGTCCTAGAACGGGTGGTTAACCCGGCCAACATTGGAGCAATCTTCCGTTCCGCTGCTGCGCTGGGGATTGATGGGGTGGTTGTGACCAGTGATTCCGCTGATCCCCTCTACCGTCGGGCCTCGCGGGTGGCGATGGGGACCGTCTTCCAGGTACCATGGACCTATGTTGACGCCAAGACCTGGCAGGCCGACGGAATTGGTCTCCTGCATCGACTGGGTTACCGGACAGCGGCCATGGCCTTACGTCATAATACCGTTAGTATCGCTGATTCCCGGCTAGACAGGGTGAATAAGCTGGCGATCATTCTTGGTGCGGAGGGCCCCGGACTAAGGGAGCAGACAATTGACCAGAGTGATTTTACAATTAAGATCCCGATGGCCCCGGGCGTCGATTCTCTGAACGTTGCTGCAGCCTCGGCCCTAGCCTTCTGGGAGCTAGGGAATCACGGCGTCCATTGATAAGGCGGCTGCCGATTTCTTGACAAAATAAGGCATTCTCCACCAGCACGCCAACTTAAATTAAATAATCCGCCCGCTTGCTAATGGAGGGAAGCGGACGGATTTTTAGTTTTATACGGTCTTAACTTTTTTCATTAGGATTGGCCCACACGATGCCGGCGACCAGTGCCAAGCAAATGATCAGCTCCGGGTTGCTAGCTCGCAGTAAGAATGCCCCCGTTCCAAGGACTAGCGTAATGATTGTTAGTAAGAAATTCTGCATGGTGAAGGGGCGCCGGTGGTTGTAGACCCCGTTGGCAAGCAGACCGAAATAGTAGGTAATGGTACTCAGGAAGAGCAACAGCCAGAGAACGGTCCGCAAAACTTCCTGATCGGTGAGTTAGTCTAGCCCAGCTGTCAGTGAGAGGATAGCGATCACCATTAAGACGTGGGAGTATATCAGAGCAAACTCACGACTATATTGATGGTCGTTAATGAGGTGTTTACTTTGTAGAATGTAGCTGCCAAACATGGCGGTGATGAAGGCGAAGCCCCGGACGTCGCGGTATCGCAGTGAGTGGTCACCGGATCCACACAGGTACTGCCAGATCAGGTTGGCGACGATTGTTTTCATAATTGGGTCGCTTCCGGTAAAAAGTTATTAAGATCATGCTAACGAAAAAGCCCTTCCCTGACGGGTCGCTTGACCGGTCGGGAAGGGTATAGTGGTGCGTGTTAATTAACCGCGGACGGACTGACCACCGTCGACAATCAGTTCAGCGCCGTTGACGTACTTGGCCTCGTCACTGGCCAGGAAGAGAACTGGGTAGGCCACGTCCTCGGGATTACCGAGGTGGCCGAGCGGAATGCCATCGATCAGTGAGTCAAGCAGTTGCTTGTTGAGGGTGAAGACCTGCATCATCGGGGTGACAATCCAGCCGGAGAGGACGGAGTTGACCCGAATATTATACTTGCCGAGGTCGCGGGCTGCACCCTTGGTAAATGCTCGTGAGGCCCCCTTTGAAGCGGTGTACGGGGATGCACCAGCAATTCCTTGGACACTGGCGAGGGAGGAGATATTGATGATCGAACCGCCGCCGTTCTTTTTCATTACGGGGACGATGTACTTCATCCCTAGGAAGTGGGCCATGGCATTAGTTTCCATGTAACGGTGCCAGTCAGCAATTGTAGAATCGGTCAGGCCGGATGTCCTATCGGTGACCCCGATTCCGGCGTTGTTAACCAGGATATCGATCTTGCCGAATTTTGCGACTCCTTTGGCAATGGCGTCGCCCCACTGCTCCTCCTGGGTAACGTCCAGCGCCAGCGGCAGGATCACATCGCCGTACTGTTCACGCAGGCTGTCGGCACGCTGATTGAGGAGCTTGGTGTTGATGTCGGTTGGCACCCTCCTTAACAAAAAGAGCCGTCTCGGCAGCCCCTTGACCACTCGCTGCCCCGGTGATCAGTGCCACCTTATCAATTAGTCGTTTTGACATGAGTAAGAACTCCCTTAAATAGATTTATAAAAATGTTAGTTACATGATATCAATAAAAGTTTTCCAAGGATAATTAAATTTAAATTACCTAAAGATTAAAATTATTACAATCCGATGGGGAAAGCCTAATGGTTGCTTCCTTACCGGAAATAGCCGATCGATTGTCATCGAGGGGGGAAGCTGATGAAACGCCTATTGATATTATTATGTATGCTGCCATTTTTCTGGGGGTGGGGGATGCCGGCCCATGCGATGACCATCTCTTCAATTAATCAATCATCGGTCTTCAGTAGCGGCAATGACCAGGAAAACGGCATGGATAGTAGGGCCAACCGGGCTGCAGCCAAGGCCCTCCACCTGCCGTCTAGTACGCCGACGCCGACTGAGGGCTACCGCTGGCCGACCCGACAGCTGAAGATCTACATGGCCACCCATGATCGCTTCCTCCAGTCAGCATTTTTTGGTGCAGTTCGGGCCTGGAACCGTACCGGTGCCGTTCACATCAGTTGGTGCCATGATGAGGACCGGGCCGACATCATTGCCCAAGATGGTTCCTTGACTAGTACAGGCACGAGCTCGAACGTGGGTTACGTTTCTTCCCAGCTGGGCTCGACCAGTACCGAATACAATCCTGATACCCACGCTCTTATCAGGGCGCGTTCCACTCTTGACCCAAGTCAACTCGATTGCACTAGTCGCCACTTCCGGACGGCGGTTGCGGAACACGAACTGGGACACGCCTTGGGCTTGGCCCACGCCCCTGAATATATGCACAGTGTCATGATTCCACGGAACGTGCGGACAGGGATTACCAGGGATGACCGAGCGACGATTCGCCTCCTCTATGGCCTTAAGCGGTAATTGGATTGTGAGCGCTTCACAATTTTGTTGCTTTTAGTTAGGGCAGATTGTAAAATTTAAGTTGAACATTTAAGTGGACAGAAAAACCCATCA
>NZ_AZGO01000010.1 GCF_001435345.1 Limosilactobacillus pontis DSM 8475 | reverse complement strand
TCAAATACCTGTTTGATCGACTACCCAATCAGAAAAGGAGCGACATTGAGGCTTTTTTACCATGGGTAGAAAGAAGAAGTGCAACAAGTATGTCGTAACTAAAGAAAGGGCGTGAACCGCAAGAAGCCGCGGCTCACGCCCTTTTATTCATTTTCAATACGTATCGTTATTGACTGCTTACAAATGGCTTTTTATTTTTCTAACTTAATTTTACAAACGGCGAGTTTTAAAATTTAATATAATTAGTCAATGTAAGTAAGGTCCTTTTTGTTTGTGAAAAGGACATTTTATTTTCTAAAAATGATAAATTATATGTATATGGCAGATTGTAAAATTTAAGTTGAACATTTAAGTGGACAGAAAAACCCATC
>NZ_AZGO01000063.1 GCF_001435345.1 Limosilactobacillus pontis DSM 8475 | reverse complement strand
AAACAGTCTCGTCATCTTTTTAAGTCCATCACCTTTGACAACGGTAAGGAATTCGCGGGCTGGCGTGAGATTGCCAATAAGCACGATATCCAGACATATTTTGCGGAAGTCGGTGCGCCTAATCAGCGAGGGTTAAACGAAAACACCAACGGTATTCTTCGGCGTGATGGCCTGAGTAAAAAGAAAGACTTCCGTAATCTCCCGGATGAATTAGTTACTCAGCTAATGTCATACCGGAACAATATTCCACGGAAGTCACTGCACTACCGCACACCCATTGAGGTATTCATGGAGAATATCACAGATGCACAGTTAGTTTCTTTCTAACTTAATTTGACATTTCAGGAATAATAAAAAGCTAATAACATTACTATTACGAATAAGCAGGTACTTGGAACAAGATCTTGTACTTCACCTGGAATAATACTTACTGCTCCAATCAAGGATACTGATCCAAGTACCCCTAACATAATATTAATAATTTTATTGCTTATATTCTTCATCCTACTTATCCTTTATAATTTCGCCGTCAGCTTAACATCCGGGTACTTCTGCTTAAACCAATTCTCGGCAAACTGATTCTCAAACAGGAAGAGTGGTTGGCCATGGATATCCTTAACCAGGATGTTTCGTGACGAGGACATCTTCTCATCCAGCTGATCTGGATCGATCCACCGAGCGGTCTTGTGGCCCATTGGCTCCATGATAACGTCTGAGTTGTATTCGTTCTTCATCCGGAATTTAAAAACCTCAAACTGCAGCTGACCAACGGCCCCTAGAATGTAATCGTTGGAAGTGTAGCTCTTGTAGAGTTGAACGGCCCCTTCCTGAACCAGCTGGTTAATCCCCTTATGGAAGGATTTCTGCTTCATGACATTCTTGGCAGAGACCCGGACGAAGAGCTCCGGGGTAAACTGTGGTAGTTTCTCAAACTGGATATTCTTCTTACCTGTGTAGATCGAGTCACCAATCTGGAAGTTCCCAGTATCATATAGGCCGATGATATCCCCAGCCACCGCCGTCTCAACGTTCTCCCGGGTATCGGCCATGAACTCGGTCACGTTGGATAAGCGGAGCGGCTTCTGGGTCCGAGCCAGGGTGACATCCATTCCCCGGTCAAATTTGCCGGAACAGATCCGGACAAAGGCAATCCGGTCTCGGTGCCGCGGGTTCATGTTGGCCTGAATCTTGAAGACAAAGCCGGAGAACTCCTTATCGAGTGGCTTGACGACCTCACCACCTTCAGTCTTGTGTTCGCCCGGGGCTGGGGCAAATTGCAGGTAATTTTCCAGGAAGGTCTGGACCCCAAAATTAGTCAGGGCCGACCCGAAGAAAACTGGTGTCTGGTCCCCACGGGCAATCTTATCTCGGTCAAGTTCGTTGCCGGCAACCTCGATTAGTTCCATTCCGTCGAGAGCATCCTGCCATTCACCAGAACCGGCCAGTGGATTGTCCCCCTTAACATTGCTGTTATCGTCCAGCGACAGGTATGGATGATCAGGATCGGCTGGGTGAGTTAAGGCGACGCGGTGGTTAAAGCGGTCGTAAATCCCCTTGAATTGGTGCCCGGACCCGATCGGCCAGTTCATCGGGTAGGTTTCAATGCCCAGCACATCCTCAACCTCATTTAGTAGGTCTAATGGTTCTCGGGCATCACGGTCGAACTTATTCATAAAGGTAAAGATCGGAATCCCCCGCATCTTACAAATCTGGAAGAGCTTTTTAGTCTGGGGTTCGATTCCCTTGGCGGAGTCGATCACCATGACCGCGGAGTCGACCGCCATCAGAGTCCGGTAGGTATCTTCAGAGAAGTCCTCGTGCCCCGGAGTATCCAGGATGTTGATCCGCTTACCCTGAAAGTCAAACTGCATGACAGAGGAGGTAACGGAGATTCCCCGTTTCTTTTCGATCTCCATCCAGTCAGACTTGGCAAAATTTCCGGTCTTCCGGGCCTTGACCGTTCCGGCTTCACGAACAACACCCCCGAAGAGGAGAAGCTGCTCGGTGATCGTGGTCTTTCCGGCGTCAGGGTGGGAGATGATGGCAAAGGTTCGTCGCTTATTTACGGCTTCAGCGAGTTCTTTAGTTGATTTCATCGATAAAATCCTTTCATATTGTATTCGCAAAATATCTCTACTATATTAATATACTTTTTCATTAAAGTCTAACTTTCCAAAAGGTTACAGAAAGGTTAAACTATAAGTATTACATTGAATTTACATTAACAAATTTGCTATATTTGATACTGTTAGAATTTATTTGGTCGAGGTATTAATCCTATGGATAATAATAATCATCGCGAATCGCGTGAAGATTACCGAAAACGAATGGAAGAGCGAATTCGCCAGCAGGTTAATGAAAATCGTCAGCGCGAACAAGCAGAGCAGGCTAGTGAAATGCCAAACGACTGCCAAGAATCCAGCAACAATTTTAAACCACCAGTGAAGCATCACTACCATATGCCAAACTGGATGCGGACCCTGATATGGTTCTTAATTATCCTGGTAGCCTTGGGCGGCTTCTATGAGTATCACAAGATCCACTCTGCTGCTACGGGAATGTTTGCCAATGGTAACGGTAAGATCAGTAAGAAACTGCAACGTGGGGATCCGGTCTCTGTCCTCACAATGGGAACCGACGTCGGTGCTCTTAACCGGGGTAATAAGGGTGGTAACACTGACTCGATGGAGCTCTTTACCATCAACCCTAAGTCTAAGACGATCACGATGACCAGTATTCCACGTGATATCTTGGTCCGGGCCAGCACCAAGGACGGTCCTGATTATGTCAAGTTGAACGCTGTCTACGCAATTGGTGGTGCTAAGCAATCAGAGAGACAGGTTGAAGAACTGCTAGGGGTCCCAATTGACTACTATGCCGTTATCAACATGGGGGTCCTTGAAAAAGTAGTTAACTCCGTCGGTGGGGTTGACGTTGATAACCCGTTTGCCTTTGATTACGAGGGTCACCACTTTAAGAAGGGAAAACAACACTTAAACGGGACTAATGCCCTCAAGTATTCTCGGATGCGGTATGACGATCCTAATAATGACTATGGTCGGCAAAAGCGGCAACAGCAGATCCTACGTAACGTTATTCAGAAGTTCAAGACCTCAGGCTCGATTGGTGCTGCTAATAAGATCCTTGATGCCGTTGGTGATGGGGTTAAGACCAATATTCCAATTGATAATATTGCGGCCCTCTACGGCAACTATCACGGAGCAATGGATAACGTCAAGACCTACCACTTTCAAGGTCAAAACGCGACGATTGATGGAGTCTCCTTCCAGATCGCTAGTCCTAAAGAAATTAACCGGATTTCCAAGCTGGTTCGAAAGCAGCTGGGACTAAAGTCAAAGACGATCGTTAATCATGAGACTAGGATGTATAAGTCTCAGCCAAACTTTGATGGTTACAATAATACTGACTTTATTTTGCCTGGTGGTGCTTCTTATAATGATCCCGGTAGTGGTAATGATAGCGATGAGGTCACCAGCAGTCATTATCGCAGTTCTAAAACGACCAGTTATGAGGAGAGTAGTGCTTCTCAACGGCAGCGTTTGAGTTATCATTCATATCGTACACCATCATATTCAGCCACTAATCAGTATGGCTATTAAATAAGTATAAGGACGATAGATGAAACATAATTGTTTCGTTTATCGTCTTTTTCAGTGTTAGAATGGAGGTGTAAGAGAAGGGCAATATAATTAGTACTTTCAAGTGCTTGAAAGTACTAATTATCCATGATACGATTTAAACTAAAATGATTTTACCGGTAAAACTAGGGAGGAAGTTCGTATGAAAAAGATCTTAAAGAATACTGTTGTGGGGATTGCAGCATTAACAACCTCCGTATTTCTTACCGCCTGTGGACAGCAAGCAGCTAGCAGTCAATCAAGTCGTAGTTCGTCTAGCACGCCATCCACAGAGAGTGAATCATCGCGTGCATATCATTCAGCCGAGCATTTAATTCGGCAGGGTAACTATAAAGCAGCCTCAACGAAACTCAATAGTGTTAATCATCGTTCTCAACAAGTCAATAATTTAAATACTGACTTACATAATTATATGAATGCTAAGAAGTCTTACAACAATGGGGACTATGAAGGGGCCAATAATAATCTGGTACCATTAAAGTCTAAGAGTTCAGCCATGCGCGGGGCATACTCTGATCTGCAAAGTAAGATTTCTAACGCTAAGAAGATAAGTTCAAGCAGCAGTGCTGTTGTAAGTAGTTCCACAACGAGCAGCTCTAGTAGTAGTATGGCTACTAGTCAAAGCACTACTGCCAGCCAGACAAGTACTAGCGTGATTAATAATTTTGCCAACAAAATGGGTTTCAGCAGTAGGGGCTATGAAATTACCCCAACTGCCAAGAACGGTAATAGTTACCGTCTTGAGGTTCGGCAGAGTAACCAAGATAACACCGTTGCCAATATGGTTGGGATTTACCAGTATAACTCTCAAACCGGCACGGCCACTAAGGTTCAATAATAAATTAAGTAAACAGTCCGTACCAGGTTCTGTGGTATGGGCTGTTTATCTGTTTCATATTAGTTTTAATACATAAAAGCAGAAGTGAGGATACTATGTCTAGTCGAAAATTCTATCACTGGCTCTTTTGGCCGTTGGTGCTTCTTGTCATTGCCACATTGATCTTCGTTTGTACTAAGATCGAGTTTATTTTCAAACCCTTTTTAACCTTCATCTCGGTGGTCTTTGTGCCGCTGATCCTGTCGGGCTTCCTCTATTATATGCTGAACCCAATCCTTAAGTTGATCCTGAAGATCCGGATCGGCCGCTTTCACCTCAATAAGGGAATAGCCAGCTTACTCTTGGTTGCTCTGTTGATTCTGATCATTGTCAGCGGGCTGGCTGCCCTAATCCCGCCGGTGGTCAAGGAAATCACCAGCCTGGTAACTCACCTGCCACAGACCGCTAGCGGGATCCAGCGCTTGTTGAACAATACTATCCAGCAATCACCACTCAAAAACGTTGACCTGAATTCCTACTATCGGCAGTTTGACCACCAGTTGGCCAAGTACGCTCAACTGATTCTGAAGGGGTTATCCTCGCGGGTCGGGGACATCGTCGGGATGGTCACCAACATCACAATCGTTACTATCACCGTACCGGTCATGCTCTTCTATATGCTTAAAGACGGTTCCAAGCTCGGCCCTAGTGTGCAGAAATGGCTGTCGCCACACCATGCCAAGGAGGTTGGTCAGCTGCTAACTAAGATGAATGATACCCTGTCTTCTTATATTTCTGGGCAGGTGATTGAGTGTCTCTTCGTTGGGGTCTTCACCTCGGTTGGCTACCTGATTATTCACCAGCCACTAGCCCTAATCCTGGGGATTGTGGCCGGTCTATGCAATATTATTCCCTACATTGGGCCCTATATTGGGATCGCCCCGGCCCTATTCGTCTCGCTGACGATGGCACCAAAGAAGCTGATTCCGGTGATTATCGTTGTCTTGATCGTTCAGCAAATTGATGGTAATATCGTTTATCCGAACATTATTGGCCGCAGCCTCAAGATTCATCCGCTGACGATCATTTTACTTTTGTTGGCAGCGGGGCACATTGCGGGAATTGCGGGGATGATCCTCTGCATCCCGGCCTATGCGGTGGTTAAGACCGTCTGTGAGTACTTCTTTGATATTTATCGGATTGAGCACCCGGTGGAGGAAAAACAAACAGATAGATAAATAAAGGCGCTGATCAATGCTACAAAAATTGGTCAGCGTCTTTTATCGTATAACTGGAGGCTAGTTATTCCTCTTCATCAATCTTCACGTAGTTTCCCGAGACGTACTGCTTTGGCCCGATCTCGTACCAGGTCAGCTGGTCGTTATCACTCAGCTTACCGACCAGAGTAACCGCTTGACCGTCGGCGACCTTATCGACCTGGTTGCCGTATGGGGCATCGTAGACCCCAACCGCCTTGCCAGGAATGTAGTCAATGGTAGCTTTGACGTGGTTAAGCTTCAGGACGGTCAGCTGGTTGGCCAACCGTGAGGGGATCTTCTCCTTACTGCCGAAGGGGTTATCGACGACGTGCATCTGCTCGTACTTGATCCACTGATCGGCCCCGATCTCATACCAGAACTGCCCATCCTTAGTGGCGACCCGCTGGAAGGCCTTGATGGTGATGTCCTGCGGCAGGGGCTGGCCGACCGGCATCCCCTCGACCGTGTCGTAAATCACGGTCGGCGCGTCTAGGGCCAGGTACATGTCGATGTCCTGGACCTCACCCCAGGATTGCTTCCGGTAGAAGAGCTTGACGTTGCGCTGGGTCATGTCGAAGCTGCCACTGAGGTCACCATCGGCCTTGACAAAGTTGTAGTTGGGGAACTTCTTCTTATTAACCTGGAACTCCTCGCCGATCCGGCCCCGCAACAGCTGGGGGACGATTAGGTTGGCGCCCGAGTCGATGTCAACGTAATAAACCCAAATTGGGTTACCGGTTTTAAACTGTTCAAACATATTTCCACCCCATTAAAGATCGTATTTTCTTTATTATACCGCTTTTTGCCGTTTAACACGTATTCGGTCGGCTTTTTAACCCCATGTTAAAACTTACAAATAGCCAGGGGCACGCCGATCTGGTAAAATTTACCTATCTTAGAAGAAACGAGGGCAGATAATGACACGGCACCAACGAATCCGGCGCAACACGACCCGGGCGATCTTCATGGCGATCATCATCCTCCAGGACCTGGTGCCATTCTTCGGCAACATCCCCCTAGGCCCGCTGAGCATCACCACCCTCCACGTCACCGTCATCCTGGCGGCAATTATTCTCGGACCGGGGGAGGGAGCAATCATCGGTAGCACCTGGGGTGTCTTGACCTGGGTGCGGGCCTTCGTGGCACCGACCAGCCCGCTGGCGCCCCTGGTCTTCACCAACCCGCTGGTGGCGATCCTGCCTCGAGTAATGATCGGCGTGGTGGCCGGTTACCTCTTCCGCCTCGTCCTCCGTTACAGCCATTCGGAGCGGCTGGCGGCGATCCTGGCGGCGGCTGTCGGAACGCTGACCAATACCGGCCTCGTCCTGGGGTTGATCTACCTCTTCTACCGGACCCCGGCTGTGGCCCAGGCCTATGGGGTCGACGTCAGTCACCTCCTGCCGGCCCTCCTGGCGATTATGGCGACCAATGGCCTGGCAGAGCTGGTCCTGGCCGTCATCGTGGTGCCCCTAGTGGCCATCCCCGTCCTGGAGGTCCGCCGCCGGTTGATATAAAAAAGAAGCGTCCTTGCCAAAATCGGCAGGGATGCTTCTTTTTATCCATAATTTGCTATTCGGCGTGATCGTCACTGGCATTGGTCGTGGCCGGCATGGCTGCAGCGGTGACGGTGATGTTGCCATTGTCATCGAGCTTAGCGGCCAGTTGCTTGACGTCGTTGTGGTCAAGGACGTAATCGGCAATCCGATCCTCAATCTGCTCCTGGATGACTCGCCGTAGTGGCCGAGCTCCCATCTTTGGATTGAAGCCCAGGTCAACGAGCTTAGCCGCAACGTCTTCCGGCACGTCAATGTGGAGGCCCCGATCGGCCAGCATCGTGTTGACGTCGGTAATCATCAGGTTGACGATCTTCATCAGGTCATCCTTAGTCAAAGCGTTGAACTGAACAATGTCATCGAACCGGTTCAAAAATTCCGGCTTGAAGTAATTGGTCAGCTGGTCGATGATCGAGTGGGTATTGCCGGTAGCCTCGGCACCAAAGCCGACGCTGGCCACGGCATCCCCGGTCCCGGCGTTGGAGGTCATGATGATGATAGTGTCCTTGAAGGAAACGGTCCGGCCTTGGGAGTCGGTCAGGCGGCCATCATCGAGGATCTGCAGGAACATGTGCATGACGTCCGGGTGAGCCTTTTCAACCTCATCGAGCAGGATCAGGCTGTACGGGTGCCGGCGGACTTGTTCAGTCAGCTGACCGGCCTCCTCGTAGCCGACGTAACCTGGGGCCGCCCCGATCAGCTTGGAGGTCGAGGCCTTATCCATGTATTCGGACATGTCGAACCGGATCATGGCATCCTTGGAACCGAAGAGCTGCTTGGCCAGCTGCTTAGCGGTCTCGGTCTTACCGACCCCGGTTGGGCCGACGAAGAGGAAGGAACCGATTGGCCGCCCAGACTTGTTCAGTCCGATCCGGTTCCGCCGAATGGCCCGGGCGATCTTGTCAACCGCCTCGTTTTGGCCAATGACGTGTTCCTCTAGCTTTTTATCGAGGTCGCGAAGCTGGTTTTCTTCCTGTTTCTGCAGGTCGCCGACGGGGATGTTGGTCTTCTCCTCGACAATCTTCTGCATGTCGGCCACGGTAACGGTTGCGGAGTCCTCAGTGTGGTTCCCCTCGGCCGCCTTCTTGGCCTTCTCTAGCCTGGTGACCTGGTCACGGTAGAAGGCCGCCTTTTCGTAATCCTGGTTGTCAACGGCTTGTTGCTTATGAGCCTCAGCGGTGTGGATCTCGTTTTCAATCGCGTTAGGATCCGCCGTCTTCAGGGTTAGGTTCTTACGTGAACCAGCTTCATCGAGCAGGTCAATGGCCTTGTCCGGCAGGAACCGGTCTTGGATGTAACGGTCGGACAGCTTGGCAGCGGCAACGATCGCGTCATCGGTGTACTTGACGTGGTGGTAATCTTGATAACGACCCTTGATCCCGTTCAGGATCTTAATCGTTTCGGCAACGGATGGTTCGTCAACCTCAACTGGTTGAAACCGCCGGGCGAGGGCAGCATCCTTTTCGATCTTCCGGTACTCGTTGAGGGTCGTGGCCCCGATGAGTTGGAAGTCGCCCCGGGCAAGAGCAGGCTTTAAGACGTTGCCGGCGTCCATGCCACCCTCGGCATTACCGGCACCCATGATTTCGTGGATTTCGTCAATGAAGAGGATGATGTTCTTGTTCTTCTGGACTTCCTGCATCAGCTGTTGCATCCGCTTCTCGAACTGGCCACGGATCCCGGTACCCTGGACCAGGGAGACGACGTCGAGCCGGATGATCTCCTTGTTGGCCAGCTTCTCCGGTACCTCACCGGAGACAATTGACTGGGCGAGACCCTCGACAACCGCGGTCTTACCAACCCCGGCTTCCCCGATCAGGACCGGGTTGTTCTTGGTCCGCCGGTTGAGGATTTCGATGACCCGCTTGATCTCGTTGTCCCGGCCGATTACCGGGTCGATCTTACCCTGACGGGCCATGTCGGTGAGGTTGATCCCGTACTGGCCGAGGATTCCCTTGCCGCCACGGCGACCAGCCTGGCGTTGACCCTGGGCCCCGGCCGCCTGACCATTGGCACCAGCGGCCTGACTTTGCATGTTGTTCATCGCGTTCATGAAGTCTTCGAGGCTTCCAAAATTGAAGTTATTCATTCCGTTCCCCCCGTTCATCATATTGGTTTGCAGGTTTTGTAGTTTTTGATAGCAATTTTGGCAGAGGTCAATTTGAACCCGCTGACCGTTGAAGTTCATCTGTAGGTGAATCGTCGCGGGATTTTGATGACAATTTTGACAGAGCATCTAATAAAATACCTCCTTGAAAAGTGTGGTGAAAGGTCGAAAACCATTTTGACCTTTCTTGACCATTGATTACATTATACTAACTTTTAGTCGTAACGCAAGTCAGAAGTCCTGGCTTAAGAAAAACGTTAACGCCCGTCCGCGTAAGCACCGGTCGAATGGCTACCTAAAGTTTAGCACTCTTTACCGTAGAATGCTAAAATGGGCGGTGGTAAAATGGGGTCCTATTTATGATAGAATCTCAGGGGAGGTGATGATAATGGAGAACTATGAACAGCAACTCGACGACCTGCGTGCCGGTAAGATCGACCACTTCGAGATCACACCGGAGAACTTCCAGGCCTTCCAACGGGTCTACCACGCCTACCCGTACCGGACCCAGATTGAGGGGAAGGCCAACATTGGCGGTAATATTACCTATCACCTGCGCCAGCGCTGATGAATTCACCAAAAGGGCGAGTTTAATCTTCACTGATCTTGTATTTAACGCTTACAATTGATAAAATATACGTATCGAGGTGTATCAGAGGTGTATGGCCGCTGATAATTAAGTAAATCTGCTCGAAGGAGACTGATTAAGTATGGAAAAACGTGACTTTACGATTACTGCTGAGACTGGTATTCACGCACGTCCAGCAACGATTTTGGTACAAACTGCATCCAAGTACAGCTCAGATGTAACCCTGTCCTATGAGGGCAAGAGCGTCAACCTGAAGTCCATCATGGGGGTTATGTCCCTCGGTGTTGGTCAAAACGCCGACGTTACCATCACGGCTAACGGTGACGACGAGAAGGAAGTCTTGGACGCCGTTGCCGAAACAATGAAGAAGGAAGGATTGACTGACTAATGTCTTTGCTACTGGACGGGTTGGCAGCGAGTAGTGGCATTGCCATTGCACCTGCCTACCTGTTAGTAGGGCCAGATCTATCCATTAAGAAACAGCATACTGCTGACAAGAATCATGAAGTCGCCCGGCTTCGTGATTCTTTTACGTTAACCACCAAAGAATTGCGAGCTATCCGTCAGCGGGCCCACCAGGACCTGGGGCAGCAGGCGGCCGCGGTGGTGGATGCGCAGCTGACGATGGTGGATGATCCCGTCCTCGTAAAGAAGATCGAAAACTTAATCAACGAACAGGCCGCAACGGCGGAGTGGGCGGTCAAGCTGATCACCGACCACTACTTGGAGCTCTTCGAACGGATGAATGGTAACGACTACTTGAACTCACGCGCCTTAGCCATCCGGGACCTCTACAAGCGGGTAATTAGCCACCTGCTGGGGACCAAGTTGCCAGATCCAGCAGCCTTGGACCATCGGGCGATCCTAGTCGCTACCAACATCACGCCGACCGATACCGCCCAATTTGACCGGCGCTACGTCGCGGGGCTGATAACGGACTACGGGGGACGGACTTCGCATTTCTCCATCATGTCTAAAACCTTGGATCTGCCAGTGGTGGTTGGCACCCATACGGCTACCAAGAAGATCAACGATGGGGATCTGCTGGTCGTCGATGGGATTCATGGCAAGGTGATCGTCAACCCGACTGAAGCGCAGCTGGAGCACTACCGGCTGCTGGCCGGCGAATTTGCTCGTGAGCAGCAGGTATGGGGCGCATTGCGTGACCAACACACCATCAGTCGTGATGGGCGCCGGTATGAGGTGGGGGCCAACGTTGGCAGCCTGCGTGATATTGACACTGCCCGGGACCACGGTGCCGAGGGGATCGGCCTTTTGCGGACCGAGTTTCTGTACATGGATCAGACCGAGCTGCCAAGTGAGGATGACCAGTTCAAGGCCTATCGCCAATTCGTCAGTGGGATGGACCAGCAGCGGGTCGTGGCCCGGACCTTGGACATCGGCGGCGACAAGCGCCTGGGGATGCTCAAATTACCCCGGGAGGACAATCCCTACCTGGGTTTCCGGGCGATCCGAATCGGGCTGGCCGAGCCGACGGTGTTGCGTCCCCAGTTGCGGGCCCTGCTCCGGGCGTCGGTCTACGGGCGGTTGGCAATCATGTTTCCGATGATCGCCACCCCCGAGGAATTCACCCGGGCCCGGGAAATCCTGGACGAGGAGGAACGTAAGCTCAGCCGGGCCGGCATTGCGGTGGCTGGTAATATTGAGGTCGGGATGATGCTGGAGGTACCATCGGCGGCGGTGATGGCCGACGTCTTCGCCCCCGATGTTGACTTCTTCAGCATCGGCAGCAACGACCTGATCCAGTACCTCTTCGCTGCCGACCGGGGGAACTCCCGGGTAGCCTACCTCTACCAGGAGCTCCATCCGGCGGTCCTTCGCCTGGTCAAGCGGGTGATCGACGCCGCCCACGCCGAGGGCAAGTGGGTTGGGATGTGTGGCGAGATGGCCGGTAATCCCCTAGCAACCCCACTTTTGACTGCGATGGGGCTGGACGAGTTTTCAATGAACAGTAGTCAGATCCTACCGATTCGCTCCCTGATCAGCCACCTTAATGTCCGCCAGCTTCAACCGCTGGTCCACCGGGCCCTGGCCGCCCGCAGCGCCCGCGAGGTGGAGATGCTAGTGCGGGAATACGTACCAATATTAAGGAAAAATTAATCATTTCGGGCAGTACGGTGATGCGACGCTTTCGCCGTGCTGTTTTGTATTGGTACCAGAACTTGTCAGTGAAACTATTTAATCTTAGAATGGATTGAGATGTCTTTTTAGTAAGCATTCGCGTATAATTATTATGGCTAAATACGTTTTAAAGGAGCAATTAGTTTGAATATCGGTCTCTTTACAGATACATATTTTCCACAAGTCAGTGGGGTCGCAACCTCCATTAAAACCCTTCGTGACGAACTGATTGCCCAGGGGCACCACGTCTATATCTTCACGACTACCGATCCACAGGCCAAGCATGATGATGTGGCGGCCGGGATCTATCGTTTTCCCAGCATCCCCTTTGTTTCGTTTAAAGAACGGCGGATCGCGGTTCGGGGCGGCTTTCGGGCGGTCAAGTTGGCCAAGCAATTTCAGCTCGATATCGTCCATAACCAGACCGAGTTTGCCCTGGGGATGATCGGTAAGCTGGTGGCCCACGAGCTGAAGATTCCCTGCCTGCATACCTACCATACGATGTACCAGGACTATCTCCACTACATTGCGAACGGCCACATCGTCAAGCCGCGCAACGTCGCCACCTTCGTCCATCTCTACATGAAGAGCATCGACGGGTTAATCGCACCGAGTGACCGGGTCCTCGACACCATGCACAGCTACCACGTGACGGCACCGATCCGGGTGATTCCAACCGGGATTAACCTCCGTGTATACCAGCAGCGGGACTCGCCGGCCCAGCTACACGCCCTGCGACAACGCTATGGTTACGCTGATGATACCCCGGTCCTGCTTTCCCTGAGCCGGCTGGCCTACGAGAAAAATATCAACGCCCTGATTGCGGCGATGCCCGATATTCTCGCCCAGCGACCGACTGCCCAGTTGCTAATTGTGGGGGCGGGACCGGCCCGGCAGAGTTTAGAGCGGCAGGTCCGCCAGCTGGGCCTGACTGAACACGTCCAGTTTGCCGGTGAGATCGACAATAGTGAGGTTTACCATTACTATCAGATGGCCGATGTTTTCGTGTCGGCTTCTGATTCGGAATCCCAGGGCTTGACCTACGATGAGGCCCTGGCGTCCGACCTACCGATTGTGGTGATGCGGAGTAAGTACACCGACGAGCTGATTGATGATCCCGCCATCGGGGTCAGTTTTCAGCAGCAGAGTGGTTTAGTCCGTGGAGTGCTGCATTACCTGGATCACCCGGACACGGAGAAATCTCATGACCGGCGCCAGGCCAAGCTGCATTCGATCTCTGCGGAAGTCTTTGCCCAGCAGGTAGTCCGTTTCTACACCGATTGCCAGGCGGAACTGGCGGCTCGGCAGGCGGCTAAGACCAGGCACCGTTTGTTTCACTGATTAAGGAGTCATTATGCTTAAGGTTACAATGTTTTCATCAGCAGATAAGGTTGCTGGTCAGGGGGTCGGCAGCGCGTACTTAGAGTTAGTCCACCTGTTGGAGAGCAATTTTCGGGATGAATTCGATATTGCGATCAATGAGTATCAACCGTCGACAATCAGCCATTACCACACAATCGATCCACGTTTCTACCTGTCGACCTTCTCTGCTAAGCGGGGGCGCAAGATCGGCTACGTACACTTTTTACCAGAGACTCTGGAGGGCAGCTTAAAGATTCCGCAGCCGTTTCGGGGGCTCTTTTATCGTTATATCATTGCCTTCTACAAGCGGATGGACCATCTGGTGGTGGTCAACCCGGCTTTTATTGATAAATTGGTGGCCTACGGAATTCCCCGGCAGGAAATCAGCTACATTCCGAATTTTGTCGACAGTGACCGCTTTCACCCGGTGACCCCGGAGGAGAAGTGTGCCCTGCGCGACAAGTACCACCTTCCCCAGGATCGTTTTGTTGTCTTCGGCAGCGGTCAGGTTCAGGAACGCAAGGGGGTACCGGACTTCATTCAGTTGGCCCGGCAGAACGAGGATGTTCAGTTCGTCTGGGCCGGGGGCTTTTCCTTTGGCCGGCTGACGGATGGCTACCAGGAACTCAAGCGGGTGGTGGACAACCCACCGGCCAACCTGCGCTTCACTGGGATTGTCTCCCGCGACGAAATCGCCGAATTGAACGGGGCGGCGGACCTTTTTCTGCTGCCGTCATATAACGAGCTCTTCCCAATGTCGGTCTTGGAGGCCTTTAGCTGTGGGACGGCAGTATTACTAAGAGACCTTGACCTTTACCACTCGATCATCGAAGGGGACTACGAGCCTGCGGAAGATCTTGATGAGATGCAGATGAAGCTGACTCTGCTACGCAACGATCCGGCCCGGTTGGCCCATTGGCAACATCAGGCCCACTTGGCCGCTCAGCGCTATTCCAAGGAGCACCTGGCTAAGGTCTGGCACGATTTCTA
The DNA here is from genome assembly GCF_001435345.1 of Limosilactobacillus pontis DSM 8475. Taxonomy (GTDB): domain Bacteria; phylum Bacillota; class Bacilli; order Lactobacillales; family Lactobacillaceae; genus Limosilactobacillus; species Limosilactobacillus pontis. Next base: position 1,780 of record NZ_AZGO01000063.1, on the reverse strand, counting down.
TTGTCAGCAGGCACGGGAGGAGCAGGCACGTGAATAGACGAAATTGGTTAGTTCTCATCCTGATGTTACTGATTGGGGTAGGAATCATTGGTTATTCCCTTAGGACAGTTAATTTGAGCCTACTGATAAGGGAGTTTAATACCCTAAACTGGGGCTGGATGCTGGTGGCCTTTCTCTGTATTTGCCTCTACCTGACCCTAGAGGGGGTTGTGGTGAAGGTCTTCATGCGGGATCGGCACCGGGACTTCACCTGGAAGGATTCCCTGCGCTTGCCCCCAATTGAGCAGCTCTTTAACGGAATTACACCGTTTTCGGCGGGGGGACAGCCTGCTCAGCTGGTGGCGATGCTCCAGTCTGGTGTTGACGGTGGTCAGGCTAGCTCGGTTTTGCTGATGAAGTTTGTCGTCTTTCAGGGGATGATCGTCATCAACTTCATCATTAGCCTCCTGATCGGTTTTCATTATATTGAGGAGAAGCTGCATGCCTTGGCGATCCTGGTTCTGTTGGGCTTTTTGATCCACCTGGCCGTAATAGTCGGTCTGCTGATGGTAATGTACTGGTATCAATTTACCAAGCGGGCACTGAATATCCTGATTCGTCCAGTGGCGATTTTTATCAAGCCAGCGCGCTATGAGAAGATGCGACTACGCTTGAACGAAATGGTCGACTCATTCTACCAAGAGAGCCTGAAGATGAAGAATGAGTACAAGATGATGGGGAAGGTCTGCGTCGTGACCCTCCTCCAGCTCTTCTTCTATTACGTGATTCCGTACTTCATCCTCTTGGCATTGGGTGTGCATCACGTTAATTTCATCATGGTGGTTAGCCTGCATGTCCTGATCTTTATGATTATTTCACTCTTCCCGATTCCGGGTGGGGCCGGGGGTGCTGAGTATAGTTTTTCAGTCCTGTTTGCTAGCTTCGTCCATTCCAACACTAAGCTGGTTCTGGCGATGATTCTCTGGCGCTTGATTACCTACTATTTCGGAATGATCGCGGGAATGGTTGCTCTGATGATCAAACCAGACCGGGTGAAGACAGAATAACGGGCTTGATATTGTTTCAGTATAATATTGCACGGGACCGCTGGTGTTCGGGAAAATTCGAATGCCAGCGGTCTTTTTGTGTGTATGGTGAGTATTTCGCTTAGAGTGAATCAGTTGAAGCATCTGGCCGGAAATAGTAGGGTAGAGATAGTAATTTGTTAGGGGAGAATGTAATGGCGACTTCACAGTTAGTACAGATAATTCGGCGATTGGACGCAATGCGCAACGACCAGACCGGGAATCGGCAGCGGCGAACCTTTGAGCAGTTCGGGATCCCGGTGTGTGAGGTGACCTATATTCGTGACCGGGATGAATTCGTTTATGTACGTTTTCGGCCGCACGAACGCTTCCGCTTTGATGACCTCGACCTGGTAGCGATTGAGGTCTTTAATTGTCTGTATGACTTTCGCAATACTTTCTGATTTTTTAAGAAAGGGTATTGACGAATGCTTGCGGGGTTGGTATATTATTACTTGCTGTTACGGAGAAGCAGTTGCTGTTAATTTGCAACTGATTTATTTCTTCAAAATGGTTGTTGACAATGAATGATTGCTTTGTTAACATATTAGAGTTGCCTCGTAAGTTATATGAGATTACTTGTTCCATTACTTGCTTTGAAAAAAGCACTTGACATTGAAATGATGGAATGATAATATTAAGAAGCTGCGTTCAACAGCTTGGTAGACCTTTGAAAACTGAACAAAGTTTTTGACGAACTAAATGTGTAGGGTCTT
>NZ_AZGO01000009.1 GCF_001435345.1 Limosilactobacillus pontis DSM 8475 | reverse complement strand
TCCGTTTTATTCCTTAGAAAGGAGGTGATCCAGCCGCAGGTTCTCCTACGGCTACCTTGTTACGACTTCACCCCAGTCATCTGTCCCGCCTTAGGCGGCTCCCTCCAAATGGTTAGGCCACCGACTTTGGGCGTTACAAACTTCCATGGTGTGACGGGCGGTGTGTACAAGGCCCGGGAACGTATTCACCGCGGCATGCTGATCCGCGATTACTAGCGATTCCGACTTCGTGTAGGCGAGTTGCAGCCTACAGTCCGAACTGAGATCGGCTTTAAGAGATTAGCTTGCCCTCGCGGGTTAGCGACTCGTTGTACCGACCATTGTAGCACGTGTGTAGCCCAGGTCATAAGGGGCATGATGATCTGACGTCATCCCCACCTTCCTCCGGTTTGTCACCGGCAGTCTCACTAGAGTGCCCAACTGAATGCTGGCAACTAGTAACAAGGGTTGCGCTCGTTGCGGGACTTAACCCAACATCTCACGACACGAGCTGACGACGACCATGCACCACCTGTCATTGCGTCCCCGAAGGGAACGCCTAATCTCTTAGGTTAGCGCAAGATGTCAAGACCTGGTAAGGTTCTTCGCGTAGCTTCGAATTAAACCACATGCTCCACCGCTTGTGCGGGCCCCCGTCAATTCCTTTGAGTTTCAACCTTGCGGTCGTACTCCCCAGGCGGAGTGCTTAATGCGTTAGCTCCGGCACTGAAGGGCGGAAACCCTCCAACACCTAGCACTCATCGTTTACGGCATGGACTACCAGGGTATCTAATCCTGTTCGCTACCCATGCTTTCGAGCCTCAGCGTCAGTTGCAGACCAGACAGCCGCCTTCGCCACTGGTGTTCTTCCATATATCTACGCATTCCACCGCTACACATGGAGTTCCACTGTCCTCTTCTGCACTCAAGTCACCCAGTTTCCGATGCACTTCTTCGGTTAAGCCGAAGGCTTTCACATCAGACTTAAGTAACCGCCTGCGCTCGCTTTACGCCCAATAAATCCGGATAACGCTTGCCACCTACGTATTACCGCGGCTGCTGGCACGTAGTTAGCCGTGACTTTCTGGTTGAATACCGTCACTGCGTGAACAGTTACTCTCACGCACGTTCTTCTTCAACAACAGAGTTTTACGAGCCGAAACCCTTCTTCACTCACGCGGTGTTGCTCCATCAGGCTTGCGCCCATTGTGGAAGATTCCCTACTGCTGCCTCCCGTAGGAGTATGGACCGTGTCTCAGTTCCATTGTGGCCGATCAGTCTCTCAACTCGGCTATGCATCATCGCCTTGGTAAGCCGTTACCTTACCAACTAGCTAATGCACCGCGGGCCCATCCTGGAGTGATAGCCGAAGCCATCTTTGAAATCAAAACCATGTGGTTTTGATTATTATGCGGTATTAGCATCTGTTTCCAAATGTTATCCCCCGCTCCAGGGCAGGTTGCCCACGTGTTACTCACCCGTCCGCCGCTCACTGGTAATCCATCGTCAAATCAGTGCAAGCACGTCATATCAGTTGGG
>NZ_AZGO01000062.1:10283-17892 GCF_001435345.1 Limosilactobacillus pontis DSM 8475 | reverse complement strand
CCAAATCATACAATTTTATTCCGCCCTTTTATAACATTTTTAAACCGCCCTTGACAATAATATTGATTACTTAAATAGAATAATATTATCCGCGAAAAACACTATATAAAGCGGCAAAATTATGATTAACTACCGCCATTACGGTATTAGGATTAACATTTTTAAATGTTATCAACCAAAATAATGTCATGGCTAATCAAACCAATACTGCCATAGACTAAGATGACGGCAACCCCAGCATTACCAATATAGGGGTGCTGGAATTGCTAATGCCGCCACTTCAACCACGGCAAAATCTGCATATAGCTCAGCAGTATCCTCTACTAGCCAACAAATCACCCATGATTACCAAGCAAAAATCGATAAGCAAAAAAGTGCTAATAGTGCTGCTTACCAACAAACGGTAAACGATGCTAAGGTACACGATGTAAGCAAAACTCAGGCCTACAAGAATGCCCAAAGTGCCAGAAATAAGGCCTAATCGGCAACAGATACTTCTAAATCGGAACGATCAGCTCAGCAAATCAGAAAGCCAAAACTACTTACGAGAAAGCAACCTCATCCGCTGATACAGCCTACTCTACAGCTAGTGATGCGGTACAGTACAAGAAACTATTAACTCGGCCAGTGATGCTAAGGACCAGACAACTCTAACTAAGGCTCAGGCGAACCTCAAGAATACCCAACAGTAACTAACACAACGGCAACAGAAGCCAAAAAGGCCCCACCACCTACAAAAAGGCATTAACTGACTAGCTACCCAAGGGAGTCATGATCAGGCCGTAAAGGATACCGAAAATAAGCATAATCAGGAAATTAAGAAAACCAATGCTACCCTTAACAAAGCAACATCATCGCTTAACACCAGCACATACCTCAAGCAGCTTAAGGAGCACCAAGACCAATCCATCAAAGATCTAGAGAATGCGTGGGATAAAAAAATTGGCCGAATGAAAGCAGATATTAAAAAAACAACTTGATACGACCCCCTAGGATTCACACTTTTATTATTTCTAAGTGTCAACCCTAAGGGGTATTATACGTACTATGTAAATTATTCTTTATTTTCTTGCTTCAAAAAATGGTGAACCTCCTGTAATCTAAATTCAAATTCTCGTCTATCTTGACGTTGAATAGAATCCAAGATTAGCCCACTATAGAATGAGATAATTCCAGCGATAACGCAGAATCCACAAACAATAAGAGTCGGCATATTAGCAACCATCCCAGTTGAATGGTAAGGGAGCCAGACATGTGGGATAAAAACAATTGCCGCAATAATAAATAGCAATAAAGAAAGAAAACCATAGAACTTAAGTGGCTTATAATTACGATACAAAGTAAATATTAAGCGTAGAACCTTAAAGCCGTCGGAAAAAGTATTAAGCTTAGATTCACTACCAGCTGGTCGATCACGATATTCTATCACGTGATTAATCATCGCCATATTATTAACAATTGCAAAAATACTCATTTCAGTTTCAATTTCAAAACCATATGAAAGGACTGGGTAAGTCTTCACAAATTCTGCACTAAAAGCACGGTAACCGGTCATGATATCACGAATGTCGTTCTTAAAGAAGAAGTTAATACTACCTCGCACTAACTTATTTCCGATGCCATGGAATGGCCGCTTATTCTCCTCAAAATAACTCGAACTCAATCGGTCGCCTACAACCATATCGTACTTCTGGTTTAGAACATAACTAGCCATTTGGGGAATTTCCTCAGCAGGATAGGTGTCATCCCCATCAATCATAATGTAACACTCTGCATCAATTTCGCGAAACATTCGGCGAATGACATTCCCTTTCCCTTGCATATATTCATGACGGACAATTGCTCCAGCCTTCTCGGCTAGTTTGGCCGTCTCATCGGTTGAATTATTATCGTAAACATACACGTTAGAATTTGGAATTTGCGAAATTGCCTTTTTACAATCTAAGACAACTTTCTCTATTGTTCTTCCCTCATTGTAGCAAGGAATCAACACCGCAATCTTATCAGACATGAATTATTTCTCCTTTACTTTCTTAAGAGATGTTAATTTTACCCATAAATATGAAATTACAATTGGTAAAGCTGCAAGCGCACCAAGTGTATATCTCGTATACCCATTTACCGATGTAATTGTAAAAAGTATGCACATAATCAGTAATGGCAATATAAACAATAGTTCTTTTTTTAATCTTTTCTTTATCAAGATAAAGAACAAGACTAATGATACCCAAGCAAGAGTAGCTGGATTACAGATAATGGCCAATGGTGGGAACATAACAAATATGCTAAGTATGGTATATATATTTTGCCTAGTTTCATTACTAAACAAAGCGTGATACCGCTTATACCAAGAAGGTTGCATAAAATATCCTACTTTCGGATAATAATCTAAGAATAGAGAAGCGTTATAATTTATAAATGGATTTAAATAACCTGAATTTGCTGTCAAATATACTTGAATATATGAAACTGGATCTTTAACTCCAACTTTGGCCCAGACTTTTAAATACTCGACTATTTCTTTTTCCTCTTTTTTAGTAGTTGCCATGCTTAGTTTATGTTGGACAACATCTTCAATAAGATAATCGGTATTTAAAAAAGTATCAGACGGATATAATGACTTTAATCCATCCCCATTATTAACATTATATTTTGACTTTATCTGTGATAACGGAGTTATTTTATTTATTTTTTCCAAATCAGCTTTATTTAAATAGTCCTTATCAGTTAAATAAATATTACTAAGCTGCCTTGTTGGAATAGTTAAAGCTTCAGATGGTGAACTTTTTATTACTTGTTTTTGATTTAAATATGCATTCCAGCCAAAATGAATTCCTAATAGAAAAATAAAAACACTAGCTATCCATACCAGTCTTACCTTATTCTTAATGAACAAGCAAAGTAGGATAGTAGTAGCAACAATCACAATTAAAAAAGCATCATTTCTAAACAAACTAAATAGTAGTGCAGAAACGCAATAGCCAATATAATTCCAAGGCTTAGTTTCCCTATTAATACTTTCAAAAAGTTTAGCAAACATTAAATAGAACCATGCTGTAAAAGCATAATAAAGCGTACTTTTATCGATTGTTACAATGTATGAACTAAAGTAAGGAGAGGCAAATAAAATAAACGTAAATAATCCACCAAACTTACCAATCCTTTGCCAAACGTATTTAATAACAAAAGTATATATAATACTACTAATAATAAATTGTACTATTATTATAATAAATACGCCAAAATTTACACCTAGCATGGATTTCCCAATGTTAAATAATGTTCCAAAAATAATAGTAGTAATCCAAGGATGATGATTCGTTGGAACATAGGTAAAGTCTAGCTTAGCAATATGAGTACCGTCAAATTCACAAAATTGCCGCATTCCATCCCATGAAATCTGACCAGGTAATAAACCAATTATAGAGATTCCCCATATTACTGCTAATAGCAACCAAATATAAACCATTTTGGGAGTAATCGATGTACTTAAACTTACAATACCAAAATGACATCTGACATAACTAAAGGTTAACGTATAAACTATCATCCAACTAAGTATCGAAAAAGTAGTAAAGACTATGTTCAATCCACCGTTAAAATAAGTTTTGCCAAGATTATTATTAACTGCAAAAGTTATACAATACAATAACGAAAAAATTAAGCCTACAAACCAATCATATTTTAAAACTAGCCTAATTTTTCCCTTTCTTAATCCTTGAAATAAGATTAATACCCATAATGTAAAAAGGAGTGAATAGCAAGGATTGCTATTTATCCTAAGTATTTGGGAATCAGTTGGATAGTTGATATTTATTCCCAGCAGAGCTATTGCTAATACTACTAGCCAGTAATCATTTCTACTCTTACTCATCTATATGTTCTCCCAATTAATATAAAAAATAAGCCGATAGCAACTATACGCACCGACTCATTATACACTATTAAGCTTATATAAACAGCAACAGATTAGTTACCCGTAACTGAACTAGCGGTGACATTATACGTATGGCCATTACCACTAACTGTCCAGTTATTAGTACCATTCTGTGTGGCTGTGTAACCATCGATAGAATCAATCGATGGTAAGTCACTAGTAGATTGACCAGCGACCCCGCGGTTATTCAACTGATTACCAATGTGTTCCTTTACAATATTCTTAGCATCGGTAGCATTCATTGTTGCCTGTTGAGAAGCACTTTGTTTCTTAACAACACTAGCCGATTTTGAAGACCCATTAGCACTTTCGGATGTCGCTGTTACTGAATACCTATCAGAACTAGTTGAACCACTCGTCACATTGGAACTGCTACTAGTTTTTGAAGAAGAGTTATTGGATGCACTTGTCTTTTGCGAACCTTTATTTGCATTTTCCTTGTTGCTGTTATGCTTCTTCGTAACTCTACTACTTTGAACAGCCTCTGACTTGGCAGAGCTAGTCTTTGAAGTATTGCCACAAGCAGCCAGGCTCAATACCATTCCACAGGCAGCAACAGTTGAGAACAATTTAGCACTTAATTTCATTTAAATTTCTCCCTGTATTCTTTAGTCAAAGTCATTATAACAAAGTAGATTTTGAATTTACATTTTTTAATTTGAAACTATGTAAACTCTTAATATACTACATATTAATGAAGTAACTTGGCTTGAAGTACTTAGAGTAACCAATCTTAACAACATCACCCGGTTCTGGAGCGTGAACATACGTCCCATTACCAAGAGAAATTGCAACGTGGTAAGGAGCAGAATCGCCACCGAAGAACAGGAGAGCACCCTTTGGCGCATTGTAAACATCGTAGTGGTGAGCACCTAACGTAGTTTGTTGGTAAGTAGTCCGGTAGTTAGCACCTAAGCCATATGCCCATTGAACAAGACCTGAGCAGTCAAATCCGGCCGGCGTGTTACCACCCCAAACGTAAGCAACACCACGCTGAGATAATGCCCGGTTAACCTTGGCATCAACATTGTTAACTACCTTAGCCACACCGTTGTTATCTAAGTGGTACTTAACACCATTAACGGTGACATCAGAATTAGTAACCTTCAGGTAGGTTGATGGATCAAAGTAGTAGGTTTGACCCTTCCATTGTTGTAAACCGGAAAGGATCCGACCATCGTTACCAAACAGGTACCAGTCACCCCATTGGGATTGACGGTAGTCATTGTCGACACGCAGGTATGTGCTTGGGTCAAAGTAATAATACGTACCAGCCCACTTTTGAACGCCGGTTTGAATTCGACCATCGTTACCAAACAGGTACCAGTCACCCCATTGAGACTCTACATAGTTATTATCCACACGTTGGTAAGTCTTACTGTCGAAATCGTAGTACGTACCAGCCCACTTTTGAACACCGGATTGAATTCGACCATCGTTACCAAACAGGTACCAGTCACCCCATTGAGACTCTACATAGTTATTATCCACACGTTGGTAAGTCTTACTGTCGAAATCGTAGTACGTACCAGCCCACTTTTGAACACCGGATTGAACAATACCGTTATCAACTAGGTACCAGCTGTGACCCTGGCCATTAATGGTTGGCAGGTAAGAATAGCTGCGCCCTGATTGAATGTTACCATTGTTGTAGTAAGTCCATTGGTTGTTTTCGTTTACCCAACCGTTCTTTTGGCTAGCTGGCGTAGCTGCATGGGCACTGACAGTAGAAGTCGAAGCTTCAGCAACTGGCTGAGCAGAAGCAACTTCAGCCGGCTGGGCAGATGCAACTTCCGTACTTGTGGCAGCACTAGTAGCAGCAGTTTGGCTTTGAACGTCTGCACTGGAAACAGTGGCTACTGCAGATTGAACGTCGGTATCAGCACTAGCACTGGCTTGGCTAGTAGTAGCACTGGTGTTAACAACTTGAGCCGTCTGAACAGTAGTTGACGCATCACTAGTCACATCGGCATTGGCAACAGTGGTCATGCCAATCATCGTTGCAACAACAGCGACTGCCATAACACACCATTTCTTACCTGCTTTAAATAACTTGAAATGTTTCTTGGTTTCCATCAGAGTTCAAATTTTCCTTTCTTAATTTCAAACAATCTTTTAATTTTATTTAACAGTGTCTAAGATACCAGCTTCTCGTTTATGAGACAATGGATATCGTTTCTTTGTTAAGCAACAATAATCTTTGAAACATAAATGTAACCTTATTGCCATATATGTCTAACATCTCTAATGAGGTAAAGTGATTATCCTTTTTTCATCGGTATATATCTAAAGATACAGGTTCCCTATCTTAGAGTGTATTTTAATTACTCTTGACAAGGATTAACTAATAGGTTTAATTGTAGTTTGTAAGTTGTTTAATTAAGTTCAAATAGGAGTTTTAAATGCTTTTAACAGTGATAATTCCAGCGTTTAATTGTGAAAAAACGATAGCTCGCTCTATAAAAAGTACCGGAGTATATTCTAATAATGAGATCGAAGTAATCGCTATAAATAATGGATCAACAGATAGTACCGAAAAAATCATCAAAAAGATAATTAAAAAAAATAAGAATGTTAAATATGCGGAATCAATCAGTGGCGTTTCAAACGCCCGGAATAAGGGAATCGAGTTGTCTACTGGTAAGTGGATTACCTTCCTAGATGCCGATGATTATATTACAGATACTCGAAAATTCGATTTGAAAAAGTATTCTTCACCTTCATTTGCCAGCACTGACCTTATATTCTTCAATTACTTTGTGGGTCACTCAAAGGTTAATCTCTATTCAATGACGGAAACCAAAAACGATGTCAAGCAGTTATTAACCACAGTATTAGAAAATCCCACTAAATATTTAACGGTTTGGGGAAAGCTCTATCGTACCAATACAATAAAAAAAAACGGTATCCATTTTGATACCTCATTGTCATATTCTGAAGACTCTGAATTTTTAATTCGTTATTTACTCTCCTGTAGGCACGTGGTATTTGAAGACTCTTTCCTATATAACTATTGCTTATCAGAAGATTCAACTGTTAGGAAATATAATCCAAGTATGATTAATGAATATCAAAAAGCTATTCAGAAAATAAGAAAAGACACTTTCCCATACCCTTACTTAAAAAGAAGTTATTTAATTTTCGTACTAATGCAGTTTAATCTAATGATGGTTCATAATGTTTTTATTGAGCCAAGTAACCAACTACAACAATTAAAGGCCATGTGTAAAAAGGAATATATGGCAGAAGCCTTAACGGCAATTAACCTTGGTGACATCTTTACACCACGCTTAACACCACTTGTTCTCTGCAAATACCACTTTTATTTTCCAGCATCCCTCATCTATAAATTTAGGGTCTTTCAAAATACAAAGGAACAGTAAATTACCTGACGTATAATATTCCTTTATCAAGTGGTGTTAAAGAGTATCTCTTAATCTTTATTGGTCAAGTTGATAGCAGCTAAATTAAGAAGAACCATGGAAACCTCGTAAGTTGTAAAAACGTTGTCAGGTGGTTTGGTACTAGTGTCAAAGCATTACTCTATATCTACCTCTTATTTTTTATTTAGGGCAGATTGTAAAATTTAAGTTGAACATTTAAGTGGACAGAAAAACCCATCAAGGTCTTTAATGGTGTTACCACAACATTCCATTAGAAAGAAGGACCTTG
>NZ_AZGO01000062.1:0-10174 GCF_001435345.1 Limosilactobacillus pontis DSM 8475 | reverse complement strand
TGGTGAGTATCAGGCTGAGCTAGCGCAATCTGACTTCGAACGAAAGGTTGGTCAACAGGGGCGGAAGTCTTCGCTCACTAAAAACCTTAAACACTTGATCGAGGAAAAGCTTCAAGTCCAGAAGTGGTCCCCTGAACAAGTTGCCCATGTGGTTGGGATCGCCTACAAGACGGTCTATAACTGGATTGATCAAGGATGGCTTGATGTACAGTTGCCCGATTTGCCTGATCATGGAATTCGTCGTCATCGTGCTAAAGAAAAGCGGGGTACGTTCAGTCACGGCCGCTCCATTGAGAAGCGTCCTCATAAAGTCGAAACTCGCCAGGAATTCGGCCACTTTGAAGCTGATACCGTACTCTCTGGTAAACGCAAAGGTCAAGCTGTGGCGACTTTTGTGGAGCGTAAAAGTCGCCTGACCATTGTTAAACGGCTCCATGGTCGCGACAGTCAGTCCATGACTCAAGCCGTACTGGAACTAGCTAGTCAACTTCAAGACAAGCTCAAGACGCTTACTGTGGATCATGGGAAAGAGTTCGCTAATTATCAGGCAATTGAACAGCTAACGGGTACTCAGGTTTACTTTGCCCATGCCTATTCACCGCATGAACGCGGTAGTAATGAGAACCGTAACCGAGTTTTGCGACGGTTTATTCCTAAGGGCCAAGCCATTGAAGAGCTGAGCGATCGCTAGCTGGTTCAAATCAATTGGTATCTGAATTCCCGACCACTTAAATGTCTTAACTGGCACACACCAATCGAGATCTTCTTGCTTAATCTACGTCACTAAATTCGTTCAAGTTATTTCTTGCAATCTGCCTTAGTTATTCCCTAACAAATTAGTTCCGCGCTGGATTGGTCAGACGGTAAGCATATTGATATGGCCTACCATGACTGATCCAGTAAGAGGTATATTCTGCCTCCTGACTGGCGGTACCTCGTTGCCCCTTGGTAAAGAAGCTGGTTGAAATAACAGTTTGGTAGTCTCCGGAATCAGTTACCACCATAGTGTGGCCCACGGCTCCATTGCTTGCTCCCCGGTAACCCCAGATAACCACGTCACCGTAGTGGAGGTCGACCGGCCCCATTCCTGAGGCGACCAGCTGATAGCCATTACCGAATAGATAGTCAGAAAGGTCATCAGTTCTATAGATGATCCGCGGTCATGACGCACCCGCGGACCACAGGGCCATAGTCATCGAGCCAGAGCAATCGGCCGGCCCGTCTCCTGCTCGTGACCCATACATTGAGTAAGTCAGGCGCTCTTCGCGTTGCAGGAAGCAGTTAATCACCCGCGTTGAGAGCGCTCCATTAACCAAGCGACCATCTGCCCCGAAGTAGAGGCCTTCGCGCCAGCTATTATTGACCCGTAGATAAGTCACTGGATCAGTAGTAGACCGATCCCATCCAGCGACGGGCACCGGTTCGAATCGGCCATCCTGACCAAACATGTACCAGTCGCCCCATTGGGATTGAACATAGTTATTATCAACGCGCAGATAGGTTGTTGGATCAAAGTAATAATAGGTACCGGCCCACTTCTGAACACCAGATTGGGCAACCCCATTATTGACTAAGTACTAACTATTCCCTTGACCATTAATGGTTGGCAGGTTGACGTAGTTACGACCTGCCTGGACCTTACCATTGGTGTAATAAGTCCATTGATTATTCTCATTAATCTGTGTGGATGGCGTAGCGGCAATAGTCTGCCTCTGTTCGGTGCTGGTATTTGAGACTGCTGCAGCAGAATTATCGGCAATTTCACTATGTCGATTGCTATTATTGCCCGACTGAGTCGTCATAACAACACTGGCATCGTCTTTATTAGCCACATCAGCGTTAGTCGTCGTCCCGATTGCCATCGCACTCAGCATTGCAATCGCCACCACACACCACCGTCGACCGGCTTTGAATAATTTAAAATGCTTTTTTTCCATTAATCTAGCTTCCCCTAAAAAACACCCGGGCAACTGCCCAGGTGTTACCTATGAATTTATAGATTACATTTCACCAGCATAGAGACTAACTAACTCGTAGAAATCACTCATCGTGTAGTTAGTACCGAAGAAATTATGAGCATTAGTCCACCAGTAACCATCAGGATCAGTGTGGTCAGTTCCACCCAAGTATTGAGAAACATTGTGATGTGACCATAACGTTCCAGTACCATTGGATTGAGCTAACGAAGGATCCATACCATATTTATGCATAATGTAGGCGGTGTAGTAAGCCGCATTGGAAAGCTCACGGGCAAACTGGTAGCCATTATGAACCTCAACCTGCTCAAATTGAACCGCCCGACCATTTGCCGGATAAGCAGCACCCCAGGCCTCATGATCAGTGTTGGAGATCTGAATGATGTTATTGCCATCAACAAATGCATGAACAAAGGCATCATCGTAATGGTCCTTTTCAAAATTAATTTCTCCCCAAATACTATCATTCGGGTTAGCCGTCTCATGGACAACCACCATGTTTGGCCGGCCATTACCAGTGCCACTGTACGCTGAAGTTAAATTAAGCGGGATCGCTTGACCATTGTCATAGAAGTAGATATTTGCGTGACCTAAACGGTTATTTAAGATGTAGTTATTGATGCTGTTAAAGCCACTAATAATACCACTGGCGTTTGCCCAGTAGGACTTACCATTAGCGTAGACGGTCTGGTTAGTTGCCTTAAGGTAAGTACCTGGATTGAAGTAGTAGAGGCTACCCTTCCAACCATATAATCCTGTAACAATTCGACCGTCTTCGCCGAACATATACCAGTCACCCCACTGGGACTGGCGGTAGTCATGATTAACTCTAAGGTACGTGCTTGGATCAAAGTAGTAATAAGTGCCTGCCCATTTATAAACGCCAGTTGTGATCCTACCATCTGGGCCAAACATGTACCAATCTCCCCATTGGGACTGCCGGTAATCATTATCTACCCGCAGATAAGTACTTGGATCGAAGTAGTAATAGGTACCCATCCACTTATATACCTTCGTGGCAATCTGACCATCCGGACCAAACATATACCAGTCGCCCCACTGAGATTGAACATAGTTGTTGTCTACGCGCAGGTAAGTGGTCGGATCAAAATCATAGTAGGTACCAGCCCACTTTTGAACACCGGATTGAACAACACCATTATCAACTAAGTACCAGTTATGACCAGTACTATTTCCGCTGGTTGGGATAGTTGGTAGATAAGAATAACTCCGCCCGGATTGAGCCTGACCATTTGTATAGTAAGTCCATCCACCATTATTATTTTTTACCCAACCGTTCTGTTGCTCAGTAGCCGCAGAGTGTTTGCTAACGGTGTGAGTATCAACATCGTTTACTACAGCATTAGCAACCGGCTGTTGGTTGTCAGTTGTAACGTTACTTTGTTGATTAGCGGCCGCACTCTTAACCACCGTTTGTTCGTTTGGGGTTGAGCTGTGATTAGTCAAATTTTGTTTGTTAGCCCCATCAGGAGTAGCTGATTGGTCTGAAGTAGCAGTCGTCGTTGAGTTAACATTCTGGTTAGCACTGACCGTCTGAACCGTTGTCGGCTCAGCACTAGACACCTCATCAGCATTAGCGCTTTGCGCACTTGCCATTCCGAAAGCCATTGCAACAACTGTAATTGCCATTATGCACCATTTCTTACCACTCTTATATAACTTAAAGTGTTTCTTTTGTGTCATAATGTGTAGATTCCTCCTTAATATTTTGAAGCTTAATACTAATAATACGATCTAACAATAAAAAAATAAAGCAGATGATTAGCCTTTCTATCATCTGCTTTATTAATTAAATTAGAATACTTGACGATCCCAAGCGTCCAAGCCATACGTCCGAATAACGTTGTTTAAGTTTGAAGCATAAGTTGGGGCAGTTGCATAGCCATCTGCATGCAGGTCATTAGTCACAACTGCGTAGTTCTTTTGCCACAGAAGATTGTGATAACGGCTGTTCGAAGCTAAGAAACGACCATGGTCAACAACACTCTCGTAGTTACTTGGGTATCGCCGAAAAGCATCATTGATGTAGTAGTAACCACCGGCACCATATTCGGCAGTCCGCATTACGATCGACTGACCATTGTAGCTTCCCTTAATACCAAACAGGTTATGGCCTTCGGTGGCCAGTGCAGATTCACCCCAGGCACTTTCCAGGATGGCCTGTGCAGCCGTAACAGAAGGCAATACACCATATTGATGCCAACCGTCAAGAGCGGCTTGGTAGATACTCAACATAAATGAAGAGTTACGGTTTTGACCGGTGATAATTCCGGATGCATCAGCATGTAATGCCATTCCGGCGAACGTAAAGTTCTTGTTAGTCACCTTTAGGTAAGTAGAAGGATCGAAGTAGTAGTAACTGCCAGCCCACTTCTGTAAGCCCGACAAAATCCGACCATCATTACCAAAGAGATACCAGTCTCCCCATTGGGAATGCCGGTAATCATTATCTACCCGCAGGTAAGTTACTGGATCAAAGTAGTAGTAAGTACCAGCCCACTTTTGAACACCGGTTTGAATTCGACCATCATTACCAAATAAGTACCAGTCACCCCATTGAGACTGACGGTAATCGTTATCTACGCGTAGATAAGTACTTGGGTCGAAGTAGTAATAGGTACCCATCCACTTGTAGACTTTGGTAGCAATCCGGCCGTCTTGACCAAACATATACCAATCGCCCCATTGAGACTTAACGTAGCTATTGTCTACGCGCAGGTAAGTAGTTGGATCAAAATCATAGTAGGTACCAGCCCACTTTTGAACACCAGACTGGACAACTCCATTGTCAACCAAGTACCAATCATGCCCAGCACCAGTACCATTAGCAGTAATAGTCGGTAAATAGGAATAGCTTCGCCCTGACTGAACTTGACCGTTTTGATAGTAGGCCCAGTGGTTATTCTCGTTTACCCAACCATTCTTTTGACTACTTGCAGCAGCAACCTTTACCTGAGTCGTTGTATTTGCTACATCACTTGATATCTCTGTACTATTACTATTTTGGACAGCAGTTGCAGCAGTTACACTACCTTGTGCAGCGGTTGTTTTTTCCTCTGATACAGCAGAAGCACTAGCTGGTTCTGCACTCTGTGCGGCTGTACTATCTTGTGCGCTATTCAAAACTACTTCATTGCTTTGAGCAGTTTGCGCTTGCTCTGCCTGATCACCATTCAAAGTGCTACTTGAGTCTACATTATTAATTACATTAATTTGCGTAGAGCCATTAATTTCACCAGGATTAGTAACTGTTGTATCTGCACTAACGGCAGTTGCAACACCAATAATGCTTGCGAGTGTTGCCAGTGCCATTACACACCATTGCTTACCACTTTTATATAGCTTATAATGCTTTCGCAAATCCATGAAGTTATAATCTCCTTAACAATTAACTAGTTAACATAATATAACAAATACCTGAAATTTAGTGGTATGTTAACAAAATGTAATGTTACTTAAATTTAATGTAATATTTACGGTATCAAAATTCGAATATACCGATTCTTCTTTATTAAAACAACAACTATAGAAAGAATAACGTACGCGATAACTGGCACTAGGAATATTTGATATGGGTTATTCATCAATCTTAGGAACCTTCCCCAATTATATGGAGTTGCGTGAAATAAATACTTATCAAGCATTTCATACAGAATAGGATGAATAATGTAGATACCTAGACTCGCCCCTGATAGGATCTTAAAGATTTTAAAATCATATGACTTTTCCGTGTGTAACCATTCAGTTATTCGCTTAATCAGAATATAAAGAGAAACTGAATAAAGATATGGGCCAATATTGTTTATAAACACAAACCTGTGTAGTGTTAAGTCATTAATTAACGATATAGCTAAAGCAAATAGCCCAATAATTATCAAATAATTCTCTTCTTTTTCACTAAAGAATCTCTCTTTAATTAAATACCCCATAACAAAGTACCCGACAAAGTTAGAGGTAATCAACGGCTGCGTCATAAATGACGTCATCAACTTTAACCCTGTTAATTTACTTACATAGTTTAATACATCCGTAAGCATAAATGATGCTACTACAATTCCAAATAGCGTCTTTTGATGATGATCAATAAGCACCGATATAATTGGCGTTACTAAGTAGAGCGCAATAATCGAATAGAAAAACCAAAACAAATTATTTATATTGTTATTGGCAAAGGCATTAATAAAATTAGTTAAGCTAGGGTGTGGATGCTGAATTGGTCCTGGATAAGCACGATGGCTAATATCGTAAATATAGTAAATAATCGACCATATCAGGAAAGGTATTCCCACCCGCTTAATTCTTTTCAACATGAAGGTCTTAGTAGAATACTTTCGACGATAGTTTAGAAGCGTTGCCCCTGAATTCATAAAGAAAATATATACAGCCGGTCCACACAATGTTTGTAGTATTAGGGTTGTAACATAGTTTGAATCCTTAGGACTACCAAGAAAAGCCAGTTGAGAGGTGTGCAAGACTAAAACAAAATAGATTGCAATGCAATTTAAAACATCAATGTAGTGTAATCTTTTATTTACTGACATTATTTCCCCTCATTTGCCACCTTTGCTTCTAGCTTTTGAACTGCCTGATGAATGTAAAAACCATTTCTTGATTTTTTAGCGATTAATTGGGCATTCATTACCATTTGTTGATACTTTTCCGGAGATAACTCCGATAAAACTTCATCCATATCATTAAGGTCAGATACTGAAAGGCCAATATTATTTTTCTCAATGAACGCGGCTAAAGCAGCTTCTTTCCAAATAATCACAGGGATACCACTGCTTAGGTATAAAGATGCTTTATGCGGATCATTAAAACGCATGTAATTTCCAAACAAGCCATCACACGTGTGTGGCGTTGAGCCATCCCATACTAATCCAAAGTTTTCATCTAAATACTTTGGCAGTTCATCAGGTGAATACTGTCCCTTATAGGAAACGTTAGTCCCATATTCATCTAATGGATTAGGGCCAAAAACATCTAACTGAACTTTTTTAAAAGACAAATTTCCCAGGAACTTCGCCTTATTAAGATTACCAGCAAAACAGACAGAAGGGTATCGGCTGCTATTTCGGTCGGATAATTTAACATCACTAGCGTAGTCAAAAATCCCTAAAGTTATTATTGGAACAGAAATCCCATTATTGATAAGCCATTTCTTCATCTGATCATTATGAACGATTAAGCCATCGGCCTTATTGAAGGTATTAAGTTCCTCTTTTATATAGTCCTTTTTATTAAGATGTAGTCGCAGAGACTCTACATCATGAATAATCAAAAACAGCTTAGTATCCATCTGGCTAATTCTCTTTACTAACTGCCTAGTAACAATTCGAGAGTATGTCGGATATTGTAGGAAGATCTCATCAACATCCGGATGCTTCTTAAGAAAGAATGGCACATTCAAGTAAGCAGTCTTAGCCTTCTGCAGTAAAGAGTGTTGGTCAATTTCAAAATTCCATTTGATAAAGCCATCTTTGACAAGGAATTTTTCAATGTCTAATTTTGCCTTAGGCCCAGCGTTATTACCTGTTGTTGTTTCCTTAACAGTTAAAATTACCTTCTTCATACATACCTCACCTAATAACTTGTTATTTTTTGCAGTACTTCTTTCAAATGGCTGAAATATTTCTCTTCATAAAACTTGGCGATACTTTCTTGAACCCTTTTGGCATCATAGCCAGTCTCAGCAATCTCATGAATTTTCTGGGCACACTCTTGAATATTACCAAGCTGATAGTGCATACCATTCACACCGTCAATAATCACATCATCATATCCGTCAAAGTTGGCAGCTAAACATGGAATACCCCTTGAAATGGATTCAAGGAAAACCATTGGTAGACCCTCAAACTTGGATGTCAGAATAGTGGCAAACGGCCGGTACACTAACTCGTTCCAAACATTTTCAGCCCAGCCATGCCAGACAACCTTCTTATCGATACCAAGCTTATAGCACAGTTGTTGGCATTCCTGTTCGTCTTTTCCGCTTCCATAAACGTCCAAAATCATTGGAAAGTCAACAAGGCTAACTGCATTGAATAACTCTTTAAGATTCTTCTGACCATTGTTTTGAATTCTACCCACATATAACAAGTGTTTAATCCCATCGTTCTTTGTACTTTCAAAGATCTGATGGTGCTCGGCAGGATTAAGGACTAAGAAAATTTTTTGCGGAGCAATTCCTAAATCAACCATTTGATTCTTAATCGCTGAGCTAATTGCCAAATGATAATCGGCATAAACCATATTTTCAGGATCGTATACCTTTTGATTAGCAATGGAGAAATGAAACCAAGAAACAATCTTACATTTCTTATGAGTGATTTTCCTCAATTTAGCATAGAGCTTAATAATATTAGGACTTAAAATTATGTATGTTTCATTTCTAGGCCCATTAAGAAAAATCCGCGTGAAATAAAACAAACGAGATACTCTCGAACTGTTATGAGGGTAAGTTATTTTAATCGAGCGATCTAATTGACGTAACCATTCCCTGTTAGGGGTAAGGTTTGATAAGACAAGGCTAACTTCATTGTTACTATCCTGTGCCAAATTATTTAGTACCTTAACAAGAACGGTCTCTGTTCCACCACGACCAGTAATCTTATTTGCTATGAATGTAAGATGCATAATACTCACTCTACTTTTTCTTTAATAGTTCTTTTGCCTGCGTAACTATTGGTGCCCTCATTATGAGCAGACAAACGACATAGACAAGCGCTCCTAGTGCAACCTGGAGGATAAGGTTAATAATTGTCATATTCATGATCTCGTTAATTCTTGAAACAACAAGATACATAAATAGTCCGCTTAATAAGTAACGCCAGATTGGAGCAAATAATTTTCGCCGACGAATTGTGCCCCGAATATAAAATAATTGAACAGTAGTTACTGAAAATTCAGAAATCACGGTCGCAATTGCGGCCCCATTTGCCCCATACAATGAGATAAGAAATAGGTTAGCAATAACATTAACAACCGCACCAATTGTAACTGAAATAGTAAATTCATGTTCACGGTGAATTGGCATCAAGTATTGCGTTCCAGTCACATTACTCCACGCTATCATTAAAATAGCTGGCGCCTCAAAAAAGATCACCCCACCAGTTGGTCCATACTCACTACCTAAGAACCAAGGAGCAAACTTATAAGCAATCGCCATTAATCCAAACATTAATGGCGTTGCAATTGCGGTTACAAAGTCAAATGATCGATATAGGCTAGCATGAACACCCTTAATATCACCAGAGGCAAACTTATTAGCTATATGAGGGAGCATTACGGTCCCCGTTGCAGTTACAATAGCCAAAACTAATTTAACGATATTATCCCCAAAATTAAATTGAGAAACAGCCGCCTGAGGTGCCATTCTTCCAAGCATTATCCTATTAACAACCAAATAGATTTGCGTCGTAATGGTTGGAATGAATAATAGTAGTGCTGGATAAAAGTGCTTAAATGGTCGCCAACTACTAATTTTCACCCACTGAATGGACTTTCGTAAATACGGCCATAACGTCAAGCTTCCGGCTAGCTGAGCAAAGCCAAGTAAGAAAATATATTTAGCTAAATCATTTTTATTACGTACCAACACGAAGATTAAAGCAATAGTAATTAGCTTTACTATTGTGTTCCGAGAAACAGTCTTCTTAAAATCTTCCATGCCCATAAAGTACCATGATACATCTATTCCGTAAGCAATAATCCAAAGTGCTTGCAGTAAGAAGTATACTTTAAAAGCACTACTGAACATCATTACTACAATGATGTAGGCAGTAAAAGCTATAGAACTAGTTAACAGCTGTAATGAAATGATTTCCCAAAAAATTTTTGAACGTTTGTATTTATCACTTCGCTGATAAGCAATTTCTCGATTCCCATATAATGAAATACCTAACTGCCCTGCTAAATAGAAAAATGTCACCCATCCATTAGTATAAGTGTTTATCCCATTATTATTGGCACCTAAGATACGTGATACATATGGAGTTGTAATTACAGGAGCCAACATTAATAGTATTTGATATCCTGCATTATACAAATAGTTTTTAATAACCTTCATATAATAACCTCGGCTAACTTTTCGAACTAAACAATAATTTTACCACTGTATTATGTAAGCAGTCAATAACGATACGTCTAGGCGCGGTCGACCAATCCCCCTATACTGA
>NZ_AZGO01000061.1 GCF_001435345.1 Limosilactobacillus pontis DSM 8475 | reverse complement strand
ATTGTTTTTAATAAATAAAGAAATTAGATATTATTTAGTTTTCAAAGTACAAGCTCGTGCCAACCTTGCGATTGGCAATGGAGAATAACGGAATCGAACCGATGACCTCCTGCTTGCAAAGCAGGTGCTCTCCCAGCTGAGCTAATTCCCCATATATGGGCCTAAATGGACTTGAACCATCGACCTCACGCTTATCAGGCGTGCGCTCTAAACCAGCTGAGCTATAGGCCCAAATAAGCGTCTCAGTAAGTTTTGAGGTAAACCCCTCAAAACTAAACAAAGTTTCGACAATGTGTAGGCTCCGTTTTATTCCTTAGAAAGGAGGTGATCCAGCCGCAGGTTCTCCTACGGCTACC
>NZ_AZGO01000060.1:79307-127917 GCF_001435345.1 Limosilactobacillus pontis DSM 8475 | reverse complement strand
TTCTTGCTTAATCTACGTCACTAAATTCGTTCAAGTTATTTCTTGCAATCTGCCAAGGATAAAAACTGATTATTAGTAATCTTTTAAATAGTTAGAGATTTTTCAACGTTTTGATTATAAAAGTAAGCTAATCGGACAGGGTGCGGGGTCGGCTCCCGTGGTTCGATATGCTAAAATTAAGGCACACCACTAGATCGGAGAAATCATTATGACACAGAATCACACGAAACAAGATGTCACCGTCAATGTGGGGGACCGCTTCCCACTGACGATTCGCCGCCTCGGGGTCAACGGCCACGGGATCGGCTACTTCAAACATAAGGTCTGCTTTGTTCCTGGCGCCCTGCCCGGGGAGGTTGTCGTCGCCGAGGTCACCAGGGTTATGCCGCGCTACCTGACGGCCAAGATCCACCGTCTCCGCCGCACCAGCAAGCACCGGGTCACCCCGCGCGATTCCTACGCCGACGTGGCCGGGGGCTTTGAGCTCGAAAACCTCGCCTACCCGGAGCAACTGAAGTTTAAGCGTCAGGTAGTTATCGATAGCCTAGCCAAGTTTCAGCCCTATGGTTACCGTAACTACGAGGTTCGGCCAACGATCGCCGCGCCCCAAGAGTACGGCTACCGGAACAAGGCCCAGTTCCAGGTCCGGATGATCGACGGCCACGTGGCCGCTGGGCTCTACAAGCCGGACAGCCACGACCTAGTCGATATGCAGGAGTGCGCGGTTCAGATGCCGCAGACGGTGCACGTCGTCCGGACGATGGTCAAGCTGATTGAGGAGTTAGACATCCCGGTCTATGACGAGGACCACAACAGTGGAATCATCAAGACCCTGGCGGTACGGGAGTCCCGGACAACCGGTGAGGTCCAGCTGACGATCATCACCAACACCCCCAAGCTGATCCACAAGCACCAGCTGCTCGATGCCATCGCCGACCAGCTTCCCGAGGTCGTCTCGGTCATGCAAAACGTCAACCCCGGCGATACCCCATTGGTCTGGGGCGACCAGATGATCCACCTGGCCGGGAAAGACGCGATCACCGAGAGCCTGATGGGGCTGGACTTCAAGCTCTCCGCCCGGTCCTTCCTCCAGTTGAATCCTGAGCAAACCGAGACCCTGTACGAGGAGGCGGCCAAGGCCCTCGACCTGGCACCAGAGGACACCCTGATCGATGCCTACGCCGGGATCGGCACCATCGGCCTATCCCTGGCCTCCCGGGTCAAGGCAGTCCGCGGAATGGAGGTCATCCCTGAAGCGGTGGCCGATGCCAACGAGAACGCCCGGGTCAACGGAATCACCAACGCCGAGTATGTGGTCGGCAAGGTCGAAGAGATCCTACCCCAGTGGCAACGTGACGGCCTCAATTTCGACGCCCTGGTAGTCGATCCGCCGCGAGCCGGCCTCGACGACGACCTGATTAAGGCAATCCTCAAGACTAAGCCGCGCAAGTTTGCCTACGTCTCCTGTGGGATGGCCTCCCTGGCCCGTAACCTGCGCCGGCTGACCAGCGTCTACCATGTTGACTACATCCAACCGGTCGACATGATGCCGCAGACGGCCCGCTGTGAGGCGGTCGTCAAGCTGTCCCTGCGTAAATAATCAAATAACCAGCAAAGCCCGTGGGCGATCAGTTGATGATCAGCCACGGGCTTTTTAACATCGTCCTGATCGGCCTACTTCAGGTAATCGTTGATATGGTGAGCAGCGTTGCGACCGGAGTAGAAGGCGTAACCAACACAAGTTCCCGGCATGTTAGGGCCGTAGGTGTCGCCGACCAGTCCAGAGGCGTCGTTTCCCGCGGCGTACAGGCCGGAAATGACGTGGGCGTGGTCATTCAAGACCTCGTTGGCCGGGGTCACCTTCAGACCACCCATGGTGCAGAAGGCCCCAATGTTCAGGTGGAAGCCGTAGAATGGCCCCTGGGCAACCTTCTGGAGGTATTTCGGATCCTTGCCGAAGTCATCGTCACTCCCCTGGTCAGCAAATCGGTTGTAGCGCTGAATCGTCGCGGTCAGCTTCTCGACCGGCAGCCCCATCTGTCGGGCTAGGTCCTCAATGGTATCGGCCTTGAAGATGAAGGACTTCTTAGCGGCGACGGCCCGGTCGAGCTCGTCCTGCAACTGGTCCATCTTCTGGCCCCGCTTGAAGTAGATCCCGAGACCCATGAAGTTACCAGTCGTAGCCATCTTATCAATCACAGCCTGGTCCAGGATGCTGTAAACCTGAGACTGAGTGTAGAGAGCGTTGCCGGCCAGGGAGAAGTTGTAGACAACCTCCTCGTTGACGAAGCGTTCCCCGTCCTGGTTGACCCAGAGGAGGGGCTGCTGACCGGCTGCGGTGTTCATCTGGGAGGCCATCATCTTGTAGGATGGCTCGTCCTCGTCACGTAGGTAGCCACCAAACAGCATTGCCATCCCGGTGCCGTACTTCTGCGCCCCGATGTTCCAGGCCATCCGCAGGCCATCACCGGTCCCCTTTCCGGAGCTAACCGGGACCAGCCGGGTTTCGTCATAGGGGGTTTCCGTAGCGATCATCTTGGCGTTGTTCAGGTAACCACCGGCGGCCAGAACCACGGCCCGAGCAGTTACGTCATACTTGTCACCGGTCCGGTGGTCGCGCAGGGTTACCCGCACTTGTCCGTCGGCCTGCCGGGTCAGTTTAATTGCCCGGGTCAGTGTCAGAACTTCACCACCCAGCTGTTCAAACTTCGGCTGGAGAACATCGTGGATCACACCATGACCCATCCCCTTGTAGATGTGCCAGGTAGCTTCCCCGGCCCCCATCGCCTGAACGCCTTCAAATTCAACGCCCTGATCATGAAGCCACTGGACGTTCTCGGCACTGTTGTTGATATAGTCGCGCCAGATCCGTGAGTCGGCCTTGTACTTGGAATAGTTCACCTCTTCACTCAGGACATCGGTAGCCTTGATCTTGATCCCCTTGGCCTTTTGCAGGTAGGAATTGATGGCAACCAGCCCCTCCGTGTAGTTACTGCTCCCGCCGGTGGTCTTCCCCTTCTCAAGCAGGAGCACCCGGTGACCGTCCTGAACCGCCGTCAAACCAGCCGCGATGCCGGCAGCTCCGGAACCAACAATAACAACATCATAATTATCTTGTTTGCTCTTCATAATTGCACCATCCTCTTGGTAATTTCGTCATGCTTTTATTATAATGAGATTGTGAAAGAGTTAATATGTTGAATATTGGTGACACCCGCACTAAAACGACGGGTAAGGAGGACGACAATGGATATTGAACAGCTCAAGAACTTCCTGGCAGTGGCCCAGCTGGGCAGCTTTCAGCGGGTCGCTGACCAGCAATTCATCTCCCAGCGGACCGTCTCCAAGCAGATGACCAGCCTGGAGGACGAGCTCGGGGTCCAACTCTTCTTCCGCGGGCCGAACAAGATCACCCTGACCAACGCGGGCGCCTACTTTGTTCAGCGGGCCACCGAGCTGCTCAACCAACTCGACGACAGCATCATCAAGCTCCACAGCATCAGCCAGCGAAACTTCCAGCACCTCCGGATCAGTTACTTCTCGCCATTCGAGGGGCGGCTTCTGGTCCGCCACATCCACGCCTACCAGGATAATCCCGCCAACGTCCCCATCCGCTTCCACGTCAGCGAGGCCAGCATCGAGCACCTGATCGCCGACGTGACCATGGGGATGCTTGACTGCGCCTACATCCTGGATTATGGGACCCACGAACACCTGGTCCACGCCGAGCTCACCAGTACGACGGTCGCCGACGGGGAGATGGTCCTCGGTCTCAGCCGGCGCAACCCCCGCGCTGACAAGGACTTTCTCACCAGTGCGGACCTCGCCCAGCGGCCGATCCTCTACTACAGCAATGAGAGTTCGACCTACCTCCAGACCGCCTTTTTGGCCACCCTAAAGTCGCGTAATCCGGAGTGCCAGGTCCAGCGGGTGGGAACGATCGAGCAGATGCAGACCCTGGTGTCGCTCGACCAGGCAATAGCCTTCTACCCCCAGAGTCTGCCCCTCTTCCCCAGTGATGAGATTGTCTACCGTCGCCTTAAGACTAACGGCTCCTTTGCCAACCAGCACTACACCGTCCAGCTAGTTGCCCGGACCGACAACAACGTCAACGGTCTGACCGCCTACCGGGACTTTCTGGTCAGGCACAATCGTTGATCCCCACGGCCGACCATAGGTATGGTGAAACCAAAGGAGTGATCAGTATGAAGTAAATTATCACCACCGCGGCTAGTCAATGGTTCCAGCAACATCTTAACTTGACCCGCGGCCAGGGGGTCAAGCTCTTCGGCAAGACGGTCCAACCCCACCATGTCGCCCACACCCCCGACCAGGGCTTCGCAGTTGAGGACGACCTCGCTGACGCCGTCTTGACCACCAGTAGGGACGGGATCAACTACTATAACTTTGCCGACGAGTGGTTCTTCTCCGGCCTGGTGACG
The DNA here is from genome assembly GCF_001435345.1 of Limosilactobacillus pontis DSM 8475. Taxonomy (GTDB): domain Bacteria; phylum Bacillota; class Bacilli; order Lactobacillales; family Lactobacillaceae; genus Limosilactobacillus; species Limosilactobacillus pontis. The sequence goes on along the minus strand of NZ_AZGO01000060.1, from coordinate 123,475 downwards.
ACGGTCGACTACCAGTCTGGCACTGACCAGCCGCGCTTCACCTTCACCAAGGAGCAGTCAACCATGACCACCACGCCGACGAGTGATTCTCCGACTCCGGCAACCGACGCCTCCACCGCTGCTTCGCAGAAGTTCGAGGATTACTGGGAATAACCCCCTCCTGGTGAAAATGTTAGAATGGGGGAAAGAAAAAAATCGAGATGGCTAATAATGAAAGATAGTCTTATCATTCAACACGCAGCAACACAACTCGTCAAGATTCCCCTCAAGCGCCCGTTCGTCACCCGCCTACACACGGTCACGGCAATCAACGCGGTCAAGCTGAAGGTCACCCTCGCCAACGGGATGGTCGGCGTCGGGGCCGCCACCCCTAATCCAGTGGTCACCGGCGACAACCTGACCAGCATGAAGGCGATCCTCGATGACGTCATCATTCCCCAGATGATTGGGGAGTCCCTGACCCACGTCGAGCCACTGGAAAACAAGCTCCAGGCCTGTGTCGTTGGCAATCCGGGGGCCAAGGCGGCCTTCGACATTGCCGTTTACGACCTCCTCTGCCAGGTCTACCAGGTCACGCTGAACCACCTACTCGGCGGCAGCAAGCAGTCGATGGCCACCGACTACACGATCAGCATCGGTGACCGTGACCAGATGGTGGCTGAAGCCCGGGCCCTAGTCGAGAAAGGTTTCTCCGCCCTGAAGATCAAGATTGGCAACGCCCCGGTGGCGGAGGATGTGGCCACGGTCACGGCGATCGCCCACGCGGTCGGGCCCCAGATCAGCCTGCGTCTGGACGTCAACCAGGCCTGGTCCTACAAGCAGGCGCAACGGGGCCTGGCCCAGCTGGCGGCGGACGGATTGAACATCGCCTTCGTTGAGCAACCACTGCCAGCCGACCAGCTGCACGAGCTCGCCCTCCTGCGTCAGGAGAGTGACCTGCCGATCATGCTGGACGAGAGCGTCTTCTCGCCGGCGGACGCACTGCGGGCGGTCAGCGCCCACGCGGCCGACTACGTCAACATCAAGCTGATGAAGGCCGGCGGGATCTACCAGGCCACCAGGATCAACCAGATCTGTGAAGCAGCCGGCGTTCCCTGCATGGTTGGCTGCATGATCGAGGCCCCGGAGAGCATTGCGGCGGCCGTGGCCTTTGCCAATGCCCACACCAACGTCCGCTTCATCGACCTCGATTCGATCTACATGATCGACGAAAGCGTGGATCTCGGCGCTGTCAAGCGGGTCGGCACCCACCTCTGGCACGCGTGATTTATAAAATAATATCTTAACCCATACGAAAAGGCTCCACCCGGGATTATCCTGGATGGAGCCTTTTGTAATCCTCACGGGAACTAAGCCGTTTCCCGCTTATGCAACTTTATTCATGGTGACGCTTCTTACCGAGGCCAAGGCCCAGAACCGCACCCATCACACCGAGGATGGATGCCGCAAGAGTTGCGCCCTTGACGTTACCGGTCTGTGGCAGCTGCCGTGCGGCTGACTGGGTTGGCGTTTCCTTGGCAGTAGCAGTCGTCTTAGCCGGTGCCGGCGCCACGGTCTGAACGGTCGGCTCAGGGGTGGCACTTGGCGTTGGCTGCGACTGATCGGGTTGCGGTGCCGGTTGCGGCGTTGTTGGCTGAGCCAGTGTCCCGGTCTGATCAGGTGTCTTAGTGTGACTAGGCGTCGTGGCTTGACCCGGCGTTGGGGTCGTCACCTTCTCGTAGACGTAGACCGTCACCGCACCTTGTGCTGTCGCCTGACCGGTGACGTTCGTGTGCTTGACCAGCTTGTACTGGGTACCATCAGGTATCGTAATTACGTCCTTCTTGGCACCAGCGTTGTCAAAGCCCTCGCCTGGCTTCAGGTCCTTTTGACCATCAACTGATGGGAGCAGCTCGTGGGCGTCTTGGTCAACGTACTTGACCGTTGTCTTGTAGGTCTTTGAGCTTGGTGTCGTCGGGTTTGTCGGGCTCGTCGGTGTTTCCGGATTCTTCGGTGTCGTTGGACTCGTTGGTGTCTCCGGATTCTTCGGTGTCGTTGGCTGACTCGACTTTGCCACGTAAGTAACGGTGATAGTGCCTAAGTCAGTCTGGGCTGAGTTAGGATCAACGGTTACCCCATCAACCTGTGGCTTATCAACCTCATCGTAGCCAACCGTATCCGGTGACTACGAAGCAACTGCGTCCATGCCGGCCTTCTTTGCTACCCAATCGGTGTAACTCAATACCTTCTTCATTACCTTATCAATAACTGCGCGCCGCGTGAAGGTAACGGTCTGCTGGTACTTGGCCGTATGCTCCGGTGATCCATTAACTGCCTCATAGGTCTTACCACCGTCCTTGGTTCCGCGGTAAACGATCGTCCGAATGAAGGTCTTTTCCAGGTTCTTAACATCAATGCCATATTCCGGCCGGTCCGAGGTTACGTCATCCTGGTCGTGGAAGTAGTAAACATTGACGTCAGCACCATTCCTCGTTGGGTCAGAGGCCTTGTTACCGACTGCCTTACCGCTATCATGGTCGTCCTCATCACGGCTATCGAGTGCCCGAACTTTCTTGTAACCATACTTGGTCAGATCTGGTGAACCCTGCTCAGGGTATTCGGTATGCATACCACTGGCAACCCAAGCCTGGTTAGGATCGGTCGTCGCAATCACTGGTTGACCGTTGGCATCCTTCTTAATCACTGGTTGACCATCACCATTGAACTTAACCGTGCCGTTTTTATTGGTAGCCAACTCGGCAAAGCCAAAGAACAGGCCGAAGCGGTTGAAGATTGGCATCCGCACATAGTCGACGGTTTGCTTAACAGCTGGAGCGGCGTCCTTGCCGAGTTCCTCGTTGATCGTCTTACCCGTTGCGGCATCCCGGTAGTAGATGTTCCGCGATACCGAGGTCTTTTCAACGGGGTTAACCCGGTAGGTAACGACCACTTTACCAAGGTCTTCTGGTGACTTGTCTGGCTCGACCGTGACACTTTCGACGGCGTCCTTGTCGACCATCTCGTAACCAACCGTGGCCGGCGTCTTGGAATCAACCTTGGCCATGGTTGGGTCGTCACTGGTCCACGGCGTCGTTTCGAGGACCTGATCACCCTGCTTGAGGATATGGCGGGTGAAGGTGACCGTCTGCTTATAAGAACTCGTGCCATCCGGTGAACCATCAACAGCATTAAAGGTCTTATTGCCGTCCTTGGTCCCCCGGTAAACAATCGTCCGAACAAAGGTCTTGGTTTCCGTCGTCACATCGACCGCTGGCTTTTCTGGGTGGATCTCTGGAATACCGGTTTCATGATGTGGATCAGTGGTGTAAGTTACAACAATCGTGCCTAAATCAGTATTATCCGTATCTGGATTTACTGTCCGACCATCGACTTGTGGTTTATCCACACGATCGTAACCCACACTCTTTGGATCTTGTGACTTAACGGCGCTCAAACCCTTTTGTTCACTAGTCCATGGAGTAGTTTCAAGCACCTTATCACCTTCACTAAGAATGTTGCGAGTGTAAGTAATCTTTTGGACAACCTTATGTGTCTTCTCTGGTGAACCATTGACGTCTTCGTAACTGTAACCCTGGTCTTTCGTCCCACGGTAAACAATCGTCCGGATAAACGTCTTGGTTTCCTGCTTAACATCAATACTTGGCTTATCCGGATGAACTTCTGGAATACCAGTGTCGTGTTTTTGCAAGATATAAACGAGTGTTTCGTCGTTCGGATTCTTAGACGTTGGCGTTAAGGTCAGTTGGTCAGCCTTGCCAGACGTCAATTGCCAAGTACCAACCATGTCCGAGCTAGTTGCGTACTTGTCGCCCTTAGCCAGCTTGATAAAGTGCTGTTCAACTTTATTCATGGTGTGGCTACCAGCAGCATCCCACTTCACAGTGTCTGGCGTGGTCGTTGCCACTTGAACATCGTTGCCGTTAACATCCTTGACGGTTTCTGGAGTAGCTGTTGTCTTATCGACCAAGTCAACATAGACCGTACCATTGAATTCAACTTTTTGTTGAACTGAATCCTTTAAAGTTGGGCCATCTTCAGTATTTGCCTTGAAGTAGATATTACGAGTGAATTTCTTCTTCAAACTAGATGGGTCAACAACTGGATTGCCATCCTTGTCCTTAGGCACTTTATTGCTTGGCGTCTTGGACGTAATTTGCTTAACAGCGTGGCTGAAGTAAACGTTAAAGTGACTGTCTTCATTGCCGTACTTATCACCCTGGTGGTAATCAGTATCAACAAAGACATAGTAGTCAGCTTTAAGGTCAGGAATCCGCTTTTTGTTATTGTTAAGACTAATCGTGCTGCCAGTCTTACCATGGTCATCGTTGTCGTTATCGGTCTTGCCAAGTTGAACCTTGTGCTCCATACCGTCAGTGATGTCCCAGTAGGTGATGTCGGCATTGACGTCATGACTGTAGACCAGGTAAACATCCTGGTGTGACCCATTCTTAGCGTTAGTATTAAGTACCGTCTGCGGGGCATTATTTTCAGTTAGATGGGTACTGTCTGCACTATCATTAGCAGCATATTTGATATGCCAGTTACCCTGTAGGTCCCCACTTGGGATCTTGATGTCATCCTGTACGATCTGTTTGAATGCACCATCGGTAACACCCACGTTACCCGTGGCATCAACTGTCCAGGCCTTAGCGGGCACCGTACCATCAGGATCAACGTAATAGTCGTTACCGACTTTCTTAACCGCAACCGGGTTACCATCGGGTCCAACGTAGAAGTCCGATGATAGATTAGCTATTTGATCAACCTTATCTTTAAGCGTCTTGTGATCATGATCATCGGTAACGAAGTAGATCGTCCGGGTAATCTTCTTGTGAGCAGTCGTCGCCTTCTGCATGTAGATCAGATCAACGTCGGCGAGTTTACCATTGTCGGCATCCCAGACAACATTCGTCATGGCCGCTGGGTCAAACGTGGCTTCCTGGTTGGTCCCGTTATTATCTCCAACATAATGCCAATCATACTTTGCGTCGGTGGACTTAACAGGATCCTTAAATGAGGCATGGTACTCACCATTCTCACTAGTAGCCTTTGCAAAGTTGTACTTCTGATTATCAACCGTAACATCAGTTGACTTGTCATCAACCATCCAAGTCTCGGTCGCGTTGCCATCGGTAACAACATAGATATCGTTACCCTGGGCATCCGTCAGCGGCTTAGCATTGACCCGCTTGCCGTTGGCTTCATAGTAGGTGCCAGTTACCGTTACATGCTGAGTAACCGGAGATGAAAGCTCGGTACCACCAACCTTATTTTCATAGTAGTGGATCTTCCGAGTTACCGTCTTCTTTTCGGTCTGCTTGCTGGCCCGCTGCTTATAGATCAGGTAAACCGGATCCAGCGTCGTGTCCTTATCAGCTGCATTCTTCGGCGCAAAGCTAGCATCCTTATTATTAGATTCGTCTACATATATCCAATCACCAGTTGGCACATTGTTATGCTGAGCTGACCAGTTGTTATTAACGTGGATCGAATCAGGCTTTTCATCGCCCTGCGCTGCACCAAACGTGACTGATTGATCAACATTGCTTGTTACATCATCTGACTTATTATCAATTTTCCAGGTTTCCGTTGCATCGCCCGTTGTAACGACGAAAATTGGCTTACCGTTCGTATCTGTTTGAACCTTACCCTGATCGTCCTTCAGTTCAACAGCGTTTACCCGCTTCTGATTAGCATCTACAAAGTAGGTTCCCGTTAATTGAACCGTTTGGGTAGCATCTTTCTGAAGCTGCTCACCATGAATGTCATTTGCAACATAGTGGATCGTTCGGGTTGCCGTCTTAACTTCCTGCTGTTGTTTAGCAATCAGCAGGTAGTAATAGTTAACCTCTTGAGGGAAAATACCATAACGACCACTTGTCGATCGATCAACCTTATGGAAGACCAAGTTAGGAAAAGGGTTCTTTTCAGATGTCCAGTTGCCAAAATACGGGTTCCGATTTGGGCCAGCTGTAAGGTGCTCTGACGTCGGCGTAGCACTCACCGTCGCCATCTTTTCACCGGTCGCCTCGTTAATGTAGTTGACCGTAACATCGCTGTTACCAAGGAAGTAATAATAAGGAGCTGTGGCTGTATAAGTAAAGATAACTATCCCTAATGGCGACACCACCGATAAGGGCTACACCATTTTTTGTTAATAATCTCTTTAATTCCTGTTTGGCTAAGGGATAATTAAATTGATCTTGGATATATCCAAAGAGCGGCCCGATATCCATTTGGACAGACTTTCCGGGTTTTGGATGTTCTCGCGAGTATTTTGCGACCACCGGATCACTAACTTCATAAAGGTAGTCAATGATAATCGGGTCAGAATCCGTCGCTGATTTCCAAGTTCGGGTAATATCACCAGATGTTACCTGACTATGAACTTGCTTATAAGTATACCCGGGAATGTTGGCTTGGTAACCATCACTACCGAGGTCTGTATATCCCGATGGATCAATCGGTAACGTATCAAAAGTATCACCCTTATATGCATTTTTATCATCAAAATTTTGTGGCAAGGCTATATCTTGGACATGAAAATTAGCTACATAGAGAACCTTTTTATTGGTCCAGTCGATATAGCGCACATATATTGGCGATAAACGCGTGTATTCAAGCGAAATCCGCTGATCGTCACCAGTAATAACCGTTTGCTTGAGAGCACTTAAGTCACCCGTGTATTTATATCCAGAAATTTGTCGAAGAATATGATTCAGACAATCAGTACCATTAGCGTTGATGTAGTCACCAATCGTTTTGCCGACATACTCAGATCCAAACTGATAGCTCTGATTGGTCCGCGTTTTACCATCCACTGATGACATCCAGCCTAAGGATCTATTTGTAAACTTATCATGGAAGGTAAAGTTAATTACCCCTTCGTTCTCCTGATCAGTAGGAACTGTCGTAGTGTCAGCCTGCTGTGCCAACACTACTGGTGCAAAATTAGGCGTCGACGCTTGATTCGAATTATTTGGGCTACTTGCTCAGCATTAGCCTCATTCGACGCTGACGTGGACGACTGGGATGCCTTAGTAGCCCCATCAGGCTGGATACGTTGCACCACTGCCACTGAACTTGCACTGGTTTTTGCGTTATTGTCAGATTCAGCAGGAGTCGCAATGCTACTTTGCTTTACGTTAAGGTCAATCACGCCACTTTGAGGCTTGTGCTCATCTCCATTCGCTGCTGTTTGTTCAGTTTCTGGAGTGGTAGTTGACGGCGTTACTTCATCGGCGTGCGCAACCGTCCCGCCAATGGCGAAGGTCGTTCCCAGCAGGACAGATGCGACCCCAATCGTCAGCTTCCGGAGGGCGAATCGTTGTTTCTTGTCCTCCTGCCTGTACTGTTGAAACTTATGATTGTTCTTCGATACCATTCAAAATCCTCCTAAAACAAAATGGACTAACGCGTCTACTCTTTCAGTAAAATCGTCAGCCCAACTTTTTAATAAGCCGTGCGTAACCAGCCCATGAATTATCATAATTGCAATAATAATTTTAATATGGATTTCTAAAAAAGCTATAATTTATGTAATGTTATTCAAGATTCAATTAATTATCTATCAGCCATTCGCTGTTTAATGCTTACCAATTTAAAAAATTCGGCACGGTGTTGGGCCGTACCGAATTTCTAGTAATGTTTTAGTATTGGTAAACCTTGGCCTCGTATGGCCGGAGGGTGTCACCTTGATCATCGTGGTAGTTACTGATCAAGCGCTCAGCGGTGTCCGGAATATCATAGTGCCGTTCCAGGGGCTGAGCGGTGTAGTTTAGGATAACCAGCAGGGTCGTCTCCTGGTCGTGGCGGGTGTAGGCGAAGACCGCCGGATCGTCCTCATTGCCCACCACCAGGGCGTAGGCCCCGTCAGTGATCACCGGCATGGTGTGGCGGAGCCTGATCAGACGCTGGTAGTAGTAGAAGATCGAGTTGGGGTCGGCCAGTGCGTTGTCAACGTTGATCCGCCGGTAGTTGGCCATGACCTTCTCCCAGGGCTGGTGGGTCGAGAAGCCGGCATTGGCGCTGCCGTCCCACTGCATCGGCGTCCGGGCGTTATCTCGCGAGTGCATCGCCAGATATTTCAGCATCGTCGGCCCGTCGACTAACCCCTGCTCCTCCACCAGCTGGTGGTAGGCGTTCAACGACTCCAGGTCCACGTAGTCCGCCAGCCTGGTGAAGCCGGCGTTGGTCATGCCAATCTCCTCACCCTCGTAGATGTAGGGGGTGCCTTGCATGAAGTGGGTCATTGTCGCCAGCATCTTGGCCGACTTGACCCGGTAGTCCTCAGTCGAAACGTCGCCGAAGCGGGAGACGACCCGGGGCTGATCGTGGTTGTTCCAGTAGAGCGAGTTCCAGGCCGTCCCTGCCAGCTCAGTCTGCCACTTAGACAGGTTGGCGCGCAGGTCGGTCAGGCATGGCTTCTGATCATACCACTTGCCCAGGGCCGGGTTCGGGTTGGCATCGAGGTTCATGTGTTCAAATTGAAATACCATGTTGAGCTCCTGGTTGTCCAGGTTAGCGTAGCGCTGGGCGTCGGTCGGGGTGACCCCCGGCGTCTCGCCAACTGTGATCATCCGGTGCTTGCTCATGACGTGTCGGTTCATCTCGCGCAGGTAGTCGTGGACGCGAGGACCGTTGGGTACGAAGCCTTCGACGGTAGCATACTTCTCGTCGGCACTCTGGGGACCGTCCGGCAGGCCCTGGGGTTTGGAAATCAAATTAATAACGTCCATCCGGAAGCCGTCGACCCCCTTGTCAGCCCACCAGTTCATCATCTCGTAGACTGCCGTCCGCACCTTGGGGTTGGCCCAGTTGAGGTCTGGCTGCTCGGGGGCGAAGAGGTGGAGGTAGTACTGGTCGCTGGCCGGATCGTACTTCCAGGCCGGACCCGAGAAGTAGGAGCCCCAGTTGTTCGGGGCATGGCCATCCTTGCCGTCCCGCCAGATGTAGAAGTCGCGGTAGGGGTTATCGTGCCCCTGCTTGGCCGCCACGAACCAGCGGTGCTGATCGGAGGTGTGGTTGACGACCAGGTCCATGACCAACTTCATTCCCCGCTGGTGGACGGCGGCCAAGAGCTGGTCAAAGTCGGCCATCGTCCCCAGGGTTGGATTGATCGCCCGGTAGTCGCTGATGTCATAGCCATTGTCGACCTGGGGTGACTCGTAGATCGGGTTGAGCCAGAGGATGTCGACCCCCAGTTTCTGCAGGTAGTCCAGGCGGCTGATAATCCCCTGGAGGTCACCGACCCCGTCGTTGTTACTGTCCTGGAAGCTCTTCGGGTAGATCTGGTAGACCACCGCGTTCTTCCACCAATGATTGTTCTTCATGCCTAGTCCTCCTCTGATTCACAAAAGGCGGCCGCATCTTGGCCGCCTTTATTAATATTATTCATTGTCTAAGACCGGAGTCCACTGCGCCCAGGTCGTTGCCTCGCTGATTGGGTCCTGATTGGTGTAGGCACCCGTGCTCAGCCGCTGCAGGGCGGTCGGGTCCTCCAGGAGCTTGACGACCGTGGCAACGAAGCGATCCTGGTTGCCCAGCGGGACCAGCTCGCCGTTGACCCCGGACTGGACCATGTCGGCCGGGCCGTATGAGTAGTCGTAGCTAACCACCGGCACCCCATGGTTCAAGGCCTCACCCATCGCTAGCGGCTGGGCGTCGATCCGGCTGGCATCGACGAACAACTGAGCCCGGTCATAGGCAGTGGTGAGGTCGACCTGGTAGCCAGCGAAGGTTACACAATTGTCGAGACCGGCCTGCTTGACCTGGTCCTTGTAGCGTTTAACATCCTCTGCTACCCCGTAGCCGTACAGGGTTAGCCGACTGGTCGGCACCTGCTTATGGATGGCAGCAAACATTGTCAGCAGCTGACCAACCTGCTTGTCCTCACCCAGCCGGCCGACGTAGATCAGCTGACCCGGTGTCCGGTCGGCCATCGCCACGGTTGTCGCGGACCGCTTGACCGGCGTCCCGTTAATTGCCAGGACTGGAATCTGGTCGCCGATCCGTTGGCGGAGGTTCTCAGCCTGGTGGTCGGTCATCACGATGATGCCATCCCACCGCTTGAGCTCACTGGTCAGCGGCTCCTGGAGCATCCCGTCCAGCGGCCCGTTCAGTGGGTCCTGGCCATCGTCGACGTGGTTGATCGGCAGCCAGAGGTAACGCTTGGCATCACTGGTCATCCCCAGTACCGGCTGGATCGCCATCGCCGGCCGGTCGGCGATAAAGGTATTGCCCGTGCCGTTAGTCCGGTTCAACTCGTCGAGGAAGAAAGTGAAGAGGTCGTCGAGACTGTCGAAGTAGTGGTCATGGCCCTGGTAGTCCCGCAGGACGTTTAGGGAGTTGATCGGCGTGTTCTGGACGGACTGGACGTAGTAGCGCTCCAGGTAGGTGCTGCCGTCCGGTCGGTAGTAGCGCTCAAAGAACTCCTGGCCGTCCTGGCCGAAAAAGGCGTCGACCACCTTGAAACCGCGTAGGTCGTAGTGCTGACGGAGGGTCAGGTTACCGGCGGGGTCGTACCAGTCGACCCGGTTGACCTCGCCGACCGTGCCCCCGGCGAAGAAGACCTCAGCGACCAGGCGCTGTCCGTCTTTGACCTCGCGAGAGTTGTTCCCAGTGCCAACCTGGTAGTCAGCGGAAAGGTGAAGGTCCTCGGTATGACGGGGCCGCCCCTGATAATCCGTTGTTCCGGCGAAGAAGTCAAACATGTTGACGAGCTGGTCGTCACGGAGGCCGAAGCGCGGCATAGTATGGTGAAGGACCGGATCAAAGTCACGGGTGGCGATCTTGGCGGCCGCGCCGTGGTCGGTGAAGAGCTGGACCCGCTTGATCTCAGCGTGCTCAACACTCGAATTACTACTGAGTAGGTATTGGTTCACAAAGAAAAACACTATTTCTGGGCCTCCTTTTCCTGCATATCCGTGATGATCCCCTGCCAGAGCTTCATGACGTTGGGCGCCGAGTAGCGTTCACTGTCCGCGTAGGCGTTGGCACTCATCTTCGCCAGCCGGTCCTGGTCACTCAGCAGGGCAATGATTGCCTGGGACAGGCCATCAATGTCGCCGTTGGTGGTCAACAGACCGTCGCGCCCGTCGATCACCACGTCGGCGGGCCCGTACTTAATATCGTTGGCAATGATCGGCAGGCCGTGCGACTGGGCCTCAACCAGGGAGAGCGGCAGGCCCTCGACCCGGCTCGGCAAGATCAGTAACTGGGCATCCTCGTAGACGGCGTTGACATCGGTCGTGTAGCCATGGAAGGTAACCGAATGACCAATTCCCTCGTCGGCCACCATCTTCTTGAGCTGCTGGTCGAAGTTGTCATTGGCGTAGCCCCAGAAGTCCAGATGGGCACCGGGAACGCTGGCCAGCACCTGTGGCCAGGCCTTCAGCAACTGGTCCTGCTGTTTCTCGGGGGACAGGCGGGCCACCATGACCACCCGGTTCTTGGTCCGCTTTGCAAACGGCACGTGGGGCTTGTTCAAGACCGCATCGGGCACGATCGGTCCTGGGATCCGGAAGATCGGGACCCCAGCCTGGCTGAAGCGGGCCTTGACGTCGTCCTGTTGCTGGGGGGTTAGAGCAATTACCCCGTCCCAGGCAGTGAGGTGGTGCAGGCCCCACTCGTAGTTGTAGTTCAAAGTCGAGTGGAGGATGTCGTTGTTATTGTTGATATGGTCGTTATGCAACTGCATGTAACGCGGCACCCGGTTCTTCATGTGGAGGACCGACCAGCCCACCTCGTAGACCCGGTCAACGACCAGACCGACGGGACCCTCCCCGCAGATCGACCGGTCGGTGACCAGCTGGTCGTAGAAGAAGCGGGTCAGCTCGTCGAGGCCGGCAAACTGATAGTCCTGACCGCGGTAATCGAAGAGGTGGTAGGTTTTGATCTCCTTGCCCCGCTTGTCCTTCATGTGGGCCAGCTGGAGGGCCAGCTTACCGGTCGGCGTGAAGTAGTTCTCTGTGGTGATGTTGCCCTGCCAGTCGTAGACCTGTTCTACGGAGAGGAAGCCGCGCACGTCATACCACTTGACGTTGAGCAGCTTGCCATAGTGGTCGAAGTACTGCAAGTTGATGATGTGCTTCTTGGCGTCGTTGCGCCGCCGGACATAGAGGATCCGGTGGCCATCACGGGCGTAGGAGTAGTTGATGCCATCAGCCTGCCGGCGCCAGGACGGATCAAGCTGGAGGTCGCGGATGGTGACGTCTTTGGGCGTGACGGTGCAGGCGTCCTGGAAATAGTCGAATAGGTTTACGAAGTCGGCGTCAGCGATCCCGGCGTGCTCAGTCACCAGGTGGAGCTCGTTGGAGTACTGGCGGGTGACGATCTTGCCCGGCTGGTCAAACTGCTTGAACAGCTTGAGCCGCTTCATCTGGGCGTGTTCGATCCCCGATTTATTTTCCTGAATGCCGTCATTTAAGAAAAATAGCATTAGACATTCCCCTTTTCTGTTTCACAAGTTGAGTTTAGCATACTTTTCGCAATCCGCGGGTCTGATGTGTGGGAGGAAGCGGCCGAGTGTGTTATTATCATTATTATATAGAAAGAAGTGGAAGAGATATGCAAAACCCATTTGGCAATAACAATAATAATGACCAAAACCTGTTTAACCTCAACAATCTCCCCTTACCACCAAACTACGCTAAGATTGTTAACAACCAGGGGGACCTGCGTATTGCCAAGGTCGGCTTCTCGTGGACGACCCTCTGGTTTGGCCCCATCCCGGCTCTCTTCCGGGGGGACTACTATAATTTTCTCCTGATGATCGTCCTGGACATGGACTATGTCCTGGTGGCAATGTTCTTTGGCTGGAACCAGCTGCTTGAATTCCCGTGGCCGTCGATTGCGTTCGGCTTCTTCTACAACATGATGTACTTCAAGCATCTCTTCAACAAGGGCTACCACCCGGCCGACCAGCGCTCCCGTGAGCTACTGACCCGGGCCCGATACTGGAAAGAATAACACAAAAATGTGAAAAAAACGGCGCTGACCGCGTGATTGGTCAGCGCCGTTATTTTATTTATCGTTAATTATGATCGATCGTAACGTCTTCGTGCCCGTCATATTCCTCAACCGCCACGTGAACCGTCTCGTTCATGGCCGTTGGGATGTTCTTACCGACAAAATCAGGCCGGATCGGCAACTCGCGGTGTCCCCGGTCAACCAGGACGGCCAGGGAGATCCGCTTCGGCCGGCCCATGTCCATCAAGGCATCCAGGGCGGCACGGACCGTCCGCCCGGTGAAGAGGACATCGTCGACCAGGATGACATGCTTGTCGGTGATGTCGGTGTCGAGTTGGTCGGTATTGACCGTTGGCTCGCGGTGGTGGTCCGGCACGTGGCGGTCATCCCGGTAGAGGGAGACGTCGAGGGCCGCAACCGGCACACTGACATTTTCGAGCTGGTTGAGCCGCTTAGCGAGGCGCTTGGCAAGGTAGACCCCCCTAGTCTTGATGCCGACAAAGACCAGGTTTTCGACCCCCTTGTTCTGTTCGATAATCTCGTAGGTAATCCGGGTTAGCGCCCGCTGCATGCTTGATCCATCAACAACTTCGTGTGCCATTTTGCCACTCCTCTTCCTTTTCAATAAACGACACTTCAAAAATTACCATTAAAGAAGCGTCGTCGACTTTCTACCGCCCCTTGGTGGCCTCACGGAACCGCCATTAAAGGTAATTGTATTTATTTTACGGGCCAATCTGGACCCTGTCAAACATTGCTATTCCGCAAACTTGTCCATCCAGCCCTGAACCATGCTGCTGATGTTGTTCCAAATATTCTTAAAGCCGCTCTGGTTCTTCAGGTCGTTGACGATCTGAATCCCGTTGTCCGGGTCCTGACGTACCTGCTGCACCACGTTGGTAACCTGGTTCAGCCGACTCTTGGTGCTGTCATTATTGACCTGGTTAGTCAGCTGCTGGTTTTGATTTTCAATCTTATCCAGGCGCTGGTTGAGGGCGTCCTGGTCTTTATCGTGTTGGTACTGCTTGACAGCGCCCCGGAGCTCGGCGACCTGGTTAGCCAGCTTTTGGTTATCACCATTCAGTTTGGAAACACTACTGGAATTGTTGGCAATCTGGCTGCTCTGCTGGGCGTTATTAGCCGCCTGGTCCTGCTGCTGGCGCCGGTGGCTCGACCAGCCCCACAGTAGGCAGATAATCACGATCACCGCGAGCAGACCCCAAAGCCATCCACGCTTCTTCTGCGGCATCGCGGTCTGATTAGTCGGCTGGGTCGGCTGACTTGGTGCGGTTGGTTGGCTTGATTGGCTCCGCAGTGGCCGCACGTCCAGGGTCACACTCGTCTGGGCGGTCTGGCCGGTGGCGTCCATCACGCTGATGAGCACCGGGTACTCCCCTTCCTGATTGATATTGACCTGGGTGAGGTTGAACAGGGCCTTGTCGGTCAGGTCTTCACCGTTGTTGCCGGTCACGTGAACGCCGAGCTGGCGCTTGAGATCCTCCTGGTTAATCGTCTGTCCCAGCGGCCAGTCAAGGTACTGCCGCACGGTGGTTATCGTCAATGCCATTGTTATTTCCCTTATCTTTCATTTTCCTCAATTGTACCACGCGGCCAAAAGAAAAGCGGCCCACGATCAAATTGATCGTGAGTCGCTTTTGCTTGGCAGTGGTAACCCCAAATTATTCGTCATGGTTTAGGGGGTTTAATTTAATTTGTGTTTAGGGTCTATCAATGCCAAGACTGGCGTTATTCATGACGCTTCTTCGTGGCAGCAAAACCGCCGGCAAGTGCTAAGCCCATCAGGCCAAGAGCAGCGGCAGAAACAACTTCTGCGTTGCCGGTCTGTGGCAAGGTAGTGTTGTTCCGTTGCGCCGCCCGTGGTGTCGGCTGACCCTGGTGCAGGCTGACCGGTTGGGCAGTAACCACCTTGGCTACTGGTTGAACTACCGGTACCGGCTCAGGTGCAGCCGTTGGAATAGTCGGCCGACCAGCTGGTACTGGCCGCGGTGTTGGTACGCTTGAACCTGTTGGTTGTTGACCACTTGGCTTTGTCGGCTGAGCCGTCGGTTGTGTCGGACTCGTTGGCTTCGTCGGCTGATTCGTCGGTTGCGTCGGACTCGTTGGCTTCGTCGGCTGAGCCGTCGGTTGCGTCGGACTCGTTGGCTTCGTCGGCTGGACTACTTTACTATAGGTGACTGTCCGAGTCACATTACCATCACCAAAGTTAACCGTAATGGCTGGAATAAATTTCTTATCTGCCTGGTAACCGACAATCTCCGGAGACATAACACTGGTAAATTGTTGGCTATCTACTGGCTGCCATTCAGTTTGACCAGTGACTAAGTCCTTAGTCCCATTCTGGGTGAAATGCTTAGTCACAACCACATCATCATGAGCTGGCTTACCATTACTGTAAACGTAATGAATCGTTTCCGTAACGTCACTCTGCCTGGTCGTCGGCTGGGTACCATGCTTTAACGTGATGTAGTAGATCTGATCGACCGCATCGTTGCTGTCAAAGTTCGGTGCATTGCCAGCCGGGTCGTAACCATTCTTGACCAGAACATAATGTTCATTAGCAAAGGTGGCCTGGTCGTCCTCAGATAAGTATGGAATAACCGTATCAGACTGACCACTCTGAGTAACAGTCTTCAGGTCGTCTCCCGTCACCTGATCAACAAAGACGATCTTAGCCCGTTGTTGGGCAACCGGCATATAGTGAACGTAGACGACGCTATCCGGTTGTTGATGAGTAACCGTCTTACCGCCCGCCATTGTCTGATCAGTGGTATATCCCTTGACTGTCGGTGACTTCACCTGCTTATAGGTCTGCGCCGTCGTCCAACCATGGTCAGCAATCTGTTCGCCGGTTACCTTATCAATCACGATCTCATGAGTAAATTGAACGTGTTGACTATTATCATCGGGAGCGACTGAATTTCCATCTTGGTCAACATAGTGAATCATCTGGGTCCCATTGATGGTCAAACTCTTAGCGTCCGTGTGTGGACCATACTTTGGGCCACCCGGATTCTTATTGATCGGCTGGCCTGGTTTACCAGGGTGCTCCGGATTGATCGTTTGAATGTCATGCTTCAACGTAACGTAGAAGGTTTGGTCAATATTTTGATCGTTATCAAAACTTGGTGCCTTATCAGCTGGATCGTAACCGTTCTTAACTAATAGGTACCCATTATCAAGGTAACCTTGGAGATCACTCTTGGAACGGTATGGAATTGTGGTATCAGCATCCCCGTGTTGTTCAACACTCTTCAGGTTCTGGCCTGTTGTTTGATCAACGTAGATAATTATGGCCTGTTGTTGAGTACTAGTATAGATAACGCTCTTGAATATATCACTGCCGCCAAAGTTGACCGCAATTGCTGGTACCTCGGTAACGTCCGGTACATAGCCAGCGATAACTGGTGACTTAACACTAGTGAGCTGTTGACTGGCAACTGGCTGCCAGGTAATCTGCTTAGTTACCTGATCCTGGCTACCGTGCTGGGTAAACTTAACCTCAGCTGTTACTGGGGCATGGGCGGTCCGCCCATTGCTATAGAGATAGCTGATGGCCTCATGAACCACACTGTCACGGGTAACATCGGCCATAGCGTGCTTCAGGTGGACTTAAAAGGTATTCTTAGCATTATCTGCCTGGTACTTCTGCCCGGCAAAGTTATTGGAAACCAGGGTGTAGCCTTGACCCTCGTAGTCCTTAATCTGGGTGTTGACGTCATTAGCGAACTTGATTGGATCCTGGTACTTGCCAGTCCCATTGTCAGTCTGCAGAACCGCACCCGTGTTATCGTCAATATACTTGATGGTGGCTTGTAGCTCAGCCGGGGTGTAGGTAACCCGCCGAACAACATCACCATCGTTGTAGTTAACCATGATGGCCGGAATGCTCAATTGATCTGGAGTGTAGCCAGTGATCGTCGGTGACTTGACACTGGCGAACTGTTGGCTAGCAACTGGCTGCCAGGTGATCTGCTTAGTAACCAGATCCTCCGTCCCCTGCCGACTAAATTGCTTCTGAGCAGTGACGTCCTTAGCAGCGGTAGTACCATCCGCATAGACATAGTGAATCGTCTCATGAACAGTTGGCGTTTCACTGACATTCTTCGTACCGTGCTTCAAGTAGATATAGTAGGTCTGGTCGACGTTACTGTCGTCATCGAATTTCGGCGTTGTCGTCGGATCATACTGGTTATCGTCCAGGACGTAACCTTGACCCTCGTAGGTCTTCAGGTCATTGGCGGATTGATAAGGAATCGTCGTATCGGAGGCCCCGTGTTCCATCAACGTATTCAGTGTCTGACCAGTTGTCCGATCGACGTACACAATCGTTGCAACCTGCTGACCAGCCGTATAGGTTACCGTGGTGTTAATATCTGGATCACCATAGTTAACGGTGACCGCTGGAACCACCGTATAATCAGGTGTGTAACCGGAAATCGTCGGTGACTTAACACTAGCGAACTGTTGGCTAGTAACTGGCCGCCAGGTAATATCACCGGTGACGAGGTCCTTGGTCCCATTCTGGGTAAAGGTCTTTTCAGCGATTACATCATCATGAGCCTTCTTACCACCAGCGTAGATATAGTGGATGGTTTCGTTGATTGTGTCATCACGAGTCGTCTCCTGCGTACCATGGGCCAAGTGGATGTAGAAGGTCTGATCAATATCGCTACTATCATCAAAGCTTGGTACCTGATTATCCGGATCATAGCCGTTGTTGACAAGCTGGTAACCCTGATCACTCAATTTCTGTAGATCGCTAGCGGAGTAATAATCAATGACCGAATTAGACTTGCCACTCTCTGTGACGGTCTTAACGTGATCACCAGTATTTTGATCAACATAGATGATCGTCGCCTTTTGAGTATCATTAACCGGCGTGAAGTGGACAATATCCTGACTATCAGGATTCTGGTAGGTCACCGTCTCCCCACCGGAAACTGTTTTGTCCGGTGTGTACCCGGCAACCTCAGGGGTCTTGACCGTCTGGTAGGTCTGTGGGCCTGTCCAGCCGTGGTCTTCGACTGTTTGCCCGGTGACCTTATCGATCACGATCTCATGGGTGAATCGAACATGCTGACTGGTATCGTTTGCCAGCTGCTTATCCTTCGGCAGGCCAGTATAGATAATCGTCTGGGTACCATTGATGGTCAGACTCTTGGCATCCGTCCCTGACTGGTACTTAACGCCGTTCGGATTATTGTTAATTGGCTTACCTGGGTTGCCTGGATGACTCGGGTTAATCGTCTGGTAAGTATGCTCCAAGTAAATATTGAAGTTCTGGTCAACATTGCTGTTGTCGTCGAAGTTTGGTGCTACCCCCTTCGGATCATAACCATTACCATCCTTAACCAGTTGATAACCATCATCGAAGTAACCCTGCAGATCGTTCTTAGACAGGTACTGGATAGGCGTGTCAGCGTTCCCTTTCTGGGGGATGATCTTCAGCGTCTTCCCCGTGGCCTGGTCAATGTAGGTGATCGTTGCCTTTTGGTCACCCGCATGGTAGGTAACCGTCTTGACGATGTCTTTATCACCGAAGTTAACGGTCTGGGCCGGGATTGAGCCCTGATCGGCAACGTAGCCAGAAATTTGTGGTGAATCAACGACCGGCAGCGTCTGTAGCTCGGTCTTATCCCAGATGATTCCCCTATCTTTCTCCCCCGTCTTGGTCATGTCCTGCTTGCCGCTTCGTATCCAGGTGACGTGGGCCAGGTAATCCGGAGCAGCTTGCGAACCGTCAGTGTAAACATAATGGATAATTTCATTGACCGTGTCCGTATCCGAAACATTGACGATGTTATGGGCAAGGTGCACGGTAAATGCGTTATCGCCGTTATTGGCCTGGTAGGTTTGGTTATCGAAGTTGTTGGAGACGAGCCGGTATCCCTGCCGTTCATAATCGTTGATCTTGTTTAGGACGTCAGGCGAGAAGGTAATTACCGTGTCGAACTTCCCACTGGCATTGTCGGTCGATAAAGGCTGGTTATCAGTATCGTCGATGTAAGTGATCTTAGCGGTCTGATTATCAGCCTTGTAGATAACGGTCTTCACGATATTGTAACTGTTATATTTAACCGTGACTTGAGGAATTGAGGCTTGATCAGGCGTATAGCCCTTGATCGTAGGAGAACTGACCTTGTCAAAGGTTTGGCCTTCAGTCGGGTAATTCCAAGTCGTCTGTTTAGTCACATCATCGTAGGTCCCCGTCCAATTGAAACTAGCCTCAGCGATGTAGTCTGGTTCGGCCATATCACCGTTCTCGTATTGATAGTGGATAGTTTCGTGAACCGTATGGTTGTCGTTAAGCTGGCAGGTAGCGTGTTTCATAATGACAACGAAGTGCTGATCATTCTTACTGTCGGTATCAAACTTTGTGCTATCACCAAAATTATTGCTTACCAGTTCATAGCCTTTTTTATTAAGAGCACTAATAGCGTCCGCAATCGGTGTACCTTTGCCAAAGCTAATCACTGCTTCTGGCTTACCAGTGGCAGCATAGGTTGTCGTAATTCCTGTAACATTAATTACCGGGCTATTGTAAGGATTATCAGAATCGCAACCACTAGTATCCTGGTCAACGAACTTCAAGTCAGCCTTTTGTGATTGAACAAGGTTGATCGTAATAACGTTATCCGTAGTCTGTACGGCAAACTTCCGCGGATTAATTGTCTTACTATTCACATCTACATTAGGATTATTGTCAGCTAGTTCATACTCGTCCGTGTCCAAGTAATCATTTAATTGCTGTTGTGGAATGGTAAGGACCATACTATCCCCGACCTGACCAGTTAAACTATCCTTGCTATCACCATTGGTCAATTCAATCGGATTATCTGGATCAGTAACGTCCATAAACTTTACCTGACCAGTCGTCTGATTTTAAATCGGCAAGGTAAAGAAACCTTGATACTCTGGAGTAAACGAATAACCATAGACCGGTAAAAGCTTCCCGCTATAATTACTATCCATCGAAACATAGTTTAGACGAATGTTGGTTGTCTTGGCCGAAGGATCAACCCAACTCAAGAACAGCATCCCCGCATATTTATTAGGAATAATGTTCCCCTGCCCATCAACCTCAGGAATCAAGCAGACACTATTCGTTGCATTCGCATTGTTAATAAATACAGAAAAAATTAAAATTTAGCGCAAGTATCGCGCTTATAATGCTGGTTATCAAAACACCAAAATGATAATTGCATCATCATTAAATCCATTGATAAATCAACGGTTAGATGATTGCCTAATATTAAAATACTAACGAAAATTGTAAGTTAAATATGATTTTCTTTTCATATGTAGTTTGAAAGTTACCTCAAGTGCCATTATTTCAGCATATCCCGCCTATGTACTAACCAATCCCCCCTTAATCACCCATGTCCACATCCTTATTCGGTGATAAGCATACCTAAACAAAAGGGGCACCAAGCAAAACCCTCTCGTCTTGCTCGGTGCCCTCTGGCAGTCAATCAATTATTTAACACTATAGTTCCCACGGGTTCTTGACGATAATCGTCTGGATCCGGTCAGCACCAACGGAAACCGTGGCCAGCGGCGTCTCAGACAATTCACTGACCCGCTTCAGGTAGTTCTGAGCATTAATCGGCAGGTCCTCGAACCTCTTGACTCCGGTGATATCCTCGTCCCAGCCCGGCAGTTCTTCGTAAACGGGCTCGCAGCGGTCCAGTTCCTTCAGGCTGGCTGGGTAGTAGTCAATCTGCTTGCCGTCCAACTTGTAGGAGGTGCAGATTTTGACGGTCTTCAACCCGGTCAGGACGTCCAGCAGGTTCAGACTGAGGCAGGACAGGCCGGAAACGCGCCGGGCGTGACGCATGGCCACACTATCAAACCAGCCGACCCGGCGTGGGCGCCCGGTGACGGTCCCGTACTCGTGACCGGTCTCGCGGATCCGGTCACCGATTTCGTCGGTCAGTTCGGTTGGGAACGGACCGGCTCCGACCCGGGTGGAGTAAGCCTTGCAGATGCCGACGACCGTGTCGATTTTATTCGGGCCAACGCCGACCCCGGTGCAGACACCCCCGGCGATTGGGTTGGAGGCGGTGACGTATGGGTAGGTCCCCTGGTCGACGTCCAACATTACCCCCTGGGCCCCTTCAAAGAGAACCTTCTTGCCCTGGTCAAGAGCGTCATTGACAATCCGGGACGTATCGGTGACGTACTTCTTCAGTTCCTGACCATATTCATAGTAGCTCTCAAAAATATCGTCGAAGCTGATCGGATCAACATGGTAGAGCTTGGTGAAGAGCTCATTCTTCTCGGCCAGGTTACGCTGTAACTTAACCTTGAAGGTGTCCTTTTCGAGTAGGTCACTCATCCGGATCCCGACCCGGGAAACCTTATCCATGTAAGTTGGGCCGATCCCATTCTTGGTGGTCCCGACCTTGTGATCACCCTTGGCCGCCTCCTGGCACTTATCGAGCAGGATGTGGTATGGGAAGGTCACGTGCGAGCGGCTGGAGATCCGCAGACCGGAAATATCAATCCCGTTGTCTTGCAGATAGTGGAGTTCCTTCAGCAGGGCCGGTGGGTTGATGACCACCCCGTTACCGATGACGGCCAGCCTGTCCTTCCCAAAGATCCCGGACGGTACCAACCGCAGGGCGAACTTCTTTCCATCGAAGGCAATGGTGTGACCGGCGTTATTACCACCCTGGGAACGGACAACAACGTCCGCGTCCCGGCTGAGGTAATCGGTCATCTTCCCCTTTCCTTCATCACCCCATTGACTACCAACAATTACAACTGATGACATTTCCTATTCACCTCATCGTTTTATTTCGTAAAAAATGCTTTTACTTCATAATCCTACCGAAAAAGCCCCCCGCCGTCAACAACTTTTCCGAACTATTTTTCGACTACCAGTCAAAATAGTCCACGTTTATGTTGACGTGAGCTGGTGGGAAGTGCATAATAGCTTACGGTAATTTTATGACAAAAAGGAGCAATTCTTGTGCAAACGTTCGATTATGATGATATCCAACTGATTCCTAACAAGTGCATCATCAAGAGCCGCCGGGAAGCTGACACCAGTGTGAAGTTCGGCCCGCGGACCTTCAAGATTCCGGTCGTCCCCGCCAACATGGAGAGTGTCATCAACGAGGACCTGGCTGTCTGGCTGGCGCAGAACGGATACTACTACGTGATGCACCGTTTCGAACCCGCGGACCGGGCCGGCTTTATCAAGCGGATGCACGAGCGTGGGCTCTTCGCCTCGATCTCGGTCGGTATCAAGGACACCGAGTACGACTTCATCGACCAGCTAAAAGCCGAACATTCGGATCCGGAGTACGTCACGATTGATGTTGCCCACGGTCATTCGGATTTTGTCATCAAGATGATCAAATATATCAAGAAGAACCTGCCGAACAGCTTCGTGACGGCCGGCAACGTCGCCACCCCCGAGGCGGTCCGGGACCTGGAAAACTCTGGGGCCGACGCCACTAAGGTCGGGGTGGGTCCCGGTAAGGCCTGCATCACCAAGCTGAAGACCGGCTTCGGGACCGGGGGATGGCAGCTAGCGGCCATCCGCCTCTGCGCCAAGGCCGCCCGCAAGCCAATCATCGCCGATGGGGGAATCCGCCACAACGGCGACATCGCCAAGTCTGTCCGCTTCGGTGCCTCGATGGTTATGATCGGGTCGATGCTAGCCGGTCACCTGGAGTCGCCGGGCCACGTCATCACGATCGACGGCAAGCGCTACAAGCAATACTGGGGCTCGGCCTCCGAGGTGCAAAAGGGGGCCTACCGGAACGTCGAAGGCAAGCAGATGCTGGTCCCGTTCCGCGGGTCAATCAAGGATACCCTCCGCGAGATGGAAGAGGACCTGCAATCCGCCATCTCTTACGCCGGGGGCCGCGACCTGGAGGCTATCCGCAAGGTCGACTATGTGATCGTCAAAAACTCCATTTTGAACGGAGATTATTAGTATGTTCGGGGGCTTGCCCGCGGTGGGCAGGGCCCCTCATAAGCAAAAAAGGCCGTCCAGCCGAAGCCAGACGGTCGGTAAAAGTTGCTAATCCATGATTCTATTATACCGAGCACATACTTGTAAATTGGTTGAAAGAGGCTGAAAAACTGACGCAGCCTGGCATCAAGCTGCTAAAGCATCCGCTTTAGTAGTCGGCAGAATTTAAACCAGCGCCTCTCTTCGGATGGGCGTTTTTTAATTGACCCGGTTGACTACCTGACCATCACGCAGGTAGGAAATCAGGTTGTCGGCCGCCTCCCGGGCAATCGCCAGCCGGGCCTCCCTCGTCCCGGTGCCGGCGTGCGGTGACAGAACCACGTTGTCGAGTTTGGTCAGGGCCATCGGAATCGCCGGCTCGTCGACGAAGACATCGAGGCCGGCCCCGGCAATCTGGCGGTCCCTGAGGGCTACGGCCAGGTCATCCTGGTTAACCAGGGCGCCGCGGGCCGTATTGATCAGGTAGGCGGTGTCTTTCATCTGGGCGAAGACCGCCGCGTTGAAAACACCCTGCGTGCTCGGCAGCGCCGGCGCGTGGAGGGTCAGCACGTCGGCCGTCTTGACCAGGGTAGTAAAGTCAACGTAACGGGCAGCCAGCTCCTGCTCCAGTTGCGGGTCAACCCGGTGCCGGTTGTGATAGATCACCCGCATCCCCAGCATCCGGCCGAAGCGGGCAACTGCCGCCCCGATCCGCCCCATACCGTAGACGCCGAGAGTCTTACCCTGCATACTAGTCCCCATGTTGACTGGCTGGGAGACGTTGACCCACTCCCCTTGCCGCATTGCGTGATCATAGAAGTGGAGGCGGCGCACCGTCGCCAGCATTAGGGTCAGGGCCATCTCCGCGGTCGGTATCCGGACACTGATCGGGCAGTTAGTGACAACGATCCCGCACTCCCTGGCGTAGTCGACGTCGACGTGGTCGTACCCCACCCCAAAGGTCGTGATGATCTTCAGCTTCTTCCCCGCGTCGATCAGTTCCCGATCGGCCCGGGTGCTGGCCAGTAGGAGACCATCGTACTCCCCCAGGTGCTTTAGGATCCAAGCGCGGCTGGCATCCGGCTGGTGGTCGACCGCAAAGTCGCGTTTCAACTCGACCAAGCCCTCATCGGGGACCAAGCCAGCTACCAAAATTTTCAATTTAGACATTTGATTATCCCCTCTCGTTTATGGTTCAAACTCCTGACTGCCCGGGATTACCATGATGTAGTTAAGGATCCGTCGGGCGTAGGACTGCTTGCTCTCGTAGGACTGAATGGCGACGTTGAGCTCACCGAGGTTATTGGTGATGAGGCCGTCGACGTTATCGTACATCTCCTGCATCATCACCGGTCGCTGGTCCACCGTCCAGGCGTAGACGACCTTCTTTTGGAGGTGGGCCAGGTTGATGAAGTCATCCGTCAGGGTTGAATACTCCATTGAGTAGCCGGCTGCCGCCGTATTTGGGTAAGTAAAGTTGTAGGGCTGGATGTAGATGACCGGCAGCCGTGGTGCATCCCGGTGCATTCCCGTGACCACCCGGTAATCCAGGGACTGGGCCTGATCGTGGTGGGACAGGAGAGTGCTGGCGTAGCGGTGACTAAACCGCGCCAGCATGTCCTTGGAGTCGTACGGGGTCGTCTTGATCTCAATCAGAAGCTTCTGGTGGAGGCGGTGGGCCACCCTCAGGTAGTCGTCGAAGCTGGCAAGTTTGGCCCGGTGGCCGTTCTCGTGAGCCGTCAGGCGGGTCAACTGGCGGAGGGTCAGCTGGTGGGGCGCCTTGTTTACCCCGGTCAGATCCTTAAGGTTCTCGTCGTGCATGACGACAAACTGATGGTCCTTGGTCTCGTGAATGTCCATCTCGATGTAATCGGGGTGGAGGCGGTGGGTCTTCTCCATCGCCGGGATCGTATTCTGGACCCCGTTCTCCTCGGCGACCCCCCGGTGTGAAATCGTTACCGGTCGCCTACCCGTTCCGGTGAGGTAAAAACTGGCGCTGATCAGGGTCACGAGGACGATCAGGCTCCCGGCCACGGCCATGGTCCGTTTGACGCCCCGACTGACCGTAAAGGTGGCCGGACTGGTGGCTAGGATATTGCCCAACGGCTGGACCAAGATCTGGATTGTCACCACACCGATCCAAACGGCCAGGCACTCACTACCCAACTGGACCAGGGTCAGGTCGACAACGGCAGTCACCAGGGATAATTTCCCGGGAAATAAATCGAAGAGGAACTGGAGGCCCACCAGCAGGCCGTAGAAGACGACCATAACAACACTGGCAACCAGGCCGATCACCAGGATCCGGGTAAGTAGTGGCCACCACCGCCCGTGACTGGTCTGGCGCCAACTATTGGCCAGGGCCACCCGTGGCCGCTGTTTCTCATAAACCATCAGCGGCAGGGCCAGCAGGTAGCGAACGCCGAGCACGACCACCACCGTGTAGAAGATAATTAGCACCATCAGCAGGAAGGCGTTGCGGGTCATGAAATCCAGGATGAAGGCCGGAATCTGAACCTTTGATAAGAGCGGCGTCCGGAAGACCAGGTCGGCAAAGGGGATCACCAGGACAAAGTAACCCAGCAGGACCAGGAGTGAGGAAGCCCGAAGCTGACGGAGGGATTGCCCACTCTCGGCCAGGAGCCGACGAACGCTGATCGTGCCGTCCTGAATGTCACGCACCCCGAGGAGGATGATGGCAAACTGCCAGTAGATGACCAGTAGGAGGGCCACCAACTCTAGCAATAGGGCCACCACAACCAGGGGGTGCTGGCTGACGATCGTCACGATGTTCTGATAGGAGACGAACGGAATCGCCCCTGCCTGGAGGACGAAGGTGGTCACCAGGCGAAAGCTGGGGATGACCACCAGCTGGATCACCAGGTCCACGCTGACGAAGAGGGTCAGGTAGATCCACCAGTGCTGGTTGAAGTGGCGGGTCCCCTGCCTGATTTCCGATAGGATGTTTTTCATGATCTTGCTTCTTTCCAATAGTCTTTATTGAACATTATACGTGTTTCCCGGGTCGAAAACCGCCGGAAGCGAAAATGACACCGGATAAATCTGCGGGTTTATCCGGTGTCATCTGTTCAAAAACCGTTTACCTTAGAAGTCAACCTCATCGGGGTCCTTGCACTGGCCCCCAAGGTTTGGCAGCTCACTGATCGTCTTCATGTCCTCGTCGCTCAGCTCAAAGTCGAAGATCTGGGTATTCTGCACCATCCGGTCGGGGTGAACAGACTTCGGTAGCGGCAGGACGCCCTGCTGGAGGATCCAGCGTAGGCTGATCTGGGCGGTCGTCTTGCCGTACTTGGCGGCCAGTTTCTCCATCGTTGGGTTAGTCAGGACCTTAGCGCCCTGGCCCCCCAGTGGTCCCCAGGCCTCGACTAGGATATTGTGGGCCTGAAGGTACTTGACCTCCTGGGTGTGTGGCCAGCCGGGGTGGACCTCGATCTGGTCAACCGCGGGAGCCACCTTGGCCGTCTTCATCAGGTCGATGACGTGATGGGGCATGAAGTTACTGAGGCCCAGGGCCCGGATCTTGCCCTCATGGTAGGCATCTTCCATTGCCCGCCAGGTTTCGGCGTTGATCTCGGCAGCCCGGTCGCCGAACTGCTTCTGGTTGGCCGGCCAGTGGATCAGGTAGAGGTCCAGGTAGTCCATCCCCAGCTTCTCCAGGCTCTCATCCAAGGCCTTCTTGGTCGATTCGTAGCCCCGCTCCGTGTTCCAGAGTTTACTCGTGACAAAGAGGCGGTGCCGGTCAATCCCGGAGTCCTTGATCCCCTTACCGACAGCTTCCTCGTTGCCATAGACGGCGGCCGTGTCGATGTGACGGTAGCCGACCTCGATTGCATCGGCAACGGCCTGCTCAGCGACGTCAGCCGGGGTGCGGAAGGTCCCGTAGCCGACGCAGGGGATCGTGACACCATTGTTCAGCCGCAGTGGCGAGTTGATGTTCTTTAATTCTGCCATATGCTCTCACTCCTTTTGATGATAATTCAATTGTATAATCAATCCATAATAATTGCACAGATCATGACTTCTGGCCCGATCTATAGTAAATTATTAAAAACAAATTAGAAAACTAAGGAGGTCATCCTATGCGACCACGAATTGCTATCCCTGCTGACACCCTGACCGAGGCCACCAACATCATTAACGAGCGCAACGCTGCCTTTGCCCCCCGGCCCCTGATCGAGGCGATCGTCAAGTCGGGTGGCCTGCCGGTGATCCTCCCCAGTATTGACCCAGCCTTGGCCGCCGACTACCGTGACCTGTTTGACGGCATAATCTTCGCCGGCGGGGCTGACGTCGACCCGACATTCTTCGGCGAGGAACCCCACCAGGCGTTGGGCCCAACCTACCGCAAGCGGGACCTCTTCGAAATCGCCCTACTCAAGGAGGCCGTCCATGCTGGCAAGGCCATCATGGGGATCTGCCGGGGAATGCAGCTAATCAACATCGCCCTTGGTGGTTCGGTCTACCAGGACCTGTCGGAGGACCCGCGTAAGACCCTCAAACATGCTCAGGCAGCCCCGGGCAACCTGCCCTCCCACCACGTCACCGTTGAAGAGGACAGCCGGATCTTCCAGCTGGTCGGTAGGCGCCCCTACGTTAACTCCCGTCACCACCAGGCCCTTCACGAGATTGCGCCCGCACTCCGGGTCACGGCGATGGCCGACGACCAGGTGCCCGAGGCAGTTGAGTCCTTCGCCAACGACCGCATTCTCGCCGTCCAGTGGCACCCGGAGAATATGTTCAAGCACTATGATTATTCCCAACGGCTCTTTGCAGACCTGATCCAACGGGCAGCCCAATAAAAAAACTGGAGGAACTTTTCCTCCAGTTTTTTTATTTTGCCAAAGCGGCGCGCAACTCGGCGGCGGTGTAGACCCGGCCATCCTCAAATCCCTTGAAGGGCTGGATAGTCTCTAGGGCCGCCTCCTGGTAGCGCTTGGCCCGGCGCAGTGCGTAGGCAGTCAGGGAGCCGTCTTGAACATAGTTGAGTAACTTGGCACTTGGCGTCGTCGCCGGGTTAATGACCCGGTCCTCCAAGTCTTCCAGGATCTCGGCGTACTCCGGCCCTAGCTGGATCTGGTTGGCGTAGCGCTCCAGGTGCTTGATGAGGGCCAAGGCCTTAGTCCGGTAGTGGCAGGCGGCGGTCGGCGATTCCTCAGCCACCACCTCGTTCATCTGGTTGGCCAGGTCGAGCACCGGGTTGACCTCGTCGTCCTTAAGCGCCGGGTGCATGATGAAGTAGGAGGCCAGCAGGCGGATGAAGCGCAGGGTCCCCGTCCGCACCCCCACCGAACTGCTCGGGTCAAGGTCCAGCATCCGTAATTCAAGGTACTCGACCCCGGTCTGTGGTAGCTGCTTGAGGTTCTCGTTCCCCTTAAAGCGGACCGAGTCGTGGAACTCGTAGTCCGAGGTCAAAATGCCCTGCTTGACCCCCTCCTCAATCCGGTCAACGTAGCGCTGGACGTTTGTGTAGTCCCCGGCAAACTTGGTGCCAAAGCCGTGACTGCTCTGACGGATGCTGCGGATGGGATGGGCCAATTCATGGCCGGGCGCGAAGTAGTTCTCTTCGGCGATCGGGCTAGCTCCGAACAGGTAGGTGATGAACCAGCGATAGCGGACGAAGCCCTGGGCAAGGACGGTGTAGATGTGGTTACGGACCGCCACCTCGTCTTTAAACTGGTCACCGCACTTGTCCAGGACCAGCTGGATGACGTGGGAATCGATGCTCAGGTTGATGTGAGCACCGCAGGGCGTACCCTTGGAATAACTATGGCGCTTGGTCCACTCCTTCAGGTAAGCCTCCTTCTTCGGTCCCATCTTGGCAAACCGGAGCTGGGTCTTATCCTTGGGAAGCTTGGGCGGCATCGAGAGCGGCCAGAGGAGTTCACCTGGCGCCAGGGCTGAGCGCAGGGTGTTGTTGATGACGTAAAGGTAGTGCATGGCATCGAGGGCGTGCTTGGCCGACGGGGTGACCATCTCGGCCATCGTCTCCAGGTAATCGTTGGTCAGCCAAGGATTGGTCTTCTCGTCGCCGATGCCGGCAGGATACGGTTCCTGACTGATGTGGCCGGTCTCGTCGACCCGTTGCATCTCGATCTCCAGGCCCATCGTGAAGTCCGAAGTCTTGGCAACCGCCTCGTTGTCAAAGATTAGTTGACCGATCCTGCTAAACATATTAATTCCCCCCCTTAAATGAGATTTTTCTAATAATTAAATAATTTTCTAATAATATACCCTATTGTTGAACGATTAACAAGCTAAAATAGTAAAAAAATACGCCCGCAACATGCCGTCGCGAGCGCATTTTCCTTAAGAAACAAATGACCATTGATTGATCGGTTGTAGTATGAGAGTCATTTGTTATTTGTTACTTGTCCATTTGTTCCTTAATGGCTGCCAATGAAACGTCACCAGTGTGAGCGAACTTTACATCGGCATCCTGCAGTGATGAGCCGAAGCCGATCGACGTTTCGCCGCCCCGGTTGATTGATTCAATCCCGGCCTGGGCGTCTTCCAGCCCAGCAACCTGGTTAGCAGGCAGGTTCATCAGTTTAGCTGCTTCGCTGTAGATCTCCGGGTCTGGCTTACCATGCGTCAGCTTGGCCGGGTCAACGATCCCCTCGAAGTAGTCGGTGATTTGCAGGTACTTGAGAACCTTGGGCGCATTCTTGGAAGCCGAGGCCAGCACAATGTGATAATTGTTAGCCTTCAGTTCATCCAGCAGGGCCTTCATCCCGGGTAGGATGTCGGCCGGCGTCAGGGTCTCAACCAGCTTGATGTAGTTGTCGTTCTTCTCCGTGGCCAGGGCGATCTTCTCATCCTGGCTGTAGTCGTTTTCGTGGCCACCGGCCTTCAGGATCAACTCAAGAGAATCCATCCGGCTGACCCCCTTCAGGCTGTCCGCCAGTTCGGGTGTCCATTCGGTGCCCACCTTGTCAGCGAGCTGGTGCCATGCCTGGCCGTGGAAACGGGCCGTGTCGGCAATCACACCGTCAAGGTCAAAAGCAAAACCTTTAAGATCTTCAAACTTCATTCTCTGTCTGCCCCCGTAATTACTTTAATTCGAGCTTCTTGCCAGCAAGGTCGATGGTGATTGGGTCACCGGATACCAGGTCGATCTTGGTACCGTGCTTATCAACCTTGACCTTCAGGATCCGGCCACGGAACATCTGACGGAACTGATAGGAATCCCACTTCTTTGGCAGGAATGGTGCGTAGTGGAGTTGACCATCACGAACCCGCATGCCAGCGAACCCTTGCACAATATCGAGCCATGAACCAGTCATGGACGTGATGTGCAGACCATCGACGGTATCGTTATTGTAGTTGTCCAGGTCAAGCCGTGCAGACCGTTCGTACATCTCGACGGCCTTGTCCTCGTAGCCGAGGTCAGCCGCGATGATGGAGTAGACGGAAGCGGACAGACTTGATTCGTGAACCGTGTATTGTTCGTAGAAGTCGAAGTTGTGCTTCTTCTGTTCCTTGGTGAAGTCGTCGATGAAGTCCCAGAGGCCCTGGATAACGTCACCCTGCTTGACGTATGGTGACCGCAGGATCTTATCCCATGACCAGTGCTGGTTGATTGGCAGTTGGTCGCTTGGAATGTCGGCAACCGGCTTGAGGTCCTTGTCCATGAAGCCGTCGTTTTCTGGGAAGATGTCGCGTTCCTTGTCGTATGGCAGGTACATGTTGTCCACGATTGCTTGCCATTGCCGCTTTTCATCCTCGGAGACGTTCAGCTTCTTGGCAACCTTGTCGTCAACTTCCTTGAGGATTTCCAGGGTGTACTTCAGGGTCCAACGGCAGAGCAGGTTAGTGTACCAGTCGTTGTTGACGTTGTTGTCGTATTCGTCCGGACCAGTTACGCCGTGAAGCATGTACTTGTTCTTGCTCTGTGAGTAGTGAACCCGGTCAGCCCAGAACCGTGAGACTTCGGTCAGGACTTCGGCACCCTCGTTCAGAACGTAGGACTTGTCGCCGGTGTACTTCGTGTAGAGGTAGATGGCGTAGGCAATGTCCCCGTTACGGTGAATTTCTTCAAAGGTGATTTCCCATTCGTTGTGGCACTCAATCCCGTTGAAGGTAACCATTGGGAACAGTGCCCCCTTGAGGCCTTGTTCCTTGGCGTTGATGAAGGCGCCATCAAGTTGCTTGTAACGATACGTCAGCAAGTTACGAGCGATCTCGGGGTTGGCAACCCCCAGGTAGACTGGGATACAGTAGGCTTCGGTGTCCCAGTAAGTAGCACCACCGTACTTCTCACCGGTGAAGCCCTTTGGTGAAATGTTCAGGCGGTAATCGTTGCCGTAGTAAGTTGAGAAGAGCTGGAAGAGGTTGAAACGAATCCCCTGTTGTGCTTCCTCGTCACCCTCGATTTCAACATCGGACTTGGTCCACCGTTCTGCCCACTCGGAAATATGATCGGCGAGCAGGTCGGTAAAGCTCTGGTCGTCAAGCTTCTCGCTCAGTTCGTCGAGGTGCTTTTCGATGGCTTCTTCAGTGTCGAAGTCCCGGGAAGTAACCGTCAGGCTCCGCTTTTCGAAATTGACTTCCTTACCAGCAGCTACTGTACCTTCAAAGGTGTTGTAGGCCGTCTTGTCGCTGGTGCCGTCGCCGGCGTGGTCGAGGTCGGTCTTGGTGGTCGTCTTCATGCCCACGATGAATTGCGGCGTACCGAAGTCGTTCTTCTTGGTCATGGAGGTCAGTTCGGCGTGTTCATCCTTAGCGCTCTTGTTGAGGACGTTCCAGAATTGTTCATCATAGTTGGAGTCTTCGTTGTAGACGTCGGCGTCGATCATGCTGGTAATTTCAATCTTGGCATCGTCGGTCCCGCGGTTCTTGATGTGGAGGCGTTGGCCAACCAGTTCCTTCTGGGTGGCGCTGACGAACCGTTCGAAGTTAAAGTACATGGTCGTACCACCGATTTCAACGGTGAATTCACGTTCCAGAACCCCACGCTTCATGTCGAGGTCCAGCTTGAAGTCCTTTGGCGTCTGCTTGGCCAGGTCCAGCTGTTCGCCGTTGACCTTAATGACCAGCTTCATGAAGTTGACGGCGTTGATCATCTTACCGAAGTACTTCGGGTAACCGTTCTTCCACCAACCAACACGGGTCTTGTCAGGGAACCATACCCCACCGAGGTAGAGACCCTGCATGTGGTCACCAGAGTAACCTTCTTCAAAGAAGCCCCGCATCCCGAGGTTTTCGTTTGCCAGACTCGTCATGGATTCTTGGAGACGCTTGTCTTCAGGATCCCAAGTCTTGGTAGCAACATGCCATGGAGCAATATCGAATGTCCGTTTCATTGCTTTCTCAATCCTTTCATAGAAATAAGGGTGTATCGACTACGCCCTTATTATAAATCCATTTATCAACTATTTTAATTATTCAGCGTAGGTTTCCTTAATTGAGCCAACGGCCAGAGCACCACAGGCAAGGACGATCCCAGCAACTAAGAACATGTTGACTTGGGAACCACCGAGCAACGGGAAGAGTGCGAAACTGAGCAGGGAGGCAACAATTTGTGGAAGACAGATTGAACCGTTGAACAGGCCCAGGTAAGTACCCATGTGCTTACCAGAGAGGGCGTTCGTAACGATGGTCAGTGGGTAGGTATTCATACCAGCCCAGGCGATCCCGACCAGGATGTAAGATACGATCAGGGCACCTTGTGAGTGGATGAAGAATACTGACAGGAAACCAAAGGCACCGAGCAGCAGACTACCGGCGTAACCAGCCTTGTGGTACTTGTTAGGAACCTTGGCCAGGACGTATGACCATACAACGGCAGCGATTGATTGAACGGCGGCTAAGACACCGTACCAGTTACCAGCGGTCTGGTAGCCGGCGGAAGTCGCATTGGTCGTGTTCCAAACGTTCTTGGCAATCGCACCGGCGGAGTAAGTCCACAGGTATTGGAAGGCGAACCAGCAGAAGAATTGAACCAGGGTAACGGTCCAGAAGGCCTTTGGCGCATGCTTCAGCAGTTCGATCCAGTTACCACCTTCACTGTTATCTTCCTCGGAAATTCCGTGGTACATTGCGTAGGTTGCTGGATCATATTCGTGAACACGGAAGACCGTGAACAGACTGGTGATGATTAGCAGGGCGGCACCAACGTAGAAGGAAATAATAACGGAGTCAGGAACGACACCCTTCTTGGCAATGTTGGCGACTCCAAACCAGGTCAGCAGGAACGGGAAGATAGCGGCCAGAACGGCACCGGTGTTTGACAAGAAACTCTGAATCCCGTATGCGTAACTCTTCTGGTCATCGTTGACCATGTCCCCGACCATCATCTTGAATGGCTGCATGGCCACGTTGGATGACAGGTCCAGGAGGGCAACGGTGATGGCACCAAACCACAGGGCGGCCAGTGAACCATAACCGAAGCCGAAGCTACCGGAGTTCGGCAGCAGCAACATAACAATAACCGCCACAATCATACCTAAGAGCAGGTATGGAAGACGGCGACCACCGAGCTTTGGGGCCCAGGTACGGTCTGAGTAGTAACCAATAATTGGTTGAACAATTAAACCAGCCAGTGGTGGCAGAATGAAGAACCATCCCAGGTTGTTAGGGTCGGCACCAATGGTTTGGAAGATCCGGCTCATTTGTGAACTTTGCAAGGTAAAGGCGGTTTGGACACCCAGGAACCCGAAGTTAATCATCCAAATGGTTGACTTCGAGAGCGCTGGCAGCCCGGCACCGGCGGACTTTTCTTGACTCATTACAAACAACTCCTTAATTCATACAACAATAATTGCTCTCTTGTGAAACACCCTTGTAAGCGCTTCACAACTTTTACGATAATAATATACCAGAATTGTTCTAATTGTGCAACCGTTTGCGCAAAATTAGTGCAACCGTTTGCAGAAAAAATAAAGAAAAAGGCCGTGATGACGGCATTTATCACGGCAAAAAAATTTAATTAATTTTAAAAATTATCCCTGGCGGCGGACCAAAGCAGCAATTCCCATCCCCCCACCGACGCAGAGGGAGGCAATCCCGGTGTGCTGGTCTAGTTCACCCATCTCGTGAACTAGGGTAACCAGGATCCGGGCCCCAGAACAGCCGACCGGGTGACCGAGGGCAATCGCCCCACCGTGCGGGTTGACTTTCGACGGGTCGAGGCCGAGCCAGTCCTGGCAGACCAGGGCCTGGGTGGCGAAGGCCTCATTGACCTCGTAGCAGTCAATATCCGCGTCGGTCAGGTCAGTCGTCTTGAAGAGCCGTTTGATGGCGTAGTAAGGACCGAGGCCCATCACCGCCGGATCAATCCCGACCAGGGAGGCCCCCGCCCACTCGGCCAACGGGGTCAGCCCAAATTCTTCCACCGCGCTGGCCGACGCCAAAGCCACAGCCGCCGCCCCGTCATTAATCCCCGAGGCGTTACCAGCCGTGACGGTCCCGTCCGGCTTAAAGGCCGGCTTTAGTTTGGCCAGGGCAGCCAAGGAGGTGTCGGGGCGCGGCGCCTCGTCCGTAGCGACCACGTGACTGCCGTGGCGGTCGGTGACCGTTACCGGGGTGATCTCCGCAGTAAACACCCCCGCTTGCTGGGCGCGGACCACCTTCTGATGACTGGCCAGGGCGAACTCATCCTGCTGCTGGCGGGTAACATGATAACGCTCGTTGATATTCTCCGCCGTGATCCCCATCGGGTAGTCACCGTAGACGTCCTGGAGGGCATCCTTTTGCATGGCATCGATCAGGGTGCCATGGCCGAAGTGATAGCCGCCCCGGGCCTGTTCGAGGACGTAGGGGGCGTTGGTCATGCTCTCCATTCCCCCAGCAACGATGACCCGGGCTTGGCCAGACTGGATCAGGCTCGCCGCCAGGTTGATACTGGAGAGGCCAGAGGCGCAGACGTCGTTGATCGTAATCGCCGGCACCCCCTGGCCCATTCCCGCGGCCATGGCGGCCTGGCGGGCCGGGTTCTGACCACTGCCAGCCTGAATAACGTTACCCATCAGGACCTGGTCGACTTGGTCGGCGGCCAACCCGGCCTTATTCACCGTGTCCTTGATCACCGTCGCACCAAGCTGGACGGCCGACAGTGACGCCAGGGCCCCGTTGAACTTGCCGATCGGTGTCCGCTGGGCCGCCACAATGTAAACTTTCTCCATGAATTGATTCCCCCATCTCTCAATTATCAACCCAATTAGTGTAGCAATTTACTCGTTATTAGGCAAAAAAAGAGCCCATCGTGGACTCCTTTTTACCGTACAGTTGCGGAGAAGCTTATTTCCCAGCTGCATCGCTTAATCATAAATCCTAAAATCAACCAGCTGGTGGTCCTTGCGGGAGTTGAAGAGCAGCTCAACCGCCGCTCGACCCAGTTCCCGGGGCTGGAGGTCGACCCGCTCGCTCTCGTGCAGTAGCATCCCCATCAGACGGCTGTTGTTGAAGCAAACTGTCGGCAGGTCATAGCGTTGCAGGTCACGGTTCAGGCGACCATAGAGGATATCATCTGCGCAGACAATCCCATCGACCTCAGGATGGTGGTCCAGGAACTGGCTAATGCCCGTGTCCCGACTGGCCGCCCAGGTGAGGGCCGGCAGCCGATGGGCAGTCATGCACTGACGGTAGCCATCGCGGCGGGCCAACTCATAGGTCCAGTTATCACCCGACTCGATGAAGAGCGGATGCCGGGCCCCGTGCCGGGTCAGCAGCTGTTCCGTCGCTACCTGCCCCGCCTTGACATTGTCATTATCGACGAAGCGGTCGTGGTGCTGGGCGGTCGGCCGGCCAATCACCACGAAGTTAAGCCCATTCTTTCGCAGGTAGGCGGTAACCGGATCATTGGCCATCGTGTAGAAGACCAGGAAGTTATGGATCTTAGACTGGGTCACCATCGACTTGACGCTGGCTAAAAGCTCCTGGGGATTTGGTGCGATCGCCACCACCATTTCGTACTGCAGTGGTTTAAGGGCACTGCTGATCCCCCGCATCAGGTCGATGTGGAAGGGATTGGCCGGCGCCGTATCGCTGGTTACTGGAAAGACCAACCCCACCATGTTCGATTCACCCCGCGTCAGGTTCTGGGCGTTGTAGTTGGGCTGGTAGTTCAACTCGCTGGCCACCCGTTTAACCTTCAGCCGGGTCGCCTGGCTGATCCGCGGGTTATCATTGAGCGCCCGGGACGCGGTTGAGACCGATACCCCGGCGCGCTGAGCAATGTCCTTAATGGTTGCCACTCTGCTCACCTCTACCTTGAATTGATACAAACTCATTCAATTCTAACAGGTATAGGCCCATTTGGACAACCGGTCTTGGTTGCATGATGTTCAACGCCTCGGCATACAGGCGGAGCTGACCGCTGTACTTCTGGACGACCTGCTTGACCGCCGCGGTCGTCTGGGTCGGCAGGTGGTCGGTCTTGTAGTCAACCAGGATGATCCCATCGTCGCCAGTCAGGTAACCGTCGATGATCCCGTGAATCAGGACCTGGTCATCGTCGTCGGGGGCGATATCGGCAAACGGTTCGTGGCCGTTCATAATCATCGCAAACGGTTCCTCGCGGTGATAGTTGTCCGGTGCAGCCAGGATCTGCTGACCAACCGCAGTCTTAAAGAAATTCACAATCCCGGGGACGTTAATCTGACTGGCAACGGCCGGGGTTACTAGCCCCTGGCGCTGGAGGTCAGCGATCTCGTCTCTAACCACGTTTGTCGTGACTGGGGCGTCGAGCGGTAACTTCTGGAAGACAAGGTGAGTCGCCGTCCCCACCTGAGTGGCCTTGGGCCGACTAGTGTCCTGCTGGACGAAACTTGGGACCGCAAAGTCAGGGTTGATGTAGATCCCGCTGTGCTGTCGTTTGGCTGCCTGATCATCTAACTGGTCGGAGTCACCCCCGTAGTCGCGCTGACCCAGACGGGGGTCATCGTCCTCGAAGACCCGCTTGACGTCGGTCACCGACTGGTAGGCCGTCGTCACCGTCGCCGTCTGGTGCGGGTACTGGTAGCCGAGCACCTGGGCAAAGTCCACATGATGAGCCGACTGCTTGGTAGGGGCCACTGGGATAGTTGCCGGGGCGTCAGCCGGATTGGCGGTGGCCGTCAGCTTGGCAAGGCCGACCGCGTCATAGGCCCGGACAACAAAGTCCTGGGCTGCTGCGTCCTCGGCCCGGTGGTCGTCGCCGGCCAGGGCACTGGCGGTCAGTTCCACGTCCCCCACTGCCAGGGCCGGAGCGGTGAAGCCGTTGCGGTCATTGGCATAGCGGGCGAGGGCCAGACCGACCCAGTCCATGAACGAGTTGGCATCAAGCCGGGGCTGGGGGCTCAGCACCGTCCCCGGACTCTGGAAGGCTTTCTGCCAGCGGGACCAAGCAAGCGTCAGCCCCTGCTTCTTGGTCTCCTCATTGAAGGAGCCGGTAATGAAGAGCCGCTGTTCTGCCCGGGTCAGGGCCACGTAGAGTACCCGCAGGTCCTCCGCGCGTTCGCTACGACTAATCATGTCGGCAATTACCTGACGCTGCGGGGTATCGTAAACCACCCGGTCGCTATCCAGCCAACGAATCCCGGCCCCGGCCTTGGCGTCCACCACAGCGGGGGTCCGCTTGGCACTGTCGTTGAAACCGTGGGTAGCGTCAACCAGAAAGACGATCGGAAACTGAAGGCCCTTGCTTCCGTGGACGGTCATCACGTTGACCGTGTTAGCCGTCAGCTGGGTGGGGGCCACCCCGAGGTCCTTGTCGTGTTCCTGCATCTTCTCGATGAAGCGGATGAACTGGTAAAGGCCCTTGAAGCTGCTGTCCTCGTAAGCGTGAGCCCGCTGGTAAAGGGCGTGCAGGTTGGCCTGACGTTGCTGGCCACCGCGCATCGCACCCACGTAGTCCAGGTAGCCGGTCCGCTGGTAGATCTGCCAGATCAGGTCGACCAGGGTCTCCTGCTGGGCGGTATGGCGGAACTGATCGAGCTGATCCATCAGGGTTGATACCTTTTCATAGAGTGACCGCTGATGGGCGGCGTCCAGCAGTTCACTGGCGTTCTTGTAGGGCCGCATCTTGTGGTGGTGCTGGTAGCTGTAGGTGAAGGTCTTCAGGGCGGTATAGTAGTCGGCTGCCTGATTCTGTAGGCGAATGAAGGACAGCTCCTGGTTGTCCAAGCCGACGATCGGCGAACGCAGGACCGCCACCAGTGGAATATCCTGGTGGGGATTATCGATCACCTTGAGCAGGGCCAGCATGACCCGGACCTCGGTGGCCTGGAAGTAGCTCTCAACGTCGTGGACGGTCAGGGGAATGTCTAGCCGGCTAAACTGCTCCATCAACGTGTTATTGATCGCCTTAGTCCGCTCCAGAATCACGATGTCGCCGTATTCGACGGGACGCATCCGTTGCTGGTCAGCGTCATAGATCTGGGCGTGGCCCGCGACCAGCTGCTTGATCCGCCGACCAACCATCTGAAACTCACCAACCAGCTTGTCGGTCTCCCGGTGCGGCTTTTCATCGGCAGCGGTGGTCTGCTGGCGGGCGTTGGCATCGTAGAGCATCACCTCGACCGGCTTGGGCTTGTCGGCATCGTCGTAGTAGTGTGCGGCGTACTTGAGCTCCGCATCCTGGTCATAGGCAATCTCCCCAACCGTCGGATCCATCAGCTGCCGGAAGAGCAGGTTGGTGAATGTCGTGATGTTATTCATTGAGCGGAAGTTCTCCCCCAATACGATCGCCGCGCTGTCGGTCGCGTGCTGGTAGCGCTGGTACTTATTGAGGAAAAGCGATGGGTCGGCCTCCCGGAAACGGTAGATTGACTGCTTGACGTCCCCCACCATAAAGAGGTTGTGGGCACTGTCCTTAGCCAGCCGCATCAGGATACTCTCCTGAAGCTGGTTGGTGTCTTGATACTCGTCAATCATGATTGCCTGGTAGTGGTCCTGCAGGTTGGCGACCAGGGCTTGCCAGTCCGTGTCGCCTTCCTGCGGATTAAGGATCTGGTAGGCGTAGTGCTCCAGGTCACTGAACTCGAGGACGTGGCGGTTGAGCTTTGTCTGCTGATACTGGTTCAAGAAGTCCTGGGTAACCACGCTCAACTTACGCAGAATTGCCTGGGCATGCCGTGAGACCGTCCGTAATTGTTCCTCATCATAGATGAAGAAGTGCTCGTTGATCTTCCCCAGCTGGTCCTTGATCCCCTGGTGCGTCGCCTTGATGGCCTCATGGGCGGTGGTCATCTCGGCCGTTGGGTCCTTACCAAGCCGCTTGATGCTGGCAAAGGCCAGGTTGGTGAAGGCTGCCCGCAATGAGTTCCAGGTCACCGGCTTGAAGACGTCGAGTACCACCTGGAGGCGCCGTTGGTCCTGAGTCAATACTCGCTGGGCCGTGGGTAAGTCGACCGCCCGTTTCGTCAGGTCAGCAAACTGCCCTTGTAGTGCCCTAACCCGGGTCACCAACTGGGCATCAGCAAACTCATCTCCCAGGTAATCCTTAACCAACTGCTCCCAATCTTTCTTAAGCTGGTTGCGGTCGTCCTTAAGGGAATTGTAGGTCGTGAGCAAGTCACCATCATCCTTGGGCTTTCCCCGAAATCCAGCAAACTGTACCTGTGCCAATGCGACCCGTACGTCACGGTCCTCACCACCATTGGCCTGGTCAATCAGCTGCTGGAGGCCCGCCTTATCCTGACGAAGGGTTGCAATGTCGTTATCCAGCGCCGCGTCTTCAGCCCGTTGGATGGCCTCGGCCGCATCGCTTTGTAGCTGGCGAAGACGCTCAATTAGGACCGGTTTGAGCCGGCACTGGTAGAAGGCCGATTCTAACACGTCCCCCGTCGCGAGATCATAGCTATCCGGCAGCTGCTGGAGCCAGGCAGCCGGGTCGGCCTGGGCGTTGGCCACATCGTAGAGTTTTAGGACCAGGTCGTCGAGTCCCTGATCGTCCCGGTCGCTTGAGAAGTTGAGGACCAACTGGCGAAAGGACGCCATCCCGTCCTCCTCTTGATCCGCGTCTGCGTAGTAGCGCTCACTGACCGCACTCCAGACCTCCTCCTCGAGCAGCAGCTGTTCCGTCTGGTCGGTCAACATCCGAAACTGGGGATCCAGGTTGATCAGGTAGTAATAACGCTTAATCAACTTCAGGCAAAAGGCATGGATGGTACTGATGTCGGCCGCAGCCAGGCGGTTGATCTGGTTGGCCATCCGATCCCGTACCCCCTTGGGCTGGCTGGGGTCCTGGACAATCTTCTGGAGGGCCGCCCTGATCTTATCCCGCATATTCTTGGCTGCCGCGTCGGTGAAGGTCACCAGCAGCATCCGGTCGATGTCCTGGCCCTCCTGAATCAACTTAATCACCCGGTTGACCAGGACGGCAGTTTTCCCCGAACCAGCCGAGGCCGAGACCAGAATGTTCTTCCCCCGGGTGTCGATTGCTGCTGACTGGGCTTTGGTAGGCTTAAATTCTGCCATTATTGATCCTCCCCATCATCTTTGTTCTGCTCTTCTTGTTTGCGCACGTCATCGAACTTTTCCTTGGCAATCCGGGTATCCAATTCATGGTAGAGACCCTGATCCAGCATGCTGTCAAACTGGTAGATATCCAGGTAGTCCGTGTAGTCTAGTCCCGTCTGCCGGGTGCTGCCGTCGATCAGGCGGTAAGGATTTAGCTTGAGTTGACCGCTGAGGATCTGCTTACCGGCATCAATGATTAGGCGACGGTTGTTATCCCGTAACCACTGGAGCTGCTGGTCATCCGCCAGCAAGGCGCCTTTCCCCGACTTGAGGTTCTTGCGCAAGGGGTAGACCAGGTCAGCGTGCCCCTGCTTGGCAAGGTTAGCTAGGAGGTCACTGTTGTTTAGGATGATGCCCTTGTACCGGTGGGCCTTGAGACGGAGCTCGGTGAGGCGTTGATCCTGGTGAGCCGTGGACCCCTTCAGCAGTTCGGCCGCCGAAATCGTCGGGTTATTTAGGTGGAGGTAGAGGGCCCCCGCAAGGCCAGCCGAGTTCAGCTGAAGCTTATCGAGGTTGACCTCGAGCCCACTGAGGTAGGTCAGTAGTTGAAGGGAAATTCCATAGTAGGCCGCCGTCAGGTCAAAGAGACGATCACCCGACTTGTAATCGACTACGGCGAGGTATCGCTGGTTATCAACGTCAATTTGATCGATCCGATCAATCCGTCCCCGCAGCTGAATGTGCCGGTGGTCGTCGAGTGGGTACTCAAGTGGCGCCCAGTCACTGTCCTGTTGGCCATTGATCTGACCGAACTGGATCTCTGTTTCACGTGGAACAAAGCGAGCATTGGCCGCTTGTTGGCAGAGGGTCGTCAGCATCGTCTTGACAATCGCCGTCAGCTGCTGGTACTGGAAGCGGGGCTGGGCGGATGAGCTAACCAGCCGCAATAACTCAGGTTGGAGCTGGTCGGCCGCATCCAGGGCCCGACTGGTGAATTCCGTCAGAGCAGCCTGATTCCCCGGCTTAGTCAGGTCAGCAAAGGTCAATGAAGAGGCACGAACAAGGTTGACGAATACCTCCATTGCCCGGTGGAAATAGGTCCCGATCCGGTCGGTAGAGAGGGCCAGTTCATCACGCTTTCGCAGACGCAGGCCATACTTCAGGAAGTACTCGTACTGGTTGACGTAGAAGTCCTGGAGCTGAGAAATCGAGGCGTAGAGAACTCGTCCCAGTTCGTCCGCTGCAGTGTGTAGGTAGAGGGCCTGGGCCATTGAGGCCGTAATACGCTTCGTCTGGTTCTGGTAAGCAAAGCCCCGCTGGATAATCGCTAACCGGTTACGGAGTTCTTCATCGTCTTTAGATAGGCGGTTGAGAACCCGGCCGACCTGTCGCCAACTAGCGGTCCACCGTGGTCGTTGACCGATTGCCGTCCCCTGATCATCGGCAAGCTGACGGACCACCTGAACCAGCTGGCTACTGGTAGCCAATGGTGCACTCACGAACGGGCTAGCATCCGCCTGGCCGGCGGGACTGGTGACCAGCGGGATCACTGTCCCTTCGATCTGAAAGTAACGGGCCGCGTCGGTTAGGTATGGCGACGGCTTCAATTCCTTATCGTCCTCACCAAACTGGGGAGCCGAGATGATCAGCCGTTCCCGGGCACTCATGAAGCCCTGGTAATGAAGGAAGGGCTCGTCTTCCAGCTGGTCAACCGCAGTAGCCGGCAGGTATTGGAAATCCTGATCAAGATACTGACTCAGCAGATCCTTGTCACTATCAGTCAACAGACCCTCGTCATCGTGGACCTCCGGCATGACATCGTCGGTAGCCCCGATCATGAAGACGACCCGGTGACCCTGACTCTGGGTAATCCCGGTTTCGGAGATGACCACCTGGTCTAGGGTTGCCGGAATCTGGGAGTACTGGGCCGCCGCAAAACCAGCCTGGAGAATCTCACCGAAATTAGTCAACAGGGTTGCACGGCTGTCGTCCCCCACCTGACGATCACCAAGGATCATGACGTACTCCTCAATGATCTGACAGAAGGTCGCCCAGACCTGCTTAGGCTGCCGAGCCAGATCTAGGTTGCCCTGGTCGGCCTGGTAGTTTTGCCAACTGTTTAGACGGTCGGTCACCCCATTATCGACGAGGAACTGGTAGAGCTTGGTCGCCAGCTCACGGCCCGTCTGAACATTCTTGAGCTCATCGAAAAACGGGATCAGGGTCTGACCGGCAAAGTTA
This sequence comes from Limosilactobacillus pontis DSM 8475, assembly GCF_001435345.1. Lineage (GTDB taxonomy): Bacteria > Bacillota > Bacilli > Lactobacillales > Lactobacillaceae > Limosilactobacillus > Limosilactobacillus pontis. The sequence continues at coordinate 80,877 of NZ_AZGO01000060.1, read as the reverse complement.
CGGATCAGGGCTAGCTGGTCATTAACCTTCTTCTGCCGAGAATGAGCATAGTTGGCTGCCTGGGGATTGGTCCCTTTGACCTGCCAGAGGTCGGCAATCTCCTGGGGATCCTGAGTGATCCAGGCATGTTTACCGGCGATTGCCTGCTTGAGACACCAGTTTTCCGTCGTGAAGACCGCTTCAGCCAGCTTGGCCGCCTCCTCCCCCGCCGGTAGCAGGAGCCAGGTCTTCAGGAGCTGAATGATGTCGGCCGTCTGGTAGCCATAGAGGGGAATCTGCAGGAGGGTGGTCAGCAGGACAACCAGGGGGTGCTTGTCCATCCGCCGTTCATGGTCGTTGAAGGCCGGGATCTGGTGGTTAGCAAAGACCGGGCCAATCATCGTCTGGTAGCCGTCCAGGTGCCGGGTCAGGATCAGGAAGTCCCGGTAGCGGTACTTCCCGGTCGCCACCAGCTGCCGGATCTGGGTAGCCACGTGGTTGAGCTCAGCCAGCCTGTTGGGAACCGATTGGACTTGGATGCTTTGTGGATCGGCCAGTGGCATTCCCGCCGTTAGGTCAATTGGGGCGGCCGCGTAGCGCTGGAAGAAGTGGTCGAACTCCGCCAGGTCCCCACTGACCCGTGGTGTCTGGGCATATTCGACATTATCCACCAACTGGACCTGCTGGGGGTGGGACTGAGCAAACTTCCAGAGACGGTGATACTGCATCGCCGAATTGTAGAAGAGGTCACGTTTCCCCGGCAACTCACTAGGGTTAGGGTGGCGCTGATCGGGGTAGCCACGGTCCAGGGTCAAAGAAACCGTGGTCGTCTGGGCGTTAAGGATGATGGCGTCGACGACCTGCTGCTCCATGGCCGTGAACTGGGTGAACCGGTCGAGAAAAAAGTGCATGTGCCGGCTGGTCGGCTGGGAATAGAGGTACTGGGCGAGTTGCTGGTAGAGGTCATTATTTCCCAGGAAATACTTCTGCATCCGCTCCTCAAAAGCGTGGTAGATCAACTCGACATCGTGCATCTTGGCCAGCCAGGCCGGGTTGCGCCTGACTCGATCATCGGCCTGAGCCTGCTTGAGGATAGCGGAAAAGTCATCGGCAGTAATGTTGGCTCCCTGGAGCTCGGACAACTGTTCGGTCAGCTTCTGGACGAAGCCGGGGTGCTGGATCTCACTGCCGTAAAGACGGAGATCCGCCGCGTGTTCCTGGAGGATCTTGGTCGTCAGCATCGCCGTGCCAACCTTGGAAAGTCGGGTGCGCTTGAAAAGCGGGGTGTCCCGCAGGAGGTACCAGGCCAGCCGGCTAAAGGAAAGTACCTGGATCCGACTGGCGGCAAAGCAATCCTGGCTACCACCGTGATTCAGTCGATCACGCAGGCCGGCGAGCACACTAATTTCTGTCTCAAACTTGATGTGGTTGGGTACGATGTAGAAGAAAGTGTCCGTCTTTGGCGCCGTCCGTAGCTGGTCCGCCAGCTGATCGACCAGCGCCTGCTGGTGGTCGACCGCTGCAGTCCCTAAAACAAAACCCAGGCTCCCCATAAATCATTCATCCTTTCACGTGTGTTATACCTGCATTT
>NZ_AZGO01000060.1:1218-79238 GCF_001435345.1 Limosilactobacillus pontis DSM 8475 | reverse complement strand
GTCGTAAGCGCGCCCTTAGCGTCTAGCGCAGCGCAGCAAGTCTATTTGACTACGAATGAAGGCCAACGCCTCCAGCGTCAACCTCCGCTCTAGGCTAGCCGTACAGGGCGCCGAGAAGCTTATTTCCCAGCCTCTTATTACAAGATTGGGGAAAGCAGACGGGAAAAGCGCTGCTTGAAGTGCAGCCAGTGAGACTGCTGGTCAAAGGATGCAGCCGTCTTCACCCGGCTGTTTCGAATGTCATTGACGAAGATCTGCTCCAACAGGTCGGTAGTGTCACTGTCGTAAATGAAGGCGTTAATCTCGAAGTTCAACTTGAAACTGCGGAAATCGAGGTTGGCCGAACCGACCGAGGCCATCTTACCGTCAATCATCATTGTCTTGGCGTGCAGGAAGCCCCGCTGGTAGGTGTAGATGGTAACTCCCTCACTGGTGAGAGCGTGGGCGTAGTACTCGGTTGCCCGGTAGACAAAGGGGTGGTCCGGCTTGCACGGGATCATGATCCGGACGTCAATTCCCGAGTGAGCGGCCACCCGCAAGGCGTCCAGGACACTGTCGTCGGGAATTAAGTAGGGGGTCTGGATCCAGATGTGGTCCTGGGCGGCGTTGATCAGCCGCAGGTAGCCCAGCTTGATCTTCTCCTGCTCGGATTCCGGACCGCTGGAGACCATCTGAAGAGCGGTACTGCCGTGCTTAACCTTGATCTCCGGGAAGTACTGCCGGTAGTGAGCCAGCTTCTCCTCAGACCGTACGGAGGCGTTCCAGTCACCGATGAACCGTCGCTGGAGGCCATAGACGCCCCCACCAACAACCCGCAGGTGGGTATCACGCCAGGGGCCAAACTTTGGCAATCGTCCCAGGTACTGGTCACCGATGTTGAAGCCGCCGACGTAGCCAACCTTACCGTCGATGACGACGATCTTCCGGTGGTCACGGTAGTTCAGCCGGAAGTCAAAGAGGTTGTTATGGGTCAACAGAAACTGGGTAGCGTACCCACCACGCTCCCGTAGCCCGTCGTAGAAACTCTGCCGAACGCCCATCGAACCCCAGGAATCGTAAAGGACCCGGACCTCGACCCCCTCGGCCGCCTTACGCTCTAAGAGGGTCCGAAGCCGGTTACCGATCTGGTCGTTGTAGATCGTGTAGAACTCGATGTGGATGCTCTCCTTGGCGGCAGCGATCTCGTCAAACATCCGGGCGAAAAGTTCCTGACCGGTCGTGTAGATTGTCACCTGGTTGTGCTGGCTGAGAAAGGAGTCGTCAAGGCTCTGGAAGAGCATCACCGTCCGTCGATAGATCTGGGTGGTAGTGTGCCGAGGTTTGGGCATGTTGATGAATTGTCGCTTCTGCCGGTCGATGGCCTCCTGGATCCGGAGCTGGGTCTGAGTCTTCATCAGGTTCAACCGCCGGTGGGGCAGCTTCCGGCCGAGGAAGGCATAGATGATGAAGCCGATGACCGGGATCAGGGTCAGAACCAACAACCAGGCCCAGGTTGCTGCGATGTCGCGTTTCTCACGGAAGACCGTGTAGATCGCCGCCACCTCATTGATCAAGACGATTGTCAGCAGAAACCATCGAATGATTGTCCACGTTAATGCCATCGGCACACCTCCTTAAAAAGTCATTATCACCATTTTAACGCACGGCCCCACAATCGAGTAGCGGCAAATATGCGAATTTGTGTTATGATATGCACAAATTTAAGCAGAAGGAAGTACCTACCATGTCACAAATCTACCTCCGTCAGGCCCAGTTGGCCGACCGGGATGCCATCATGAAGATCATCGACGAGGCCAAGGCTACCATGAAGCGGGCCGGCAGTCCCCAGTGGCAAGATGGCCACCCCAACGCCACCATGATCACTGAGGATATTTCCCGGGAAATTGGCTGGGTTCTCATGTTCAACCGGCAAATTGCCGGGTACGCGGCCATGCAGCTGACCCCCGAACCGACCTACCAGCACATCAGCAACGGGCAGTGGGCCCAGCCGGGTCAGCCCTACGCCACCTTCCACCGGGTCGCCATCAGTGACCGTTTCCGGGGCCAGCACCTCGGGCAGTTTCTGATCGCAAACCTCTTAACCCTGGGGATAGCCAAGGGATTGGTCAACTTCCGTCTGGACACCCACCCTGTTAACGACGCCATGCAGGGGTTGGCCAAGAGCTGTGGTTTCATCCAGCGCGGTAAAATCGAAGTCGACGACCAGCTCGACCCCCACCGCCTCGCCTTCGAACTCAACCTTAGCCAGCCGCGGGCCAAGCTAGGCCACGTCAGCAACGATTTCATGAAGCCCTTGCTCCACCATAATCAATAGACGCATAAAAGACCCGCTCGGGATTGCTCCCGGACGGGTCTTCATGTTTAATAGCAGCGGGCAGTGGGCCCCGCTGAATTACTTATCTTCTTTTTCGTCCTTGCTGTCAGCCTGGTCATCCTTGGCCGTGTATTCCTTACTGTCGTCCTTGGCAGCATCCTTGGCATCCACGATTACCAACTTGCCATCCTTCATCTCAGCAACTAAGTGCTTAGCATCGAGGTGATCAAGGTAGTAATCAGTGACCTTGTCACGGATCTCACGTTCGATGACCCGACGGAGTGGACGAGCACCCATGGCCTCGTCGTAACCTTCGTCAATCAGGAACTTCTTAGCGGTTGGTGTTACCTTGACGTCCATACCCTTCTTGGCCAGCGTCTTGTTGACATCAGCTAGCATCAGGTCAACGATCTTTTGCAGGTCTTCCTTAGTCAGGCTGTGGAATTCAACAATAGCGTTGAACCGGTTGAGGAATTCTGGACGGAAGTAATTGGTCAACTTCTTGATCAGGTCTTCCTCGTTCTCGTCATCGCCCAGCTTGATTGGTGCATCGTTGGAGTAACCGGCATTGGAAGTAGCGATGATGACCGTGTTCTTGAAGTCAATAGTGTTACCTTGACCGTCAGTCAAGCGACCATCATCGAGTACTTGCAGCAAGAGGGTGATAACTTGTGGGTTGGCCTTTTCAATTTCATCAAGCAGAATGATGGAGTATGGGTGACGACGAACCTTTTCTGTCAGGGTGTTGTTGTTGTCGTCATAGCCAACGTAACCAGCCGTCGTCCCAATCAGCTTGGAAACGGCAGTCCGGTCTGAGTATTCGGACATGTCCAACCGAATGATGTCGTTCTTGGAGCCGAACATGTCGAGAGCTAATTGCTTAGCCAGCTCGGTCTTACCAACCCCGGTAGGACCAACGAAGAGGAAGGAGCCAATTGGTTGATCACCTTCGTCAAAGCCAGCCCGGTTACGCCGGATGGCACGAGCAACAGCTTCAACGGCTTCGTCCTGGCCGATAACCTTGCCTTCAAGGCGCTTGTCCATGTCCTTGAGACGTTCAACATCGCTGGCCCCGATCTTGGATACCGGGATGCCAGTCATCTGTTCAACGGCATTAGCAATGTCTTCTGGAGTTGCCGTAACCTTTTCGTCCTCGGAATTCTGGCTGAGCTGCTTCTTGAGGTCAGCAATCTTGTCCTTAGCAGCTTGGGCAGCCTTGTAGTCTTCCTTGGCAGCGGCAGCCTTTTGGTTCTTTTCTTCCTTCTTGATTTCGGCTTCGATCTGCTTTGCATCGTGTGCTGGGTGCTTAGCAGCCAGGTGAGCGGCCGTCATGTCGATCAGGTCAATAGCCTTGTCAGGCAATGCCCGTTGTGGCATGTATTGAACGGAGTAATCGACCGCTGCCTGGAGAACGTCGTCAGGCAATTTGACGTTGTGGTGACGTTCGTACAAGTCCCGGATCCCCTTCAAGATGGCAACCGTATCGGCCTTGCTTGGGGCGTTAACCGTAACTGGGTTAAACCGCCGGGCCAGGGCAGCATCCTTCATGATGGTGTTCCGGTATTCATCTTGGGTCGTGGCACCAATCACCGTGATTTCACCACGGGACAGGGCTGGCTTGATGATATCAGCCATGCCCTTGGAGCCGCTGTCGGAACCGGTGGAGCCGGCACCGATGATCTGGTGAATTTCATCGAAGAAGAGGATGATGTTCCCCGCCTTCTTGACTTCATCGATCAGCTTTTGCATGTTTTCTTCGAAGCTGCCCCGGTATTGGGTACCAGCTTCCAGGCCGGAGATGTCAATACTGATGATTTCCTTATCCTTAATTGGTGCCGGAACGTCGCCGTGAACGATGGCTTGAGCCAATCCTTCGACAACAGCCGTCTTACCAACCCCGGCGTCACCAACCAGCACTGGGTTGTTCTTGGTCCGCCGGCTTAAGATTTCGGCAGTTTCTTGAATTTCCTTGTTCCGGCCGATTACGGGGTCAAGCTCACCTTGCCGGGCTTCTTCAGTCAAGTTCCGGCCGAGTTTATGGATAATACTCTCCTTACCTTCGTTTGGCTGTTGACCTGGCTGGCCAGCTTGTGGTGCTGCACCACCAGGTAATTGACCTGTCTGCCGGTATTGAGCAAACTCTTCTGGTGTAACTTCACGACCATTAATCATGTAGCGACGGTTCTCAGAGTTGTAACCGTTCACGCCACCCATTAATTGGTTGAAGATGTCATTCATATCGCTGTTAAATGGATCCATTGGATTTTGAGCCATTATGCAGTACCTCCCTATCTGTTTGATTTTCAAAATTTGTAGTCATAAATTAAAGGTTTAACGCCCTTTGGCTGCAACGACTCGCCACTGTCCCGCTCCAGATAGTGCGTTTCAAGTTCGCGAAGGACCTGCCACATTGCCTTGTGCTGGGCACGCGCCAATGCGTCAAGGTCACGCAAATTCAGCGATGTGGAACTTGACTGTGGTTTGTTAAAAGATTTGTGTAAAGTCGTGTAGCCATAGCCGGAGCGCTTCGACACCTGGTAAATGGTTAAGTTGTTAACCTCCAGATAGTGTTTAATATCGATCCGCATCGCTATTCACTTCCTTCACAATTATTATACCACATTTGTGTTATAGCACAAGCGTGATATACGAAAAATGTGAATTAATTTTTACTTATTTTTGGCTAGAGTCCACCATTAGGAGGACCGTGCCAGCTGGCGGTTTTACCCAATCTATAGATTTATTTTAATCTTTTTCTAATCTAACTATTGACTTTTATTAAAAAGTAATTAAAATAAGCCATAATCAGTTAATCAAAAGGAGGAGCCAATGATGAATAACGCGCTGCACCAACTGAAGCAAGCGTATGACTTCTGGTTTAGCGACAACTTGTCCGCTAGCCAGCAGTGATTTTGTCATTGTGCTTTCCGGATAAGCCCCAAGTATCCGGAAACCTTCTTTATATACTCATTCCAATCTGATGAAGGGTCCGGATACTGAAGCATTTCAGTGTCGGGGCCCTTTTTCATCTAAGGAGGATGATCTTTATGCCAACTGTTAAGCCCGCCATTATGAACAATCTCAACAAGAACTTCGCCCGCCTCAAACCGGTCGGTATCCGTGAATTCGACTACCAGGCTAGTGCAATTCCCGGCATCATCAAGCTGACCCTGGGTGAACCCGACTTCAACGTTCCCGACGCCATGAAGGAAGCCGCCATTAATAGTATCAAGGACAACGACTCCCACTACGCCCCCGGGAACGGAACGGCCGCATTGCGCAAAGCCATCGCCCACTTCATGGCGGACCGCTACGGACTAAACTACGATCCGGCTAGTGAGATCGCCGTTACCATCGGGGCCACCGAAGGGATCTACGCCTCCCTAGCCACAGTCACCAACCCCGGCGATGAGGTCCTGATCGCCACGCCGACCTTCCCCCTGTACGGTGCCATCACCACCCTGCTCGGTAGCAGCCCAGTCGAGATCAACACCTGTGACGACGGCTTTGTCCTGACCCCGGTACGACTCAAGCAGGCCCTGGCCGACCACCCACACGCCAAGGCGCTGGTCTTAAACTACCCATCCAACCCGACCGGTGTCACCTACACCCGTGACCAGGTCAAGGCCTTAGCCGGAGCGGTCAAGGATACCAACCTGATCGTCATCGCGGATGAAATTTACGCCGAGCTGGTCTACAACGACCAGCACACCTCAATTGCCGAGTTCATCCCCGGCCAGACTCTCGTCCTGAATGGGGCCTCCAAGTCCCACGCCATGACCGGCTACCGAATCGGCTTCATCACCGGCCCAAAGGAACTGATGGGTCCAGTTAGCGCCACCCACGCCATGATGGTCACCGCGGCTTCCGATCCGGCGATGGCCGCCGCCACGGCCGCCTTTGCCACGGACGAGGGCAAGCAGGCTACCCAAAAGATGAAGGCCGCCTACCAAAAGCGGCGGGACTTCCTCGTCGCCGCCCTCCGCAAGCTCGGCTTTGAAATCACCACCCCTAACGGCGCCTTCTACATCTTCGCCAAGCTGCCGGCCAAGTTCGGTGAAGATGACGTCAAGTTTGCCACCGACCTGGCCCAAAATGGCAAGGTCGCCGTCATCCCCGGCTCCTACTTCGGTGCCGGCGGTCAAGGCCACCTGCGGATTAGTTACGCCACCAGCCTTGATAACATCAAGGCTGCCGTGGAACGCATCAAGCACTTTGTAGAGGAGGACTAAGCATGACCAAGATTTTAATGACCAGCGTTCGAGACGACGAGCAGCCCGCCATCCAGGAGTTTGCCAAGAAACACAATGTCGAGATCGTTACCAGCCCCAAGTTGATCGATGACGCCGTTGACCTAACCGCCGACGTGGACGGGCTAGTGATCCAGCAGCGCAGCAAGATGGCCCCCAACGTCTACGCCAAGCTGAAGGCCAACGGGATCAAGCAGATTGCGACCCGGACGGCCGGCTTTGACATGGTCGACCTGCAGGCGGCCAAGGAGAACGGCCTGGTGGTCACCAACGTCCCAGCCTACTCACCTCGCAGTGTTGCCGAGCACGCCCTGATGCAAATCTTCCGACTCCTGCGTAAGTCCTACCGTTTTGACCACCAGGTTGCCAATAACGACTACCGCTGGTTCAGTGACGAGCAGGCCCTCGAGATCCACACCGCCACCATTGGGATCATCGGGGTCGGCCGGATCGGGGGCACCCTCGCTAAGCTCCTCAACGCCCTGGGCGCCACCGTCCTCGGCTTCGATACCAATCCCCGTGACGAGATGAAGGACATCGTGGAATACACCAGCAAGGAGGACCTCCTCAAGTGCGCCGACGTGGTCAGTCTCCACGTCGACCTCAACCCGACCTCAGAGGGCCTGCTGACCGCCAAGGGCTTTGCCATGATGAAGCCAACGGCCGGCCTGGTCAACGCCAGCCGGGGGCCGGTCGTCAACACCGCCGACCTGATCGCGGCCTTGAAGGACGGGACGATCGCCGCGGCCGCCCTCGACACGGTTGAGGGTGAGGGCCCGGTTTTCCAGACCGACCGCAGTGAGAAGGGACTGGCGGACGAACCACAGATCCAGGAGCTCCACGACCTGGACAACGTCATCCTGACTCCCCACATCGCCTTCTTCACCAACCTGGCGGTCAAGAACATGGTTGACTTCGCCCTCAACAACGTCCTATTGATCCTAGACGGTAAGGAATCCCCACACACCGTCACAGCCTAGGCAATAAAATTGACGCCCCTGTCGCCCTCAAGTACACTAGGGAAAAAGCAAGGGAGCGTTTCCACATGAGCACTTATAAAGTCAAAGCAACAAAGACGTCAACGGGGATGCAGGTCTCCGCGGGGACCCGCGGCTTTGAGGTGACCTTTGACGAGCCCGGCAGCACCAACACGGGGATGAACCCGGTGGAGATCCTGCTTGCCTCATTTGGGGCCTGCCAGGCCATCACTGCCACAGAACTGGCCCGTAAGCGTAACTTCGATCTCAGCGCCTTCTGGATCGAAGTCGAGGGTGACCTGGGCCGGGAAGACGTGACCGCGGATGACAACCGCTACAAGTTCACCGAAATCCGCTACCAACCGCACGTTCGCAGCGATGAATCTGACGAGGATATCAAGCAATTCTTAGCTGATGTCGCTCGTAAATGTCCGGTCGAAAACACCCTGGCCTTCGGAACCAAGTTCGTTCCGGACGGCTTCGTTAAGGAATAAGATATAAAGAAACGAGTCTCAAGGATTCAATCCCCTTGAGACTTGTTTTTTACTGCACGATCTTTCTTTTCTTAATCAAATGGATTATCTGGCTTTATTTATGTTTGTCGGCCCTAGTTATTTCGTTAGGATTAACACCATTAAATCTTTCATATTGATATTTAATCATTCCTCATGTATATTATACGTCATTAAATTAAAAATTAATGAGGAGATGAATAATTATGAGTACGGTCAACACATTATTTGTCATGGTTGCTAGCGTCCTGGTCTTCTTCATGACTCCAGGACTTGCCTTTTTCTACGGCGGGATGGTGGCACGCCGCAATACGGTCAACACCCTCCTGTCGGTCTTCTATATCTGTGGTCTGGCCATCATTCTCTGGGTGGCAGTCGGCTACTCCCTCTCCTTCAGTGGCAACGTTGCCGGGCTCGTCGGCAATCTCAGGGTGGTGATGTTCAACCACGTCCCACTCGACCAACTGACGGCCACCAAGATTCCCCTCGGTATCTACGCGCTCTTCCAAATGATGTTTGCCATCATCACCCCGGCCCTGTTTGTCGGGGCGATCGTCGGCCGGGTCCGCTTCAAATTTCTGACCTGGTTCATCATTTGCTGGTCAATCCTTGTCTACTATCCACTTGTCCACCTGGTCTGGGGTGGTGGAATCCTATGCAAACTCGGGGCTCTCGACTTTGCCGGGGGGACAGTTGTTCACATTAACGCTGGGGTCACCGCCCTGGCGCTATCCCTCTGGGTGGGCCCCCGCCACGACCTGAACGATGAGCCCGCCAACCGATCATGGGTCCTCCTGGGCACGGCGATTCTCTGGATCGGTTGGTACGGTTTCAACGCCGGGTCAGCACTGGCCATTGACGATGTTGCCGTCCAGGCAATGCTGACGACCACCGTGGCTACCGCAGCGTCCATGGTTGCTTGGCAGCTGCTCGAGTCCTGGCAGACCAAACACACTACCCTGGTTGGTACCTGCACGGGCGCCCTCTGCGGCCTGGTCGCCATCACCCCGGCTGCCGGCTACGTCTCGATCAATGCCGCCCTCTGGATTGGTATTATCGCGACGGTCTGCAGTTTCTATTTCATCACCGCCATCAAGCCCTACCTTCACCCTCTCGACGATACCCTGGACGCGTTTGGCTGTCACGGGATCAGCGGGATCTGGGGAAGCATCGCTACTGGCCTGTTTGCCTCCCACCACATCAACCCACAGGTGGTCAGTGACGGCCTGCTCGTCGGCGGTGGCTGGCACCTTTTTAGCATTCAGCTGCTGGCCACGGCAGTTACCATCGTGATTGCCTTTGCCTTCAGCACCATCATCATCAAGGTTCTGGGGATGTTCATGACCATCCGGGTTTCGGAAAATGCGGAAGCTAAGGGTCTCGACCTCAGTGAACACGGCGAAACAATCGGCACACTAGGCATCAGATAAATGAACACAAAAACACCTACAGGTGAGATTTTCACCTGCGGGTGTTTTTTCGTACTTAATTAATTAGTGCCCACACAAGCTAACTAGTTAGTAGATGCCATCATAAGCCTTTTGGTAAAGGTCGATGATTTCTTGCTTAGTACCCTTACGAGGGTTGGAGAAGGCGTTCCCATCCTTGAGAGCATTTTCAGCCATCAACGGGAAGTCTTCTGGCTTAGCACCGATTTCCTTGATGGATGCTGGGATACCAACAGCCTTGCACATCTCACGCATCCCGTCGATGGACTTTTGAGCGGCTTGCATGGTAGTCAGACCAGTGGTGTCGTAGCCCATAATTTCAGCCAGTTGAGCGAACCGGTCTGGGCAAGCGATCAGGTTGTACTCTTCAACCGTAGTCAGCAGCAATGCACAGCAAACACCGTGTGGGGCGTCGTATTGACCACCAAGTTGGTGAGCCATGGCGTGAACGTAACCCAGGTTGGCGTTGTTGAAGGCCATCCCGGCCAGCATTTCAGCTTCAACCATCTTGGTCCGAGCCTCGACGTTTTGGCCGTTGGCAACGGCTTCTGGCAATGCTTCTTGGATCAGCTGGATTGCTTCCTTACATTGACTGTCCGTGATTGGGTTGTGGTCAACGGAAACGTATGGTTCGATGGCCTGAACGAAGGCGTCACAACCGGTAGCAGCCGTAACTGATTGTGGAACACCGAGCATCAGCATTGGATCGTTGAAGGATACCAATGGAATGTTACGCCAAGAAACAACCACAAACTTCAGGTGGTCTTCCTCGTTGGTGATAACCGCGTGACGGGTCAATTCAGAACCAGTCCCGGCAGTCGTGTTAACAGCCATCAGAGGTGGCAGCGGGTTGTCCAGGGTTTCGATCCCGGCCAGCTTGGTGATGTCGTCACCGTTGGTCAGAATGATCCCGATTCCCTTACCACAGTCGTGAGCAGAGCCCCCACCAACGGTGATGATGGAGTCACAGTGCTCTTCTTCGTACATCTTCTTACCAGCCTTGATGTTACGAATCTTTGGGTTTGGTTCAACACCGATGAAGATGGCGTAGTCAACGCCAGCCTTCTTCAGGGAATCAATAGTTTGAACAACGGGGCCATTTTCGATCTTTTCCAAGCTTTCTTGGGTAACGACCAGTGGCTTGTGCATATGCAACATCTTGGCACGGTCACCGATCTTGGCGATAACGCCAGGGCCAAAGAAGTTAACGCTTGGCATTAAGAAATCAAATTGTCTATTCATAATATAATAGCCTCCTCATGGCATTTGAATACGTTTCCATAATTGCATAGATTTTCGACGATTTCAAGGAAAAATAGCCATTTATGTGTAATAATGAACAATTTCTAACAATTGTTTCACCTTTACCATCATTTAGCGTTTTCTCGTAATACGGCCCACAAAAAAACGGCCACCACTTTCTGGTGATCGTTGAACATTACACAATTAACCGAGCCGGTGTTCAAACTCTTGACGAAGCAGGCCGGCCTCCCAATCGTGGGTATGGAGGAGCCGATCAGCAGTGGCGCTAGAATCACCCGGCATCAAGCTGATCTGCAAGTTGACCGCCATCTGGGTCATCTTCAATCCGGCGACGACTAAGCGCATCGCCAGCTGGGCCTGACTGCCGCCGTGCCCGCCGAAGGTTACTAGGCTGACCGGCTTCCCCTGCCATTCCTTGCCCAGGTAGTCGAGGGCATTCTTCAGGACGGCCGGGTAACCCCAGTTGTACTGCGGAAAAACAAAAACGAAGCCGTCATACTGGCTGACCAGGTCACTCCACGCCCGGGTCTTGGCGTGGGTGTACAGGCCGGTAAATGGAAGCTTCGGTTCATCCATCATCGGCAAGTCCACCTTCTTCAAGTCAACCACGTCAAATTGCACCCGGCTACTCTGCTGCAGCTGGACCTTTAACCACGCGGCCACCTGGCTGCTCCGCCGGTTGGGGCGGACACTACCGATAATAATTGCGACTTTTTTCATTTCCGAGGACCTCCTCAAATTCTTAACTAACTTTATTTTAGTTAGTCCTGCTAAAAAGGGCCAGCGATATGCTAGCCGGTACGTTAGATAATCCTCGTAATTGTCGGTCGCCGGGACGGGGTAGCCGCCATGATCCGTGGCTGCCACCAGTGACGAAGCAGGCGGGCCCGAAACTGGGGCTTACGCTGCCGGGATTCTGGCCGCTTTTCCGTCGGCTGGGTTGCCTCAAAGGCAGTGATCACTAGCGAATCTGGCATGGCCAGCTCATGTTCGGCCGCCTGGGCCCGGTACGCGCAGATCAATAATCCGGCCACCACCAGGCAGAATAATAACAGTCGTTTCAAGCTGTCGGTGTCCATTGAAGTAAGATATCAACTCCCTGTTTAAATAATCTGGTCCCATTCTACCAGGCCGGATGAACCGGGAATAGCTCTGGAAACAACTATTAAATAGATTTTACGTTCCCTTATGATTCCTTAATCATTTATGGTAGGGCAGGCCATTAATAATCGTAAATGCCCGGTAGACCTGTTCAGTTAGGACCAGCCGCATCAGCTGGTGAGGCAGGGTGAAACGACCGAAGGAAATCTGGGTGTCAGCCCGCTTTAACACCTCCGGACTCAGCCCCAGGGAGCCACCGATGACGAAGGTAATGTCACTGTGGCCGTAAGTGGTCAGCCGGTTGATCTCCTTGGCAAGCTCCTCCGAGCTGCGTTCTTTTCCCTTGATTGCCAGGGCGTAGACATACTCACGATCCTTGATCTTTGCCAGGATCCGTTCCCCTTCCTTGGCCATCACCTCGTCCATCTCGGCTTGACTCAAGGATTCCGGCGCTTTCTCATCCGGCACCTCGACGATCTGGAACTTACAAAACCGACCCAGTCGCTTGGCATACTCGGCGATTCCGGCTTTAAAGTACTTTTCCTTCAGCTTCCCAACACCAATAATCTTAATATTCACAATTTTCCACCGCTTTCCACAAATTATCCACACACTTATCCACAGGTGCATAAGTCAATTTTCGGATCTCCCGAATGTTCGGCCCATTTTTAACCAGTAAAGCCCTTTCGCCGCAAATACTTATCCACAGTTATCCACAAAAACGGCTGTTCGGTCTATGCCACCACAAAACCAAGTGCAGCAAGGAATTCAGCGTCTACATTTCCATGAACATCCACTTATCAACACCAGTCACCGTTCCCTGTGGATAACTTTTCAACCGCCGCAAATGCCGTCATTTCAGGAATTAAGAATTTATAAAGATCACACCCAGACTTTTCCACGGATTTATCCACAACTCATTTTTATCTCATCTGGCTATTAATTTTCGGCCTAAAATACCACGGAATGTGCAAATTACGCAACTAACCGTGGCTTAATAAACTTTTACGTCATTCATTCAACAAATTGTTCGGCTATTTACCAAATCACTCTTTTTAAGCGTACTTATGGGCGATCTTCCCACAGGCCGCAGCGACGATTGCCGCCAGCAGATCATCAATAAAGGTGTTGACGTGGCGGTCATCCTGGTCAAACTTAGCCATGATCCCCTTCTTCACCCGGTCGAAGTAGCCAAAGTTAGTCGTCCCAATCGTCCCGTAGATGTTAGCGATCTGTAGGGCCAGGGTCTCATCGACGCCAAAGACACCGACGTCATTCTTGATGATGCTGGAGAGCGGCTCGGCCACCTCCCCAGCCTCGGTCAGCCGGTCGAGTTCCAACATCACCATGGCGTTATTCAGGAGCTCCCGCTTGTGCATGGCATCGGTCAAATACTCCCGGCAGCGATCCATCGTTAAGGCGGGTGCAAAATCCTTCTGGGTCTGGTAGATCACATCGACCAGGTCCTCCAGCTCAACGCCACGTTCCTGAAGACGATTGACCACGAAGTTATAGGCCCGGGTGTCCGGGTACTTGAAGTTACGATTATTCATTCTTAAATCCCCCTGTTTTTAGTCATTAGTTGAATTTTAGCATGAAAAAAGGATTGCGACCGATTGTGCGCAATCCTTTTGTGCTTATTGACCGTCATCCTGCTGGGTAGATTGACTATTATTATCGCTGGCGACCTTAGTCAAGTGGACGGTGCTGGTCTGTTGCTTACCATTCCGGTAGTAGGTGATCTTGGCACTGTCACCGACCTTGTACTTGTAGAGGGCCGCCTTCAGGGTATTGGTGTTCGTCACCTTGGTGTTACCCAGCTGGGTAATCACGTCGTACTGCTTGAGACCCGCGTTAGCAGCGGCGGAGCCATCAGCGACCTGCATGATGACAACTCCCTTGCTGACGCTGCTTGGCAGCTTGAGGACCGACTGCTGCTGGTCGGTGGTGACGTTGCTCAGGTCAACCATCCCGATGCCCAGGGCTGGCCGTTCGATCTTACCGTTCTTGATCAGCTGGTTGATGATCGAAACAACCTCATTACTTGGGATCGCAAAACCCATCCCCTCAATCGAGGACCCCTCGTTATCAGAGGAGAGCTTCATCGAATTGATCCCAATTACCTGGCCGGCCATGTTGATCAGCGGACCACCAGAGTTCCTAGAATTGATGGCGGCGTCTGTCTGGATGACCGAGGTCAGGGTGCCATCGGTTCCTGCCTTCAGGGTCCGGTTCTTGGCGGAAACGATCCCCTTGGTGACGGTGTTAGCGTACTCACTGCCCATTGGCGATCCAATGGCCAGAACGTCCTGCCCAGCCGCAATCGAGTTGGAGTTCCCGAACTGGGCCACGGTGGTGACGTTGGCGGCATTAATCTTCAGAACAGCTAGGTCGGTCGCCGCATCCGTCCCAACCAGGTCGGCATCAACCTTCTTACCGTTGCTCAAAATCACCTGCAGGGCGTTGGATCCCTTGACCACGTGGTTATTGGTGACGATATAGGCAGTCTTGCCATCCTTCTTATAGATTACCCCAGACCCCTCACTAGCAGTCTGCAGCTTGCCACTGTTACTGGAGTTTGACGAATTGCCACCATTGGAATAGAGGCCAAAGATCCCCAGGGTGCCGTTTCCCTGCTGGACCTTCTGCTTATTGATGACACTGACGACCGCCCCCTGGACGGAATCGTAGGCCTTGGTAGCTTTCCCGTTCAGGTCAGCCTTATTCTTGTTGACCTGGGTACCACCCGACTTATTGGAGCCACTCGGTACCCGGGTACTGGCGACCTCTTCATGGTGCTGAACGGCATTACCAACGCTGAAGGCAACGCCACCCCCAATCAATCCGGCAACCAGGCCGATCCCAGCAACTTTGGCCCAGAAGCGGTTAGTCCGTCTTGGTGATCGTTGGTTATCATTATTCATTACTATCCCTCCGTATCATTTTTCTTCACCATACCGATTAATTATGAAGAATTGATGAAGTAATCCTTAATTTTCCAGACACTTTATAACGTTAGTAGTTGACTCGGTGTTGAAGGCTCAGCATCAGCCAGCTTAAAGTCATGGTCGACCCCAAAGTCGTGTTGCTCCATCATGCTGGCGACGGTCAGGTGGGCCAGGGAGCGCATGTTATTGTGCTGGCTGCGGTGGCCGAGGAAAATCTCCTTGGTTCGCGGCCCGATGACGTCCATCAACGCATTGGCCCCCTCCTCGTTGGAGAGGTGACCGGTATCCCCCAAGATTCGCTGCTTAAGCGGCCAGGAATAGGGCCCCATCCGCAGCATCTCCGTATCGTGATTGCACTCCATCAGATAAGCGTCGGCGTTTCTGATGGTTCCGGCCACCCGGTCCGAGACGTAGCCGGTGTCGGTCAGAATGCAAAAGGTCTTATTATCATGGTGGACCTGATAAAACTGGGGTTCTGCCGCATCATGTGACACCGCAAAGCTCTCGATTTCCATGTCGCCCAGGTCGGCCACGTGGTTCGGCGCCAGCACGTGTTTCTGGTCCAGGGGAATCTTACCAACCCGCTTGGCCATCGCCTGCCAGGTCCCCGCGTTGGCGTAGACGTCCATCCCGTAGCGCCGGGCCAGGACCCCGACCCCATGGCTGTGGTCACTGTGTTCATGGGTCACGAAGATCGCCTCAACGTCCTTCAGTGACCGGTCGATCTTGGTCATCAGATTCTCGATCCGCTTACCACTCAACCCGGCATCAATCAGGATCCGGTGGTGGGCAGTCTCCAGATAGGTCACGTTGCCCGTGCTCCCACTGGCTAGAATACTGTATCGCAAAAAGTCTTTTTCACTCACGTCAGAATGCTCTCCTTATTTTCCTAATGAACTTGTGTTAACGCTACTGGGCGTACTCCGCATAATCGTACTGTTGAAGGCGTTGACCCGCAGCTGCTGAACCGTGTCGTCATTCTTGGTCCGCACCTCGATGATCCAGGTCGGTACGTAGACCGCCTGATTGTGGCTGCTGGTGTTAAGAAGCTTGGTGTACGCTAACTCCGCCCACCTGACCTGGGAGTTATTAGGGATCAAGTTGTGCTTGTACAACCAGGTCACCGCGTGCCGCTGACTGATCGTGTCCGCCTTAGGCCGTAGGATCCGGGCCCCTGCTAGGTAGGTTTGGGTATAGCCGAGAACCTCATGATTGCTGTTGACCCGAAAACGGATCTGACCATCGGGTGACTTCAAGTCCCGGTCCGCCAGTTGTTGGGTGTAGACGACCGTGCGCCGGTCGGACAGCTGAGCGTCGTACTTGTAATGACTCCCCAGGGCGATCGAATGGTCGTCGTTGACCAGGCGATTCAGTCGCTTGTCCGGGTGCTTGGGGTCGACCTTGACCCCGGTCTCGAGGTCACTGGCCAGTTCATCGGTGTTAAAGTGGTAACTTTGGTCCCGCAACTTGTCGGCCTGCTGCCCCAGCTCACCGTTTTTCCCCGACCGCGTCCCGGCAATGTAGTAGCCGCTCTGGGCATGGTTAGACAGGGGAACACTGGTGATCTCATCGGCGCGCATCTCCTTTAGGATGACCTCCTGGCGGTTAGGCGCATTGCTGGTGATCGTGAACCGGTTCTGCAGGAAGAGGCTTCCGGCAACAATCAGGTCAAAGAGGAGGAAGGCAAATAAGAAGATCCATTGGATTCGTTTGAAATTCATTTTTTGACTTCCCTCCTTACTTCAGCAACTCCGTGTAATCAACCCAGCGGTGGTGATACTTTACAAAGTAGGTTGGCACAAGCTTAACCACCTTACTGTCCTGAGAGTTGCCCTTCCAGAGGTAGCCAACCCGCAGATCGGTAATGTCTTTAAATTGGTTGCTGGCGTGCAATTCATTGAGAACGCTGGTGGTTGATGGCAGCTTGACATCCTGGTCACCGCTGAGCGGCAGCGGGACCTGAACCGTGTAGAGGCTCATCCAGTAACGCTCAACCCCACTTTGACTTGCTTGGAGCTTGGCCCCGCCATAGCCGTCCGTGTTGATGATCGGGAAGCCCTCGACATAGGTCCGGTAGATGAAAGTCCGGTTATGATCCTTGGCCTGGTCAAAACGAATGTTATCCAGGGGCATCCCCGTCTTCACCAGGATGTTGTAGAAGTGCGCGTAGAGTTGGCCCGTGGCCACCACATTAGAATTACCAATATCGTTCTCGTAATCAACCGTGCCGTTGGTATGGTCGTAAATCAGATGCCGGTTGGTACCGTCCGTATAGACCGTCTTGTCGCTATCCTCATGAGAGGTCACGCTGGTATGGCGGTTGGTGCTCAGCAGGTTGGTGCTGAGGTTGTTGATCCGCTGATCGCTGACCTGGTACGCCAGCTTTGGGAGGGTAAAGCCGTGCGGGTACACCATCATGGCGTTGCCCTTGATGATCTTATGGTCAACTGGGATCGGCCGGACATGGCGCCCGATCTTGGGGAGCTTAGCGAAATCGCCCTTATTGACCTGAACCCGGTAGACCTCATAGTGATAGTCACGTAGCAGGTAGATCTCGTGGGTCCCGTTGAGCGGAATCACGATGTGGTTGATCCCCTTGACCCGGTTAGTATCGATCGACTGGTCGAAGGTCTCATTAAAAACTTCCCCCGTGACGTTATCTGGGTAGCTAAGCATCAACGAATGGCGGTTGCGCAGGTAGCTCAGGTAGACGTCACAGTTATTGGTCTTGACTTCGCTGGTCCGGCCAAGCTTCCAGTCACACAGGTTCCGCTGGACGTCGTTGATCAGGTTGGCGCGCTGGCTGTAAAGAAGGTTTTGTTGACCATCCTTACCGGTCCGCACGATGGTCGTCGGCAGGTAGACATCCCCCATCGACTGGGTGGTGAACTGCTGGGACGAGCTGGTGCTGTTCTCCCGGTGGGGTCGCTCATATTGAAAGGGGTTGGTCCAGATGATTCCCGACAGGATAAAGCTGACTAGGACCACTAGGGTTAGGGCAATCGTCAGCCAATTACTTTTCAGCTTCTTGATCATCCCAGTCATCCTCCTCTTCATATGGTACGTACGGCAATGAGATATAGAATGTCGAGCCGTGGCCTTCGACACTGTCAACCCAGATCTGGCCACCCAGCATGTTGATGACCTCTTTGGAAATGGCGAGGCCCAGGCCGGTCCCACCCTGCTTCCGACTCCGGGCCTTGTCAACCCGGAAGAAACGGTCGAAGATCCGGCCGAGGTCCTTACGCGGAATCCCCAGGCCCTGGTCAGAGATGCTCATGATGACGTGGTTGTGGGTCTCCAGCAGGCGAACCGTGATGATCCCCCCATCCGGCGAATACTTGATCGCGTTATTCATGATGTTATCGATCACCTGGGTGAACTTGTCGGTATCAATCTCCACCCAGAGGTCCTTTTTGGTGAAGTGGCGCTCGATCTTATACTTCTTCTTACTAGAATCAGATTCCTCGTTCTTAATGATCATGTCGAACCGGTTCAGGATGTAGTTGAGCAGTTCCTTGATATTGACGTACTCCGGGTTGAGCTTGGTCGTTCCGGCGTCCATCCGTGACAGGCTCAGTAAGTCGTTGATCATCCTGATCATCCGGTCCGTCTCGCCCTGAATGACGTTTAGAAACTTCGGCGCCACCTCTTTATCCTGCCAGGCCCCGTCGCTTAAGGCCTCAACGTAGCTATGAACACTGGTCAGCGGCGTCCGGAGCTCATGGGAGACGTTGGAGACGAACTGCTTCCGCTCCCGCTCCTCCTTCTGTTGACTCGTCACGTCATGCAAGACACAGACAAGCCCACTGACGAAGCCGGATTCCCGCTGAATCGGTGAGAAGTAGGCGTTTAGGATCAGGTTATTACCATCGTTGGACATATCAATGATCATCTCACGCTGGTCGGCATTGACCAACTGCCGGACCGTGTAGTCATGGCGGATATCGAGGACGTCAATGATCGATTTACCAATCAGGTCATCCTCATGATCAACACCCAGCAGCTGGAGGGCCATGTTGTTGACGATCGTCACGTTACCACGACGGTCAGTCGCCAGCACCCCGTCAGACATGTGAGAGAGGACGCTGTCCAGTCGACGCCGCTCAGAATCCGTCGACGCCTGGGCCTCCTCCACCCGTACGGAGAGGTTGTTGACGGCCCCGGCCAGCTGACCGAGTTCGTCGTTTCCCATCACCCGGACCTGACCGGAGAAGTCTCCCCGGGCAATCCGCAACGTCTGCTTTCGCATCTCCTCGATCGGCCGGGTTATTTCCTGGGAAATAAGGATTGCCAGGAAGAGGCCGATTGCGATGGTGACTAGGGCCGCCGAGAGGTAGATCAGGGTAATACTATTGATGCTGGCGTAGACCGACTCCAGGCTGGCCCGCAGGTAAACCGCCCCGATGACGTTGTTGTTACTGTTATCGACCACGGGAATCACATTGACGTAGTAGCGGTTGTGGTTTCCGTTATCATAGACGTTCTCCGAGTGCGATCGGTTGTTCAGCAGGGTCGCCTTGACAATCTGGTCGGTGGTCTTCTGGCCGACCGTGCCCCGGTTGTCGGAATCGCTGGTCCCCCGGATGATTCCCTTGTTGTCAATCACCCGGATCTCTGAGATGTTATTGTTATTGACCTCGGACAGGATCTGCCGGATCTGATGGTTGGCCTTCCTGGTGTTGGACCGGGCCAGTTGCTCGCTCAGGGAGTTGTCAACGTAGGACGGCAATTCAATCGACTGCTTGAAGGTGTTCAGGTTTTGATGCTCCAATTGACGCACAAAAACCGCCCCGACGCATTCTAACGTCAGCATCAGCATCAACGCAAATACGAGGGCGATTTTAAAACGAATCGACTGGTAAAATTTTAACTTGCTGTTCACAACTGTTCAGCCTCTAATTCTGATCAGGATTTGCTAAATAGTAACCGACCCCACGCCGCGTGATCAGCCATTGCGGGTGGCTCGGGTTGTCTTCGATCTTTTCCCGGAGACGCCGGACCGTCACGTCAACAGTCCGAACATCGCCAAAGTAGTCATAGCCCCAGACGGTCTGCAGGAGGTGCTCCCGGTTGATGACCTGACCGATGTGCTGGGCTAGGTAGTGGAGCAGTTCAAACTCCCGGTGGGTCAGGTTGATGTTCTCCTCCCGCTTGGTAACCGTGTAGGCCTCGGGGTGGATCGTCAGATCACCGACCTTGATATCGGTGTTCTTCCCCTCCTCAGCTGGGGCCTTCAGGGTTGCCTGCCGCCGCAGGTTGGCCTTGACCCGGGCGACCAGTTCCCGGTTGGAGAACGGCTTGGTGACGTAATCATCCGCCCCCAATTCGAGTCCTAAGACCTTGTCGAGCTCGGAGTCCTTGGCCGTCACCATGATGATCGGCATCGTATGCTTGGCCCGAACCCGCTTAGCCACTTCCAGACCGTCGATCTTCGGCAGCATCAAGTCCAGGATGATCAGGTCGGGGCTTTCGCTTTCGACCTTCTCCAGGGCCTCCTCACCATCGTAGGCGGTCACGACCTCGTAGCCTTCCTTTTCAAGATTGAATTTGATGATATCTGAAATTGGTTTCTCGTCGTCAACGACTAGTATCTTCTTTGCCATTTCAAAATCCCCTCCATGGGTGATTGTTTTACTTAACCTAAACTTAGTAACCGTGCCCCCATTATAGCACAGCTGGACTTTTTATCATTTTTTGGCAAATTCTGGTTGACAGCTACAGCGGACGGTGGTAGATTAATTAAGTACCTTGTTAAGAGGTTATGGGCAGTTAGCTCAGCTGGCAGAGCAACGGACTCTTAATCCGTGGGTCCAGGGTTCGATCCCCTGACTGCCCATCCTCAAGCACTCGTTTCGGCGGGTGCTTTTTTCGTATCTAAATAAATGGCCGCTGGCGTTCTGAACCAATCGAACGTTAGCGGCCATTTGCATTACTTCACGATTTTATACCCAAATCCTCGGACCGTTAGCAGGTGGGCCGGGTGATGGGGATCATCCTCCAGTTTGTCGCGAAGGTGACTGATGTGGATGTCGACGATCCGCGAGGTGTTCAGCATATCGTACCCCCAGACCCCAGCGACCAGCTGATCACGACTGAGAACCTGATCGTGGTGGTCAATTAGGTAGGAAAGGAGCTGGAACTCCTTAGGGGGCAGGTCGACACGGGCGCCGTCCTTAGTCACGGTATAGTTTTGCCGGTCCAGCCGCCACCGACCAATGGTAATCAGTTGCCGTGAGGGCTGCTTGCTTGGCGTGACCGCGGCCTTAAATTGGGCGTGCTGGTAGAGCCACTGGCGCTGTTCGAGCTGGGCACGTAGGACCGCCGCAGTTAATGGAAAGGCGACGATGTCATCAACCCGGGCCCGGTAGAGTTTTCGCTGGATCCGCTCCGTCAGTTTGGGAGTAAAGACGGTGATCGGTCCGTGGACCTGGTGGCGGACCAGGGTCATCGTCGCAATCGTGGTATCCAGGTCGGTCGCGGAAAGTTCCCACCAGATCCCGGTAGGCTGGTGGTTCTCTAAGGCCACCACCAGGCCGGTCGGGGTGGTGACCTGATCAAATGACCAGTGGGCCTGCTTGCCAAGCTGGTCGAGCTGGTGAATCAGATCGGGATCCTGACCCATTAGCAAGAAATGGTTCGTCATATATTCCTCCCAGGTTTACACAACCTTTACAATAAGCAGATCAAATATTTACATCGCCTTGATATTCTCTATTTGTATCATATGAATGAAAACAGTGAAAACAACTAAGGGAGTAGCAGAGATGAAGAGAATTATCACCCTTGTGGCCTTAATATTGGTCATCGGTAGCCTGGGGATCGGTTGGGCCACTGCCAGGAAGCAGCCGCCGCTGGCCAAAGTGACGGTGGTTGGCTCTACCGCCCTCCAGCCGCTGACCGAGGCTGTCAGCAAGGAATACCGCACCGACCATCCCCAGGTAAGCATCACCGTTCAGGGCGGCGGTTCCGGCACTGGATTGAGTCAGGTCCAGGCCGATGCCGTTAACATTGGGGCCTCGGACATCTTCGCCGAGCAAAAGGATGGGATTGATCCCCACCGGCTCCGCGATCACGTCGTCGCGGTTTCTGGGATCGTCTCCATCGTCAACCGCGACCTGGGGATCAGGAACCTCTCCCTGGCCCAGCTCCGGCAAATCTACACTGGTGAGATCACCAACTGGCAACAGGTTGGGGGCCCAGATCGTCCGATTACGGTGATCAACCGGGCGGCCGGCAGCGGTACCCGGGTGGCGTTTGAGCAGGTCGTCTTAAAGAACCGGCCACCACTCAACGCTCAAGAACAGGATTCCAACGGGACAGTCAAAACAATCGTGGCTAACACCCCGGGCGCCATCTCATACATATCTGCCGCCTACCTCAATAAGCAGGTCCAGCCGTTGACAATCGATAAAGTGACACCCACCACCAACAACATCACGACTAACCGCTGGCCCCTGTGGTCCTACGAGCACATGTACACCCGGCAGAAGCCAAGTCGGGCAACCCGAATTCATCGCCTTCATGCAGAGTAAGCGGGTCCAGCAGACCCTCGTGACTGACGCCCACTATATCAATATCCATGACATGCAGGTGCAGCGGGCCGCCGATGGCACGATTCGGGTAAAGGAGTAAACAAATGAATGACTTTCAACAACAACTGACCCAGTCGTCCCCGGAGAGTCGGCAGGAATGGACCGGTAAGTTCACCAGCCGTCTCGCGATCGTCCTTATCGGGGGCCTGGTTGGCACAATCCTGATTTTCCTGACGGTCAAGGGGGTGGCCCTGTTTACCGACAATGGGTCTCAGTCTGGAGATTTCTTTCCCAGACCGACTGGCAGCCCGGCCATCATCACTTCGGGGCTCTCCCGATGATCGTGACCTCCTTTGGCGTGACCCTTCTTGCGGGTGCGGTGTCGCTTCCCCTGGCACTAGTGGTCGCCGTCGCAATTACGGAGATCCTGCCTGGCAAGGTCAAACTCGTCTTCCAGCCCCTGATTGAGCTGCTGGTCGGCATCCCCTCCGTGGTATATGGATACCTGGGGCTGACCACCATCGTCCCCGCCCTACAACGGCTCTTCGGTGGGACTGGATTCGGGATCCTCGCCGCCACCGGGGTCCTCTTCCTGATGATTCTGCCAACCATGACTTCGATGACCATCGACAGTCTGCGGGCCGTCCCCCAGAAATACCGGGAAGCCTCAGCTGGTTTGGGGGCAACCCGCTGGCAGACCATTTCTCGGGTGGTCATTCCGAGTGCCAGGAGTGGGATCCTGACGGCGACGGTCTTCGGCATGGCCCGGGCATTCGGGGAGGCGCTGGCCGTTCAGATGGTGATCGGTAACACCACCGTGATGCCTACGGGATTGGTCGAATCTGCGACCACCCTGACCAGCGTCTTGACCACCGGAATCGGCAATACCGTTATGGGCACAGCAGAAAATAACGCTCTCTGGTCTCTGGCCCTGATCCTTCTGCTAATGTCCTTGGTCTTCAACCTCCTGATCCACCTGGCAAGTAAGAAAGGAGCGCGCTGATGTCTCCAGAACGCATTGATAAGGTCGCCAGCACCATCATCCTGGGAGTAGCCGGACTCATCGGACTCGTCGTCTTGAGCCTCCTCATCTACATCCTAGCGCTAGGTATCCCCCACATCTCCTGGCACTTTCTAACCAGCGAGGCCGAATCTTTTGCGGCCGGTGGGGGGATCCGCGACCAGCTGTTTAACTCCCTCTACCTAGTTGTTTTGACCCTGATCGTCTCCGTACCGCTGGCGCTTTGGGCGGCCATTTACTTGAATGAGTACGCTCCCGACAACCAGGCCACCCGCTTGCTGCGCCTGGCAATCGAGGTCTTGAGTTCCCTGCCCTCCGTGGTCGTGGGGCTGTTCGGCTACCTCGTCTTCGTCCTCAAATTCGGCATGGACTTCTCCCTGCTCGCCGGGGCCCTGGCCCTGACCATTCTGAACCTGCCGATCCTGACCCGTAGCTGCGAGGATGCCCTCCGCCAGGTCCCCTACCTCCAGCGCCAGGCGGGACTAGGTCTGGGGATGTCGAAATGGCGGGTGACGACCAAGATTGTCCTGCCGGCGGCCCTCCCGGGAATCATCACCGGAGCTATCCTCAGTGCTGGCCGAATCTTCGGCGAGGCGGCGACCCTGATCTACACCGCCGGGCAGAGTGCTCCCTTGATCAGCTACACCGACTGGAACCCGTTTAGCCCGACCAGCTTCCTTAACCCCATGCGGCCCGCCGAAACACTGGCGGTTCACATCTGGAAGGTCAACAGTGAAGGCCTCGTCCCTGATGCCCGAGCGGTTTCCAATGGCTCCGCAGCCGTTTTGATCATCACCATCCTACTGTTCAACCTGGTCGCCCGCTACGTTGGGCACCGCATCAAACGACACCTAGCAAAGTGAGGAAAAACTATGCCAACTGATTCAATCTTAGAACTAAAGGATCTTCAGGTCTTTTACGGTGACAAGCACGTTATCCATGACGTCAACCTCAAGTTCCCACCCAAGCAGATCACGGCCCTAATCGGCGCCTCTGGTTCGGGTAAGTCCACCGTCCTGCGGAGTCTCAACCGGATGAACGATGACCTCGCCACGGTCACCGGAGCCATCAATTTCCACGGGGTCAACATCAACCAGCCCCAGGTCAACGTCTACCGGGTCCGGCAGCGAATCGGGATGGTCTTCCAGCAACCGACCCCCTTCCCAATGTCAATCTACGAAAACGTGATCTACGGCCTCCGTCTGGCTGGAGTCAAGGACCGGGCCGTGTTAGACCAGCGGGTCGAGGAGAGCCTGCGTCAGGCCGCCCTCTGGGATGAGGTCAAGGACCAATTGAAGGCCAGTGCCCTCGCCCTCTCCGGTGGTCAGCAGCAGCGCCTGTGCATCGCCCGAACCCTGGCGGTGCGCCCGGAGATCATTCTCATGGACGAACCGACCAGCGCCCTAGACCCGGTTTCGACTTCGCAAATCGAGGATACCCTTGTACAATTAAAGGAGCAGTTTACGATCATCATGGTGACCCACAACATGCAGCAAGCGTCGCGGTCAGCCAACTGGACAGCCTTCATGCACCAGGGGCACCTGATTGAATTCGACCAGACGGCTAAGATTTTCATGAACCCGCACGAGCAACAGACAGCCGATTACCTGAGCGGCAAGTTTGGTTAGGAGGAATATGATGGGTGCTATTTTTAACGATGAACTGAAACGCCTCCGTGGTCACTTCATGGAGATGGGGATCGACGCCAGCGAACAGATCTACCAGGCAACCAAGGCCTTCACGGAAAATGATCCGCAGCTGGCCAAACAGGTTCTGGCAGCGGATACCAGAATCAATGACGAGGAGGTCAAACTGGAGAAGGAGGCCTTAAAGCTGATGGCCCTCCAGCAGCCGGTAGCTAGTGACTTCCGTAAAATCATCGGGATCCTTAAGGCCAGCAGTGATATTGAGCGGCTGGGCGACTATGCCACACACATCGCCCGAGCCGCAATTGACCTGAGTGACCGGGGACACAACCCGACCATCGAGGAGCAGATCGAACAGATGATGATGATGATCCGGGAGATGCTGGAGCGGGTCCTCGACGCCTACGCATACACCAACGAGCAGCTGGCCTACGAGGTCGCCAACAAAGATATTCAGGTCGACATGATCTATGTCCAGCAGCAACAGGCGATCATGACCGCTCTGACTACAGCCGGGGCCAACGTCAAGCCATACGGCGACTACCTGTCGGTGATCCGCTTCCTCGAACGGGCGGGCGATCATATCGTCAACCTGGCCGAATGGGTCATCTATATTGGATCGGGTAAGCTGGTGGAGCTCAACCCCGGCAAGGCCGACCCGGACATGGTCAAACGCAAATTAAGTAAAAAGTAAAAGCAGCGGTTGGCGCTTCACTTCATGCGTCGATCGCCGCTTTGCTTTTAATGACTAATCCTTACCCTCATTCAGCAGGATCTGGTGGGCCCGGGCGAGCTCTCCCTCCTGGTCTGGTGTCATCTCTGGATAGGCCAGCGGGAGCTTCTCAATCCGCTTGGTGATGATGTCCGAGACGATCAGGCGAGAATACCACTTGTCATCGGCCGGAATAACGTACCAGGGATTTTCCTTGGTGGCCGTGGCATTGATCGCCTTGTCGTAGGCCGACTGGTACTTATCCCAGAACTGCCGCTCGTGAATATCGGCCGCCGAGAACTTCCAATTCTTTCGCGGCGTCTCGATCCGGGACAGGAACCGCTTCTTCTGCTCATCCTTGGAGACGTGGAGGAAGAATTTCAGGATCACGTAGCCGTTGCGGGACAGGTACTTCTCGTATTCGCGGATGTCCTCGTAGCGCCCGTCGAAGAAGTCCTTGTTGACGTCCAGCAGGGTGGTGACCCCGGGCAGGTTAGCCTTGAGGATGATCTCAGGATGGACCCGGGAGACCAGGACGTCCTCGTAATAGGAACGGTTGAAGATACCGATCGAGCCGCGCTTCGGTAGGGCCTCATTGATCCGCCAGAGGTAATCGTGCTGCAGCTCTGCGGAGGTTGGCTGCTTGAAGTTGGCCACCTTGAAGCCGACCGGGTTGACCCCGGAGAAGATGTGCGAGATCATGCTGTCCTTGCCGGCCGCATCCATTGCCTGGAAGGCGACGATGACGCCGTAGCGGTGGCGGGCGTACATCTTCTTCTGGGCGTCCTTAATCCGCTTGACATTCTTATCGATCGTTGCCTTGATCTGGTCAAGCTCATCGGCAGAGTCAGCCACCCAGGTTGGGGCCTTCTTGATATTAAAGTTATCCTTAGTGTAGCGGTACTGTTTCGTATCCATCCGTCATTCCTCCCTTAGCGTTTACAGACCCCATTTTAGCATCTTCACCGGGCGAGCAGGCAAAAGGTTTCCCGGGAAATAAAAAAGGACCGGTGGCAACTTCCGTCAGCGGTCCCTCAGCTTACTTATTCACCCGGCTGGTAGTCCTTATCGATAATCAGCACCGGCTTGATCGTCTTTCCGGAAACGGAATCGGCGTTAGCCTGGTTGATATCAGCGAAGTCATAAAACTTCTCAGTCTTGTCAAAGTCAAACATCCCCTGCTTGTAGAATTCGATCAGGCGTGGAATGTCAACCTGCGGGATGGAGTCCCCCATGTTGACTCCGACAATTGTCCGGTCGGCTGGGCAGAGGTCCGTCCAGGTGTTGACGTCGATGTGGTTGACCGTCACCGCGATGGCAGCCAGAACACCCCCCTGGGCCAAGGCTTGGATAGAGTCTTCCAGCACCTTGGTGACCCCGGTCGTGTCAACCAGGTAGTCAACACCCTTACCACCGGTCAGGTCCTGGACAGCCTTGACCATGTCGACGTCGTTGGTATTGATCGTGTCGGTAGCACCCAGTTCTTTGGCTAATGCCAGCCGCTCCGGAACCCGATCAATTGCGATGACCTTAGTGCAACCGGAGATCTTGCCGGCCATCATGGCTGCCAGACCAACCGCCCCGGTACCGGCGACCGCAATCGTGGATCCTGGTTCTGGCTTCAGCGTATTGAAGACCGTTCCGGAGCCAGTAACGTAACCACAGCCCAGTGGTCCTAACTTTCGCAGGTCGAGGTCTTTTGGCACCTTGACGGCGTTCCGCTCCCGAACCACCGTGGTCGTGGTGAAGGATGATTGGTCAAACATGTCATCAACCTGGTGACCATCCTCGGTGAAGTGGGCACTACCGTCTGGTCGAACCCCAGACAGGTTATTGGCTGCGTAGTTTAGACACTTGGTTGGCTTACCCTTCAGGCAGTTGATACAGTTACCACAACCGTAGAAAGAGAGAATGACGTGATCTCCCGGCTTGAAGTTCTTGACCTCGGGGCCGACCTTCTCAACGATCCCGGCACCCTCATGACCCAGAATGATCGGGTAGCCAATTTCGGCGTCACCCTTTCGTAGGGCCTCGTCGGAGTGGCAGATTCCGGAGGCCACCATGTGGATCAAGAGATCATCAGCCTGCATGTCGGCGAGCTCGACGTCATCCCGGATGTCAAACTTGGCACCCTTCTTGTCAACAACCGCTGCTTTAATCTTCATTCCAAAGCATCTCCTCATGTTATGTCCAATTGTCTCAACAGTATTAAGCGTATCATAGTTGATCGTTATTAGTAAGCGCTTTCACAAATGAATTGATCGGACACCGCTCCAGGACCGATCTGGACCGATCGACGACTTAAACTTTATATGATAAAACCAACATATTAGAAAAAGGCGAGGAACCCATCCGCTGGGCACCGCGCCTTTATTGTTGTTGTAATTGTTCGGGGCTGACCGGGTGCTTGCCATGCTTCAGCTTACCGATCTTGCCCTCGCGGCCGTTGTTGACAACAAACTCGTCGACCGCCCCGCAGTGCTCGCAGACCACCACGATCTGGTAGCGCTGGGAGTCATCCTGGTTGGTGTCCATCCAGTTGCGCTCGGCAATCACCAGCGGCTCCTGCTGGCAGCGATAGCACGGTACCAACAGCCGACGATTCTCACGAAAACCGTCGCCAGTTTTACCGACCATCCCGTAACGATCCTCGCCTTGAACATTATCAAAGTTGTTGTAGAACACGCGATTACTTCCTTAGTACTTAACCGTCTGGGACTTATTCAGCTGGACAACCGCCCAGACAATGATTTCCATCACAAATATCGAGGCCGCACAGATCACAAAGAGGATGTGGTAGGAGGCCGCCCCGATGATCAGCCCCCCAAATAGGGGACCAAACGCCTTCCCCAGCGACGAGAAGGCGTTGAGGATCCCCTGGTACTTCCCCTTGACCTCGACTGGGGAGAGGCTGTTGACGATTGCCGGCATTGTCGGAAAGGCCGTCGCCTCCCCGATCGTCAGGATCACCATGGCGATGATGTACCAGATGTAGCTCTTGGCAAACAGGAGGAGGACAAAGGACAAGCCGACGGTAAAGATGCCGACGAAGACCTGGGCGTAGGGGTTATTGTACCAGCGGTTTAGCCAGGTCAGCAATAACTGCATGACCACGATCAGGACCCCGTTGAGTGTCCAGAGCAGGCTGTACTTGGTCATCGAGATCCCCTGGTCGGTCATGAAGACGGACAGGTTACTGGACCACTGCTCGTACATTGTCCAGACCACGCAGAGGGCCACAAAAAAGATCCAGTTGATCCACAGGTTGGCACGGGGCAGACTGGTCGTTGTTACCGGTGAATCGTCCTTGAAGCGGGCCTCGTCCACCGGCTCCGGATGCGGGTCCTCCTTAAAGTAGACGAAGACGACGATCGAGAAGAGGATGTAGAGGATAGTCGTGATCGTGAAGAGCGGGGCAATATTGCCGTGGGCGTGCTGGTAGAGCGGGCCGACAATCGTGGTCCCGATCACCATCCCCAGGTTGTTGGCAAAGTAGAGCATGTTGAAGACGTAACGGCCATCCTTATGCAGCCGGGTTCCGAACGAGTTGACCATCGTGATGATCCAACCGTTAAAAAAGCCGATCGCCGTCAGTAGGATCGCGTAGATCGGCCAACCGTTGAAGAAGATCATGGTCGCAATAACGACTGTCGCGGCAATTGTCCCGCCCAGCATCAGGTGGCGCGGATTCCGTTTATCAAAGAGCATGCCGCTAATATAGCTGCCGACCACATTGGCCCCGGAATAGAAGAGCAGCACAATCCCTGATACGGTTAATGACTCGTGCAGTTGTTCATGCATGTAGATCGTGGTCAACGGCCAGACAAAACTGTTGCCGATACTCCCGAAGAACATCCCCAGCAACAGCCATTTCAACTCAATTCCCTGTGTTTGACGGTTCATCCTAACGCCTCCTTGTTTTTCCTTAAGCGAACGAAAAGAGCACTCCAGTGAACCTGAAACGCCCCTTTCTTATAACTACAGTCACGAAAAGCAGCGCCACGGCACTTACTTTCCGTCCTACTTTAATTCTGTTCCCCCGGTACGTAGGCCACGGAGGCAAACTTGTTGTATGACTTGGCAAACAGCAGCTTGACCGTCCCCCGCGGACCACTCCGGTTCTTCTCAATAATGACTTCAACTTCACTAACGTTGGAGTCGTCACCGTTGTCCTGGCCACCATCCTGCTGGTCGTCATCCCCACCATCGTGCTCGTAGTAGTCGTCACGATAGAGGAAGCTGACGATATCCGCATCCTGTTCGATTGATCCAGACTCACGGATGTCAGACAGCACCGGCCGCTTGTCCTGTCGCTGTTCAACCCCACGAGAGAGCTGAGACAGGGCGATCACCGGGACCTCAAGCTCCTTAGCCAGCTTCTTGAGCTGCCGGGAGATTTCGGAGACTTCCTGTTGCCGGTTATCGGGGTTATTCCCTTCGATCAGTTGCAGGTAGTCGATTACGATCAGCCCCAGGTTACCGGTCTCCTTCTTCAGACGCCGGCAGCGGGCCCGGATCTCGGCCACCTTGATCCCGGCGGTGTCATCGATGTAGAGGTGGGCATTCGACAACGTCCCAGCAGCAAAGAACAGGCTCTCCCATTCGTCGCTGGTCAGGTTCCCGGTCCGCAGGTGGTTAGCGTCAATATTCCCCTCGGCACACAGCATCCGGTTGACCAGCGATTCGGCCCCCATTTCGAGGCTGAAGATCGCCACCGTCTTGTCGGTCTTGGTGGCCACATTCTGAGCGATGTTGAGGGCAAAGGCGGTCTTCCCAACGGCTGGCCGCGCCGCGATGATTACCAGCTCATCGGGGTGGAAGCCGGTCGTCATCCGGTCCAGCTGGGGGTAGCCCGTCTCCAGTCCGGTGATCTCCGAGTCGTTGCCCGACAGGGTCTCGATGTGGTTCATCGCGCTATTTAGGACCTGCTGGATGTTCTGAAAGCCGTCCTGGCTGTTGGATTCGGAGACGTGAAGAATTGACTGTTCCGCCTGATCGAGCAGGTCGGTGGTGTCGTTGTCGTCCGCGTACCCCTCGTTGATGATCTTGGTGGCGGTGTTGATTAGGTTCCGCCGTACGGCCTTGTCATGGACAATCTTGGCATAGAAGGCCACGTTGGCCGCTGACGGGACCGATGAGGCCAATTCGGCCAGGTAGACCATCCCACCGACGTTCTCGGTCTGATTGTCCTTGTCCAGGGCACTCTTGATCGTCACCACGTCGATCGGCTGGTCGTCATCGTTTAACGCCACCATCTTTTCGAAGATGATCTGGTGGGCCCGCTTATAAAAATCCCCGGGCTGCAGGTATTCCATTGCATCAGCCAACGCGTTTTTACTTAAAAAAGCAGCTCCGAGAACTGCCTTTTCAGCTTCAATATCGTGTGGCTCTTCTTGCATTGGTGCATTATCCATGACGATACCTCGCTTTTAATAAATCAAAATTCAATTATACCGGTTAAACTACTTTTCCGCAATGTGCACCCGAATCTCGGCACTGACTTCGGGGTGGAGCTTAATCGGCACGTTGACGTAGCCCAGGGCCCTAATTGGCGCTGCCAGTTCGATCTTGCGCTTATCAATCTTGACCTTGTACTGCTTCTGCAGGGCCGTGGCAATCTGCTTAGTGGAAATGGAACCAAACATCCGACCGTCCGTACCGGCCTTCCCGCTCAGCTCAACGACCGTCTTGTCGTCCTCCAGCACCTTCTTGAGTTGCTTAGCTTCTTCTAATTCCTCAGCGGCGTGCTTGGCCTCGGCCCGTTGTTGGCCGGCCAGCTGGCTCATTGCCGCCTTGGTAGCCTGCTTGGCCAGGCCGCGCTTGATCAGGTAGTTCTGGGCGTAACCATCGGGAACTTCCTTGACCTGGCCGCGCTTACCCCGACCACGAACATCTTGCGTAAAAATAACTTTCATCTTGTTCACTCCTCTTCATCTTCCTGACTACTATTATCATCCGTCTTCGCCAGAAGATCAATCAATTCATTCTTTACCGCATCGACCGTCTTATCGGCAACCTGGGTGGCCGCGTTGGCCAGGTGACCCCCGCCACCCATCTGCTCCATGATGATCTGGACGTTGACGTCGCCTGCAGACCGGGCGGAAACCCCGACCTTGCCGTCTGCGCGCCGGGTGATGACAAACGAGGCCTCGACTCCCTCGACTTGGAGGAGCATGTCAGCCGCCTGGGCCGCCGTAACGGAGTCATAGACCCGGTCATCCTCACCGGCACAGATGGCAATCTGGTCATTGATTATTGCCCGGGAAATTAAGTGGTTGCGATCCATGAAGCTCTGTGGGTCCTCCTTCATGAAGGACTGGATCATCATCCCGTCCGCCCCGGCTGAACGCAGGTAGGAGGCAGCATCAAAGGTCCGTGTTCCGGCACTCTTGGTGAAGGACTTTGTGTCAATCTGGATCCCGGTCAACATCGTTGTAGCCTCGAGCTTGTTTAGCCCCTTGCCTTCCCGCGGCTGGTACTCGAACATCTCGGTAATCAGCTCACAGGTCGAGGAGGCATACGGTTCGATGTAGACCAGCAGTGGATTCTCAGGGAACTCCTCGCCGCGCCGGTGGTGGTCGATGATCACCAACCGATTCTGCAGCTTATCATACAACTCGGGCGAGATGGTGATGCTGCGCTTGGCGTGGTCCACCATCACCAACAGGCTATTGTCTGTGACCTTCTCTAGGGCCTCGTCCGGCGTGATGATATGATCCTTGATCGTCTGGTAGTTATTGATCTCGTTCATCAGACGCTGAATGTCGGCGTGGGGGTGTTCGTCGTCCACCACGATCCAGCATTTCTTGCCGTTCATCTCAGCGATCCGACGAATTCCCAGACAGGCCCCCAGCGAGTCCATGTCCGGGTTGTGGTGCCCCATGACGAAGAGCTGGTCCGCCTGGTTGATCAGTTCCTGAAGAGCCTGGCTGATCATCCGCGCCCGGACCCGGGTCCGCTTCTCCATCGGGTTAGTCTTGCCCCCGTAGAAACGAGCTGGCTGGTCCTTGGACCGGACGACGACCTGGTCGCCCCCACGACCAAGTGCCAGGTCCAAGTTGTTCTGCGCCGTGTCGGCCAGCTTGATCAGGTCGTTCTCGGCATAGGCAATCCCCACGCTGAGGGTGACCGGTGAGTTGCGCTGGGACGTGCTCTGACGAATGACATCCAGGATCTTGAACTTCTTCTTCTCCAATTCTTCAAGTGAGCTCTGGTGCCCGATGATTAAGTAGTTATCATCATCGATGATCTTCATCAAGAGGTGGTTGTCACTGGCCCACTTACTGATCTCCGAGGTAACGTAGTTGTGCAGGTTAGAGACGTCCGTATCACTCATCCCCTGAATCAGCTCGTCATAGTTATCCAGGTAGATATTGCCCAGAAAGATTTGTTCCTGCCGGTAGCGCCGTTCTACCGCCGCGTACTTGCTGATATCCAGCAGGTACGCCACCCGGTAACGGGGCTGAACCAGAAACTCAAACTGGTGGTCGCGCCAGGTGACAATCCGTGGTTCCTGGTGATCGCGCCCGTCTTCAATCAGCTTGGCCAACTGGTCGTCAACACTGGCCACCGGTTTGCCAACTACCTTCTCAAGCTTAAAGTAGCGTGCCATGTAGGGGTTGATCCACTCGACCTCGTTGCGATCATTAAGCATAATCATCCCCACCGGCATGGCCAATAGTGCCTCCTGTTGGCCATGCTGGATCTGGTAGGTCAGGTGGTTTAGGTACTCGTGGGTATCATTAACCAGCTGTCGAAGCCGGCGCAGGCTGATCGTACTCCCGATGACCGCCAGCACCACCACCGCCAGGCCGATCATCCAGTTGAACATGAAGGCCAGGACCAGGCTGATCACGGTCATGCACAGTAGATAATAGACATTCCAGCGGACCGCTGGGTGTTTCAGATAAAACAGCCAGTTTTCACGACTGAAAAATTCACGCATAGTAATCCTCCCAAATCGGCGGTTGGATTCCGCCTGCTAATTGGATAATTCTATCATATCACACCGGTTGCCAAAAGCTGTCGAAATCACTTAATCTACCAGCCTTAATGCCGGGTCGTGAAATCCTTAGTGACTGGGTCGTGCGCCTGCCGGGCTGCGACCACGTTAGCGGGCTTGAAATAAACCCGCGCGGCATTATTGGCCATCACGTCAGCCAGCTCAGCCGGGGTGAAGATATCGGTATGCTCCAACCAGGTTGCCAGCTGGTGGTAGCTGTTGAAGGTTGCCGACCACGGGGCGTCACTGCCCCAGATGATGCGCTGGGGACCCAGCTTTTTCTTGGCAAGCCTGACCGCCCACTGACTCCGTGGGTATGGAAAGTCATCACGCCCCTCGCCCAAGATGTCCTGGATTGCCGAGATATCAACGCTAATGTTAGTCAGTGGGGCAAACTGGTCGAGCGCATTGACCAGCTGGTCGGGATGGTCCGCATCAGGAAAGGAGAGGTGACAGACGACAAAGTCTAATTGTGAGTAGCGCCGGGCCAGGTTGACGATTGCTTCCGGCTGGTAGCTGGTCTGGTCGCTAGCCCCGTAGTCAACCGTCACCACGAAGCCCGGGTAGCCAGCCAAGTAGTGGAAGATCTGGGAAACCCGGTTGTCGATGTCGAGGCGGAAGGACCGGTGGAAACCGTGTAGACCCCCGCCCTGACTGATCTCAAACTTGATAGCCCGAAAGCCCAGGTCCTCGACGTAGCGGTGGACAATCACCATTGACCGGTCGGCAAAGGGATCAACCGCAAAGGCCCCGATGAACCGGTCTGGATAACGTTTAACTACCTGATAAGTGTAGTAGTTTTGGTAGCCGTTCAGGGTTCCCTGAAGGATGACCGCCTTGTCAATTCCCTCCTTGTCCATGATCGGCAGGTACTTCTCGGCCAGAAAGTTATCGTCGCCCCAACCATCTGGAATCAGCTTGATGATCTCGCCGTCATCCCAGATGGCGTAACCGTTGCCGAGCGGACTAAGCCGGCCCTGGCCCTTGGATCCGGCCGTTTCCCGTACAAGGTGGATGTGTCCTTCGATTTTACGCATTTTAGTTCTGCTCCTTTCAATTCGTCCGATACAAAAAAAGCCCGCTTCACGAAGAAGCAAGCTTTTTTAATTTTGGATTAGTCTTCAGCAACGAATGGCAGAAGACCCATGATCCGGGCACGCTTGATAGCGACCGTTAACTTACGTTGGTTCTTAGCACTGGTCCCAGTGACCCGACGTGGTAAGATCTTACCACGTTCGGAGATAAACCGACGTAATAAATCAGTATCTTTGTAATCGATGTATTCGATGTGGTTTGCGGCGATGAAGTCGACTTTACGACGACGACGGCCGCCCCGACGTTGTTGTGCCATGAAATTACCCTCCTATCTGGTAAAAAAATTTAGAATGGTAAATCGTCATCAGAGATCTCAGTCGATTGGTCCCCATTATCGTTACTACTGGAGAATGGGTTGGCTGAGCTATTCTGGCTGGCACCAAAGCTTTGAGCTCCGGCATCAGTTGACGAATTAGCTTGAGGAGCGTTGTTAGTCGATTGCGGCTGATTGTTGTTACCGTATTGGCCCTGCTGACCACCAAATGGGGCCTGGTTACCAAACGGTTGCTGGCCGCCCTGGTTCATCCCGCCATTTTGCCGGGGTTCGAGCAGGGCAAAGTTATCAACCACGACTTCAGTAACGTACACCCGTTGCCCCTGTTGGTTCTCGTAGTTCCGGGTTTGGATCCGGCCATCGAGTCCCACCAAGGAGCCCTTGTGGGTGAAGTTGCTGAAGTTTTCAGCGGATTTACGCCAGATGACACAGTTGATAAAGTCCGCATCCCGATCACCATTTTGGTTCCGGAATTGCCGATCAACTGCGAGCGTAAATGAAACTACCGCAGTACCGCTGGTAGTGTATCGCAACTCAGGATCTCGCGTTAAGCGTCCAGTCAAAACTGCACGATTAATCATTCGATCGTTCTCCTCTCTATTTACATTGACGATCTAATTAAGCATCAAGCTTAACGATCATGTGACGTAGGATATCGTCGTTGAACTTAGCTAAACGGTCAAATTCGTTTAATGCTTCGTCAGTGTCAGTGGTCAGAGTAACCACGTGGTAAGTACCTTCAGTGTACTTTTCGATTGGGTAAGCAAAGCGACGCGTTGACCAATCCTTTGATTCAGCGATGTTTGCACCATTGTCCGTCAAAACCTTGTCGAACCGGTCAACCAGTTCGCTCTTAGCTGATTCTTCGATATCAGGACGAATGATGTAAGTAATTTCATATTTACGTGTTTCCATGAATATTACACCTCCTTATGGACTCTGGCTCTTCTAAAACTTTAGAAGAACAAGGAGAGTAGACGTCTGTACGTATACTCACAGATATAAAATATAGCATAGACTAGGCTTTAAAACAAGAAACAAATAACAAGAAATCCTGAGAGTTGCGCTCAATTAATATAATACGCAAGTTCTCAGGATTTTCGTCTTAATTAGTCAATTTTATTGGTGATCTTCCGTCTTAGCAGGTGCCTGGTCCGTTTCCTTTTGGTCCTGGTCAGGCTCCTCATCCTCATCGGACTCCTTTTCAACCTTAGCCATCGTCGCTACCTTGGTGCCCTTATCCATCTTGATCAAGTGGACACCAACGGCGGAACGACCGGTCTGGGAGACAGTCTCAATGCCAAAACGAATGATGACCCCGTGGTCGGTGACCAGCATGATGTCTTCGTCACCATCGACCGTGGTTAGGCCAACTAGCGGACCATTCTTGGCCGTCACGTTGACTGTCTTGACTCCGAGGCCACCCCGGCCCTTGATCGGGTACTCAGCAGCTGGCGTCTGCTTACCGAAGCCGTTCTCGCTGATAACCAGGACATTGCCGTCCTTCTTTAATGGGGCAGCACCAATCACGTAGTCAGCATTGCGGAGACGAATTCCGCGGACCCCGGCAGCCGACCGCCCCATCGACCGAACCACGTCGGAGTTAAAACTCAGGGCATAGCCGTTGTGGGTCCCAATGATCATTGGCTGACCATCAGCAATGACATTAACATTGATCAACTCGTCACCGTCATGGAGGTTGATGGCCTTCAGACCGTTACTACGGATATTCTTAAATTCCGGAACCGGCGTCCGTTTGACCGTCCCCTGCTTAGTCGTGAAGAAGAGGAACTTATCATCATCGTTGGCCGCGTGGGAAACGTTGATGACGGCGCTGATCTTCTCCTTGTTATTGATCCCCAGCAGGTTGATGATCGGGATCCCCTGGGCGGCCCGCCCGTATTCTGGAACCTCGTAGCCCTTCATGGAGAAGACCTTTCCGGAGTTCGTGAAGAAGAGCAGGAGGTCGTGGGTTGAGCTTGAAATCAGTTGTTCGATGAAATCGTCCTTGTGAACGCCCATCCCCTTGACACCACGGCCACCACGGTGCTGGGACTTGAATTCGTCGGCCGGCAGGCACTTGATGTAGCCGTTATGGGTGAGGGTGACAATGATGTCTTCCTCCTCGATCAGGTCCTCATCCTCAATATTGGTAATGTCACCAACCTGGAGTTCGGTCCGCCGCTTGTCACCAAACTTACGCTGAATCTCCAACAGTTCATCATAGATGATCTGGTGGATCCGCTCATCGTGAGCCAGGATGTCCTTGTAGTCAGCAATGGCATCCATCAGCTTCTTATATTCAGATTCGATCTTCTCCCGTTCTAGACCGGTCAGCCGAACCAGCCGCATATCCAGGATGGCTTGGGACTGGCGATCGGACAGGCCATAGTTCTGCATCAGCTCGCCCTTAGCGATTTCACTGGTCTGGGAATTGCGGATGATCTTGATGATCTCATCGATGTGGTCGAGGGCGATCCGCAAACCGGCAACGATGTGGGCCCGGTTCTGGGCCTTCTTCAGGTCAAACTTAGTCCGCCGCCGGACGACGTCTTCCTGGTGCTCCAGGTAGTACTGGAGGATTTGCTTCAGGCTAAGGATCTTCGGTGCCCCGTTGACGATCGCCAGCATGTTGAAGTTGAAGGTCGTCTGCATCAGGGTCATCTTGTAGAGGTTGTTTAGGATAACCTCGGCGCTGGCATCCCGGCGGACGTCGATCACGATCCGCATCCCGTCACGGTCGGTCTCATCGTTGATATCGGTGATCCCCTCAATCTCCTTATTCCGGGCTAACTCGGCGATCCGCTCAATCAGCTTGGCCTTGTTAACCATGTACGGGATCTCGTGGACGATGATCCGTTGCTTACCGTTCTTCTGCTCCTCGATGTCGACCTTGGCACGGACAATGATCGTCCCGCGACCGGTCTCATAGGCCTTCCGAATACCAGACTTGCCCATGACAACCCCACCGGTTGGAAAGTCCGGCCCCGGCAGAACCTTCATCAGGTCCTCCGTACTGGCGTCCGGGTTGTCCATCAGCATGTGAATGGCGGAGATGGCCTCACCCAGGTTGTGGGTTGGAATGTTCGTCGCCATCCCGACGGCAATCCCCGAGGCCCCGTTGACCAGCAGGTTTGGGAAGCGGGCTGGTAGGACGTCCGGCTCCTTCTCCGTACCGTCGTAGTTCGGGTGGAAGTCAACGGTGTCCTTATTGATGTCGCGCAGCATCTCCACCGCAATCTTGCTCATCTTGGCCTCGGTATAACGCATGGCGGCGGCGCTATCACCGTCGACCGATCCGAAGTTACCGTGACCGTCAACCAACATGTAACGATAACTAAAGTCCTGCGCCATCCGGACCAGCCCTTCGTAGATCGAGGAGTCACCATGGGGGTGGAACTTCCCCATGACGTCCCCGACAATCCGGGCCGACTTCTTGTACGGCTTATCTGGGGTAACCCCCAGTTCGTTCATCCCATACAGGATCCGCCGTTGAACCGGCTTTAAGCCATCACGTACATCCGGCAGGGCCCGGGAGACGATGACACTCATGGCATAATCCAAGAATGAGTTCTTCATCTGGCTCGTCAGCTTAACGTCCGTGATCCGGTTTGACATATTTTCTTCAGCCAATGTCGCTCCTCCTTTTTAATTTCGCGTAGTTTATTACAGGTCCAGGTTCTCTACAAACTTGGCATTTTGCTCGATAAAGTCCCGCCGTGGGCCGACCTTAGTCCCCATCAGCATCGGGAAGATCTCGTCCGCCTGCTTGGCATCATCCAATTGAACCCGGAGCAGGTGCCGGTTCTCAGGATCCATCGTGGTCTCCCAGAGCTGTTCGGCATCCATTTCACCAAGCCCCTTGTACCGCTGGATAACCGGCTTCGGGCTCGGCTGCAGAGAGTTGACGACCCGCTCCAGCTCCTCGTCGGATTCGATGTACTTGACGAACTTACCCTGACGAACCTGGTACAACGGCGGCTGGGCGATGTAGACGTAGCCGTGGGTGATCATTGGCTTCATGAACCGGTAGAACAGGGTCAAGAGCAGGGTCCGGATATGGGCCCCATCGACGTCGGCATCGGTCATAATAATCAGCTTATGGTAGTTGGCCTTAGTGATGTCAAAATCATCACCAAAACCAGTTCCCAGGGCCGTAAAGAGAGACCGAATCTCGTCGTTGGCCAAAACCCGGTCCAGGGTAGCCTTCTCAACGTTTAGGATTTTCCCCCGAATTGGCAGGATCGCCTGGGTCAGCCGGGACCGTCCCTGCTTGGCGGAACCACCGGCGGAGTCCCCCTCGACAATGAACAGTTCGGAGATATTCGGATCTTTGCTGGTGTTATCGGCGAGCTTCCCGGGTAGGTTGGAGATCTCAAGACCGCTCTTCTTCCGGGTGACTTCCCGGGCCCGCTTAGCGGCAACCCGGGCCTTGGAAGCTAACTGGCCCTTTTCAATGATCTGCTTGGCCTCGTCTGGGTGCTCCATTAAGAAGCGGTTGAAGGTCTCGGCAAAGATATGATCGGTTGCCGTCCGGGCATCAGAATTCCCCAGCTTGGTCTTTGTCTGACCCTCGAACTGCGGGTCGGGGTGCTTGATGGAAACCACCGCAATCAGCCCTTCCCGGACATCATCCCCGGATAGGGTCTCGTTGCTCTTCAGTGCCCCACTCTTGTGACCGTAATCGTTGATAACCCGGGTCAGAGCCATCTTGAACCCGGTCTCGTGGGTCCCACCCTCATAGGTATGGATGTTGTTAGTAAAGGTCAACAGCTCGCTGCGGTAGCCGTTGATGTATTGGAGGGAAACCTCCACCGTGATGTTGTTTTCCTTCCCCTCAACGTAGATCGGTGGGTCAAAGAGGACTTCCCGGCCCCGGTTGAGGTACTCAACATAGTGACGGATCCCACCCTCATAGTGGAACTCTTGGCGCTCAGAATCTTCGTCACGCTTGTCCTCAATCGTGATCTTCAGCCCCTTGTTCAAGAAGGCCAGTTCACGCAACCGGTCGGTCAGAGTTTTGATATTATAGGTCGTCGTTTCGCGGAAAATGTCCGGGTCCGGCTTGAAGTGGACCGTGGTCCCATGAACGTCCTCAGGTAGACCGGTCTCGATGACCTTCATCGACGTCTTAACGTGGCCGTGGTCGAAGTCCATGTAGTAGCGTTTGCCTTGCCGCGACACCTTGACGTCCAGCTCAGTGGACAGGGCGTTGACGACTGAGGCACCAACCCCGTGCAGACCACCAGAAACCTTGTACCCGCCACCGCCGAACTTACCACCGGCGTGGAGGACCGTAAAGACCGTCTCCAGGGCGGGCTTACCGGTTTCCTTCTGGGTATCAACCGGGATTCCCCGACCGTTGTCGCGGACCGTGATGCTGTTGTCAGGTTCAACCTCAACGTTGATCTCCGTACAAAAGTCCGCCAAGGCCTCGTCGATCCCGTTATCGACAATTTCCCAAACAAGATGGTGTAAACCTTGTGCAGACGTCGATCCAATGTACATCCCGGGACGCTTACGAACCGCATCTAATCCCTTCAGGACTTGAATCTGGCTGGCATCGTACTCGCTTGCCAACTCAGCTTTTGTTTCCTTGTGCTCGTCGCTCACTATGCTTCCTCCTTGTTCAAAGTGCCATGTTTAATCTCAAAAATCGTCGGTTTTTTGATCAGCTGCCGGGCCACGTCGCTCAGGCTAGTGGTGGTCAGAAAAGTCTGAACCTTATCCTGAATTGCCGTCAGCAGGTGGGTCTGCCGGACCGGATCGAGTTCGGACAAAACATCATCCAAAAGCAGGAGCGGGTACTCACCCGTCTGCTCCTTCATTAGGTCAATCTCCGCCAGCTTGACCGACAAGGCGGTCGTGCGCTGCTGGCCCTGGGAGCCAAAAGCCTGGATGTTCTTGTCGTTGACCATGAAACGGATATCATCACGCTGGGGGCCGTACATCGTGGTCCCCTGGTCGATCTCGCGGCCCTGGTTGTCCTGATAGAGCTTA
The DNA here is from genome assembly GCF_001435345.1 of Limosilactobacillus pontis DSM 8475. Taxonomy (GTDB): domain Bacteria; phylum Bacillota; class Bacilli; order Lactobacillales; family Lactobacillaceae; genus Limosilactobacillus; species Limosilactobacillus pontis. The sequence continues at coordinate 38,140 of NZ_AZGO01000060.1, read as the reverse complement.
AGTAGCTCGTGGTAGGCCTGGTCGACCGTCGTCTCATCCCCGACCTTCACCTGGGTTACGTATGCCAGGTGAAGATGCTCCTGGTTGAGCGAGATCTGATAATGCAGGTCGGCCGCCCACTTCTCCAAGTGCTGCAAAAAATGATGCCGAGCAACGATTACCTCGGCACCATACGCTGCTAACTGGTCTGACAGAACCGTGAGCAGAACCCGGTCGTGCTGCTGACCATACTTCAGTTGTTTCAGGTACTTGTTGCGTTGGCGCAGGAGCGTGCGAAACTGGCTCGCGTCATACAGGTACTTGCTGCTCATTTGGCTAAATTCCATATCCATAAAACGCCGCCGCACCGCGGGCGCCCCCTTCACCAGTGATAGGTCCTCAGGGGCAAAGAGGATGGTGTTCAGCTGACCGACGTACTGGCCGAGGCGCGCCTGTTCGAGGTGGTTGACCTTGGCCTTCTTACCGTTCTTGGTAAATTGCAACTCCAGCGGAACCTTTCCCGTTGCCTTCTGCACCACGCCACTGATCGACGCCGACTGCTGCTGCCAATTGATCAGCTCACGGTCGTTGCTGGTCCGGTGACTCCGGGTCAGCGATAGGGCGTAAATGGCCTCCAGCATATTGGTCTTCCCCTGGGCATTGCGGCCGATCAGCACGTTGATCCCGGGGGCAAAGTGAACGGTCAGATCCTGATAGTTTCTGAAGTTATGCAACCGTAGTTCTGTCAGAATCATTGCCAGCGCCTACTTAGTCTTGATAACCAGGGTCGGGTAGTCCGGCAAAGCCACTTGGTCGTCTGGATAGAGCTTGCGGCCCCGACGATCATCCGACTCGCCATTGACGAGAACCCGATTTTCCTTCAGGTACCACTTGGCTGCGCCACCGGTGGGAATGATTCCTTCTTCTTTCAGTAATTGACCGAGCGTAATGAACGGCCGGTCAATCGTAATCTGCTTATCTTCCACACTAATTCACCTACTTTACTTATCTTATTATACCACAGTTGACTGTTAAATAGGCGTTAAGAGCCAATCTCAGCCCGTTGGTGCCCTTTGAATCATTTTTCTCAAAAATGCTTTTGAAATGATCAGCGGACCGGTCAAGCCACTTTCCGTCACTTTTGCCTCAAAAAATTCATTTAGCAAGGAAACAAAAGGAGCCACTCACGAAAATGATCATGAGTGGTTCCTGATACTTGATAATTTTTGAATAATTAGAACGTCCGCACTGGGGTAATCAGGTGGACAAAGTTCTCGCCGTCCTCCGTTGGCACCAGGGTAAATGGCCGCAATGCGGAGGTGAAGGCAATCTTAACGGTCGTCTGACCAAACGACCGTAACGCATCCTTCATGTAGTTCGGGTTGAAGGAGATCTCAAGGTCGTTCCCATCCAGACTGGTTGTTGCAACCTCTTCCTCAACGGTCCCGATGTCTGGAGAATCGCTACTGATCCGCACGAGGTTCTCATCAGGATTCAGGGTGAGCTTAACCACGTCGTTACGACTCTCATGAGACAGGAGGGAGGCCCGCTCGATGGAGGCCAGGAAGGTACCCGCGTCTAATTCGACGGTGGTATCGGCCGTGTCTGGAATCAGCTGACTAGTCTCGGGGTAGTTCCCCTCCAGCAGCCGCGAGTAGAAGTGGGTGTTGCCGAAGATGAACAGGATCTGATTCTCAGTGACCTGAACTTGAACATCCTCGTCAACGTCACTGATCATCCCGGATAACTCATTCATACTCTTTCCTGGAATGATAACGTCGAAGTCGATCCCATTATCGACATCGTTCAGTGTGACCTTCCGTTGGGCAAGCCGGTGACTGTCCGTGGCCACTGCCGTCAGTAGGCCGTCGTGAAGGGTGATATGAATTCCGGCGAGGATCGGTCGGCTTTCCTGCTTTGAAACGGCAATGACGGTTTGCCGGATAACCTCCTTTAAGACATCATTAGGCAGGGTAATTGTCTTATTAGTTTCAACTTCGGGCAGGTGAGGGAAGTTTTCTGCATCCTGACCATTGATCTGGAACTTGGCTGTTCCGGATGTAATGTCAGCTTGAAAGCCGCTTGTAACTTCAATAGTTACCTGCTTATCTGGCAGTTTCTTGACAATTTCACTGAAGAAACGTGCAGGCAACACAATGGCGCCTGGATCTTCAACGGTCAGGTCATAATCGGTGTCACTCGCTTCAATAACACTTTCGATGGTGATATCGGAATTGCTACCAGTTAAAATGATTCCTTCCTTATCAACTACCATTTTAAGGCCCGTTAGAATTGGAATTGTGGTCTTAGATGAAATGGCACGTAACACATTGTTGAGTTGACTAATGAATGCTGGCCGGTTAATTGTAAACTTCATTATTGATCACTCCTTGTATATAAATATATTTTATAGTTTAAAAGAGTAGTAGTAGTAGGGGATGTTAATACTGTGGATAAGTGCGTAAATCCCTTGGTAACAAGCGAAAGTAGCTGTTGATAACCTGTGGATAAAATTGCGGATAACCACTTGAGTTGTTCACAGGCTATGAATGCAGGCGTTCCTTCAGGTTATTGATGTCCTTTTGAAGGTCGGTGTCCTTCTTGAGGGCGGCCTCAATTTTGTCGATGGCATGGAGGACGGTCGTATGGTCCTTGCCACCAAACTCATTCCCGATCTTTGGTAGGGAAAAATCGGTCAGCTCACGGGAGAGGTACATGGCGATCTGCCGTGGGACCACGATCTGTTTGACCCGCTTCTTCCCGAGAATATCGCTTTGGGTAATATTGTAGAAACTAGCCACCTGTTTTTGGATCTCGGCGATTGAGATGGTCGTTTGTTGCTTTTGCCGTAGCCCCTTCAGTGCCTGGGAAGCCAGGTGAGGGGTAATCGGTTCGCCGCTGAGGTTGGCAAAAGCCTGAACTTGGTTGAGGGCACCCTCGAGTTCACGAATGTTGGTATCGATCTGGCCCGCAATATAGTTCAGGGTATCATTGCCGATTTGGATATGATCTTCTTCGACCTTGCTACGCAGGATGGCGATCCGGGTCTCCAGGTCTGGCGGTGTAATTTCAACCGGCAGACCCCAGCGAAACCGCGAAACCAGTCGATCCTGGAGCTCGGGAATCTCGTTTGGGATCCGGTCGGAGGTCATAACGATCTGCTTTTTTCGATCGTGCAGGGCGTTGAAGGTATAGAAGAACTCCAGCTGGGTTCCCTCCTTAGTGGCGAGAAACTGGATATCATCAATCAGGAGCAGGTCGAGGTTTCGGTATTCCTCACGAAACTTCTCCATTGAGTTGCTCTGGATCGAGTTAATGAAGTCGTTGGTAAATTCCTCACTGGTAATGTATTTGACCTTAGCCTTCGGGTTGGCCTGAAGCATATGGTTACCGATGGCCTCCATTAAGTGGGTTTTGCCCAGCCCCACGCCCCCATAAATGAAAAGCGGGTTATAGAGGCCGCCGGGGCTCTCCGCAACGGCGTATGCCGCTGCGTGGGCCATCTTGTTGCCCTCACCGACAACGAAGGTATTAAAGTTGTAGTGGGGGTTTAATGGGGTATCCATTTCAAAGGTCGGGATGCCAGCCGCATTTTTATCGGGTGTTGGGGTGATTTCACTCTTCAAAACATAACGTGGCTCAATATCATGGCCTAGGTCCGCCCGGGCGTACTCACGGAGCTTGGCATCCAGATTTTTACGCCAGAACTCCTGGTGGATCTGAGTTGGTGTCAGAACGGTCAGTTGGTTTTGGGAGAGAGAAATTGCTTTTGCCGGAGCAATCAATGTGTCAAAGGTGACCTTAGTGGTATTTTGACGAAATGAATTTTGGATCGCTTCCCACAGAGAATCGAGCTCAGTCAAAATAATTCCTCCTAATATATTAAATTCCAAACGGTATTTTATCATTACATTAAAAAGTTTTCCACAGGGTGGATAAGTAAGAAAGTTTTTTACACAACACTGTGTGGTATTTTTGTTGTGGGCTGTTGATTCTGTTAGCTTAGTGGGAGAATTAGTACCAATTCACAACGGTTGTGGATAAGTAAACGCGATAATGACGGTGTTTTAACGGGTTATTAACAAGTATTCACTGTCCTGTGGATAACTCTAAACACAGGGTGTGAATTGTGAATAACTACAAGATATTGTGGTGGATAGTTTTCCACAGCAGAACATCTTGCACACGCCTGTGCATAGTTTTTATCGTTCTGTGGATAAATAAAAAAGTCAAAATAATTTTTAGCCATTTATTAATCGCGAAAAGTATGGTATACTTCCAAAGTATGTTTGAAGAGAACGTCTTTTTAGACTAGAAGCAAACCCATTCAATTGAATAGGAGGTGCAATTGTATGAAGCGCACGTTTCAACCAAAGAAGCGTCACCGTGCACGTGTCCATGGCTTCCTTAAGCGCATGAGCACCAGTAACGGCCGTAAGGTATTAGCACGTCGGCGTCAAAAGGGCAGAAAAGTATTATCTGCATAACCACACGGCCACTTTTACAGTGGCTTTTTTTATTGTGTTAGGGCAGGGCAGACCGCTTTACTTAGTCAGCAGTCGTTTGCCTAGCCCTTTTTTCATATCTAATGTAAGGCTAGGGATTATATAATGAGAAAATCATACCGAGTTAAAAAGGAAAGTGAGTTTCAACGGGTCTTTGAAACCCATAATTCCGTCGCCAACCGTAAATTCATCATTTACCAGATGGCCAAGCCGGGCCAGAAACATTTTCGCGTGGGAATCTCAGTCGGCAAAAAGATCGGCAACGCTGTCCATCGTAACTGGGTGAAGCGGCGGATCCGGCAGACCCTGTTGGAGGTCAAAGCGCAGATCAAGCCGGACGTCGACTTCTTGGTGATTGCGCGGCCAGCCGCGGACGGCCTTGAGATGCCGGAAGTGAAGAAGAAGCTTGTCCACGCCCTGAAGCGGGCAGACCTATTGAATGAAAAGTGAGGAACACGTTTTGACAAAGAAGCGAAAAAAGATCTTAAGCCTGTCAGCGGTCATGAGTTTGACCCTGCTGCTGGCAGCCTGTTCTAACGCGCCGGTCACCAAGCACAGTACCGGCCTGTGGGATCACTACATTGTTTACAACTTCTCGCAGTTTATTATCTGGCTCTCTAATCATATCGGTGGTTACGGGATGGGGATCATCGTCTTCACGCTGATCATCCGGGTATTGCTGTTGCCACTGATGTTCTATCAGACCAAGATGATGATGAAGACGCAGGAACTAACGCCGAAGCTGAAGGCCCTGCAGAAGAAGTACTCGTCACGTGACCGGGAATCCATGCTGAAGATGCAGGAAGAATCCCGGAAACTCTATAAGGAAGCCGGGGTTAACCCGATGGCCTCCATGCTGCCGCTGATCATTCAGTTGCCAATTATGTGGGCCCTCTACCAGGCCATCTGGCGGACCCCAGAACTGAAGCAGGGGACCTTCCTTTGGATGCAGTTGGGTCACCTGGATCAGTACTACGTCATGCCGATCCTGGCCGCCCTCTTCACCTTCATCAGTTCCTGGCTGTCGATGGCCTCGATGCCGGAAAAGAACGGGATGACGACGGCAATGACCTGGTTTATGCCAGTGATGGTCTTCGTGATGGCCCTGGGCTTCTCGTCGGCCATCACCCTCTACTGGGTGGTTTCTAACGCCTTCCAGGTGGTTCAGACCCTGCTGATCCAGAACCCATTCAAGATTCGTCGCGAACGGGAGGAAAAGCAACGCGCGGAACGGCACCGCAAGCGGAAGCTGGAAAAGACCAAGCGTCGTGCCTACCAGAGTCGGCGTAAATAATTGAATTGAATTTAGAGCTGGGTACCGATCGTGGTACTCAGCTTTTTCTTTCGCCTATCGTTAGCGAAAAGGGTACAATATATAGAAGAACGCGATACAAAGGAATGAATAAGATGCCAATCTATACTGGTAAAACAATTGCAATTGCTAAGCAGGCGGCTGCCACGGCCCTCGGGGTGCCCACTGATCAGCTGACGATCAAGGTCATCCAGGAGCCTCGCAACGGCTTCCTTGGGATTGGTCGGCGGGCGGCCAAGATCAGTGCTGAGCCGGTAGTTAAGAACAAGCCAGCCGCGAAGCCGACCCCGGACCAGCCGGCTACAACTTCGGCACCGGCCAGTGCCCACTCGACGACCGCACCTCGTTTTGCTACTTCCCAGCCGACCGCGGCCCCAACTGACGTTAAGGATGGGGATGAACTGGATCCGGCCGTTATCAAGGCCCACCATGCCGCTAACATAAGCAAGGTCCGGAATGCGGGCGACCAGCTGGTGGAATACCTGCAGGGAATCTTCAAGGACCTGGGTGTTGAGACGGCACCAACGATCACTCAAGTGGAGGCCCACGCGATCACGGTTGATGTTAAGACGCCGGCGCCTGGCCGGGTCATCGGTCGCCATGGCCAGCGGATTAACGCCCTCGAACAGCTGAGTAACGTCTTCATGAACTACCACGGTGCCCCGAAGACGGTGGTCATGCTCGACACCGCCGACTATCGGGAACGCCGCCGTCAGGTCCTACATGACCTGGCCCAGCGTGCCGAAACCGAGGTGGTGGCCAGCGGACAGGCCGTCTTCCTCGACCCGATGCCAGCACGGGAACGTAAGCAGCTCCATAAGGAACTCGAGAATAACGCCCACGTCAAGACCTACTCGCACGGTCGGGAGCCTTACCGGAGTGTGGTGGTCGCCCCACAGAATTAGGCGGGCAGTCTTTGGTTGACATTTACCAGTGATGATTTTAGAATATTGACGGTTATTCAAATTAAATCAGTTAAAGTAGTGAAAGTGCTTTGACCATGATGACGGCAGTAATGCCTTCAGACGTGGACTGGGCGCTTTTTTTGTTAGAAAGGAGCGAATATCATGGTAAACAGTGAGGCGGATACGATCGCGGCTATCTCAACCCCGGTGGGCGAAGGGGGCATTTCGATCGTCCGGATCAGCGGGGATGACGCAATCAAGGTGGCCCAACGGATCTACCAGGGTAAGAACCTGGAGAAGGTGGCCAGCCACACGATCAACTATGGGCACATCATCGACCCCGACACCAAGCAGGAAGTCGATGAGGTAATGGTCTCGGTGATGCGGGCGCCACACACCTACACGCGTGAGGACGTGATTGAGATCAACTGCCACGGGGGCCTGCTTGCTACCAACCGGATTCTCCAGCTGGTGCTGAGCTACGGGGCCCGGATGGCCGAACCAGGTGAGTTCACCAAGCGGGCCTTCCTGAACGGTCGGATTGATCTTTCCCAGTCCGAAGCGGTGATGGACCTGATTCGTGCCAAAACGGACAAGTCGATGAAGGTGGCGTTGAATCAATTGGACGGGGACCTCTCCCGCCTGATTCGCCACCTGCGTAAGGACATCCTGGACGTGCTGGCCCAGGTCGAGGTCAACATCGACTATCCCGAGTACGATGATGTCGAGGAGATGACCACCAAGATGCTGAAGGAGAAGGCCACCGACATTCAGCAACGAATTCATTCCCTCCTCAAGACGGCTAAACAGGGGAAGGTCCTGCGCGAGGGGCTGGCGACGGCGATCATCGGCCGGCCCAATGTCGGTAAGTCCAGTCTCCTAAACGCCCTGCTCCATGAGGACAAGGCGATCGTGACCAACGTCGCCGGGACGACCCGGGACGTGATCGAGGAGTATGTCAACGTCAACGGGGTACCCCTGAAGCTGATCGACACCGCCGGGATTCGCGACACCGCTGATACGGTCGAAAAGATCGGGGTCGAACGGAGTCGTAAGGCCCTGGACGCCGCCGACCTGGTCCTGCTTCTGATTGACAACTCGGCCCCGCTGACGGCGGAGGACGAGAAGCTCCTGGCGGCTACCAAGGATAAGCAGCGGATCGTTATCCTGAACAAGACCGACCTGCCGAGTCAATTGGACCTGGACCGCTTAAAGGAGTTGGTTGGTGATGCCGCTTTGATCGAGACCTCGATCGTCAAGCGCGAGGGGATGGACCAGCTCGGTGCACAGATCAGCCATATGTTCTTTGATCAAGGGATCGAGAGCAGCCAGAACAACGTCATGGTCACCAACGCCCGCCACATCGGCCTTCTTCACCAGGCTAACGATGCCCTGAGCGATGTCTTGAAGGGGATCGCGGACGGGATGCCGGTCGACCTGGTTCAGATCGACATGACCCGTTGCTGGGACCTCCTCGGTGAGATCACCGGGGACAGCTACCAGGACGAGCTGCTCGACCAACTGTTTAGTCAATTCTGCCTAGGAAAGTAGGGAAAATCATGAAGTCTGCAGAATCATTGAAAACTTCGGACGCCGTTCAATACGAGGGCGGCGACTATGATGTCATTGTTGTCGGTGCCGGCCACGCCGGGAGTGAGGCCGCACTGGCCGCTGCCCGGATGGGAAACAAGACCCTGCTGGTGACGATTAGCCTGGAGATGGTGGCCTTTATGCCATGCAACCCGTCAGTTGGTGGCCCGGCTAAGGGGATCGTGGTCCGCGAGATTGACGCCCTTGGTGGTGAGATGGGGCACAATATCGACAAGACCTATATCCAGATGCGGATGCTCAACACCGGGAAGGGTCCGGCTGTCCGTGCACTGCGGGCCCAGGCCGACAAGCACGCCTACCACCGGCAGATGAAATTAACCATCGAGCGCGAACCAAACTTGACCCTGCGCCAGGCGACGGTCGACCAGCTGATCGTTGAGGATGGCGTCTGCAAGGGGGTCATTACCAACACGGGGGCCCGCTACCACGCCAAGACCGTGGTTCTGACCGTCGGTACTGCCGCCCGGGGTAAGATCATTATCGGCGAGCTCCAATACCAGTCCGGCCCGAACAACTCCAAGTCGGCGGTTAAGCTCTCGGAGAACCTGGAGGATCTCGGCTTCGACCTGGAACGGTTCAAGACCGGGACACCGCCGCGAGTCAACGGGAACACGATCAACTTCGACGAGACCGACATCCAGCCCGGCGACGAGGAACCGCACCACTTCAGCTTCGATACCCCGGACAGCCAGTACATTGCCGTTTCCGACCAGCTGGCCTGCTGGCTGACCTACACCAACCCAACCACCCACGGGATCATCCGGGCCAACCTGGACCGGGCCCCGATGTTCTCCGGGATGATCAAGGGGGTTGGTCCCCGTTATTGTCCGTCGATTGAGGATAAGATCGTCCGCTTCGCCGATAAGTCCCGCCACCAGGTCTTCCTGGAACCCGAGGGCCGCGATACCGACGAGTACTACCTCGATGGGGTTTCGACCTCGATGCCCGAAGAGATTCAAAACAAGATTGTCCACTCGATCAAGGGGCTGGAGAACGCCCAGCTGATGCGGCCGGGCTACGCCATCGAATACGACGTGGTGGCCCCATACCAGCTCCACCCAACCCTGGAGACCAAGATCGTCAAGAACCTTTACACGGCTGGCCAGACGAACGGTTCTTCCGGTTACGAGGAAGCAGCCGGCCAAGGACTGATCGCGGGGATCAACGCCGGGCTACGGGCCCAGGGCAAGCAGCCATTTGTCCTTAAGCGTTCGGATGCCTACATCGGCGTGATGATCGACGACCTGGTCACCAAGGGAACTAAGGAACCTTACCGCCTGCTGACCAGCCGGGCCGAGTACCGCCTGATCCTCCGTCATGACAACGCCGACTTCCGGCTGATGGAGAAGGGCCATGCCATCGGTCTGGTTAGCGACGAGCGCCTGGCCAAGATGGAGGCCAAGAAGGCTAAGGTGGCCGCCGAGATCAAGCGCCTGCAGTCGATCAAGCTTAAGCCGAGTGATGAGAAGGTCAACACCTTCATCGAGCAGCACGGTGACAACCGCCTCAAGGACGCGGTGGCTGCCGCCGACCTGCTGAAGCGGCCGTACTTCGACTACCAGACCCTATTGAACTTCATCCCGGCCCCGCAGGACACCCTGGACCGGCACGTGATCGAGCAGGTTGAGATCCAGCTTAAGTACGCCGGCTACATCAAGAAGGAAGAGGTCAAGGTCGAGCGGATGAAGCGGATGGAGGCCAAGCGGATCCCGGCCGATATTGACTACGAGGATATTGACGGCCTGGCAACCGAGGGTCGGCAGAAGCTCGAGAAGATTCGGCCCGAGACATTGGCTCAGGCCTCCCGGATCTCCGGGGTCAACCCGGCCGACATTGCCATCTTGAGCGTCTACGTCCGGCAGGGGAAGTTCTCCAAGAAGGGCGAGCAAGAGTAAATTTGGGAAAGAATTGAGGAGAAAGGAAGCACCATTGCCGATTTCTCCTTTTTTGTTTTCGGTGGATGGCGCGCGGGCCAGCGGAAATTAGGCAACCATATTTACAAACATTATTAGGATAGTTATACTTAAGTTTGATTTAAAATTAGTAAATGAGGCAATTGAGAGATGAATAAGATGTCAAGCAAAGAAAAGCGGACTGACTTCCAACCAATTCTGTTGGGGACCGATTTTAACTGCTACGGAATGGCGCGGTCGTTCTACTCGCAATACGGAATTAAGAGTATTGCCTATGGGGTGATGCACATGGCCCCGACGCGCTACACCAAGCTGGTCGATGTCCACGTTATTGAAGGTTTCAACGAGGACCCGGTCTTCATTGAGACGATGCGCAAGATTGCTGCAAACCTTGATCCCGACAAGAAGTACCTTCTGCTGTCCTGTGGGGATGGTTACACCGAACTGATTGCTAAGCACTTAGATGAGCTGAAGAAGAGCTTCATCTGTCCCTATGTTGATGCCGAGCTTTTCAAGCGGTTAGGCACCAAGGAGACGTTCTACGAAGCTGCCGAAAAGTATGGTCTTCCTTACCCCAAGACGAAGATCATCACGAAGGAGGAGGTCGAATCTGGGCAGCCGATCGAGCTGCCGTTCGATTTTCCAATTGCCCTGAAGCCATCTGACAGTGTGGAATGGCTTGATATTCAATTTGAGGGCCGCAAGAAGGCCTATGTCCTGGACAAGCGGGAACAGTTCGACGAGCTGATGCCAAAGATCTACCAGGCGGGCTACACCGGCAAGATGATCGCCCAGGACTTCATCCCCGGCGATGACTCCAACATGCGGACGGTTAACGCCTACGTCGACTCCGACCACCACGTCCGGATGATCAGCCTGGCCCACCCGCTTTTGGAGGACCCGTCACCGGTGGCCGTTGGTAACTACATGGTGATCCTCCCCGAGAAGGACATGGCCATCTACAAGACCATTCAGAAGTTCTTAGAGGAGGTCAAGTACGTCGGCTTTGCGGACTTCGATATGAAGTACGACCGGCGTGACAAGCAGTTCAAGATCTTTGAGATCAACCTGCGGCAGGGGCGGAGTAGCTTCTACTGCACCCTGAATGGCTACAACCTGGCCAAGTACGTGGTTGATGACGTGATCGACCACAAGCCCTTCACCGGAACTGACTATGCCGATGGTGATATGCTGTGGATGAACGGCCCGAAGAAGGTCTTCTACAAGTACGCCAAGGAAAACGAGTACAAGGAGAAGGCTAAGCAGCTGCTCGCGGCTGGCAAATGGGGAACTACGGCCTTCGACAAGCACGACACGCTCAAGCAACGGCTGTTGATGCACTACTCATTCTGGATCATCAACAAGAACTACCAGAAATACTTCGTTCAACGCTAATAGATAGAATAGGAGAAAAATATGTGTGGAATTGTTGCGTTTGTGGACAACGAAAAGCCACAAATCAAGGATAAGCTGATTAAGAAAATGAAGAACCGGATCATCCACCGGGGCCCTGATTCAGAGGGGCAATACGTGGATGAACACGTGGCGCTAGGCTTCCGGCGGCTGAGTTTTATTGACGTGAAGAGCGGTAACCAGCCGATCTTCAACGAGAACCGGTCGATGGCCATTGAGTTCAACGGTGAGATCTACAACTTCCAGGAACTGCGCGAGGAACTGATCAAGCGTGGTCACACCTTCTCAACCCATGCGGATACCGAGGTTATCCTGCATGGTTACGAGGAATGGGGCGATGATGTTTTGAAGCGCCTACGGGGAATGTTTGCCTTCATCATCTGGGACTTTAAGAACCAGGAGATGTTTGGTGCCCGGGACCACTTCGGAATCAAGCCGCTTTACTACGGCAAGATGAACGGCACCTTCTTTGTGGGTTCCGAGATCAAGGCCTTCCTAGACCACCCGAACTTTGATAAGCAGCTGAACAAGGAAGCGTTGAAGCCTTACATGACCTTCCAGTACTCAGCAACCCAGGAGACCTTCTTTAAGGGGATCTACAAGCTGCCAGAGGGTCACTGCTTCCACTACAAGGATGGCCAGTTCAGCATGAAGGAATACTGGGACGCCGACTTCGACCCCCAGGATGAGAGTTTCGACCAGGCCGTCGACAACATCGAAAACGTCGTTACCAACTCGGTTAAGGCCCACTCCTTTGCTGACAAGGGGATCAAGGTTGGCTCCTTCCTGTCTGCTGGGGTCGACTCCAGCTACGTGACGGCGATGATGCGGCCGGACAACACCTTCTCCATCGGTTTCGACAGCACCTATGACGAGACCAAGCAGGCCCGGGAACTGGCAGCCAAGCTGAAGCTGAAGAACACCGATGCCAAGCTGACGAACGAGGAGGCCTTCCACACCTTCCCACTGATCCAGTACTACCTGGACGAACCAGACTCCAACCCGTCCGTCATCCCGCTGTACTTCCTGACCCGTTTGGCCAAGGATAACGGCTACAAGGCAATGCTGTCCGGTGAAGGGGCCGATGAGCTGTTCGCCGGCTACATCGACTACGGCTTCAACTCCAACTCCATGCTGATCCGCTGGTTCACCGACAAGCTGCGTGAACTGCCACAGGCTAAGCGTTACAAGATCGCCAAGTGGTTGGACGGCAAGCACTTCCATGGTCAGTTGCACATGTTCCGGGCCCTGGCCCCCGTGCGCGAATCCAAGTTCATCGGTCAGGCCTACATCTTCTCACCAGATGAGGCGGCCGATATTCTCCAGGACAAGTACAACTGCGGCCCGACGATTGACGACATCATCGACCCAATCCTGAAGAACGTTGAGGACAAGGATATCGACGAGGTTGCCAAGAAGCAGTACTTGGACATTCACAAGTTCATGCCGGGCGATATCTGCCTGAAGGCCGATAAGATGAGCATGGCCAACTCCCTGGAACTCCGGGTACCACTCCTGGACAAGGAGGTCATGCGGGTCGCGGGTCACACCCCAACCAAGTACCTCTTCAACCGTCACGGGACCAAGTGGGCCTTCCGGATGGCCGCCAACCGGCACCTACCAGAGGAATGGGCAACCCGGCCAAAGATGGGCTTCCCGGTTCCTGTCCGGGCATGGCTGCGGGAGAAGAAGTACTATGAGGAGGTTCGCGAGCTCTTTGAGCAGGACTTCGTCAAGGAATTCTTTGACCAGGACAAGATTCTGCAACTGCTGGACGACAACTACAACGACAAGGTCGACGGTCGTCGGAAGATCTGGACGATCTACACCTTCCTGGTATGGTACAAGCAGTACTTCATTGATGACTTTATCCCTGAAGAAGTAAAGAAGTTAGACGAGGTGGCAGAATAGGAATGCTTTCACTAAAGGAAATGACCGACCTCCTGAAGGAAGAGGGTCTGTACAAGGAAACGATTGTCAACGGCCACTGGTCCTACACCCTGCCGGACAGTGCGGCCCGGGTGGAACCACGGTCCTTGGCCTATGACTCCCGAAAGGTTGGGGATGGGACCCTCTTCTTCTGCAAGGGGAACAATTTCAACCCGAAGTACCTGGAGAGTGCCATTGAGGCGGGTGCCAGTGCCTTCATGTCTGAACTAGTCTACCATGATGAGCTCAATACCGCGGCCCAGGCGATTCCCCAGATCATTGTAACCGATATCCAAAAGGCGATGGCCACGGTGGCCCGGCACTTCTACGGCTGCCCTGAACGGGAGCTGCAGCTGGTGGGCTTCACCGGGACGAAGGGGAAGACAACCTCGGTCTACTTCACCCGTCACATCCTGCGCCACGTCTACGGGCCGATCGTTGGCCAGTTCTCCTCGATTGATGAATGTCTCGATGGTGAACACTTCATCGAATCCCACCTGACGACTCCTGAATCATTGGATCTCTTCAAGATGATGCGCGAAGCCGTCGATAACGGGATGAAGTACCTGGTGATGGAGGTCTCCAGCCAGGCCTACAAGAAGTCGCGGGTCTATGGTCTCCACTTCAACATCGGGGTCTTCCTCAACATTTCACCGGACCACATCAGTCCAGTTGAGCACCCGACCTTCGATGATTACCTCTACTGCAAGAGCCAGATTATCGTGAACAGCGATACTGTCATCCTGAACCGGGACATGGATTACTACGACCTCCTTTCCCAGAAGGCCCGCGAGTTGGGTAAGAAGCTGATCACCTTTGGTAGCGACCAGGGTGATGCCGACTACCGCTACCATGGTGGTCAACACGGGCACTTCAGCGTTACCACTCACAATCTGGATCTGCCCCAGGTGGCCGGCGACTTCCGGATCATGATTCCGGGACACTTCAACTACAGTAACGCCCTGGCGGCCATTGCAGTTAGCACCCAGCTGAAGGATGACGTCAGCGACTTTGCGGCTGGCCTGCAGGAGACTAAGGTGCCTGGTCGGATGGAATTTCTGAAGAACAAGCAGGGGCTGGTGGCCTGTGTTGACTACGCCCACAACTACCTGAGTCTTACGGAAAGCTTCAGTTTCATGAAGCACGAGTACCCGAACGGTCGCCTGATCGTGGTAATCGGGGCCGCCGGTGGGAAGGCCGAGTCTCGTCGAAAGGATATCGGTCGGGCCCTCTCCGAATTTGCGGACGTGGCCATTCTGACGAGTGAGGATAACTTCTTTGAGGATCCCCACCATATTGACGAAGCAATCAAGGAGCACATCACCAACCCGAACGTGCAGGTGATCATCAACGTTGACCGGGTGGCGGCGATCAAGGAAGCCTTTGCCATGGCTAAACCGGGCGACGCCATGTTCATGGCCGCTAAGGGACGGGAGCAGTTCATGCATGAGCGTGGCCGCGATATTCCTTACGTTGGTGATTATCAGCTGTCCAAACAACTCATGGAAGAGTATGATAAGAAGTAAATAAGTTTGGTATTGTGAGGCAAAGTTAATGAAAACATTTCGGCAAGTGATGAGCTGGGTGATCCCGATTGTGATCGGGCTGTTGATTGCCCTGCTGATAAAACAGTTTTTGTTCCAGGTTGTCCGGGTCGATGGGCCGTCGATGCAGCCGAACCTGCAGAATAACGAGCGGGTCTTCTGCCTGAAACGGTCCCAGATCCACCACGGGAGCGTCGTGATCTTCGACGCCAATGGGGTTGACCCCCAGGTGGCCGTCAAGACCGACTACGTCAAGCGGGTTATTGGCCTGCCGGGTGATACGGTCCGGTCCAAGGATGGTAACATCTACGTCAATAGCAAGAAGATTAACCAGGACTACATCAGCATGAAGCAGCGGGGTGCCGGGACCGGTAACTGGACTTTGAAGAGCATCTCCGTGCAAAACAGCTGGCTGAAGCACAACGGGGCCACCAAGGTACCGCAGGGCGAATACTTCGTCTTGGGGGATCACCGGAGCGTCTCCAATGATGGTCGCTACTGGGGCTTTGTGCCGAAGGATAAGATTGACGGGGTCGTTAAGGTACCATCATGGGCCGGGACAAAGACTACCCGCCAAAACGTTAATAAGGAGTGGCAACACTTCTATGCTAAGTAAAAGAAAAGATCTGGAAGGATTTGCGTTCTTCCAGATCTTTTTGTTTAGTTAGCATTTTCAAAATAATCGGGAAAGGCCTCGATCAATGGCTTCTCCTCGTCCAACATCCGGTGCATATGGTTGGCCGTCAAGCGGTCGACCTCACTGATGTCACTGTTTAAGACGGCATTAGCGATTCGCTGGTGCTCCTCGATTAGACCCTTCCACGATAGCTTCTGGACCTTGAGGCGGAAAAAACGGAATCGGTTGAACTGAATATTGACCTTACGGAGCCAGTCCCAGACCCGTTCATGTCCGGTGATTCGATAGAAGTACTTGTGAAAGGTGTCGTCAAACCTGAGGAGGGCTGGGAAGTTATCTGTTGCCCGGGCTTGGATCTGTTCCTTGATAATGTCGTTGATAGCCGTCTTTTGTTCGGGGGCAATATTTAACGCGGCTGCCTCGCGCATAATCCGCTGTTCAATACTAGAGCGAATGAAGCGTGCCTCAAAAACGTCTTTGAGGTCGATCTTGGAAATGTAGGTCCCGGACTGGGGGATGACGTTGATTAGCTTTTCCTGACGCAATTGCAGGAGGGCCTCACGAACCGGGGTCCGGCCGATGTTAACGTCTTCTTCGATCTTCTTTTCGGAAATCTTCTGACCGGGTTTGTATTCAGCGCTGATGATCTTCTGGAGGATGACGTCGTAGGCCTTGCTCGTCAGATTATTACGGGAGTAGCTTGTCATTACTCTGCGTCCTTTCCAATGGTTATTAAATGTATTATAGCATTTAGAAAGATAAAGAAGAGGAATACAAAAAGGGTCAGCCGAAAAAAATCGGTTGACCCTTTTGCTAATTATGTTTGATTGCTTGATCTTAAAATAGCGTGGATCTGTGGGAGAGAAACAGCAAGGAGTCAGGCAATCCCCATCAGTTTCCAAACGGGAACACAGAGCAGGAGGCCGATGATGTTAATAATCATATAGCCAAGTGATGATTTAGCTAGTGCGGCCCGCGTTGCCATCTTATCGTTGACGGCAGCCATCCCAGTCAGGAATGGGGCATCCATGTAGGACAGCATCCAGATGTTGACACTCGTCGTAACGATCAGGGCAATGATGGCCGGACTGAAGCTCATCGTGGAGAAGAATGGCAACAGGGCAATAATGATCAGTGTCCCAGTGGAAATCAATGAAACAACGACGAACTTGCACAGGTAAATGATGATTGGCAGTGCAATGACCGTGATGTAAATGTTACCGAGAATTGGGCTGATGACTGGCTTGAGGATGATCCGCAGCCAGGTGGTCAGCTTAACAACCTGCATTACGTTCCCCAGGGCCATGACGGTCCCGATGAAGATGATAGTGTTCCAACTCAGCCGTTTACTGATGTCTTGTGGCGTCAGCACACCGGTGACAACCAGGATACTTACCCCGCACAAGGCGGTAACGGCAGCAGGAATCTTCAGGGTGGTTTCAAGAATCCAGAAGATAATAGCAACCAGGATAACGGCCGCCGTGATCTTTTCGTTGCGCGACATTGGTCCCAGTTTATGTAGCTGTTCAGAAATAAATTCTTTGGAGGCTGGCTTGTCATCTTTCGGTGCGAAGAGGAACTTCAGCAGGAAGAAGCCAAAGACCAGGGTGATTACCGTCCATGGCAGCATCATCAGGAACCAGTTCCCCCAGCTCATCGTTGCCTGAGCCTTTTGGGGAAGCAGCCCCTTGAAGGCGTAGTTTTGGGCGGTGGCACTAAGGAAGCTGGCTTCCATTACCAGAAAGCCCCAGATGGCGGCCAGGAAGATCCCGGAACTTTGCTTTGTCTTGTTCTTGTAACCCAGTGATTCACTGATCCCCAGGGCCAGTGGGGTACTCATCGCCGTCTTCGGGTGGGCACTCGGAATCATTGGCGAAATGATCGTTCCAGCGGTAAACAATGCCAGCGTTTGGCCGCTAAAGTTAGCGGGGAAACGCTTCATGATGTTTAGGGCGATCCGGTTAATCAGGCCGGACTTGGTGGCCGCTGCACCTAAACCCAGGCCACCGATGATGATCCACATGGTGGTTGAGGAGAAAATGTTGAAGGCGGTTGGGAAGTCAACGGCCCGCAGGATGACACATGAGGAGAGCATTAACAGCCCGGTGACGAAACTTGGGATGACGTTGAAGATCCAGAAGAGGTTGGCGGTCACCAGGGAGGCCAGGACAACCATGCCGGCGTGGGAAAGGCCCGCCGGTGCAGGGATGAAGAAGGCGATGATGACCCCGAGGATGATAGCGATGACCCCACTGATTAGTTTAGTGTGTTTCATGATCACTAGTCCTCCTTGGAAATTCCAACTTCAGGATTGACTGGGAATTGAGGCATCTTGCCGTTGGCGTAGTCAATGATGGCTTGGGCAGCCCCCAGGCCAAGGCGCCGGTTGGCTTCCTTGGTGGTCCCCGCAACGTGGCTCGTCACGATCGTGTTCTTGCTGGTAAACAGCGGGTTATTCGGACTTGGTGGTTCGGGATTGAATGAGTCGATGGCCGTACCAGCGATAATGCCATTGTTTAGGGCATCGGCCAGGTCGGCTTCGTTGACAATACCGCCCCGGGCAGAATTAATCAGGAAGGCGGAATTCTTCATCATCTTGAGTTCCTTGGCCGTGATCGTGTCCTTAGTCTCCGGTGTCAACGGCATGTTGATGGAGATGAAGTCGGCAATTGGGTAGATGTCGGTCAGCTTGTCATACAGCTTGATGTCGGCGTTCTTGGCATATGGGTCGTAACCGATGACGTTCATGTCGAAGGCTTGAGCCAACTTGGCCAGCTGTTGGCCGATCTTACCGTAGCCCAGGATGGCCAAGGTCTTACCGGCGAGTTCATTACCGTTTAATTGATACTTGGTAGAGAAGCCAGGTAATGACATGCCGCTTAATTCTTCCTTCTTCTCATGAAGGAGCTGGTCGGTTCGCATCAGCTTGCGGCTGAGCATCAACATCGTCGTGATGACGTATTCGGCAACGGAGAAGGCGTTGGCCCCGTTAACCTTAGCGACCAGGATGTTTTTCTTGGTTGCGGCGTCGACGTCAACGTTATTAATCCCCGTTCCGTTACGTGAAATAATCTTCAATTGTTGACCAGCGTTAATTACCTCGGCAGGCAGCTCGGATGAACGCATGATGACCGCGTAAGCATCCTTGATGCCATCCTTCATTGACGCAACATCAGTACCAGAAGCGATTGAGACGGAAAAACCATTATCCATTAATAACTGAATTCCCGCATCGTCAATTTTTTCACTTAACAATACTTTTTTCATGGATGTATGCCTCCTAAATAAATTAGTATCAAAATGATTGCTATGCTTTTATCGTAGGTTAATTGTGCGCTAGTTCACAGTGACTAGAAGGTATCTCAGGTGAATATTTAGTTCCTATTAATGTGTGAACATAATCACTAAGATAAAGACGTAAAGTCAAGAAAACGTTTTCGACTGTTTAACCATTATGGTAAATTTGGAGGTTAACTTATGAAGATTACTAGTATTGATGTAATGAAGATCCCATCTCCTGACGTCAGCTTCAGTGGGAATGGTGGCGGATCGACTGAAGAATGGTCACCGATTATTGTCCGTATTAATACGGATGAGGGAATCTCTGGTTTTGGTGAAGCTGGCCTGGCCTATGGTAAGGGTTGGCGTGCTGGCTTTGGCATGGTTCAAGATTTTGCCCACACCATTATCGGTGAGGACCCAATGAATATTGAAAAGATCTGGGACAAGCTGCAGCGGACAACCTACTGGGGCATTGCCGGTGGGGTGGTACCAAATGCCGCTATCAGTGCCATTGATATTGCCCTGTGGGATATTAAGGGTAAGTACTACCGGTCACCGGTTTACCAACTGTTGGGTGGTAAAACTAACCAACATCTGCGGGCTTACGCCAGTCAGCTCCAGTACAACTGGGGGACCGCGCCTGACCTGGCCCACCCAAAGCTCTCGACGCCGGCTGAGTATGCCGATGTGGCACGGCGGGTAAAGGAAGCTGGCTTTACCGCGCTGAAGTTTGACCCAATCATGTGGGGTGACGACCCGCAGAAGCCATGGCACACCAAGGGTCCCCTGAATCATCGTGAGATTAAGGTTGCCTACGACCGGGTCAAGGCCATTCGGGACGCCGTTGGTCCGGACTTCGACATTATCATTGATATGCACGCCAACACAGATACCACCGCGGCGATTGAATATGCGCATGCCTTTGCACCGCTGAACATCCTCTACTACGAGGAGCCAGTTGACCCGATGAACCCAGACTTCTACAAGATTGTCCGTGATAAGATGCCGGCCAAGATGGCTATTGCGGGTGGGGAACGAACCTTTACCCGGTGGGGCTTTCGGCAAATGCTGGAGGACCGGTCCATCGACATTGTCCAGCCTGACCTGACCCTGGCCGGGGGGATCACCGAAACGAAGAAGATCTGTGACATGGCCTACACCTACGACATCAACGCCCAGGTGCACGTCTGTGGCTCACCAATTGCCATTGCGGCGGCCCTGCAGGTCGAGGCGGTCATTCCAAACTTCTATATTCATGAGGTTTACCAGCGGGCGATGTACACCAAGGACCGGAATGCGGCCGTTTATGATGACCTGATTCCGCAAAACGGCTACGTTGATGTTCCCGACCGTCCCGGAATTGGCCAGGAGCTGAAGCCGGAGATTATTAAGCAGAGTTTGATTGAAACGATTGAATAGAAAAGAAGGTATCAACATGGAAGATAAGTTTTTGCTTGGTGGCTACACCGCCGATAGTTACACGAATGGTAAACATAACAGCTCTGAAGGAATCTACACGGCGACCCTGGATACGGACAAGGGCGAGGTAACCGCCATCGAACCCGTCGTTAAGCTGGAGAACCCCGCATTCTTTAACTACTCAACCAAGGACCACAAGATCGCCGTGGTCATGACCAAGGATGACAAGACTGGTGGCATCGGCATTGTTGACGTTGACCCGGAGACGGGAAAGGGTAAGCTGATTTCTGAATCAATGCTCGACCAGTCCGTCAAGGGGAGTTACGAGGCATATAACTACTTCGATCACCTCTACTACTGGAATGACCTGAAGTACACCGTTCCGTCTTATGTTTACCTTGATGATAAGCGGAAGATGGTCTTCGCCGCTAACTACAACACCAATGCCATCCACACCTGGAAGCTGGATGACAATTACCAGTTTATCGAATCATACCGTTACCCAATCGAGGGGCGGGGACCAAAGGCAGTTCAGGACGCTGCCCACATCCACTTTACCCGCTTACTGCCGGATGGACGGTTGATCGTCTGTGCCCTGGGAGCCGATCGACTCTTTGTCTACGATGTGAACGATGATGCCAGCCTGACGAAGGTGTTTGAATACGAGGTTGAACCAGGCTTTGGCCCTCGGCAGCTGGCGTTCAATGAGAACACCAACAACTACATCTACGTCTTAAATGAAGTTGGCAGCCGGACCGCCGTTGTTAAGTATGATCCAGCTACTGGCCACCTGAGTCGGATTGCCAGCTACTCCAACATTCCGGAGGGCTATGCTGGACATAACCAGTCAGCTGGGATTCGGGTTTCCGCTGATGGTAAGTTTGTCTACTCATCTAACCGTGGACATAACTCGCTGGCGGTCTACCGGGTAATTGATGGTGGCAAGCACTTGGAGAAGATCCAGACCATCAAGACCAACGGGTTTTCCCCACGTGACTTTGACCTCAGCAAGAACGGTGACTTCCTGCTCTGTGCCAACCAGATGTCACACGAATTGATTCTCTTTAAGCGTGATCCAGAGACCGGTTACCTGTCAGTGGCCCAGGAAGGGATCAAGCACGATGCCTGTGTTCGGGTGCTTGAAGCAACCGACTTCCTGGCATAGTTAACTAAAATAAGGCATAACAAAGTGGCTTTCGATATTCATCAAATGGATACCGAAAGCCACTTTTGTGATTATTGGCGGTTACTAAATTCGTCAACCAACTTTTTTAATACCGGATTGTCGTTTTGCCGGTTATACCAGAAAGCAGATGAATAGAAGTCGTTGCAGTCATCACGGATCGGGAGGAAGTTGATTAATGGGTTTTGGAGCTCTTCCTCATCAACGAGCACGCTTGGAAAGAGGCCAAAGCCCTTGTTGACGGCGACCATCAGATTCCGCTGTTCTAGGGTGGTGATCAACTCGACCTGTTCTTCACGCAGAAGGCCCGCAAACTTCTCCAGAAAGATCTTCTTGAGGTGAATTGAACTAAAGGGTGTGTAGTAGAGCAGCTTGAGGTCCTGCAGTTGGGTAAAGCTGATTGAGTCCTGCTTGCTTAGCGGGTTGAGCTTGCTGATCCCGATGTAGAAGGTACCGGTGTATAGGTCCACGCGTTGGAGATTGGGGAGGATCTTGTCCATCTCATGGGTCCCATAGTAAGGCGAGATGCAGAAATCAAGGGCCATGTTATCGACGAGGGTGAGGAGGCGCCGTCCGGTCTCTTGCTGGATCTCAATGTTGATATCGGGATTTCTACTCAGGAAATCAGTCAACGCGGTCTGCCAAATAGTGGCTTGACTTGGGGATGAAATTCCAGACTTCAGGCGCTTCTCTTGGATTGTGTCCCGGGTCTTGATCTTGGTGACCGCGGTCTTGTATGAGTTGACAATATCTTGGGCCGTGACGATAAAGTCGCTCCCGTAAGAGGTCAACTTGGTGCGGTTCTTTTCCCGTTCGAATAGCTTGACGCCAAGTTCGGCCTCAATCTGGTTCATCTGTTTGGAGACCGCTCGTGGCGACAGGAACTGTTTTTGTGCGGCGGCCCGGAAGCTACCGAATTTAGCAACCATTAGAAATGTTTCTAGCTTATCAATATCCATAGTAACCTCTTATCTAATTCTTCACGAATAATTATCAATATTACTAATTTTAACCGGGTTTGGTCACAAGAACAACTAGTTCGCCTCCTATATCAACAGTACCTGTTCAACACTGAACATTTACATATAATGAGAATTAGAAAGCTTGATAAATTTATCCAAGTTAAAAACATCAATTGCTTAAGGAGATTATAAAATGTCAATTCCAAAGATTGCTAAAATGGAAGTTTACCCGGTTGCCGGTTACGATAGTATGCTGCTCAACCTCAGTGGGGCTCACGGCCCATTCTTTACCCGGAACATCGTTATCTTAACGACGGACGAAGGTCAAGTTGGGATCGGCGAAGTCCCTGGTGGTGAAAAGATCACGGATACACTGGAAAAGTCCAAGGATATCGTGGTTGGCTCATCCATCGGTGAATACAAGGCCGTACTGCAGAAAATTCGCGAGAAGTTTGCCTACTTAGACCAGGGGGGGCGTGGTGAACAAACCTTCGACCTGCGGATTATGGTTCACGCCCTGACCGCAATTGAAACAGCCTTCCTGGATCTCCTGGGGAAGCACCTCCACGTACCAGTTGCTGCCCTCTTGGGTGATGGTCAACAGCGGGAAAAGGTGGGTGTCCTCGGTTATCTCTTCTGGGTTGGGGATGCTTCCAAGACCGACCTGCCATACATTCAAGATGATGACGATTCCAGCGAATGGGGCCGCCTGCGTCGGAAGCCAGCCATGGACGTCGATTCCCTGGTAAAACTTGCTCAAGCTGCTTATGACAAGTACGGTTTCAAGACCTTCAAGCTCAAGGGTGGGGTCTTCGACGGTGAAAAGGAAGTTGCCGCAATGAAGGCACTCCACAAGGCCTTCCCAGATGCCAAGTTGGACCTCGATCCTAACGGTGGCTGGAGCCTTAAGCAGGCCCTTCACTATGCTGATGAACTGAAGGATGTTCTTCACTACATCGAAGATCCAGCTGGTGCCGAGAACGGCTTCTCCGGTCGTGAGATTCTGGCCCGCTTCCAGAAGCTGACCCACATGCCAGTTGCCACTAACATGGTCGACACCGACTGGCGGCAAATGTCTGCTGCTCTGGCCTTAAACGCCATCTCCATTCCACTGGCCGACCCTCACTTCTGGACCATGGAAGGTGCCGTTCGGGTTGCCCAACTCTG
This sequence comes from Limosilactobacillus pontis DSM 8475, assembly GCF_001435345.1. Lineage (GTDB taxonomy): Bacteria > Bacillota > Bacilli > Lactobacillales > Lactobacillaceae > Limosilactobacillus > Limosilactobacillus pontis. Next base: position 14,379 of record NZ_AZGO01000060.1, on the reverse strand, counting down.
CAACGAGTTTGACTTGAACTGGGGTGTGCACTCCAATAACCACTTTGACATTTCCCTGGCGATGGTAGCTAACGCCGCTGCCGCCGCTCCAGGCCGCCTCTACGATGTTGATACTCACTGGATCTGGCAGGATGGTCAGAACCTGACGAAGAACCCGTACAAGATCGAGAATGGGCAGCTGACGGTTCCGCGGACCAACGAAGGTCTGGGTGTTGAGATTGACATGGACGCCATCAAGAAGGCCCACCAACTCTATGTTGATAACCACCTGGGTGCCCGCGATGATGCAGCTGCAATGCAGTACCTGATTCCAGGCTGGAAGTTCGATCCAAAGCGTCCGGCATTGGTACGTTAATTTAGAATAGTAAAATAATCGCCCACTGGTAAACGATACTTGATAGTCGATTGCAACTGTTTGGTATTGTTGTCAGTGGGCTTTTTTTGTAATGGGGGAGCAAAATGGATATTTGGCGTGAATTATTAAGAGTCCTTGCAGACACACGGGTCAGCGGAATAATCGTCTCGGTGGTCCTGATAACTGGGCTTGGCTACGTCTTGACGGCCGGGCGCGTTTTCTCGGATCGCTTTGAAAAGGAGATTTCCCGTTTAGTTTTGGTTGCCGCGGTCCCCGCATTATCATTTAACTCGTTTATGCAGCCACTTGATATTCGGGCATTGCGACAGGGAATGACATTGATCGCCTGGACTTTGTTCTCTATGCGGTTCTGTTGGTGATTAGTCCGCTTGCTTACTGGCGCGTATCGTCAGCCGACCAGCGGCGGATTCTCGGTATTATTACCACCTTTGGCTCGACCACGGTTTTCGGAATTCCAATCGTTGGTGCGGTCTATGGTGCACGTGGGGTCATCTATGCATCCCTGTTTAATATTGCCTACCGGATCCTGCTTTACACCTATGTCTACATCCGGATGTCTAAACAGCAGGTAACACTGCGACAGATGATGAAGATTCTTGTCAACCCGATTGTGGTAGCGACCCTGCTTGGTCTCGGCTGCTGGCTCTTTCAGCCCCTGGCACCACACGTGATTGTGGGTCAGCACCTTGTTGCGTTTTACCGCATTGACCAGACGGCGCCGTGGCTCTACCAACCCCTACAATATCTCGCCAGCCTCGCCGCACCGCTCTCGTGGCTCCTCGTTGGGTGCGCCCTAGGGAGTCGCCTTTCCCCGACAGAGATCCTCACCGACCGTCTAGCCTGGTACTACGGGGCCCTAAAATCCTTCATGGTTCCTGCCGTTTGCTTAGGCAGTGTTGAGGCTTGTCAGCTGGTGGGGATTGGACAGGTCTCACTAACGGGAATAGCAGCCATCGCCCTATTGATGTGTTCACCAACGTCGACCATTCCAGTAGTATACTCGGTGAACTATCACCAGTATCCACTCATGACGGCCAAGTGTTCCATCGTCTCAAATATTACCTCAATCATGGCGTTGCCAGTCTGGTTGGTTGTTTTGAACTTGATTAGGGTCGGCGGGTAAATTGTTATTCAATCTACAAATACTGAATCGGTTGGGGGACCATTTAACAAAGTACCCATGATGGTTATAACAATACTTTTTGGGCGGACAGGCTTAATCTGTTCAGCTCATGAACCTTTCGTGCCTGCGATTTTGCTCAGCTATTCACTATAATTATCATAACGAATACTAGTGAAAGTGGGGAATGAAGATGTCGATTCTGATAATGCTGCTGGGCGTGCTGTTGCTGTTCTTCCTGATTATAAAGTTCAAGCTGAATACATTTGTCTCCCTGCTCCTCGTCTCAATTGTTGTTGGCCTACTCCTGGGGATTCCTTGGACCAAGGTACCAACGGTGGTCGAGCAGGGAATTGGGGACCAGGTTGGCCACCTTGCCATCATCTTTGGCCTGGGAGCGATGCTGGGCCAACTGATTTCAGATTCGGGTGCCGGCTTCCAGATTGCCAACACCTTTACGGCGCGGTTTGGTCGCAAGTATATTGAACTAGCCGTCGTGCTAACCTCGTTTATCATTGGTCTGGCGATGTTCTTTGAGGTGGGGCTGGTTATCCTGCTGCCGATCATCTATGCGATCGCACTTGAACTTGACGTGGCCTTCCTGTACCTGGCGCTGCCGATGGCGGTTGCGCTGAACGTGGCACACGCGTTCCTCCCCCCGCACCCGTCACCGGTAGCCGTGGCGGGAATCTTACATGCACCGTTGGGCCAGGTCCTAATGGTGGGGATCCTTTGTGCCGTTCCGGTTGTCCTGATTGCCGGCCCACTGTACAACCACTTTCTGATGAAGGTTTACCCACGGGTTTATCGTAAGAACGTTCAGAGTGCGGTGCTGGGTGACATTCACCAGCCTCATTCGGATAAGGACCTGCCGGGCTTTGGCATTAGCATCATCACGGCAACGTTACCGTTGGTCCTGATCATCATTGCTACCGTTATCAAGTACCTTTTGCCAGCTCACCAGCTTTTCTCAAGCATTATCCAGTTTATCGGCAACCCTGACCTAGCGATGATCATCTCACTAGTTTTTGCCGTGCTGGTCCTCGGTGTTCATCGGGGAACGGCAATGAAGAAGATTGGTCAGTCGATGGAGAACGCCATCAAGCAGATTGCGATGATGCTACTGATCATTGGCGGCGCTGGGGCCTTCAAGCAGGTGCTGGTCACCGGTGGGGTAGCCGATGATATCTCCGCCTTATTTCTGCACTCGAGCATATCGCCATTGGTAGCGGCATGGCTGATTCCGGCTCTACTGCACTTCTGCCTGGGCTCAACAATGGTCGCCGCACTGACTGGCGCCGGATTGGTAGCCCCACTGGCCGCTGGGACGACCGTTGATCCCGTCCTGATGGTTTTAGCCGTGGGTGCCGGCTCGACATTCGGTGATCATGTTAACGGGGCCGGTTTCTGGATGGTCAAGGAGTACTTTGGCCTGGGCCTTAAGGAAGCCCTGGCGACCTGGTCGGTGCTGACCTGTGTGACCTCCATGATCGGCCTCGGGGTTGTTCTCCTGGCTTCGTTGTTTGTTCACTAAACATTTAAGAATTTGCTAAAAAGCTGGTAATTCGCGGTTAGTTTCCCTATGATGAGTGAGAAACTAAGGAACGGAGAAATGACAATGAAATCAGCAAAATTAGCAAAGACCCTGACGGCCGCGGCCCTAACCTTAACCTTACTGGCGGTGCCGGTCAGCTCTACCGTCGTTCACGCTGCTGACCAGGTCACCAGCAGTTCCACTAGCGCTAACTCGACCAGCCAGACCCATACCCTGAAAAAGTCCTACGTGGTCTACGGGGCCGGGGCAGCGGATAAGGGTAAATTGAGTCAGGTCCTAGCCGTGGGGGACGACTTCACGACCCTGACGGCCACCGCTGATGACTACCAGAAGTACATCAACCCGAACGATTCGACCACCAACGCGGCGATGGTCAGCTCGGTCTCCATTGTGCCGACCGACCCAGGCTCCGGGGTCCAGGTCAACGTCAAGAAGTTTAACGGGGACAACAACATCACCAAGGTCACCGCGCAGCAGTATGCGATGGTCGCCCAGATGGCGGGAGTGACTGACGTGACGATCACCGTCAGCGCCAACCGACCCGTCTCTGGGGAATCGGCCCTGACCGGGGTCTATAAGGCCATCGCGACCGATGGGGTGGACCTCAATAGCCAGAACACCCAGTCCGCCAACCAGATGCTCGGGGCCACCAACGGGGCAATTGCGGCCAACAAGGACGATGGTTCTTACCCTGGTAAGCTGATGGCAGCGGTTGGTGACACCACCAAGTCGATCAACCAGCAGAAGAAGCAGGGTGAGACACCGACCAAGACAACGATCCAGACAACCCTGAACCAGAACCTGCAGGAGCGTAACATCTACAATCAGACCAAGAACTACACCGGGCCGATTATCAACGCCCTGGTCCAGTTTAATAACTCACCGATCAGCTCCAGCAAGGACTACAGTTCCCACGTCAACGATACGATCAAGAACGTCAAGAATTCTTCCGGTGACATCATGAACAAGGCCAAGAAGTTCCTCAACTCTGCTGACGGTCAGGCCGCCCAGCAGAAGGCCCTGTCTTGGTGGGATAAGTTCATTAACTGGCTGCGCAACTGGTTCTAAAATGGTGAATAAAGTAGGAAAAGTGGCTGGTGAGAAAACAAAGCTTTCTCCCAGCCACTTTCCTAATAGAGGTCATGATATTCCTGGACGAATTCAGCGAAGAAAGGGAGGGTGAAGGAAAGCTCCCCGCGGGCGGGTGCCTTGATCAGCTGGTCATCGATCAAGCGCCGCCGGTAGGTTGAAATATAGTTCTTGGGCTTACCCATCTTGGCACCGATCGCTGCTGTCTTCACGGTATTACCGCCAAGTTCGGCCATCGCCCAAACAAACTCCTGGTCGACCCGGGAGAGTTCCTGATGCATCTTGAGGTAAACGTTCCTAAAAAGCGCGGCCTTGTAGTCGGGCAATACCTGGTTAACCGTCGTTTGGTTGATCACCTGTGACCTTGTTCGCCACAGGAGGAAGCCAAGTAATTGAAATGCGTAGGCGTAGCCGCTGGTGATCCTGGTGATGAGGTTCAGCGTGTTCTCATCGATAGTTCGTTTCCCGTGGGTGAAGGCCTGACGGTAACTATTCTTAATTGTCAGGAGACTCAGCGGTTCTAGGTAGATGCGCTGGCTTCGCAACAGGAAGGTGAGAACATCATCGTTTTGTAACTCCGATACCTTGCTTGGTAACCCAGCCATTAACAGGGCGATGTGGTATTCATTGCGTAACAGAATTTGGTAGATGGCCGCAAACTCACGTAATGCCGGGGTTGAACTGATCTCGTCGATGGTGATCAGCAGCTTTAGTTTCCGCTGTTGTAGCGTTTCGGCCAATGACTCCAGAAGAGGCTGATGTGGTGAGTTGGTTACGCTGGCCTGCTCGTGGTGGTAGTCGATCTTGATCCCGGCCGCGCTGACGCTAATACCATAGACCTTCTTCAACATACTCTTCAGACCGCTATCTGCCTGCTTGTAGACCAGCTCAATCAACGTGGGAATCAGGGCGTCTCCCATGGTAAGGTCGACGACGATCCAGTCAGGTTGCTTCTTAATATCAGGGCTGACGTCCGTCAGTAGGGTGGTCTTCCCGGAGCCCCGCATTCCATAGATAAGGGTTGTCAGGTAGGGGCTATCCACGTCTTGGATGTCTTCCTCCAACTGATGAACGATCTGTTCCCGATCTAGGTAGATCTTTGGGACCCGGCCAAAGCTAGGGTTAAACGGGTTTTTCATGATGGTCCTCCTTCTAAGTTATCGTTTTATACTTTTTGTTTTCTTTTATACTGCTTTATACTTTATCTTTTATTTTATACTGCTTTATACTTTTTGAAAAGGCGGGGATGCTATAATTAGACTAGGAGGAGATATCATGACCTTACAAATGCAGAAGTCGCCGTTTACGTACCGGGTCCGCGGCGGCCAGGTGATCAACACGGATGTCATTAGATTCTACCGGTCAGTTCCAAGCTACCAGGTGACGCCGCTTTACCGTCTAACCAACCTGGCGCACCAGTACGGGGTTGGTGAGATCAGTGTGAAGGATGAGGGCCAACGGTTCGGGCTGGAGGCCTTCAAGGGTACCGGGGGCCTGTATGCGATGGCCCAGTACATCGCCAGTAAGGCCGGGCTCGACCCGCAGAACCTGACCTACGACCAGCTTCAGACGCCGGCGGTCCGGAAACTGGCCGATCAGATCACCTTCTACACCGTCACGGATGGTAATCATGGCCGGGGGATCGCCTGGGCCGCTAAGCAGCTGGGTACCCACGCAGTTGTTAACATGCCTAGGGGCTCCCAGCAGGTGCGCGCCCAGCATATCCGTGACCTGGGGGCGCCGTGTCAGATCACCGACCTCAACTACGACCAGGTGGTCAAGTTTACCAGTGACCAGGCGGACCGGGACCCGCACGGCATTCTAATCCAGGACATGGCCTGGGACGACTACCGGACCATCCCGACGGACATTGCCGATGGCTACTCGATTATGGCTGATGAGTTTCTTCACCAGCTTGACCAGGTCCCGACACACATCTTTCTGCAGGCCGGGGTAGGGCAGTTCTCCGCGGGGATGATCAACGCTCTGATCGACGCCCTCCCACAGGACCAGCTGCCAACCATCACGATTGTTGAGCCGGCCGCCGTAGCCTGCTACTACCTGTCGGCCGAGCAGGCGGATGGCCGGCCCCACACGGTTCCCGGGTCACCCCAAACGATCATGGCCGGGCTCAACTGCCAGACACCGAGTGCCATCTCCTGGCCAGTCATCCGCGACACCGCCAGATTCTACGGCACCCTGACCGATGACGTGTCCGCCAAGGGGATGCGCCAGCTGGCCAACCCAGCCGGTAATGATCACGCGATCGTGGCCGGGGAGTCCGGAGCCGCGGCCTTTGCCTTTGTCAACGAGGTGCTGAGCAACCCTGATTATCGTGATTTACGGAATACCTTAGGACTAGATGAGGACTCCCAGATTATCGTGATCAATACGGAGGGGGCCACCGACCCAGTCAACTACCAACGAATTATCAACGCAAATAAATAGTATGAAAAAAGAGCTGGTTCTCCGTGATGGGAGAGCGAGCTCTTTATTTTAGTAACCGTTGCCGGGAACGTTGTACTGCGCGCCGTGGGGGAGGGTGAAGGCGAGGTGATTGTAGCCGTTCCAACTGGTCTGGTTATGGTATAGGGCGGTCTCGTGATTGTGGATCGGTCCCGTCGTCGGCCGACCCAGGGTAGTGTTGATGCGGTTAGATACCCGGTTGATCTCCGCCGGGGTGGCGATCTGGAAGTCGGTGCCGTCGATTACGGCGTCCTACCCTGCAGGTGATCCTTGGCGACGTGCGTCATGGCGGTATGGTAGTTCAGGTAGAGGGTGACGACGTTATTGATGGGGAGGTTGGTCCGCACCCCGTCGGCCGTGGCCACCATCAGCTGGTTGGCATCGCTGAGCGACCCCTGCTTGCGGAAGGTGGTGATCGCCGATTCGATCACCTGCTGTCCACGGCGCTGGCGGCCGTAGTCGTTGTTAGGGTCGTCGTAGCGCATCCGGGAGTACTTCAGGGCCTCGTCACCATTGAGGTGTTGGATCCCCTTCTTGAAGTGATGTCCCTCGTAGGTGAAGGCAAAGGGGTTGTCAACGGTGACCCCGCCCACGGCATCGACGACCTTCTTCAAAGTACCCATGTTGAGCAGGGCGTAGTAGTCGACCGGGACGCCGAGGAGCTCATGGACCTGGTGCTCGACCTGTTTAGCGCCGCCGATTGCGTAGGCGGCGTTGATCTTGACGTAATCGGGGCCGCGTTTGGTGTCGACTTCAACCAGGGTGTCACGGGGAATCGCGGTCATGGTGATCGCCCGTTGCTGGGGGTTGACAGTCACCAGTTCCATCGTGTCGGTGTTGCCGGCGTAACTTGTTCCCCGGCCCAGGGCACCGACGTCGGTTCCCATGACCAGGACGGAGAACGGTCGCCGATCCTTCAACTGGGTGGGCAGCTTCTTGTTGCCGACGACCACCTTATTAGCTGCCCGTTGCCAGTTGATATTCGTAACCGGCTACGGCAACCAGCCCAAACGCGATCAGGCCCAGTACCCAGAGCCAGTGGCGCCAAAAGTGAGCGCCAGGCTGTTTTTCTGTCTGAATCTTCACAACTCCCTTGCTAAATTCTACTGATTAGTCTAGCCGGAATCTGATATAAAATACGGTTTTATAATAATAGATATTGAGAATTTATATATCAGGAGGGAAGTATGAACATCAAACAGTTACAGGCGTTCCTGGTTGTTGCCAGGGAACACCAGATTACGGCCGCGGCCAAACGACTCTACACAACGCAACCGCCGCTGTCCTACCAGATGAAGCAGCTGGAGAAGGAACTGGGGGTCAGGCTCTTCGTCCGCAACGCCCACGGGATCCGGCTGACGGCGGCGGGGCAGACCTTCCAACGTTACGCCCAGCGGATTGTCAACCTCGAACGCCAGGCCCACGACGAGCTCCATCAGGAGGAAAATGGTGAGATCGGGCAGATTAACCTGGGCCTGATCTCATCAGCTGGGGAGTTGATCCCCAATACCGCCATGCAAACCCTAACGAGGAACTACCCCCGACTTACCTTCAACATCACTGAAGGTAATACCTTTGACCTGGTGGACCGCCTCAACAGTGGTCTGCTCGACCTGGCCGTCGTGCGGACCCCGCTGAATATGCGGGGGCTGGCGAAGAAGGTCCTCAACACGGACCGGATGGTAGCAGTTGGTGACCCGGCCATCACGCACCTACCGAGCCCGCTACGGTTGACCGACCTGGCTGGGGTGCCATTGATCCTCTACCGGCGCTTCGAGGCGATCTTCAACCGTGACTTTGCTCAGGCGGGAGTGACCCCGTTCTACGTGGTTAAGTGTGACGACGCCCGGACCGCTATCCGCTGGGCTGACCGCGGGATGGGTGTGGCCCTGGTTCCGGAATCAATTGCCCGTTGCACTACCCAGCAGACGTTTACCCCGGTGGACTATCCGGCCTGGGACACCCACGTTCAGTTGGTTTGGAAGAAGGAGCAGATGCTGCGACCAGTGATCAGACACCTGCTTGACCTGCTTTAGGCTTAAAATTAAGCGCCGCATGATCGAAGCTTGGCGATCGTGCGGCGCTATTTTTGGCCTAGTACTTGACTGTGACGTTAGTGAACAGTCTATTGTAATCATTGTTGATAATTTTCCTTGAGGAAGGTTCCCATATCCTGCGGGGCGTGGCCGGTGATGTGCCGGAAGTCGTTGGTGACCCCGTCCATCAGGCCCATGGCGGCGGCGTGGTACATCGAGGCCAGCTCGTCGCCGTCACCCTCGGCCCGGTAGATATCGGCGAACTCTTGGAGCGAAACCGGGGCGTAGCTAATCTGCTGGCCAGTGGCGGCGGTCATCAAATGAGCCAGCTCAACCATGTTATAGTTCTGGGTCATGGTCAGCAGGTAGTTCTGTCCGCGGTCACGCAGGTATGGCTTGAGGGCGACGTTGGCAATTGCTTCGGCGCTATCCTTCCGGCTGATGAAACTCATCGCCTGGTCACCGACCGGTTAGATCACGTTTTGCCGCTCGATCAGCTCGGTTAGGTAGGGGATCAGTGGGTCGGCGTAGAGGGCGTTCTTTAAGACCGCATACCGGAGCTTGGACGAGGCCAGTCGAGCAGGCAGGTAGGCGTAGTAGCCGGCCATCTGGAAGGGATTGTTGAACTGGTCGGCGATGAAGCTGACGTCCACCAGATCAGTGACGCCGGCCCGGTTCATGGCAGTCAGGGAGTTTTCGAACTCGTTGATCCGCCCTTGAACGTCGTAGGTCAGACTGGGAATATAGATAAGGACGTTGACCCCCGTAAAGGCGGCGGTCATCTGGTCGACATTGTGGTAGTCAATTGCTGCAATCTCGTAACCGTCGTCCTTGAGATGGGCAGCCTTGGCCGGGGTATGAACCCCGAGTCGAATGCTCTGCTTGGTAGTTAGTTTACTGAGTTGGGCGACCACCTGCTGGCCGAGGTGACCGGTGGCGCCGGTAATCATGTACTTTATGTGTTATCCTTCCCTTCTTTACCGGGCGTTCTTTTTTGCCTGCTTAACTTGGATACTGTCGATAATGTCCTGGAGGCTGGTCCGTGACAGTCTGGCCTCCGCGGCGACCTCCGCTTCGTGGTAAACCTCACCCAGGGTTTCCTGGATGTTGCCACCGACAATGCACTGCGGGTTCGTCTTACGGTCGATCGTGAAGAGGGGAGCACCGTCCTCGGCAGCGAGGTAGACGTCGTATAGCGAGATGTCGGCTGGCTTCTTGGCAAGTGTTGGTTCGGCGGCCCCGTGGACAGTGTTGAGTAATCCGGCCTTGCGCAGCTGACTCATTAGCCGCCGCACCATTACCGGTGAGGTTCCGATGCTGGCGGCAATGTTATTACTGGTCAGGGGGAGGTTCCCCTGGTAGATGTTGATGAAAGCGAGAATATGGATGCTGTCGCTGAAACGCGTCGAGGCTTTCATGCTAATCACTCCTTCTGCCTTTATTGTAATTTATTAAGTTACAAATAACAAGGGCCAAGTTTGTTGACAAACAGGAACCAGGAAATTATCATTGGTGTAAATGAAACTTAACAAGTTACAAAAGGAGAAGGAAAATGAGATTCAAAAAGTTAATAGCAGCGGTCCTATTTGCTACCGTAACTCTGCTGGTCGGGACAATAGTACCGGCAACGGTAAGTGCCGCCAGCAGCAAGCCGATCATCGTTGGTTCCAAGAGTGTCCCGGAGAGTAAGACGGTCAGTGAGATTTACGCCATTGCTCTTGAACATGCTGGCTATAAGGTGACTCGCAAGCAGAACATCTCTAACTCGGTTGTCTATAAGGCCGTCAAGACCGGGCAGGTGGACGTCTACCCAGAATATACCGGGACGATCGTGACCGCCTACCTGAAGAAAAACGGCCAGGGTAAGTCCGCGGCTCAAATGGCTAGTATTGCCCAAAGGGGGGGTGCCAAGGACGGCCTGACCACATTTAAGTACGCGCCCGATGATAACCGGCAGGGGGTCGGCATCCGGACCAGCGTGGCCAAGAAGTACAATATCAAGAACCTGAGTGATCTCCAGAAGAAGGCCGACAAGATCCGCTTTGCCTCCCAGGGTGAGTTTGAGAAGCGTCCCGACGCCTTACCACTGATGGACAAGGCCTATGGCAAGTTCCGCTTCAAGTCGATCAAGGACTACGACGCCAACCTCCTCTACAAGATCATGGAGCAGGGGAAGGCTGACGCGGCGCCGGTCTCCACGACGGATGGTCAGCTGGCCACCAGCAAGTTCCAGCTGGTCAAGGACAACAAGAACATCTGGCCGCCATATAACCTGGTTCCGCTGGCCAACAAACAAGCCGTCAAGCGCTACCCAAAGATGGAGAAGACCCTGAACAAGGTCGACGCTAAGCTGACGACCAAGGCGGTGACCCAGCTGAACAAGCAGGTTGGGGTTGATGGTCAGAATTACCGGACCGTTGCTCAGAACTGGTATAATAAGAACATGAAGTAAATCGTTAGCAAGCTGTGACAAGAAAATGATCACGGCTTTCTTTATATCAGGAGGGATACTCTTGTTAGCGCAGATAATTCATTACTTTCAGACCGACAGCGGCCAGTACTGGCAGTATGTCGGCCAACACATCCTACTGAGCGCCAGCACCCTGGTGATTGCGATGGTAATCGCCCTGCCGCTAGGCTACCTCGGCTCCCGGGTCAAGCCGGTGGCCAGCTTCTGTACTGCCTTTGCTCAGGTACTGCGGATCATTCCCAGCCTGGCCCTGCTCTTCCTGTTGATCCCATTCATCGGGACCGGCGTAGTACCGGCGCTGATTGCCCTAGTGGTCTTGGCCCTACCACCGTTGATGATCAATACCATCCTTGGTTTCAACGAGGTCAGTCCCACCTACAAGGAAGTCGGCCTGGCACTCGGCATGGACCGGCGCCAGCTGCGGCGGCAGATCGAGATTCCTCTAGCGATGCCCTACATTCTGAACGGGATTAAGCTGGCCCTGGTCGAAATCATCGCCAGTGCAACTCTGGCCACTTACATCGGTGCCGGGGGGTTAGGAACGCTGATTTTCACCGGCCTAGGCTTGTATGATATGTCCTATGTCGTAATCGGTGGGGTCAGCGTGGCCCTGCTCTCGCTGCTGGCGATGCTCGGTTTTGATTTTCTGATTAGGAGGGTCCAACGAAATGACCAAGACAAGTATTCAATTTAAGCACGTCCAGAAGAGCTTCGGCGGCAACCTGGTCATCCCGGACCTCTCCTTTACCGTCGGGGCGGGGGAGTTTGTCACCATCCTTGGTTCTTCGGGGAGTGGCAAGACGACCGTCCTCAAGATGATCAACGGCCTGCTTGAGCCCAGTGCCGGTGAGATCCTGATCGGTGAAAAACCACTGGCCGACCAAGACCTGGTGAACCTGCGGCGCCACATCGGCTACGTGGTTCAGCAGATCGGCCTTTTTCCCCACATGACGATCGCTGAGAACATCGGGGTAGTCCCCAAGATGCTCAACTGGACTCCGGAGAGGATTGTTTCACGTGTAACGGAGCTGCTCAAGCTGGTCCAGCTCAACCCGACCAGCTTTGCGGACCGTTACCCCAGTCAGCTATCGGGTGGTCAGCAGCAGCGGGTCAGTGTGGCCCGGGCCCTGGCAACCAACCCGCCATACGTCCTGTTTGACGAACCGTTCGGCGCCCTAGATGCCCTGACCCGGTTGGAACTCCAGCGCGAGGTCAAGCGAATCCACGACAGCCTGGGGGACAAGACCTTCCTCTTCGTGACCCATGATATTAACGAGGCCCTCTTCCTTGGCCAACGGGTGATGGTGATGCATGCGGGACGGATTGAACAGTTTGCTACCCCGCAGGAGATCGTGGCCCATCCGGCGACGACCTTCGTCAAGGAACTACTGGGGACCGTTTGGCAGAACCAGGAGCTATGGGGGCGGGACCATGATTGAGTATTGGCAGATGAACTCCAGTGAGATACTTCAGGAGGTGGCCCAACACGCCCAGATGGTACTGACCTCTCTAGTGATTGCCCTGCTGGTGGCGATGGTGATTGTGCTCGTCTTCTTGCGCCGCCAGAACTGGCTGAACGGCCTGGTTTACTTCTTTTCCCTCCTGTATTCGATTCCCAGCTTCGCCTTCTTTTCCCTCCTCCTGCCGGTCTCGGGGCTGGGTATGAAAACGGCAGTGATCGTCCTAACGGTCTACTGTGAGTACATCCTGTTGCAGTCTTTTATCACTGGGATCCGCGGTGTTGACCCTAGCCTGGTTGAGGTTGCTCACGGGATGGGCATGACTCGGTGGCAGACCTTCACCAAGGTCCAACTGCCCCTAGCCCTGCCGGCGATCTTCAGCGGAATTCAGGTGGCCCTAGCCTCGACGATGGCGATGACGACGATTGCCGCAACGATCAACGCTGGCGGGCTCGGTCAGCTCCTCTTCGACGGCTTACAGAACCAGCAGGTTGTTCCAATCCTCTGGGGAACCCTACTGACGATGGCGCTGACCCTGGTTTGCGCCGGGCTGATCTGGCTGCTTCAGTGGGCGCTGACCCACCATTGG